>CAYFSP010000006.1:42225-61541 GCA_964345925.1 uncultured Gallicola sp. | reverse complement strand
ACTTCGTCCTTATTAACAGCTTAATTATTTGTCCAACTTTTTGGGGTCAGTACAAATGCTGGAGCTGACTTTATTGTAATATGTACAAATACAATGCATAAGGTTGTAAATATTGTAGAAGAATATATATCCATTCCAATTCTCCATATTGCAAAGGCAACAGCTGTAAAACTAAAAGAGGATAATGTAAAAAAGATTCTACTACTTGGAACGAAGTACACTATGGTGCAGGATTTTTATAAGAAAAAAATAGAGGAAGAAGGAATAAACGTTGTAATTCCTAAGGAAGATGATATAGAAATAGTAAATAATATCATATATGATGAATTATGTTTAGGTAAAGTTTTAGAAGAATCTAAAAAAGAATATTTACGTATAATAAATTCCTTTGAAAATATTGATGGTGTAATTTTAGGATGTACAGAGATTGGACTATTAATAAAACAAAATGACTTAAAAATTCCCGTATATGATACAACTTTAATACATGGAACCAAAGCTGCATTAAATTCTTTAATTTAATAGGGGAGAGCATATTAAAAAATATGCTCTTTTTTTATATTTATTTGTAACAAAATAAATTTAAAATGTAACAAAACGCAGTTTGATTGTAAAGTTTAAAACAATGATTTATTATTAGAATATCAAATGAACAGGGAAATATGAGGTGAGTATATGAAGATAAAATTTGGAATTGATGATAAATTAAATTCCAATGAATATATTATTTTTACAAATCATAGTAAAAAACATTAATGGAACAGTATAAAGAGAATATTACTGAAGAGTAGTGAAAATATAAATGTTATAGATGCAAGAACAGAGAATAATATATTGCTGAAATTAAGTGATATAGTTTCCATACAGTCAGAGGAAAGGAGATGTAATATTGTAACATATGATAATAAGATGTATTTATTAAATATGCGGCTTAAAAATTTTGAAGAAAAAAATATGAATAAGGACTTTATAAAAATTAACAATGGAACAATTATTAATTTAGAACATATAAAGCAGTTTAAAGCTTTAGAGAATTCAAGATTAGAAGTAATTTTAGTAAACGATATAAATTATCTAGTAAGTAGATATTATATTAAAAAATTCAAGGAGAGATTATTATGATAAAACAATTAAGAAATTCGTTTTTTCAAGTATTTACAGGAACAACTATATGGGTAAGTTTTTTACTTACTATATTTTCACGAAGACTTGGTTTAGAGAGTATATCAATTGGATATGTTTGGAATATAATAGGTGTTTCACTTATATCGGCATCTCTATTTGGAGTAATGTACAATGCGCTTTGGAATTACTTAACATTAAAGCCTATATTCAATATTTTAATAGCTTCGGTTCTTAATATATTAGGTGGGTTTTCATCTATATGGTTAATTTCAAATGGGATGTTTAATTTTATATCTAAATGGTTTTTAGGAGTGTTTATTTTAACATTGATCATTCATACAATAGCATTTTATTTTTACGCTAAGCAATTGAGTAAAAGAGAGGAAAAAGAATTAAATAGTCTATTGGTAGAAAATAAAAAAAAGATGCATTCGCATCTTTTTTTATCCCTTTTTAGTGTATAGGTTATTAGGGTTTATATTTTTATCCCTGTAATATAAATCCTTTCTAGGATGATATCCTAAATTATCCCAAAACCTGTTTCCTACAATGTTTTCACAGAAAGCCACCAACGCAATTCCGTTAATATTATTTGCTCTAAGCACATCCTCTAAATGAAGTATCATCTGCCTTCCTATTGCTTGTCCCTTAATTTTTTCAGAAATTGCTACATGGTAAAGATAGGCTCTTTTGCCATCAAAACCACATAGTATTGTACCTTCGACTTTTCCATCTTCTTCATAGACAATGGAAAGTTCTGGATTATATTCTAAGAAAAATTTTATTCCCTCATATGTATCGTCTATACCCCTAAGACCCATTCCAGGAGTGTTTTTCCAAAGATGAACGGATTCTTCATAATCATCAATTGTCATAGCCCTAATAAACCCCAAAAGAAACACCTCTTTCTGTGTAAAAATTATATAAATTATATCATAGATTTGTTGATTATATAAGGAAATTATGATATATTATCTTCGCAAAGTGTTTCTTGGCACCCACTTTAAAAATCAAGATGTTATGGGAATTCCTATATCGTCTTTTGGCGAGGGTATTCCTATTTTTGTTTTTATTAAGAAGAATCTAGTAGATTCTATAATGGATGTCATAAACATAATTCTATTTAGGAGAGTGTTTTATGAATAAGAGATTTAATACGAAATTTTTAATGAGACAGGGTATATTGGCTGCATTGTATGCAATACTTACGGTTATACCTCCTTTATCGGGACTGTCTTACGGACCCTTACAGTTTAGGATATCAGAGGTTCTAACATTGTTAGCATTTTTTAATGGAGACTATATTTGGGGACTTACAGTTGGTTGTTTTATAGCAAATATATTTAGTCCTTTTGCTGCTTTAGACATTGTAGTTGGAACTTTTGCATCTTTCTTAGCAACTTTTATTATGAGCAGGGTAAAAAATATCTTTTTAGCCAGTACAATGCCAGCAATTTGTAGCATATTAATTGGATTACAACTATTTATAATAAATGCTACAAGGGGAACATTTATTATAACTACTGCATATATTATGTTATCAGAACTTATTATTGTATCCTTAATAGGAATTCCGTTATTCTATATTTTAGGAAGAAATAAATCATTGGTTAATACATTGGATTTAAACAAAAGAGGTTTTATTTCACATTTTAAATTAGGAGTAATGGGTAAGTAAGATATATATTGTTAAGGAGGTCGCTATGAAGGTAAGAGACAGTAAAACTCATTTGATTATAAGACTTGAAAAAGGTGAGGAAGTAGTTAGCACCATTGTTGACATATGCAAGGAATATAATGTTAAACTGGGAGTTATTACGGGAATTGGTGCAGTGAACTATGCTGAAGTAGGATATTTTGATGTAGAAAAGAAAAAGTATTATTCCAATGAATTTAAAGGTAACTTGGAAATTTTATCATTAATGGGAAATATTACAAATAAAGATGGAGAAGTCTATATTCATCCTCATTTAACCTTTGCTGATGAAGAGGGTAATGCAAAAGGTGGTCATTTAAATAAAGCTATAATATCTGCAACAGGAGAGATCATTATAGAGAAAATTGATGATTATATAGGTAGAGTGTTTAGTGATGAAATAGGGCTTAATTTAATGGAGATATAATGAGAAGAATAAAAGTAGGAATTATTGGTAATTTAATAAAGGGTGGTTTTGCAAATCTTATTTCAGCAGATGATTCTATAGTAAGTATAATTAGAGAGAAGAATCATTTACCAATTATTTTACCAATAACGGAAAATTTAGAAGTAATTAATGGATTAATAGAAAAAATGGATATGGTTATAATACCAAATGGTGAGAATATTTCACCGTTTCTATACGGAGAGGATCCAAGGATAGTAGAACAAAAATATGATTTTATCCTTGATAAGTCGGAACTATTATATTTAGAAATTGCTAAGTCAAAGGGGAAATTCGTCTTAGGCATTGGCAGAGGAAGCCATATTATAAATGTATTTCACGGTGGAAATCTAATTCAAAATATTGAAAAGGAAGTACCCAATAGTCTTTACCATATAAATAAAAGAGATAGTAAAAATCTTTATCATTATATCAACATTGACGAATACTCTAAACTATATGAATATATGAATCTAAAAGATGACATTGTAAGTTCTAATCATGACCAATGTATAAACAAAGTTGGAAAAGGTCTTAAAATATCAGCAAAGTCAAAGGATAACTGCATTGAAGTAATTGAAGGCGAAAAATTAATGGGAATCCAGTTTGAAATATTAAACGAAGAAGATGATTTTGGAAAAAAATTATTTACTAAAGTTTTAGAAAGTGTAGGTATTCAAAATGACTAAGTATATAGGAATACCTTGTTGGACAGAAAATAGAAATGGGTTATTACACCATGAAATAAATAATCAATTTTCAGAGATGGTTTTAAAGGCTGGAGGAGTTCCAATTATATTGCCTCAAGTAGTAGAAGAGCAAATATTAGATGAATATTTAGATATGATAGATGGATTATTGCTTGTTGGTGGTTCGGATATAGCCCCATATACTTATAAGGAAGGAAATAGTAGATATTTAGAGTCTGTAAGACCAATTAGAGATGAAAGCGAAATTAAGCTACTTGATAAAGCCGTTTCTAGAAATATGCCTATACTTGCAGTTTGTAGGGGAATGCAATTAGTAAATATATATTTTGGTGGAGATCTGTATCAGGATATTTATTCTCAAATTGAAAAAGTGGACAATCATAGTGATAGAGAGAAGAAGGGAATAGTATACTACCATAAAATAAATATAGAAGAAAATAGTAGAATGTATAATATATTTGGAAAAGAACTTTTAGTAAATTCTTTTCATCATCAAGCTATTAGAAAATTGGCAAAGGATTTTAAAGCAACATCCTATTCTTATGATAATTTAATAGAATCAATAGAATATACAAAGGAACAGTTTATTATGGGTATACAGTTTCATCCTGAATTTCCTCAACATAATAAGGAGTTTTATAAGATATTTGATTATTTTATTTCCAATATATAAACCTAGATAATTTCTATCTAGGTTTTTTGTTTGTGTACTTCCAATACTTTGTTTTTATATTTTATTTAATGCATTTTTTATATCTTCTATAATGTCATCTACATTTTCAAGTCCAACGGAAATTCTTACAGTTCCAGGACTTATTCCAGCTTCTAGTAGTTGCTCATCTGTTAATTGACGGTGGGATTCACTAGCAGGGTGTAAAACACAAGTACGAATATCTGCAACATGAACTTCGTTGGAAGCAAGCTCTAAAGAGTCCATGAATTTTATAGCATTTTCCCTTCCACCTTTCACAACAACGGAAATAATTCCACTAGAACCTTTCAAATATTTTTTAGATAATTTATATGATTTATCATTTTTAAGACCAGGATAGTTTATAGATTCTATTTTATTTGAATTTTCTAAATACTTTGCTACTTTCAATGCGTTTTCGCAGTACTGTTTCATTCTAACAGATAGAGTTTCTAAACCTAAATTAAGAAGAAAAGCCGAATGTGCAGCAGGATAAGCGCCAAAATCTCTCATTAGTTGCATTCTTGCCTTTATAATATAAGCAGCCTTACCATATGTTTCCACATAGGAAATACCATGATAAGATTCATCTGGTTGGGTAAAATCTGGGAATTTTCCATTAGCCCAGTTAAATTTACCACTATCTACGATTACACCACCAATTTGTATAGCATGACCGTCCATATATTTACTAGTTGAATGAATTACTATATCTGCACCATATTCTATTGGTTTACAAAGTATTGGTGTAGCAAATGTATTATCAACTATTAAAGGAACTCCATGTTCATGAGCAATTTTTGCAAATCTTTCAATATCAAAAACGAATAAAGCAGGATTTGCTATTGTTTCACCAAAGAAGGCTTTAGTATTCTCTTTGAAAGCTTTGTGTATTTCTTCATCTGTACTATTTTGATCAATGTAAATACATTCAATTCCAAGCTTAGGTAAAGTATAGGAAAAAAGGTTTATAGCTCCGCCATATAATTCCTTAACAGCTACAAAACTGTCGCCTGCTTTACAAATATTAAGAATTGAAAATAGAATTGCAGCTTGTCCAGAAGTTGTACACATTGCACCAACACCTCCTTCTAGTTCAGCTATTTTAGCTTCAACAGCCATTACAGTAGGATTAGCAAATCTAGAGTATATTAAGGATTTAGTTGGTTTATCAAAAACGGAAGCTACTTCCTCAGTTGAATCATATACATAAGTTGTACTTTGAACTATGGGAATGACTCTAGGTTCTCCATTACCAGGAGTATATCCCGAATGTAAACATTTTGTTTCGTCTTTCATATATCTCACCCTTTCAATTTAATTTATTATAGCATTGGTTATCTGTTATGTCGTAGGACAATAAATATATGAATAGATATAATAAAAAACTATAACGATTAAGCTTATATAAGATTTGCATATCGTTGGTATTTTAATAAAATTAGAAATAAGATTAGAACAAATTTATTTGTAAAATTAGAATTAGAGTATTTAGATGTATCATAAGAATTAATCCTTCATGGTAAAAAAGTATTTACATTGGATTAATAAATAAATGAAAATATAGAATTATAAAGATAAATTTTATAAATTGCAAAACAAAAAGGAGGGCATTAATCCTCCTTTTACCATAAATTTAAATATTATTTAGAGCCTTTTCAATATCTTCTATTATATCGTCAACATTTTCAAGTCCTACGGAAAAACGAACCATTCCAGCATTTATACCAGCAGCTTCCAATTGTTCATCTGTTAATTGGCGATGGGTTTCACTTGCAGGGTGTAAAACACAAGTACGAATATCGGCTACGTGAACTTCATTTGAAGCAAGTTCTAGTGAATCCATGAATTTAATGGCATTATCCCTTCCACCTTTAATAATTAGTGAAATAACTCCACTAGATCCCCTTAAATATTTTTGAGCTAATTCATAAGAGGAATCATTTTTAAGTCCAGGATATGTAACAGATTCAATTTTATCCGACTTTTCAAAATATTTTGCTACTTTTAATGCATTTTCACAGTATTGTTTCATTCTAACAGCTAGAGTTTCCAAACCTAAATTTAGTAAAAAAGCTGAATGTGCAGCAGGATAGCAACCAAAATCTCTCATTAATTGCATTCTTGCCTTTATAATATAAGCAGCCTTACCATATGTTTCCACGTAAGAAATGCCGTGATATGATTCATCTGGTTCAACAAGCTCTGGAAATTTTCCATTAGTCCAGTCGAAATTACCACTATCTACAATTACACCACCGACTTGAACAGCATGGCCATCCATATACTTAGTAGTTGAATGAATTACAATATCGGCACCATGTTCAAAGGGTTTACAAAGAATTGGAGTAGCAAATGTATTATCAACTATTAAAGGAACGCCATTGTCATGGGCTATTTTAGAAAATTTTTCAAAATCTAAAACGGATAATGCAGGATTTGCTATTGTTTCACCAAAGAAAGCCTTTGTATTTTCCTTAAAAGCAGAGTTTATTTCCTCTACAGATGCATCTTTGTCAACGTATATACATTCAATTCCAAGCTTAGGCAAAGTGTATGAAAATAGGTTTACAGTTCCTCCATAAATTTCAGAAGTACTAATAAAACTATCACCTGCTTGACATATATTTAAAATGGCAAGAAGGGTAGCAGCTTGTCCAGAAGTTGTACACATAGCACCAACTCCACCTTCAAGTTCGGCAATTTTAGCTTCAACAGCCATAACAGTAGGATTAGCAAATCTAGAATATATTAAAGATTTAGTTGGTTCATCAAAAACAGAAGCAACTTCCTCTGTAGAATCATATACATAAGTTGTACTTTGAACAATTGGAATAACCCTAGGTTCAGCATTGCCAGGGGTATATCCTGAATGCAAACATTTTGTTTCATCTCTCATAATAAATCCTCCATAATAGTTAATTTTATCCATTGTATCATAAAATACTGTTATTAACTTAAATCTATAATATATAGCTCGATATAGAATTTAACTATATAGAATAATTAGCTAAAATCTTTTGTATAATTTAATAAGATTTCGTAGAATTTTTCTCCAATATCAGATAGAACAACATCTTTATGGACAATGGTTCCAATTTGTATCTTTTCATCTGCATTAATTGGAACTGAAATAATATCTCCACCATGTAAATACTCAGGAAAAATTCCAGAGGAGTAAGTGTATCCATCAAGACCGATCATAAAGTTAACGACAGCAGCTCTATCACTTACATGAATACTTTTTTTAACAGGAAGGTAGCTAAAGGCCTCCTCTGAAAAATAGAAGGAGTTATACATTCCTTGGTTAAAGGAAATTCTAGGATAATCATCTAGTTCTTCTATATCAATACTTTTTTTATGTGCTAAAGGATGTTTTTTAGAGAGGAAAACATGAGGCTTAGCAGTAAATAATTCCTTAAAGATCAGATTGTTCTCCTTAAGCATTTTTTTGATTACAGCTTCATTATAGTTAGAAAGGTATATAATACCAATTTCACTAAACATGGTTTTAACATTTTCAATAACTTCATAAGTCGTGGTTTCGTTTAAAGTAAAATTATACTCCTCATCTTCGTATCCTTTAACGAGTTCAACAAAAGCATTTGCTACAAAAAGATAGTGTTGAGAAGATGCACAAAATCTTTGCTTCTTAACAGAGCCTTGAATATATTTAGCTTCAAGTAAATCAGCTTGAGTGATAACCTGTTGAGCATATCCTAAAAATTCTAACCCCTTATTGGAAAGGACAACACCTCTATTATTTCTAATAAAAATTGCAAACTGTAACTCTTTTTCAAGTTCTTTAATGGCGTTGGATAAACTAGGTTGAGAAATGAAAAGCTCCTTAGCAGCTTCATTAATAGAACCCTTCTCTGCAACTTTAATAATATATTTTAATTGTTGTAAAGTCATAAAAACCTCCTATAATATAATTTGATTAACATATTACAATTATAGCAAAAAACTATAACGATATAAATAAAAAAATAAAAGATCTGTTTTGTAACAAACAAATCTTTTATTCAGTCAATTGTAAATAATAGAATGTATATAAATCTTTTTCGTATAAAAATACTAAGCTTTTAATAGTGTTTATAGAGGTCTTTGAATTTTATAAATTCTTCCTTATCTTTATATTTAATAATTAATGAATCATCTTCAGACAACTTTCTAACTTCGCCATTTGAAAGTAACAAATTGTTTTCATCTTTAAAATTGTACTTTAATACAGGTTCTTTCCTAGCTAGAGAAGTGAGGAAATTATTTTTCATCATATATACAACTACTCTGTCTCCTTCTATATTTTGTTTTCCCTCTTCAAAAATAGGGCTTGGAGAAAGAATATAATCATCATTATTCGTTTTAAAAGTTAATTCGATAGTGTTTTCTATCTTATTATAAACTATATTAACATCATGAGAATTTGCGATCCAAGTTCTTCCTAGCTTTAAGTATAAAAAAACAAATGCAATTATCACTAATATCGCAGTTACAATAAATACCTTAATTCCTTTTTCATAATACACTCCTTTTATATTTATTATTCATTTTAATAGTATAATAAATTAATTAAAAAATTATTAAAAAATTACTAAAATTTTAATAATTGCATTATGATTTCTGTACTATATTATAAATTTAAATTTTATAAATTCATAGAAATCTTCATCTTTTCTTAGAATAGGTTGTTTCATATTTTCCAAATTCATAGCATTTGGTGAATACTGTGCTTCTAAGCAAATAGAGTCGTAATTATTATAATCTTTTGACTTACCTTTGAAATTGTCAAATCCTGAGCCTGTATATATTTGTAAACAAGGGTAGCTTGTATAAAGTTCCATTTTTATATTTGTAATAGGGGAGTATATGCTAGCTTTAACTTTTTTATCATCATCATTGGAGAGTATATAATTATGATCATAGTCCCTATTTAAGATGATTTTAGAGTTTTCCAAAGCATCATCAATACTTCTTTCCTCTCTAAAGTCGAAATTACTATCTTTTATATCTATTAGTTTTCCCGTTGGAATTTTTCCTTCGTCTACTTCTGAAATATAGTCAGCATTAATTTGCAATAATTGGTTTTTAATATTCTTTCCATTTTCTCCATTTATATTAAAGTAGCTATGGTTAGTTAAGCTTACAACCGTATCCTTGTCAGAATTTGCAAAATATTCTATTAATACTTCATTTTTTTCAGTTAATGTGTATTTGACTTTCACATTTAAATTTCCAGGAAATCCCTCTTCCATGTCCTTGCTTAAATATGAAAATATTACGGAGTTGTCCATTATTTCATATTTCCAAATCCTCTTATCAAATCCTTTAAAACCTCCGTGTAATTGATTAGGTGATTCGTTTATAGATACATTATATTCCATACCATCTATTTTAAACTTTCCATTACCAATTCTATTTGCATATCTTCCAATTGTAGCACCAAAAAAATTTGGTTGTTTTATATATTCATCAACTGTATTACAACCAACTATTACATCAATATCATCAATTAATAATTTTGTAATCATAGCGCCATAATTGGATAATTCCAATATAATATTATTATTTTTAATTGTTATTAATGAGATCTCTTCATTTAATACTTTTGAATTTATTTTATCTATACTTGTTTTCATAACTTCTCCTTCTTATACTTATTAATTATATTATAACAAAGATTTTTTAATTTTATAAAAAAGTATTGACATCTTAATTTTATTATATATAATTATAGTTAATAGGAGTGTAACAAGTTACACATATATTGGAAAACGAATTCTCAAATGAGTTGAGTAATTGGAATTATATTTTTTTAAGGATTGCGTAACATGTTACACAAATATTAGAGGTGGGCTATGTCATCAATAAGGGATATTGCTAAGGCTACTGGTCTAAGTATAGGAACTATTTCAAGATATATTAATAAAAGTGGCTATGTTAGTAAAGAATCAGCAAATAAAATAGAAATTGCCATAAAAAAGTTGGATTATGTTCCTAATGAACATGCCAGAGCAGTTTTTAAGAATAAATCAAATTTAATAGGGATAGTCGTTTCAAGTCTATCGAATCCATTTTTTTCTGAAATGACAATGCATTTGGAAAGAAAAGCACAGGAGAAAGGTTATGGTGTAATCCTTTTCACAACTGATGATAATAAGGAGAAGGAAAAACAAGCTTTTAGACTTTTAAAAGGATATAGGGTTCGAGGCATTATAGCAACAAGAACGCAACTTAGAAGTGAAATAGATAATATGAAAATTCCTATTGTATCCTTTGAGACAGAGGTAGACGAAAATGTAATTACCGTTTCTTCAGATAACTATGGTGGTGGAGTTATGGCATTTAATCATCTAATGGAAAAGGGATGTAATAAAATACTTCATATTAAAGGTCCATCTAATTTTGATGCAACAGAGGAAAGATGTAGAGGATTCATTGAAGAAGCGAATAGAAAGAATGTAAATGTTGATATTATTCAATTTGATAGTGACTTTAACTTAGAATATAGTATAGAAAGAATGATAAAGGATTACGATATATCAAAATATGATGGTATATTCGCCTTTAACGATATAGCAGCTGTTTTAATTACAGGATATTTACAGGAAAAAGGTATTAATATTCCAGAGGATATAAAGATTATTGGGTTTGATAATTCTTACATAGGAGATTTAATTTATCCAAAGCTAACGACTATTGAACAACCAGTGGATAAAATTTCTTCAAAATGTATAGATTTATTAATAGATATTATTGAAGAAAGGAAAGTAGAACAGAAACAATATTTAGAACCAGTTAAGCTCATTGAAAGAAAGAGTACATAAAAATAGGAGGAAAGAAATGAAAAACAAAGGTAAGAAAATATTAAGTTTAATTATGATTAGTATTATGATGTTGTTAACAGTAACAGCATGTGGTGGAAAGGATAAGGACAATGCTTCTAATCCTGGTAAGGCTAGTGGTAGTGGAGATTTGATAGGTGTTTCAATGCCTACAAAATCACTTCAAAGATGGAACCAAGATGGAGCTAATATGCAAAAGGCTTTAGAAAAATTAGGCTATAAAGTTGAATTGCAATTTGCTGAAAATAAAATTGATACACAAATTTCACAAATAGAAAATATGATAACTAAAGGTGCTAAAGTTTTAGTTGTAGGATCAATAGATGGTAGTGCTTTAAGTACAGTTCTTGAAAGTGCTAAAGAAGAAGGAATTAGCGTTATAGCTTATGACAGATTAATAGTAAATACTGATGCAGTTGATTACTATGCTACTTTTGATAATGAAAATGTTGGAAATATTCAAGGTAAATATATTGAAACAGCTTTAGATTTAGCTGAAGGTAAAGGTCCATTTAATATTGAATTATTTACAGGTCCTTTAGATGATAATAATGTTAACTATTTCTTTGGTGGTGCTATGAAAGTTTTAGAACCATATATAGAAAATGGTCAATTAGTTGTTAAATCAGGTCAAACGACAAAAGAACAAGCAGCTATTACTAACTGGGATGAACAAACAGCTCAAGCTAGAATGGATAATATAATTACTGCAAATTATACTTCAGATGTTATTGACGCAGTTCTTTGTTCAAATGACTCAGTGTCAATAGGAGTACAATCAGCTCTTAAAGAAGCAGGATATGGTGGAGCAGATAAACCTATGCCAGTAATTACAGGACAAGATGCTAATATTGCTAACGTAAAAGCTATTGTAGCTGGAACTCAATCAATGTCAGTTTTTAAAGATACTAGAGCTTTAGCTGAAAAAGTAGTTGAAATGGTTGATGCAATAATAAATGACAAAGAAGTTCCTGTAAATGATGAAGAAACTTATGATAATGGAAAGAAAGTTGTTCCTTCATTCTTACTTGAACCAGAAGCAGTAGATAAAGATAATTACAAAGAACTATTAGTGGATAGTGGATATTATAAAGAAGAAGATGTTAAGTAAATAATATTTACAATTAGGATAACCAGATAAGAGATCCTTATCTGGTTTCTTAATTAAGGAGGATAATATGTCAGATTACATATTACAAATGAAAAATATAGTTAAGGAATTTCCTGGAGTTAAAGCCCTGGACAATGTTAATCTAAACGTTAGAAATGGAACTATACATGCAATTGTAGGGGAAAATGGTGCCGGAAAGTCTACATTGATGAACATATTAAGTGGTGTATATCCTTATGGAACTTATGAAGGTGACATATTATATAAAAATGAAGCATGTAAGTTAAAGACTATAAAGGACAGTGAAGAAAAAGGTATTGTAATAATACATCAAGAGTTGGCATTAGTGCCAAATTTATCAATAAAGGAAAATATTTTTTTAGGGAATGAGAGAAGTAAAAATGGTGTTATCAACTGGGGTAAAACCTATAGTGACGCCGAAAGATATACAAAGTTAGTTGGATTAGATGAAAACTTAAACTTACTTATTGAGGAGATAGGAGTTGGGAAACAACAACTGGTAGAAATAGCAAAAGCATTATCAAAAAATGTTAAATTATTAATACTAGATGAGCCAACGGCTTCTTTAAACGATTCAGATAGTGATAAATTATTGGACTTGATTCTAGATTTAAAAAGTAAGGGAATTACATCCATAATCATTTCACATAAATTAAATGAAATTAATAAAATAGCAGATGACATTACCATTATAAGAGATGGAAAATCCATAGAGACCTTGGTGAGAGGTGTTGATGATATTTCAGAGGACAGAATTATCAAAGGAATGGTTGGAAGGGAATTAACCGATAGGTATCCTAGTAGGGATGTTGAAATAGGAGATATTCAGTTTGAAATTAGGAATTGGAATATTGAGTCTGAAGTTATTCCTGGAAAATTAATGGTGAATAATGTAAATATAAATATAAAAAAAGGTGAAGTAGTTGGAATTGCTGGCTTAATGGGATCAGGTAGAACAGAGTTGGCAATGAGTATTTTTGGAAAATCATATGGGATTTTTAAATCTGGCGAAATATACAAAAATGGAGAGAAAATAGAATTAAACAATCCAAAAGAGGCAATAAAGGCTAGAATAGCCTATGTAACAGAGGATAGAAAATCTCAAGGATTAATACTTGAACAGAGTATAAAGAACAACACTACATTATCCAGTTTAAATAAAATAAGCAATTATGGAATTATAAACGAAAATGAAGAATTACAAGTAGCAAATGAATATAAGGATAAGATAAATATTAAAGCACCTAATGTTATGTATAAATCAGGTCAATTATCTGGAGGAAACCAACAGAAGATAATGTTGGCTAGGTGGATATATTCTGATCCGGATTTATTGATATTAGATGAACCAACAAGAGGAATAGATGTTGGAGCGAAATATGAAATATACAGTATTATAAATGAATTAGCAGCAGAGGGGCGTTCTATTATAGTAATTTCTTCAGAAATGCCAGAGGTTATGGGTATTTCAGATAGAGTATATGTTATGAATGAAGGCAGAATAGTTGGAGAACTAGATAAGCAATCTGTTAGCCAGGAAAATATTATGAAAGCTATTATGCAGTCTACGAAAGGAGAAGAATAATGAACAAAAAAGCATTAGGGAAAAATAGATTCGATTTTAGAAAAAATATCATGTTCTTAGCTTTAATAGCAATAGCAATATTTTTCCAAATAGCAACTGATGGTGTTTTGTTAAAACCTATGAATGTATCGAAATTAATAATGCAAAATAGTTATATATTAATACTTGCCATAGGTATGCTTCCTTGTATATTGACGGGGAATATAGACTTAGCAGTAGGATCCATTTTAGGAATGGTAAGTGCCATTGCAGGAACTTTAATTGTAACAAAAGGTTTTTCAGTTCCTTTAACAATTTTAATATGTTTATTAGTAGGAGTATTAGTAGGAGCTTGGCAAGGGTTTTGGATTGCATATATAAGAGTACCTGCATTTATAGTTACATTGGCAGGAATGTTGATTTTCAAAGGTATTACAATGGTAATATTAAACGGAAATACATTGGCACCATTCCCAGAATCATATCAGTATATGGCATCAGGATTTATTCCTGAAATGGGCAAGGTGGGAGTATTTAATATAAGTACGATTATCTTAGCAATTGTATTGATATTATCCATAATATTTATGGAGATGAATAAGAGAAAACAGGATTTAAAATACAATTTAGTAACTACATCAATGAATACTTTCTTAATTAAAATTATTTTGGAAATATTTATAATAGTATTTGCATTATATTGGTTAAGTCTGTATAAAGGAATACCGTTAATACTTGGAATACTAGCATTACTTGTATTCATATATACATTTATAACTCAAAAAACGACTTTAGGTAGAAGCATATATGCATTTGGTGGAAATGAGAGAGCTACAAAACTATCAGGAATTAACACAAATAAAATATTTTTCTTAGTATATGTTAATATGGGTATTTTAGCGGCGTTAGCTGGAATAATATTCTCAGGAAGACTTAATGCAGCAGCACCTTCAGCAGGATCAGGTCTTGAGTTAGATGCAATAGCAGCTTGTTATATAGGAGGAGCATCGGCTTCAGGTGGTGTAGGTACAATAATTGGAGCAATAATTGGTGGACTTGTAATGGGGATTTTAAACAATGGTATGTCCATTATGGGAATAGGAATAGATTGGCAACAAGCTATTAAAGGATTAGTACTTTTAATAGCAGTAGCATTTGATATTATAAGTAGAAAGAAGAAAGGATAATAAAATGAATAATTTTTTTAAAGATATGCCAGAAATAAAATATGAAGGACCGAACTCAACGAATCCATTTGCATATAAGTTTTATGATGCATCTAAAGTTATAGAAGGAAAGACAATGGAGGAACATTTAAAATTTGCTATGTCATGGTGGCATACATTAACGGCTGTCGGAACAGATCCATTTGGTAGCGGTACTATGGATAGAACATATGGTAAAGAAGATCCTATGGAAGTAGCAAAAGCTAGAGTAGATGCTGGTTTTGAATTTATGAGTAAAATGGGAATTAAATACTTCTGTTTTCATGATGTGGATATAGCTCCAGAAGGAAACTCCTTTGAAGAATATAGAAATAATTTAAAGGAAATAACATCTTATATTAAAGGTAAGATGAAAGATACAGGAATAAAACTTCTATGGGGTACTGCAAATTGTTTTGGTAATCCAAGATATATGCATGGTGCAGGAACTTCTTGTAAGGCTGATAGCTTTGCATATGCAGCAGCACAGATAAAAAATGCCATAGATGCAACTATAGAATTAGGTGGAACAGGCTATGTATTTTGGGGTGGAAGAGAAGGCTATGAAACTCTATTAAATACTAGAATGGACTTTGAATTAGACAATATGGCTAGACTTATGAAGATGGCTGTAAAATATGGTAGAAGTAAAGGATTTACAGGAGACTTCTACATAGAGCCAAAACCAAAAGAGCCGACAACTCATCAATATGATTTTGATGCTGCAACTGTTTTAGGATTTTTAACAAAATATGATCTTCTAGATGATTTTAAATTAAATATTGAAGCAAACCATGCTACTCTTGCAGGTCATACTTTTAATCATGATTTAGCAGTTGCAAGAATAAATGGAATTTTAGGTAGTGTTGATGCTAACCAAGGTGATCCACATCTAGGTTGGGATACAGACCAATTCCCTACAGATGTAAAGGAAGCTACATTGGCAATGATTGAAATAATCAAAGCAGGTGGATTTACAAACGGTGGACTTAATTTTGATGCAAAGGTGAGAAGACCTTCATTCACATATGAAGATATTGTTTACGGTTATATTAGTGGAATGGATACATTTGCATTAGCATTGATAAAAGCATATGAAATATTAAAAGATGGACGAATAGAAGAATTTGTTGAACAGAGATACTCAAGCTACAACGATGGAATTGGAAAGAAAATTGTAGAGGGAAATACTTCCTTAGAAGAATTGGAAGAATATACTGCAAATAATGAAGAAACTAATATGGAAAGTGGTAGACAAGAGTATTTAGAAAATATTGTAAATCAAATACTTTACAAATAAAGATAAAGGCACAAGTTTTTGTGCCTTTAATTAATAGAGGTGTAAAATGAATTATTTTTTAGGAATGGATTTAGGAACATCTTCTTTAAAAACTGTTTTATACGATGAAAAATTCTCCCCTATTGGTACAATTATAAAGGAATATGAATTATTTCAACCACATAATGGTTGGTCTGAACAAAATCCTGAAGATTGGGTGAAAGCTGTAGACTCTACAATGGAAGAGTTAAAGGAAAAGTTTCATAACGAAACGGCTTCTCTTAAAGGGATTGGATTAACAGGACAAATGCATGGTCTTGTTATGTTAGATGAGAATGATAAAGTACTAAGACCGGCGATTTTATGGAATGACCAAAGAACAGAAGAAGAAGTAGATGATATAAATAAATTACTTGGAAAAGAAGAAATAATTAAAATAACTGCAAATCCTGCATTGACTGGATTTACATTATCAAAAATATTATGGGTAAAGAAAAATGAACCTGAAATATACAGTAAATGTAAGCATATACTATTACCGAAAGACTATATAAGATTTTATCTGTCTGGTGATTATGCAACGGATGTTTCAGATGCAAGTGGTATGCAAATATTAGATGTGCCAGGTAGAAAATGGTCGGAGAAAATATGTAATACATTTAATATAGATATGAATGCATTACCAAAATTATATGAGTCAGTAGAATCTACAGGATATTTAAAAGATGAGTTTTCTCATATATTAGGTGCTAAGAATAAAATTCATATAGCAGCAGGAGCAGGTGATAATGCAGCTGCTGCAATAGGATGTGGAGTAGTTAGAGATGGTGAAACGTTTACAACTATAGGAACAAGTGGAGTTGTATTTACTCAAAGCGATGAGATTAGAATGGATGATAAAGGTAGAATACACACATTCTGTTCAGCAGTTCCAGGTACATGGCATGTAATGGGAGTAACACAGGCAGCAGGACTTTCAGTAAATTGGTTTACTAATAATTTCTACAAGGATATAGAGAAAGATAAACTATATTCTAAAATGGAAGATGATATTAAAAAATCTAGAATAGGTAGTAATAATTTAATATATTTACCATATTTAATGGGTGAAAGAACACCCCACCTAGATCCAAATACAAGAGGGTCCTTTATTGGTCTTTCTGGAATTCATGAAAGACATGATATGATGCGAGCTGTTATAGAAGGTGTTACTTTTTCACTAAGGGATTGTATGGAGATCATTAGAGATATTGGACTTAAGATAGACAATATATATTTAACAGGTGGCGGTGCTAACAATGATACTTGGGTACAAATATTGGCAGATAATTTTAATTGTAGTATAGAAAAAATTAAGGGAGAAGGCGGAACCACATTGGGTGCAGCAATACTTGCTTCAATTGCTTCAGGATATTATGATGATTTAAAGGACATATCCGATAAATACGTTAAGTATGCAGAAAAAACAAACTCTATAAAAGAAAATGATGAAGATTATAGTAAGTATTACAAAATATATCAAAAATCATATTATGCATTAAAAAATATTAATGAAGAGCTTGTAAAATTATAAATAAAAATATTTTTTTCAAAAATATTGACTCCTATAGATAAAAAGGAATATGCAAAAGCATATTCCTTTTTAATTGGAAAAATATTGATAATTATATAGTATATTAGTATTGGTGATAATATGAAAAATAAAATTTTAATTATAGATGATGAAATTGAAATGTTGGAAATGTTAGAGAGCTTTTTTCAGTTAAAGGGTTTTGAAACAATTACATCTTCCAGTGGCATAAATATTTTAGAGATAATTGAAGAAAACCCTGATATTATTTTACTGGATATTAATATGCCTCATATGGATGGATTTGAAGTATGTAAAAAGATTAGAAATAAAACAAATGCTCCAATTATATTTATTACTGCAAGAAACTCTGAGTCGGATATGATAAAGGGATTAATGATTGGAGCAGAAGATTATATTACGAAGCCTTTTTCCTTAAAGGAACTATATGCTCGTGTTTATACGAATTTAAAAAGAGAGGAACGAAAGGTAGAAAATAAAGATAAATTAGTAATAGATTACAGTGGAAGAACCGTTATGTATAATGATAAGGAAATTATTTTTACTAAGACGGAATTTGATATTATTGAACTACTTTCAACAAATCCAAGTATTGTTTTAGATAAGGATAGAATTTACGATCGTTTATGGTCCTATGATTCCTTTGGAGATTCTCAAGTAATTGCTGAACATATAAGGAAAATTAGAACAAAGATGAAAAAATACACTGATGATGAGTACATATCAACTGTTTGGGGAATAGGATATAAATGGATTGGTTAAATGAAATTACTACAAAGTTAAAACTTAAAACAAGCTTTTTTATTTATATGATTTTATATCTTTTTACAGGACTTTTTATTGCAACTGTTTTTATTTTTCTTGTAAGATATTTTATTGATTTAGATAGAATAAATGTAGTTAATAATATTATATATTCTGATGAAATTTTCATAGAGGGAAATATTTTTATAGATTTTTTATCAAAACTAGTAAAAAATTATAATTCCATTGTATATATATTCTTTATTACGATTTTTTCGTTTATAGGATT
>CAYFSP010000006.1:0-42125 GCA_964345925.1 uncultured Gallicola sp. | reverse complement strand
TATAGGATTAGACTTATTAATGAAAAAGATGTTTTTGATAAGAAGATTACAGATTTTGGTCATGATATAAAAAATCCATTAGCTATTGTTAAGGGGAATGTGGAGATGATGGAAATGGTTGAGAAAGATGATGAAGAATCTTTTTCTAAACTGATGAATTCAACAAACAAGAATATTCTTAGAATAGAAAATTATATTAAAAGGCTGGAAAGCTTAAGGAAATTTGAAAATATTGAAAATCAAAGTAAAGAAATCATATTACAGGAATTTATAGAAATTTTAATTATGGATTATAAGGCTGTTAAAATTGACAAGAATATTACTTGGAACTTTCCGAAAGAAAAAATAATCTGTTATTTTGATGATATTTTAATTTCAGAAGTAATCCATAATCTTGTTAACAATGCTATAAGGTTTGCTAAAGAAAGTGTTGAAGTGAACTTTAAAATTGTAGATGGTTTTTTACAAATTGAAGTAAAAGATGACGGTGAAGGTTTTTCAAAAGAGGCTTTAGTAAATGGCAAATCACAGTTTTTCACAGAAAATCCAGGAAAGGGAAGTATGGGACTGGGACTTAATATTTCTTCCAATATTTTAAAAATTTACAATTCTGAACTAATTTTAGAAAATAGAGAAAATGGCGCAATGGTATATTTTAAAATAAAGTTGGAAAACAATTGAAAATTTATTGATACACTTTCCTTATAGATAAGGAGAGTGTTTTTTTATGAATGAAAAAATTATAATAAAAAATCTTAATGCAGGTTATGGAAGAAAACAGATTTTACATAATATAGATTTGGAGTTGGACAAAGGAATGTTTGGGCTTCTTGGTAGAAATGGTGCTGGAAAATCAACATTTATGAAGACTTTAGTAGGACTGCTTGAAAAAAAGTCAGGGGAGATTACACTTTGTGGAGTAGATATTTCAAAGCGTAGTGAAGTAAGGGAAATAATAGGATATCTTCCACAGGATTTTAATATGTATCCTAGTATGAAAGTTGACGAGTCTTTAAAATACTTGGGAACTCTATCAGGAATGAAACGTAGCCTTTTAAAAACAAGGGTTGAAGAGGTATTAGAACTAATAAATTTACAAGATGATAGACATAAGAAGGTAAAGTCTCTTTCAGGTGGAATGAAAAGACGTCTTGGTATTGGACAGGCTATTATTCATGATCCAAAGGTACTAATTGTAGATGAGCCAACAGCCGGCCTTGATCCTGAAGAAAGAATTCGTTTTAGAAATATACTGGCTGACTTAGGTAAGGAGAAGATTGTAATTCTTTCAACACATATTGCAGGTGATATTGAGTCCACATCTAAAAATCTTGCAATAATGAATGACGGTAGAATAATCTTTAATGGAAAAGTTGAAGATTTAAAAAATAGGGCTAGAGGTTTTGTATATAAGACAAATTTGAATTATGAAGATGTTTCCGATTTCAAAAATAGATATATAATAACTTCTCAAAGGGATAACGGAGAATTTGTTGAAATGAAATTTTTATACAAGGGAAGTCCAGAAAGTTCCTTTATATCAGTGAAGCCAAATATTGAAGATAGTTATTTAAATGTAATCTATGATATGTCAGGGGTGAAATAATGAAGTTATTATATCTTGAAATTAAGAGAATATTAAAAAATCCAATATTTTATATTTCCATAGCCATAATAGTAGGTTTTATGTTAAGCCAGTTTCAAATTGATAATATTCAAGATAGAGACCCTATGGTTACAAAAAAAGAACATGAGGAAATAATAAAAGAGGCTGAAAAAGCTGGCCGTAAAGAAATTATAGATGGTACAGAGGTATTATATGATGAAAATGACCAATTAATAAGTAAGAATATAAATTATGGTAATAAAAAAACTAAGGATATTAATGTGATTCAGATAAATTCCATTAATGCATTAATGTTTGATTACAACAATAATAACTATATAACATATCCTTTTGGATTTTTTAAAGAAGTGGAACTTACTAATTCGGAAAAGAATATTATGACAGATTATATTTCTAGATTAATAGACGTATCGAAAGAGGAGTTGTTAAATGCTGTCAAAGAGGATAAGTTACCTGAAAATATGAATTATCATGCTACTAATAGGGAAGAATTTATAAATATAATGAACTCCATAGATACATTAATTGGTGGAGGAACAAATTTTAGTGAAAAGAAAATAGAATCTACATATGGTTATGTGGAAATGACATTTGAAGATGCTGTAGAGGACTTTGAATTAATTAAGACAAAGGATAGAATTACAGGTGCATATGCAAGGTTGTTTAGCGATTATTTAGGTATAATAATTACCTTTACACCAATACTTTTAGCCGTTTTTATATGGTATCAAGATAAAACATCAGGAGTTATGGACATAGTTAATTCTAAATCCATATCCAGTAGAAAAATAGTACTTACTAGAATTTTAGCAATGTTTTTAATGTTTACAGTGTCGATTATAATTTTGGCTACGGTTTATAATATGATTATAATTTCAACATATGGAGCTCAAAATGTGGATATATTAGCATTTTATAAATATATAGCCTTATGGATACTCCCAAATCTTTTGTTTGTACTAGCCTTTGGAACTTTAATTACAATACTTACAGGTTATCCTGTAGGTGTAATAGGAATGTTAATAATGTGGATAATATTTGTTTCAGGCAATGTAAACAATTTAAGTGGGGGATACGATTGGCCTTTAATAATGAGACAAAATGGACTTGGAAATACTGCTCTTTACTTTGAAAGTCTAGGTTCAGTATATTTGAATAGAGTAGTTTATATAATAATATCTTTAATATTCATATTATTATCCGTAAAAATATTTGATTTAAAGAGAAATGGAGGCATGGTCAAAATTGAAAGAAGCAGGAATAATAGTAAGAAAAGAGATTAAATACAATATTTTAAAACCAATACTCATTTCTACAATAGTATTTTTTATAATATTTCTATTCTTTGGAGCAACGAGAATTAGCAAGGAAAATATGATTAATATAATGGAAGGCTTTCTTCCACTTATAGGAATTATTTTAATAACGCCGGTTTTTGAACAGGAGTATGATTATGGAATTGAACAGACTATAAGAACACGTAGAGCAAGTTTTTCAAATACTTTAATCTTTAGAGTAATTGTTAGGGTCTTGTTATATACGATAATAACCCTATTGTTTGCAGTATTTTTAAACAATGGCAATTCCTACATGGATTATAAAACATTTATACCACAATCTTTAGGAATTGGTTTTTTATACGGAAGTATAGGAATATTATTTTTTGCAATTACATTTAATTTAATAATAGGTTACTTGATTCCAATTCTATATTTTATGGGAAATATGTTTTTAGGATATGAAAAGATGAAAATATTCTATTTGTTCAGATTGAAAATGAATTTGGATTTACAGTATGGTTACTATTTTTTAATAGGATTTATATTAATAATTTTAGGCATTATTATAAGGATGAAAAAAAGCAGATAGCTATCTGCTTTTTTTGGATTTTAAAAGTCCTATGGTAATAAAACCTACAAGAAATATTGTCAATACAAGTTCAAATGGGAAATTCGTTGATGCTACAGTGATTAGTAGCTTTGCAGTATTTTCTCCACCTGTTTGAGTTGTTTTACTTCCATATAGTATAAAACTCATACCTAGAACTCCTACAGTATTAATAATGGAACCAATTCCTCCTGTTATAAATGGAATCAATGTTTTTTTGAAATTTATTTTTTTTAAAAAGATATAAAAATATCCTGTTCCAATTCCGATTAACATTCTTGGAAGAACTGAAACCAATGGATTCCAAAACATAAAGGAAAATACGGTTGGAGCTATTAAATTTTGAACAAGGGAAAAAATCCCAAATATTAAACCAAGTATTCCTCCAACGAATGGACCACAGATTATTGCTCCTATAATCGTTGGTATATGTAATATTGTAGCTCTCATAAACGGACCTAAAGGAATGCTGCCTAAAGGTGTTAAACCAAGGATTATAGTTAAGGATGCAAGTAGTCCAATAATGGTAATATCCTTTGTCTCTAATTTTTTCATTACAACCTCCTGAATAAAAGAAAACTTATCTTTTTTGTAGCATTTTAATTATATCAATAAACACGTGTTTATGATATAATAATCGAAGATTATAGAGATATTTAAGGAGATATTTAAGATTTTTATTGGAGGAAAAGTGGAAAAAATAGTTGTTAGTAACAGTGGGCCTCTTAACGGTTCAGTGTACATTGATGGTGCAAAAAATGCGGCTTTACCAATAATTGCTGCATCCTTACTGGGAACAGAGCCTATTGTATTGGATAATGTGCCAAAATTAAGTGATATAGAAGTAATTTTAGAGGTATTGGAGTCCTTAGGGGCTAAAGTTAAATATTTAGAAAAAAACAAAGTTGAAATAGATTCTTCAAATTTAACAGGATATGAAGCACCTATGGAATTGATGAATAGGATGAGAGCTTCTTTTTTAGTTATGGGACCATTACTTGCAAGATTTGGTAAGACCATGACATATTTACCAGGTGGATGTGCTATAGGTAAAAGGCCTATAGATTTACATTTAAAGGGTTTTAAAGCTTTAGGTGCAGAGGTTGTTGAAGGAATTGATAGAGTTGAAGCCACTGCTGTAAATGGATTAAAGGGAGATATTATATATTTGGATTTCCCATCTGTAGGGGCAACACAAAATATTATAATGGCAGCTGTTTTAGCTGAAGGCGAAACCATTATTGAAAATGCAGCTAAGGAACCGGAAATAGTGGACCTTGTAAACTTTTTAAACAAGATGGGTGCAAATATTAAAGGTGCTGGTACATCTGCAATAAGAATAAAGGGTGTGGACAAATTAACAGGTGGTCAACATTCGATTATTCCAGATAGAATAGAAGCGGCAACTTTTATGGTAGCAGCAGCTATAACAAAAGGTGACATCACCATAGAAAATTGTATAGCAAGTCACGTTATGCCGGTGATTGCAAAATTAAAAGAGGTTGGCTGTAAGGTTTATGTTAATGAGGAACAAGATGTTCTAAGGGTTATAGGTACAGAAGATCCTGTAGGAACAGATATTAAAACATTGCCTTATCCAGGTTTTCCAACAGACGTTCAAGCACAGTTCATGGCTTTATTAACTGTGGCAAAAGGACAGTCAAAGGTTACAGAAACCGTATTTGAAAATAGATTTATGCATGTAGATGAACTCTTGAGAATGGGTGCTATAATTGCAACTGATGCTAGAGAAGCAAGGATTGCAGGTGTTCCTAAGCTAAAGGGAGCAGAGGTAAAAGCGACTGACTTAAGAGCAGGAGCTGCACTAATACTAGTGGGCCTTGTAGCTGAGGGTAAAACATATATTTCTGAAATACATCATATAGATAGAGGATATGATGATATTGTAGGAAAATTAAGAAAGCTTGGAGCTAAAATAGACAGAATAGAAGTTTAGAATAATTAAATAATTAAATCAAAAGCAGGCTATTACCAATGAATTTTGGATAAGGGCCTGCTTTAGTTTATAATATAAGGTGAATGATATATAATGTGAGGGAATTATGGAAGTAGAAGGAATTATAGAAAGTATTATTTTCAACAATGAAGATAATGGATACAAGGTTATGAAATTGGATACAACTGACGGAGATATTATTGCCGTTGGTATAGTTCCCCATGTCATAGTTGGAGACAGTCTGAAAATAGATGGAGATTTTGTCTACCATGATAAGTATGGTGAACAGATATCTGTAAAATCATTTGAAGTAGTTACAGGGACTTCTATAATTTCCATTGAAAAATATCTTTCATCTAGAGTATTGCCTCATATTGGCAAGAAAATGGCAAAGAGAATAGTGGATAAATTTGGTACTGATACTTTGGATATTTTAAGGACAAATCCTGCAAGATTAATGGAAGTTGAGGGAATTGGAAAGAAGAAGTATAAGGATATTTACGAAGCTTTAGAAGAGGAATTAAAAGTTCAAGATATTGTTATATTTTTACAAGGACTAGGTATTCCAATGGGACAGTCTCAAAAGATCATAAAGGAATATGGAGACGATACAATTGCTACAATAAAGACAAATCCATACCAATTAATAAACGATATTTGGGGAATTGGATTTAAGACAGCTGATGATATAGCTTTGAAAAATGATATAGACAGAAATTCTCCCTTTAGAATAAAGGCGGCATTTAATTATTATTTACAAAGTGAAGCAAATCAAAATGGAAATTGTTATATGCCATATGATGAAACAGTATATAGGGTTTCAAAATTAATAGATATAGATAAAGATACAGTTGAAGATTTAATAATGGAGATGGTACTTGAAAACACCATTATTATGGACAAAGTAAATGACGAGAAAATCATTTATGATCCATATTATTACAATAGTGAGTTAAAGGTGGCAGGACTATTTTCTAAAATTTTGACAAATGAAGAGATAAAAACTGGTATTATCTGGGAAGATGAATTAAAATCCATTGAGAAAAATGAGGAACTCTCCTTTGCAGAGGAACAAATCGACGCTATAGAATCTGCAGTGAAGGAAAATATATTGGTAATAACTGGTGGACCAGGTACAGGAAAGACTACGATTATAAATGAAATTGTAAAAATCTATAAGGACAATGGACTTAAAGTTGTGCTGACGGCACCAACTGGTAGGGCTGCTAAGAGGATGGAAGAAAGCTGTAATCACGAAGCCAAGACAATTCATAGACTATTAGGCTACATGCCTGTAGACAGCGGTAGAGGTATGATATTCGATCACAATGAAGATAATCCTTTAAATGCAGATATAATAATTATTGATGAATCGTCAATGATTGATTTAATACTACTGGAAAATCTTTTAAAGGGAATAAATTCTGAGACCAAGATTATTTTTGTAGGAGATATTGACCAGTTACCATCGGTTGGAGCAGGAAATACCTTAAAGGATATTATAAATTCAGGAAAGGTTAAGACCATAAGGCTTAAGAAGATATTTAGACAGGGAGAAAATAGCAATATTGTAGTAAATGCCCATAGAATTAATGAAGGACAATTTCCTATATTAAATGAAAAGGGAAAGGACTTTTTCTTTGTAGCATCAGAGAGCAACACTCATACTCAAGGGACTTTAATAAATTTGGTGGCAAAAAGATTGCCACAATATTACAATATAAAAAATATTGAAGATATTCAGGTGTTAACTCCCATGAAGAAATCTGATATTGGAACTGTAGAACTAAATAGACAGCTACAAGAGGTTTTAAATCCTAAAACACCAAATATTGAAGAAATTACTTATGGTGATAAAATCTTCAGAGAAAATGACAAGGTTATGCAAATTAGAAATAACTATAATAAAGAGTACCAGACTAGAAGTTATCAAACGGGACTTGGAGTTTTCAACGGTGATTTTGGAACTGTTACAAAGGTGGATAATTACGACAATACAGTTGAGGTATTATTTGATAATGAAAGATATGTGGAGTATGCAGTAAAAGAATTAGACGAACTGTCATTATCATATGCTATTACAATTCATAAGTCTCAAGGAAGTGAATTTCCAGCAGTTGTTATTCCACTAGGTGCAGGACCATACATGCTTATGACAAGAAATTTAATATATACGGCAATAACAAGGGCTAGAAAATTAGTCGTACTAGTAGGAAATATTTCCTACTTGAGAAATATGATAAACAATACCCATATAGCAAAGAGAAATTCTACATTATCATATAGAATTAAAGAATACTATGAACTTTATAAAGGTATAATCGACGATGATTAAATTAAATGACCTATTATTTTTATCAGAAGGATACTGCTATTCCTGTATGAGTGAAGAATATAATAAAAAGTATTTTTGTGAAGACTGTTTAAACCTATTTGAATATGTAGACGGTGTAAAATATATAGAAGAACGAGAATGTTTTTACCCTTATCTATATACGGGAAGGTTAAAGGAAATTATAAAGGAATTTAAATTTGAAGATAAAAGTTATTTATATAGAGCTTTTGGAGAATTGTTAACAGATTATATAAATAGGAAAAATATTGAATTCGATTGTATTATTCCAATGCCTATGGCGGCAAAAAAACTAAATAGAAGAGGTTATAATCAGTCAGAGCTTATAGGTGAATATATAGGGAAAAAACTCAATATACCAGTTTATACAAATGTGGTAAAAAAAGTTAGAAATACTAAGGATCAACATTTGCTTCCAATGGATAAAAGGGTAAGTAATTTAAAGAAATCCTTAATAGTAGAAAATATTCAAAAGATAAAAGGTAAGAGCGTATTAATATTAGACGATATTGTAACATCAGGATATACTTTAAAAGAAATAATAAATATACTTGAGGAAAATAATATTTTGGATACAAAAGCAGTTGTTATAGCCTCATCGAAAATAGAGAGTAAATTTAAAATATCATTTAAGAATATTTAAAGGTTTTTTAACTAGAATATACTTATCATAAAGGTATAAAACATAGAACCTAGGAGGTATATTATGGATGATGATAGAAAATATAATGATGATAATCAAGAAACAGAAATAAACAACTTTTCAAATAGAAATGTATATAATCCTTTAGGAACAGAGGACGAAGGACAGGCGAATAGCAATTATAGAAGAGACGACGACAATATGAGAAATATTGTAAGAGAGGAAATATTAAAGAATAAACCTAAATTTCCATGGTTGAGAACAATGGCAATAGCTTTGTTATTTTCAGTCCTTAGTTCAGGAATTACGGCTTTAGTTATGAAGGGTAGTTTAGAAAAAACGGCTGTGGGTTCAAATGGAACTAACTCCAACTATACGATTAACACAAAGGACGAAGTCAACACTGAAAATGCCGTAGCTGCAAAGGTAATTCCATCAGTAGTAGGAATTCAAACAGCGAATAAAACGAATAATATATTCAGCGGGGAAAGATATGTTGAAGGTGTTGGAAGTGGAGTTATAGTATCTGAAGATGGATATATTTTAACCAATTCCCATGTAATAAGCAATGGACAAGCTGAAGCTATTCAAGTTGTATTCTCAGACAAGGAAACAATAGAGGGTAAGGTTATTTGGTATGACGAAAGCCTTGACCTTGCAATAGTAAAGGTAGAGAAAAATGGTCTTACACCAGTGGAAATGGCTGATTCTGACAAAGTTTCAGTAGGAGATAAGGCAATAGCTATAGGAAACCCATTAGGACTTGACCTACAATCAACATTGACTTCAGGATATGTTTCAGGTTTAAATAGAAGTATCACTTTAGAGACACAAGCTACAATGGACGGATTAATACAGACAGACGCTGCTATAAATGGTGGTAATAGCGGTGGTGCACTGTTGAACTCAAAAGGTGAGTTAATAGGAATAAACACTGCTAAAGCAAGTGCAGGCGAGGGAATAGGATTTGCTATACCGATAAATACTGCAAAGTCCATAGTAGATGGTATTAAGGAAAATGGATCCTTCCAACCGGTATTGTTAGGAATACAAGGAACAGAATTAGAATATTATGAAAAATCCTTTGAAATAGATACTGGTGCAAAAAATGGAGCCGTAGTTATGAAAGTTGAAGATGGTTCTCCAGCATCAAAAGCTGGAGTAGAAGTAGGCGATGTTATAACTGCAATCGACTCTAAGGAAATAGATGGAATGAACAACCTTAGAAAAACTCTATTGGATTATAAAATTGATGATACTGTAGAACTTAAAGTCATAAGAAATGGCAAGGAGAAAAAATTGGAATTGAAATTTGAAGATTTCAAAGTTCCAGAAAAGGAGACAACACCATAGGAAAATGAGCAAAATAAATTAATTCCAGATGGTGAAGGGGAAAGAGAAAATTTATTTAAGAATCCCTTTGGAGAATAATAATTAGAAATAAATGCATTTAAGAGTTATATTCTAACCTTAAATGCATTTTTATATTTAATTAAAATAGATTATTATTGTATAATAATCTAGAGGTGAAAAATGAAAAAGAAAACAATTGGAATAATTATGGCTTTAATATTCTTGTTGATACCTACTTCATGTAGTAAGAATAAGAATGATGAATATACAAATTTTAATGATAATATATACGACGCATTTGACACATTTATTACATTTACATCATATGCAAAGACAAATGAGGAATTTGAAGAGAATTTTAATATAGTTAAGGATGAGTTTCACAGACTTCATAAATTATATGATATTTACAATGATTATGAAGGTATAAACAATATAAAGACCATAAATGATAATGCAGGAATAGCTCCTGTAGAAGTGGACAAGGATATAATAGAATTAATAAAATTTTCAAAGGAAATGGAAGAAAAATATTCAAATAAGACAAATATTGCCTTTGGATCTGTTCTTAGAATATGGCATGACTATAGGGAAAGAGCAATAGAAAACCCTGAAAAAGCAGAGATTCCCAAAATGGAAGAACTTGAAGAAGCATCAAAACATACGGATATAAATAAGGTTATAATAAATGAAGAGAACAGTACCATATTTTTAGAAGATGAAAATATGTCTCTTGATATAGGTGCAACTTCAAAAGGATATGCATCTCAAAAAGTTATGGATAAAGTTAAGGAAAATGGCTGTAAATCTGCAATATTAAATGCAGGAGGAAATGTAATTTCCCTTGGAAAACCAATAGAGAAGGATAGAAATAAATGGGGAATAGGATTACAGAAGCCGATTTATGAAGATGGTGCAAGTTCTGGAATAATAGATACTGTATATGGAAATGATATTTCTGTAGTAACAAGTGGAGATTACCAAAGATATTTTGAAGTGAATGGTAAAATTTATAACCATATAATAGATCCGGAAACATTGATGCCTGGAGAATACTTTAAAGCTGTAACCGTAGTTGGTAAGGATAGTGGAATAGCAGATTATTTTTCCACGACGCTATTTTTAATGTCAGAAGATGAAGGAAAAAAACTACTGGATAAAGTAGACGGTGTAGAAGCTACTTGGATACATAATGATAATAGCATTACATCAACAAAGGGAATGGATAAATACTTAAAATCCCTAGGAGCAAAACCAGAAGACTAAATCAATTGATTTAGTCTTCTTTTATATATGATATGGATTCATATGGTTTTAATACTATATTTTCTAATATATTCTTTGTATCATAATTGGAAATTAAAACATCTGAATTTTCATACTCTTTTAATTTGTCAGAATTTAGATTTAATTTTATTTTTTCATCACTGAAATTATTTATAGATATTATTTTACTATCCTTTAAATACCTTTCAAAAATAAATAATCTATCATCATCTGTTTCTATTTCTCTATATAAGCCTTCAGATATAACATTATACTTTTTACGCAACTCTATTAATTTCTTATAATGGTTAAAGATTGAATCCTTGTCATCAATACATTTCTCTATATTGATTTCTTTATAGTTTTCATTTACTTTTATCCAAGGAGTACCAGTTGTAAATCCACCGTTTGTAGAATTATTCCACTGCATTGGCGTTCTTCCATTATCCCTTGAACGATTTGATAATATATTAAGAGCTTCATCTTTAGTCTTTCCGTTTTCAAGTAGAATATTATAATAGTTTACGCTTTCAACATCTCTGTAATCTTCAATGGATTTAAAGTAATGGTTAGTCATACCAATTTCTTCTCCTTGATATATATAAGGAGTTCCTCTAAATAAATGGACTATATTTGCAAGTAGTTTAGCAGATTCTATTCTATATTTTCCATCATCTGTAAATCTTGAAATAGCTCTAGGTTGATCATGGTTATTCCAAAACCAAGCAGACCATCCTCCTTTTTCCTGCATTTCCACTTGCCAATCCGTAAATATATCCGTCAATGCTTTATAATTAGGAGGAGCTAATTCCCACTTCTGACCATTATTATAATCTACTTTTAAATGGTGAAAATTAAAGGCCATACTTAATTTTTTATTTTCTTCCTTTGTGTAATGTATACAGTTCTCTATGGAAGTTGAGGACATTTCACCAACGGTAATCATATCCTCAAGTTCTGCATTACTAACCATTTCCTTTAAATACTCATTTACTTTAGGACCATCTGTATAATATTTTCTTCCATCACCTGAAAAGTCGTCTTTGAATATACTTGGCTTGGAAATAAGGTTTATAACATCAAATCTAAAGCCTTTAACTCCTTTATTCTTCCAAAAGTTCAATATATTCTGTAATTCTTTCCTAACATTTTCATTTTCCCAATTTAAGTCCGCTTGTCCTTCATGGAATAGATGTAAGTAATACTTGTTTAGTTCTTCTACATATTTCCAAGAGGATCCTCCAAATTTTGATTTCCAATTTGTAGGAGGCCCATTACTACTCTCTTTGAAGAAATAGTAATCCTGATATTTTTTTCTCCTGATAATGCCTTCTCAAACCATTCATGATGAATGGAGGTATGGTTAAAGACCATATCAAGCATTATTTCAATATTTAAGGACTTTGCTTTCTTAATCAATCTATCAAAATCATCCATTGTTCCAAATAGGGGATCAATAGAATAATAATCATCTACATCATATCCATTATCATATTGATGAGATTTAAAAAAAGGTGTAATCCAAACCATATCTATTCCAAGTTTAGATAGATATTCCAACCTATTAGTTATTCCATTTAAATCTCCTAATCCATCACCATTACTATCTTGAAATGATCTTGGATAAATTTGATAAATGGTTTTATTTTTAAAATTCAATTTGTACTCCTTATTTAATATTATTTTTCTTTCCCCAAACAAAAGTCAATACAAAAGGTACGACTATAGAAACTGCCATTGCCAGCGCAAAGATTAACATAAATTGTGTTTTAATTGATAGTATTCCAGGTATTCCACCTACTCCAATGGAGTTTGCTTGAACGCCAAATTCAACAGAAACAACAGCAGCTATTGCTGAGCCTATCATACCGAATACAAAAGGAGCCCTATATTTTAAGTTAACACCAAATAATGCAGGTTCTGTAACGCCTAAATAAGCTGAAATCGTAGCAGGTACTGAAATCTGTTTAGCCTCTTCATTTTTTTCTTTGTAAAACAATCATTGCAAGTACAGCTGAACCCTGTGCTATATTTGATAATGCAATCATTGGCCAAAGAATTGTTCCACCAAAATCCGCTACTAACTGTGTGTCAATAGCATTTGTTGTATGGTGTAGTCCTGTAATTACCAATGGAGCATATAGAAAACCAAATACTGCAGCAAATAACCATTTGAAGTTTGAAGTTAAACCGCCATAAACTATATTAGAAATCCAATTTCCCATAACCCAACCAATTGGTCCAAGTATTGCGTGAGCGAAAATTACTGCTATCAATAGGGAGAATAAAAGAACGAATATCATTGAAATAACTTCTGGAATTATCTTCTTAAAGAATCTTTCCAAGTAAACTAATGCAAAACAGGCTAACATTGCAGGTATAACCTGTGCTTGGTATCCTATCATCTCAAGTTGGAAGAAACCAAAGTTCCATACTGGAATATCAGCTGCAGCAGTTCCTGCAACAGCATAAGCATTAAGCAACTGTGGTGATACCAATGTAAGTCCTAGTACAATACCTAGAATCTGTGTAATACCCATTTTTTTAGTTATAGACCATGTTATTCCTACTAGTAGGAAATGGAATATTGCTTCACCTATTAACCATAAAAAATGGTTAACACCTGACCAAAACTGAGAAACATCAGCAATTGTATTATATACTGGAGTTTTATCAGCTAAAAATTGTGGAACGCCATCAACTACTTTTTATCCAAAGGATTCAAATCCTATTTCACCTAAAATATTTCTAAAACCTAAAATCAAACCACCGACTATAATTGCTGGAATTATAGGTGCAAATATCTCTGCCAATGTAGAAGCTATTCTTTGTAAAATATTTTGATTCTTCTTTGCTTCTTCCTTTACTTCGTCTTTACTTACACCTTCAACACCTGTAACTGAAACGAAATCATTATAGAATGTAGATACTTCATTTCCTATAATAACTTGAAACTGACCGGCTTGAGTAAATGTACCCTTAACTGATTTTAATGCTTCAATCTTTTCTATATTGGCTTTTTCAGGATCGTTTAAAACAAATCGCATTCTAGTTACACAATGAGTAACAGCACCGATATTTTCACGTCCTCCAATATATTCTAATAGTTTCTTACTATCGTCTAAATACTTTCCCATAATACCCTCCTAATAATTATAGATAATACCCTCCATATACGTACAAGTATTTGTTAAGAAAAAACAACTTCAACTAAAATCTTATACGTACAAGTTGTTAATCTATTTATATCGCAGTTTTAATATTAAAGCAAGGGTTTTCATCTATGGGCATAATCAGTAAATTTGAATTTATCTGATCTATGTCTAGATTGTGTAAATTGAAATAAGACTTTATTTTCTAAATATGTTTTACTTGAGATAGTAGCTATTAGCGTACCCTCTTTAAAGTCTAAATATTTCAAATCTTCATCATTATAGTCCTGAATTGTAATTGTCTTCTTTGCAAAGCCAATTTTCAAATTCAATTTATTTTCAAGAAACTCATAAATGGATCCTTTGGCAATTTCTTTAGTAAGTCCTTTAACATATTTCAATATGAAGAAGTCCTTATCTAGAATTATATTCTCCTCGTCAATATTTCTTAATCTAATAATTTCCAATATTTTTTCCGTTTTTGGAACTTGAAATATCTTATATATATAATGATCCTCTTTTACTATTTCAAATTTTACAACTTTTGTTATAGCATTTAATTTTGAAGATTTTTGAAGTTCAGTAAAACTGGATATTTTAGAAACGGGAAATTCATATTCACTTCTATCAAGAATAATCGACTTTTGTCCTTGACTCTTCTTAATGTATTTTCTTTCAGTAAGAACTGCCATGGATTTTCTGACAGTATCTCTAGAACAATTCCATTTCATCATATATTCTGATTCAGAAGGCACAGTATCCCCAGGAACTAATATCTGTTTATTATATTTATTTACAAAATCATTGATGATTTGTTTATATATTGCTGTCATTTTTACTCCTAAATTATATTATAAATACATTATATTAGAATTTTGAAATATAGTAAAATCTAGATTAAAGGGTGAATAACTCCTACTTATAATAATATCAATAAATAATAGGAGACGGGGGAAAAGCTATGGCTCATTATGAACCATAGCTTTATTAACACTTATTTTAATTTTAATTTTTGAATTTATAAATAATCTTCCTTTTTTAATAAATCTGTTGCTTTTTCTACATTTGCTTCATTTACCATTACGATAGGGCCTGTACAACCCATTCCGCTTTCTGCATAAACATTATTTTTCCACAGTGCAACAACTGCTTCTTCTAAATCTAGAATATCAACTCCTGAAATAGAACCTGTTACTATTTCTTTTGGTGGAGCTTTTACATCTTCATTACTTTCCTCTACTACTTTTTTAGCGTTTAAGGAATCTATTACCACATTAAAGCAATGAGAATTTACATTGTCGTATTCTCTTTTAGATACTTCTGAGATTTTACCCATTACCAATTCATATGCATACTTAATTGCATTAGCAATAACTGGTGCTCCAGAAGCTCTTGATATTATCAAGATATTTCTATTGTAGTCTTCACCTATACCAGGACCATATCCATAGCCAAGGGATTCATAACTACCGCCAGTTGTATATGCGGAGAACATCTTCATTAGTATATTTCCAGTCAATGAATCCGTTACACAAACGTCAGGTACTCCTTGTAATACGTCATTACCTCTAAGTACTGCGCCGCCATCAGCTCTTGCTGATTCAGTATATTCAAATTCATAACCATTTGCCTTTAAGTTATTTAATGCTTTTTCAACTTGTTTTGCACCATCAACATTAAGAATTCCAACTGTTGGATTTTCTTTTCCCAATGCTTTAGCTACAGTAATTCCAGCTATGGTATTTCTAACCATACTCTCTACTCTATTTAAAGAACTAGTTCCTGTTGTTGTTGCTATTAGCATTTCACGTCCCTTTCCAGGAGTTATAACTCTACCTATTGTAGATACTCCAACTGGGAAGCTGTAATGCATTGTAATACACGCGTCTAAATATTTTGAATCAAGTAGTTCTTCCATTTTTTTATGAATTTCATCTTCATTTGCAGTTTCTACTAATTCAAATTCAGTATCTATTTTTGGTCCTATTAAAACTATGTCATAGTTAGGAGATTTAGCTAGATTAGCTGCTTCTACCATATTTTCTATTCCATGTTCACTTCCTAAAATAGTTAAACCTATTTTAGGTCTTTTAAGAAAAGAACCATTTTCTATGCCATCGGCAATTTCAAATAGGGCATTTGCAATAATATTTTTAGTCATATTATCACCTCTATTCTTGTAGCATGTTCAATGCTAATTCTTTTAAAGATGCACCAATTAATTTCTTGATTTCGTCTTTTGAAACTCCAGAATCCTCATCTTTTTCACCAGGATTTCTCTCTACTATAAATGATACTCCGTCAAATAGGTTAGTCATTCTACCTAGGAATAAACTACCTTTACCAACTATCATTGCTCTATTTTTATTTCCAGTTGTTAAGTCATCAATCATAAATCCAACATATGGAACACCTGAAGGAATATGACCTTGAGTTGGAGCCCAACCAGGTAATCCTCTTTGTGCAATTAAATCTTTAATTTCTGTTCTTTGAATATCACCACGTTTAACCGCTAATGCACCAATCATTTTAAAGTTAGCTTCTGGTACATTACCTGCTCCAGCTGGCATTGTAATATCAGGGTTTTGCATTTCTACTGAGTAAGTGTCAACATCAGTTATTTTTAAATTACCTCTGTCTAAACTTTCAGTGATTAATGATGTCATAACAGCTTGTGGGGAAGAACCTGTTCCTACATTGTGTTTTCCAGTTAAGTCTGTTCTAAATATTGGATTAACACCATCATTTTCAGATATTAATACAGCAAAAGCTCCTAATACATCTTCTAGAACTGGGTAACCCTTTTTAACATGGTCTTTTGCATTCATACCAAGTTTAGCAGTTGCACCACCAGCTACTACTAATACATTTTTGTAAACTCCTGATTTAACTAAAGCAGCAGCTTCAATTAAAGAGTGAGTAGGTGCAGCACAGAAACCTCTAGTATCAGAACCAGAAGCATTGTTAAGTTCAGCTATTTCTGCTATGGCTTTAGCGAAGTTACCACCACCTCTTTGGTTAATATCTCCACAAGCCTCTTCTGAACATTCTACTACATAATCTATATCATCCTTATCTACAGAAGTGTTTCTTAAAAGATTTACAGCAGCTAGTACACCAGATGCTTTAACAACAAGGTTTTCAAACATAGTATGAGCATTTAAGTTAACGTCAACATCATGTGCTCCTTTAACTATACCAACTAATTTTCCATTATTGTATAAACCTTCAGCTTTATGTTCTTCTAATAGATGAGCGTCTTCTTCAACATTATATGGTTTTATTGAATTAAATCTTTCAATAAATTCCGGATAGTTTTCTTCTATTTTAGGTTTTACTTCATTAATAAATTCTTCTGTTAATTCTACTAGTTCAAAAGAATCACAGATTTTCATTACAGCAATAAACTCGTCTTGTGGTGTTATTTCACCAAATTTTCCTTTTCTTGTACCTTTGTATTCTTTATCATACCAAGGCATTTCATAATTATTTAATTCTTCAGGTCTTAAGTTTCCAATATATACTTGGTTAGGTAAATAGTTCACAACTTCTTCGTAAGATCTAATGTGATTTCCGATTTCTTTTAAGAATTCAGAGTCTGGATTTACAATTCTTTCAGTAGAAGTTGTAGAACCGTTTTGGATGATCATATCTGGAGTATGAACTAAAACATATCCAGCATTTTTTATTACAGGGAAAGACATAAATACCTCCATTTAACTATGGATTCTACCACCTGGTAGAATCCATATTAATCTATTTTTTAATCTTCAAATACTGTTTGGTCTTCAACTTCAACAGTTAAAGCATTTAAAGATTTTTCAACTATACTTCTTCTTAAAGCTTTTTCTTCATCAAAATCCAATGCAGGATTTCCAAGTGGATGAGGGATAGCTATTGCTGGTACTATTCTATTAGCTCCTACTGTTAATGAGATAGGAACTACAGTACATATGTGAACTACAGGAATACCTGTTGATTCAATTTCTTTTACCATCGTTGCACCGCAACGTGTACAAGTACCTCACGTAGAAGTAAGTATAACTGCATCAACGTTATTAGCAATAAGTTTTTCGCCTATTTCATGAGCGAAAGCTTTAGCACTTGCTACAGCAGTACCATTTCCTACAGTACTATAGTAATAATCATATAATTTTCCAATTTTACCTTCTTTTTCTAAATCTCTTAGAACATCTACAGGTAAAACTCTATCAGCGTCTTCATTTGCATAAACAGGGTCATGACCACCATGTGCAGTTTCGAATTCGCCTTCTTTAAGGTCGTCTATTCCAGCTATTGAATATTCACCATATTTAGAAGCTGATGAAGATTCTATTTTATCAGGGTTACCAAATGGCACAATACCACCAGAAGTAACTAAAGCGATAGTAGCTTTACTTAAGTCTTTAATTGCAGGGCTTGGATTTACTCTATCAAAAACAGGCATTGGATATTCTGTTTCGAATTCTTCACCATTGATCTTCTTAATAAGCATATCAACAGCTCTTTCAGAACCACGTTTTTCGTTAAAGTAGTTAACTCTAATACCTCTTTGAATATATCCTTCTTCTTTAGGTCCAAGAATTTCTTCTTCTAAAGCTAATTTTTTAGCAAATTTAGCCATTTTTGGAAGAGCTTTTCTCATACCTGCTGCAGAGTTAGAAGTTTCAATTATATAAACATCTTTTTTAAACATATCAGCACCTGGGTTTTCAATATACATACCAGTAAATGCTGGAATATTTAATTCATCTTTTACCATTTTTGTGATTGTTCCTGCTGCAACACCATAACGACCTGCGTTAAAAGCTGGACCAGCCATAAATAAATCAGGGTTAAAACCTTTGATCATATCTAAGATTTCTTTACTTGCTGATTCTAAATTTTCGTTAAAGTAACTGTCACCACAAACTATTGTAGCTACTACTTCAAAACCTTCTCCAAGTTTAGCTTCTAATTGCTTACTTATTGGAGGTAATTCATCAGCAATGAAAGGTTTAGTATCAGCTTTTTCTTCCCCACCGATACCAGCGAAGAATTGGTTTATATAATGCACGATTCTTTTATTCGCCATATATCTTGTCCTCCTTACTATATTTAGTAATGTTTAATTTGTCTATTAGTTAGCGTATTCTTCTCTAATTTCAGTCATTTCTGCTGCTATTTCATCAACATCTAACACCATTTCCATCATACTTATTTGTTCATCATAAACTGCTTCATCAAATAAGCTTTTCATTTCTTCTTCGACTACATGATAAGTAGCTAAACCTAAAGCAACTCCGGCTAAAGGACCAGCAAATGTTGGATCACCAGCTATAACTGTTTCTGCTGCAAGACCTGCAGCTTCGGCTTCTGCTGCACCTAGAATAACAACCATGTTTTCTGCACCGTATTTATCGGATGCATCCTTAACTCTCTTTTGGTTTTCTAAGTCCATAGCGCCTGCGCTAGTTCAGACAAAACATTCTGTTGATGAGAAAACTACTTCTGTATTAGGAACTGTTTTAACACATTCTTCTATAGCAGGAGCAGGTATTCCATCACGGTCGCCTATTATGATTATTTTTTTATTTTCTAATAAACTCATGATATCCTCCTAAAATTTTAATTTATATATTTTTCTATTATTAATAAGTTTTTGCTGTTAAATAGTTAAAGCCTGTTTCATTTGTAGCACCTGTTATAGCTTGGATTTCTACTTCTATAGTTCCATCTTCTCTTAAGGAACCTTTAGCTCCACCAGCAATAACGTCTACAACTTCTATATGACCAATGATTTTATCAAGTTTTGGTAAAAGAACCACTTGGTTAGCATTACCACCTGTAACCACTGCATTAGCTTTTTCATCAGCATCTGCTAACGATTGAGAAGCACCATCTCTACCAGCGTATTCATCAGTTACAATAACTGTTTTAATACCTTTGTTTTCGATTTTCTTACAGTTCATTATTAAGTCTGTATCCGGGTTACCAAATCCTTCTTGAGAAACTATAACAGCGTCTACGCCTAAGTATTCAACAAGTTTTGATGTCCAGTTAGAAGATCTTTCTTTATCCATTAAATATACATTTTCATTTGTTATAACAACTCCAACAAAGTTATAATCTATTCCATGTCTTGCATATAGATCTTCTATAACTCCATTGTTTAAATGTACATATGTTGGGTTTTTATCACATGCTGATACACAGTTACCACTTACGATTGCACCATCCATTATTTCAGTAGGGTATAGGATAGTAGGAACTATTTGTTTAGCATCTACACCGTAGACATAAGTGTCGTGAAGCAATCCTTGTGTTTGTAGCATATAAACGTAAGCAACTTTTGGTAAAGTAGGATATTCCATTATTTGTTGCAACAATGGTTTAGTTTCATAAGTGCTTACTTCGTCAGGAGTTAGCTCTCTAGCTAATTCTCCAATCCAAGCAGCAGCCTTAAAACCAATCATTCTTACAGCTTTTTCATGATCATGTTGTTTTAAACCGTCAACTGGTTCACAAATAACTACTAAGTTATTTAATTTTGAGAATGGAGTATATTTAGCTCCTTCACCAACCATGTCTATAATTCCTTCTTGGAAACCAACTATTTTACCAGTTGTAACAACTGCCATACCCTTTAAAGCGTATGTTTTACCTTGACCAACAGTATCAACTTTGTTTAATATTCCAGGGAATATTGCTCCTGGTCCTTCAACTTTTACTCTTGGCTCAATCACATCTTTTACGGGAGTTATTCTTATACTTTCACCTGGTTTAGCAATATCAAAATCAATAGATTTTATATGTTCGTCACCACCGACAGCCTCTAGTAACTCGTCTTTACTAACGTAAAGAACTCCGTTTTCGATTTTAGATGAATCAGCAAACTGAATATCTTTAATAAAAATTTTGCCTAATTCTAATCGCATTGTACACCTCCACTAATTTGTTTTTATATAAAATACAAGTATTTTATTTGATTAATTATAGTATTTAACTATCATAGCTTCTATATTTTCTATAGTAGCTGTGTCTTTTGTTATTTCATCAATTTTTTCGCCATCTTTATACATTAACATTGTAGGTAGCCCTAAAACTTTTTGTTTAATAGCTAATCTTCTTGCTTTTGTAGTATCCAATGAGCAGAATTTGATTTTATCACCATATTTATCTGCTAATTTGTGTACATCTGGCATCAAAGCTTTACATGGTTCACAGCCTTCACTCCAAAAATCTACAAATACATATCCTTCAGCTTTTAGTACTTCATCTTCAAAAGTTGTTTTGTCTAATGCTAACATAATTATTCCTCCTTATAATTTAATTATTTATTAAAAATTATCATCTATATATTTTTCAGCATTTACTGCGGCAATAGCACCATCAGCTGCAGCTGTAACAACTTGACGTAATGATTTTACCCTAACGTCACCAGCTGCGTAAACGCCTTCAACATTTGTTTTCATATCATCATCTGTAACTATATAACCATTTTCTAATTCTATTTTTCCTTCGAAAAGAGTAGTTTGAGGATTAAATCCTATAAAAACAAATACTCCCATTGTACCGTCGTCTTCATGAGCAAAATACTCACTTGTATCACCAGTTACAGTATCTTTTAAAACAACTGACTCAAGAATTCCATCACCTTTAATTTCAATTATTTCCTTGTTTAACCAGAATTCAATTTTGTCATTGCTTTGAGCTTTCTCTACTATTGATTTAGCAGCTCTAAAAGTATCTCTTCTATGAACTAAATATACTTTTCTAGCAAATTTTGTTAAGTACATAGCTTCCTCTAAAGCTGAATCTCCACCACCTACTACTATAACTTCAAAATCTTCAAAGAAATCTGCATCACATGTAGCACAGTAGGAAACACCTTTACCAGTAAATAGCTTTTCTCCTGGACAGCCTATCTTCTTAGGAGAAGCTCCTGTTGCTAATATAACAGCTTTTGCTTTATAAGTAGCATCTTCACAGATTACTTCTTTAATTTTATTATCGAAATTAACATCGATAACATTGGCTTTAACAATTTCAGCACCGAATTTTTCAGCTTGTTCTGTAAAGCGTTTAGTAAGTGAAGGACCTGAAGCATCTTCAATAGAGCCTGGATAGTTTTCAACTTCACTTGTAGTAACTATTTGTCCACCTTTACTACCTTTTTCAAGAACTAGAGTTTTAAGTTTTGCTCTAGCGCCGTATAATCCAGCAGATAATCCTCCTGGACCTGCACCAATAATGATTAAATCATAAATATTGTCCATTAATACCTCCTAGTAAATTTATATAAATCTTTTATTATATTCTAGCTAATGTATTGTCGATAATATCCTTGTCAACAACTTGGAAATCATCCAAGATTTTTTCAGTCCAATTGAAATTCTTATTCATATCATAAAATTTCTTTGCAGTTAAAATTGCTTCTTCAATTAAATTTACAGATGTAAAAGATATGCTATTGGATTTTTTTAACACCAAAGTTCTATATACTGTTTCATAAGGTTTTACACTACCATAAAGTGGGTGAGTAAGCATTTCGTAATTATCATGAATATAATCCCTAGCCTTTTCCAAAATTCCTATATAATCTGTATCGTAAAACTCCACATCGTATTTTTCCTTATATTCAATTTCAGTAAATCTCGGGTTATTTGTAATTATAATCATTTCATCACCTCTATAAAATAAAAAAACAGAAAGATAATTGCCTTATCTCTCTGTCGTAGTCTTCAGATGTAGTCCAGTGTTAGTCCCTTTTACCTGAGAAATTCAAATATTTTTTTGGCGAAAAAATATTCTTGTCCCTTCGGTTTCGTAATCGAATCTCCCAACACCTTCAACCTTATCTATTACTTTGTAAGATAATTCTAACATGACATTGATAAATAGTCAACAATACATTTCAAAATAACATGAAAAAAATGTCAAACAATAAACCAATATTAAGTATAAAAACTATTAATAGTCAACTTTTTAGCACAATAAACATTACTTGAAAACGGTATCATAAAATATGATATTTTTTTTGATTGTATATAAGTTATAATATTATTATAGTGGAATTAGGAGGAAAATATGAAAAAAAGCGAATTTTTTAGAAGATTACCTTCAGTAGAGGAAATATTAAACGAAGGATATATAAAAAAATTAGAATATCCTAGACAGTTAAAAACGGAATCCGTAAGACAAGTAATAGATGACTTGAGAAAAAAAATCCTTGAAACAGATGAAAGCAATATAGAAATAATAAATGATGATTTAGAAATGGAAAATATTTTAAAGAATGTTAAGGAAAATTTAGAGAAAAGTTTTTCTTCATCATTACAAAAGGTTATAAATGGAACTGGAACTATACTTCATACTAATTTAGGAAGATCTTTAATAAGTAATTCCATAAAAGACGAAGTGTGGGAAATTGCATCAGGATATTCAAATTTAGAATATGAGTTGTTGGAAGGACAGAGAGGATCAAGATATAGCCATGTAACAGATATGATAAAAAAACTATTTAAGACAGAGGATGTTTTAATAGTAAATAATAATGCTGCAGCTGTATTATTAATACTCAGTACCTTTTCAAAGGATTATGAAGCGATAGTTTCAAGGGGAGAACTCGTTGAAGTTGGAGGAGCATTTAGAATTCCAAGCGTTATGGAGATGAGTGGAGCAAGACTTGTTGAAGTTGGTGCAACGAATAAGACGAGGATATCGGATTATGAAAACGCCATAACTGAAGACACAAGATTACTTATGAAAGTTCATACAAGTAATTATAAATTAATAGGTTTTACAGAAACTGTAAGCAATGAAGAATTAAAGGAATTAGGCAATAAATATGAAATTCCTGTAGTGGAGGATTTAGGAAGTGGGGTATATTTTAATCTGGAGGATTTTGGATTAAAACATGAGCCTACTGTTTTAGAATCTGTAAAGTCAGGAATGGATTTAATAACATTTAGTGGTGATAAATTACTAGGGGGACCTCAGGCAGGAATAATAATAGGAAAGACGAAGCTCATTGAAAAAATGAAGAAAAATCAATTACTTCGTGCTTTAAGAGTCGATAAAATTACTTTGGCAACATTAGAAGCTACTTTGAAATTATATTTAGATGAAGAAAAAGCAAAAGTAAATATTCCAACTATTAGGATGATTTCTTACACTATGGAAGAAATTGAGGAAAGAATAAATATTTTAGCAAATATGATAAAAAGTAGTAGTTCATCTATAAAAACGAGTATTGAAGATGAGTTTTCAACAGTAGGTGGTGGTTCACTGCCAGGAGAGGTGATACCAACTAAGGTTATTGTACTATCATCTGAAAAATATTCATCTTCAAAAATTGAAGAAATGCTGAGATTATCAGATAGTCATATAATAGGTAGAATTAAAGATGATAAATATATGCTTGATATAAGAACGATTCAGGACAATGAATTCGAAATAATTGTAAAAGAATTAGTGGATTTATTTAAATAGTGGAGGACAGATGAAGAATATAGTCGTAGGTACATCTGGTCATATTGATCATGGAAAAACCACATTGGTGAAGGCTTTAACAGGAAGAGAGACGGATACTCTATCAGAGGAAAAACAAAGAGGTATTTCAATAAATTTAGGTTTTACCTATTTAGACCTACCAAATGGAAATAGAATAGGAATTGTAGATGTACCAGGTCATGAAAAATTTGTTAAGAATATGATGGCTGGAGCAGCTGGAATTGATTTAGTGCTTTTTATTGTAGCGGCAGATGAAGGAATAATGCCACAATCGAAAGAACATTTAGATATATTAACTTACTTAGATATAAAAAAAGGAATTATAGTTTTAACAAAATGTGATTTAGTTGAAGATGAATATATAGAATTGGTAGAAGACGAATTAAGAGATTTTGCAAAGGGAACATTCCTGGAAAATTCCCAAATAGTAAAAGTTGATTCAGTTTCTAAAAGAGGAATAGATGAGTTGATTTCAGTTCTAGAAAAAGAAAGTGAAGAAATAGAAGATAAAGAGAGTAATGTTCTTTCTAGAATGCATATTGATAGAGTTTTTCCAGTTAAGGGAATAGGAACTGTTTTAACGGGAACTCTAATGGAAGGCCATATGGAAAAAGGAGAAGAACTTGTCATTTACCCTCAAGGAGAAAAGGTAAAGATAAAATCTGTTCAGGTACATGGAGAAGATGTAGAAACAGCATATGCAGGACAGAGAACGGCAATTAATATATCAACTTTAAAAAAATTCAATATACATCGAGGTGATATTATTGCAAAGGAAGGTTCTGTTGTAATAAGCAATATTGTAGATGCTAAAATTATGGTTTCAAACAATAGAAAATTTACTGTAAAACATTGGACTAGACTTAGAATGGCAATAGGAACAAGGGAGATTTTATGTAGAGTAGTACCTCTTGAAAAAGAAGAAATACTTCCAGGAGAAGAGGGATTTGTACAATTTAGAATGGAAGAGCCATTGGTATGTAGAAATAAAGATCGTTTTGTTCTAAGATCTTATTCACCAGTGGAAACAATAGGTGGAGGAAGAATAATAGATCCACTTTCTAAGAAAAGACATGTTGATGAAGAATTAATTGCAAGCCTTAAACTTAAAGAATCTGGCGAATTAGATGAGATTATATTACAGTTTATGGAAAATGAAGATAGACTAGTAGAATTAAAAGATATTATTTCATACACTGGTGAAAATAAAGATGATATTGAAATAGTAATAGATAATTATATTTCTCAGGAAAAAATCTATAAAATCGGTAAAAAATATATAAGTAGTAAAGTACTTGAAAAAATAATTACACAAATTGAAAATTTATTAAAAGAACATCATAAAAACGTTCCATTATCATTTGGTTTGAAAAAAGAAGAAATTCTTACGAAAATAAATTTTGATATAAATTTAAAGGAAACAGAAGAAATTTTAAATATTTTAACGAACAAAAAAGTATTGAATAGGAATAAAGAAGATTATTCTTTGGTAGACTTTAAAATTGGATTAAATCCTAAGCAAGAAAAAATAAAAAATAATATTATAGAACAGTTAAAAAATAATTCTTTTAATAAAATCGAAGATATTAAGACCATATCCAATAAGGATAAGGAAATTGAACAGATGATAAAATTTATGATCGATAAGGAAATTGTAGTATTTGGAGAAAATAAAATCTTATTAAAAGAAGATTTTAATAAAGCTAAGGAATTATTAATTGACCATATTGAAAAAAATGGAAATATTACCGTTTCTGAATATAGGGATATATTAAAATCTTCAAGAAAGAATATTTTAGCTCTATTAGATTATTTTGATAGTATTGGATTAACAAAGAGAGTAGAAGATATAAGAATATTGGTAAAATAGGATTCTATATATAAAAGGATAGATATATTTAAAAAATAAATAAATTACAAAATAGCCTTATATATAAAAAAGAATATTGAAAGTAAAAATCTTTAATGGTAACATTAAGATGTGCTTGGGGGTGAATGAGTGCTGGTGTGCTCTCTGGTCTTCAAAACCAGTATGAGGGGTTAGGAGCTTCTCGGGTGGGTTCGATTCCCACGCATTCCCGCCAAATTATTGACTATATATGTTAATTATATTACAAAAATTAAATAGATTTGGCTAAAGAAAGAGTCTAAACAAATGATTTCTTGAAAAGGATAACGATTGTTTGATAATTATATGGTGATATAATGGAGTTTTCTTTTACTTTTAAATATGAATGGAGGGAGGATATAACAGAAAAAGTCATTATAATTAAATAAATAAGGAGTGTGTTATGAACAGTATTGATAAGATAGTAAATTTAGTTAATACGGTACTAAGAGATAAGATATTAATATTTTTATTACCAGTAGTAGGAATTTTATTTACATTATATTTATTATTTCCACAAATAATTAGATTTCCAGCAGCAATAAAGCAAACTTTCGGAGGGCTATTTGACAAAGAAGAAAATGCTAGAAGGAAAGCAGCAGGGGAAATTTCTTCATTCCAAGCTTTAGCAGTTGCAATTGCAGCTCAAGTAGGAACTGGAAATGTTGCTGGAGTTTCAACGGCAATAATGGCAGGAGGACCTGGAGCTGTATTTTGGATGTGGCTAGCAGCTTTACTAGGTATGGGAACAATATTTGCAGAGGCTGTACTAGCCCAAAAATATAGAACTAAGGATGAGGACGGCAACTTAGTCGGTGGACCGGCATTCTATATAAGTCAAGGGTTTAAAAATAAAGGATTTGAAAAAATAGGTAAATTCTTAGCAGGATTTTTTGCAGTAGCAATAATACTTGCATTAGGATTTGTTGGTAATATGACTCAGTCTAACTCAATAGCTTCTGCAGTTAATAATGCAACCAATATTCCTTTAATAGTAGTTGGAATAGTAGTGGCTATTTTAGCAGGACTTGTTTTCATAGGCGGCATAAAGAGAATTGCATCATTTGCAGAAATGGTTGTACCTGTTATGGCAATTGTATATATTGGCCTTGCAATAGTAATTATGATTAAGTTTAGAGGACAAGTTGGTTCTGTTTTCTCATTAATATTCTCTGAAGCCTTCAAAACTAAAGCTGTAGTTGGAGGGGCAATAGGGGTTACAATGAAGGAAGCAATAAGATTTGGTATATCTAGAGGACTATTCTCCAATGAAGCTGGTATGGGATCAACTCCACAGGCTCATGCTACTGCAAAAGTAAATCACCCAGCAGAACAAGGGTTAACAGCTATGGTAGGAGTTTTCATAGACACTGGCCTTGTATGTACAGCTACAGCAGTTGTAGTATTGGTTACAAAAGCCAATGAAATAGGTTTAACAAAAGGTTTAGACGGAGCATTGGTTACACAGGAGGCATTTAGTATAGCTTTCCCAGGATGGGGACAAATAGCTTTGGCAATTTGTTTAACATTCTTTGCTTTTACAACAATAGTTGGATGGTACTACTTTGGAGAAACCAATATTAAGTATTTAGTTGGAGATAAGGGATTATGGCCATATAGAATCGTAGTTTTAATATTTATAGTACTTGGTTCATTCCTAGAAGTACAATCAGTATGGAATATGGCAGATATGGTAAATGCAATAATGGTAATACCAAACTTACTGGGTTTAATAGTGTTGGCTAGAGAAGTTAAGGGAATAACAACGGATTACGATAGATGTAAACAGTTGAATAAAATAGAATATATTTATGAATATGAGTAAAACAAAAAGAGCCAATTGGCTCTTTTTTTATATCATATTTTCTGGTTTAACCCATTTATCAAATTCTTCTTCCGTTAAATAATTTAATTCCAATGCGGACTGCTTTAAAGTTAAATTTTTCAAATGGGCATTTCTCGCAATTTCAGCTGATTTATCATAGCCTATATGAGTGTTTAATGCAGTAACTAGCATTAATGAATTATCTAAATTAAATTTAATTCTTTCCTTGTTTGGTTTAATTCCCTTTAGACAATTTTCTCTAAAGGATTTTATTCCGTCGGCTAAAAGTCTAACAGATTGTAAAAAGTTATAAATTATAACTGGCATATAAACATTTAATTCAAAATTACCTTGGGATGCACCGAAGGTTATGGTTACATCGTTACCGAACACTTGAGAAACGACCATGGTCAAAGCTTCAACTTGAGTAGGATTAACCTTTCCAGGCATTATTGAACTACCAGGTTCATTTTCTGGAATTATTATTTCTCCAAGTCCTGATCTTGGGCCCGAAGATAGCCATCTAACATCGTTAGCTATTTTTAAAAGATCTGCAGCTAATGATTTTAATGCACCATGACAAAATACTATCTCATCTTTACTCGTTAAAGAATGAAATTTATTTTCAGCAGTTATAAATTCAATTCCAGTTAAAAAGGAAATTTCTTCAGCAACCATGGTATCAAAACCTTCAGGACAGTTTAATCCTGTACCAACAGCAGTTCCACCTAATGCTAATTCCTGCATACCTTGAACGCTACTATTAATGTTTTTTATGGACTTTTCAATCATCATGGACCATCCACTTATTTCTTGCCCTAATGTTAAGGGAGTTGCATCCTGTAAATGAGTTCTTCCTATTTTTATTATATTTCTATTTTCTATGGAAAGACCATATAAAATATCTAAAGTTTTTTCCAGTTCAGGAATCAAGTAATTTTTCACAGCAACTGTTCCAGCTATATGCATTGCAGTTGGGAATGTGTCGTTTGAACTTTGAGACATATTAACATCATCATTAGGATGAAGAAGTTTATTTTCAACTAACTCATTTCCACGGTTTGCAATTACTTCGTTCATATTCATATTGCTTTGAGTACCGCTTCCCGTTTGCCATACTACAAGAGGGAAGTTATCATCAAGTTTTCCATCTAAAATCTCATCTGTAATTTTGTCTATAATATCTTTTTTCTCATCTGAAAGTTTTCCTAAACGATTATTAGTTATTGCACATGATTTTTTTAAAATTGCAAAGGAATCTATTATTTCCATTGGCATTTTTTCATTTCCTATTTTAAAATTTTGAAAACTTCGTTGAGTCTGTGCTCCCCAATATTTATCTGAAGGAACTTTTAATTCGCCCATACTATCTTTTTCTATTCTATAATCCATAATACACCACCATAATTATTAATTTATTTATAAATTTATCATATAGTAGGTGCTATAATAAGTCAAAAAGTATAAATTGAAACTAATAATTATATAGATTTTTTATGATAATATACGATAAATAAGACTTTAGAGCAAAAAAATAGAGAGAATTTTTTGGATTTCTCTCTTGAATATTAATTTTATACTAGGCTAAAATAGCTAAAGCTATTTTTAAATAAACTAAAATTGCCAAAGTGTCCACAACTGTAGTAATTAATGGACTAGCCATAACCGCTGGATCGAAGCCTAATTTTTCAGCTATAATTGGTAGTACAGAACCCGTTGCTTTTGCTATTAATACCGTTACAAATAGAGTAAGACTTACAACTAGGGAATACTGTATTCCCAAACGGTCAAACAACATCAATTTTGCAAAGTTAAATACTGCTAAAGTCAAACCTGACATTACAGCAACTCTAATTTCCTTCCAAAGTACATATAGCAAATCTTTAAAGTCTATTTCCTTTAATGAAAGACTTCTAATAATAGTTGAAGCTGCTTGAGAACCGGCATTACCACCAGTATCTGTAATCATGGGTATAAAGGCCGTAAGTATTACATATTTTGCCAATGCATCTTCATATTTCATCAATATCAAACTCGTAAATGTTGCAGATACAAGTAGAATTAATAACCACGGAAAACGACTTTTCCAAATTTCGAAAACGGATAATTGTTTATATGGTTTTTCTGTTGGAGTAACAGCAGACATTATTTCCATATCCTCAGTAGTTTCTTCTTCTATAATATCTAGAACATCATCTACTGTAATAATTCCCACTAATCTATTTTCCCCATCTACAACTGGCATTGTATTAATATCATATTTCATAAATTGTCTTGCAATTTCTTCTCTATCTACAGTAGTCGTCGTTGTAATAAAGTCTTCATTCATAATGGAGGTAATTGGTGTACTATATGCGGACATAACAATATCCCCAAGGGAAACTTCACCAATTAAATGTCTTGTTTCATCTATTACATAACACATGTCTATGGTTTCTTTATTTTCACCAGTACTTCTAATATGTTCTAGAGAATCAGCAACAGTCATTTCAGGTTTTAAACTCACATATTCTGTTGTCATAACGGAACCTGCACTATCTTTAGGATAGTTCAACATTATATTTATTATTCGTCTATCGTCGGGGTTAGAGTTTTTTAATACTTTTTTAACTAGATTTGAAGGTAATTCTTCAATCATATCCACCTTATCATCCATACGAATTTGATTGATTATCTCTTCTAATTCAACATTTGAAAAAGCTTCAATCAATAATTTTTGATGATCTATATCCATTTCAGGAAATACCTTTGCAGCCATATCCTTTGATAGTAAATTAAAGCATAGAGTTAAATCTTTTCTATGTAGTTGATTAAAGAAAGTAGCAATATCAAAACAGTTCATTGTATTTAAAAGTTCTTTAACTAAATGGAGATTGTCATTTTCTAATAATTCCAATAATTTTTTTTCTAAAATATTTAAATCTTTTTCCAAAAATATAACCTCCTAATTTTATTTTCACACAAATTTATCATATAATAGCGTAGTTAATAAGTCAAAATTAATTGAATTAAAATAAAAAGAGATAAATATTCAATGATATTTATCTCTTTAATATTTACTCTAATCGTAATAATAATTGTCCAGCTTCTACCATTTCTCCATCTTTAACTATAATTGATTCAATTTTACCATCTACAGGTGAAACTATATTAGTTTCCATTTTCATTGCTTCAACTACAGCAAGTGGATCTCCTGCTTTTACATCATCACCTATATTTACTAAAATCTTTAATATGGTTCCTGGTATAGATGAACCTATTTCCAATTCGTTTTCAGGATCAGCTAATTGTACATAGTTGTTATCGGAAGTTTTTTTACTATCCTTATCGTAAATTTTTACTTCTCTTCTATTACCATTTACTTCAAAGGCTAGAGTAACATATCCTTCATCATCGGCAGAACTCATTTCCACCAACTTTATAATCAATGTTTTTCCTTCTTCTATTTCTACTTCTCTAGTCTGTCCAACATTTATTCCATGGAAGAAAACTTGACTACTTACATGAGTCAATGAACCGTTTAATTTTTGTTTTTCCAAATAATCTTCAAAAACCTTAGGATATAGGGCATAGGCAAGTAAATCTTCTTCTGTTGCATCTATATCATATTTTTCATCTAAATACTTTTTGTTTTCCTCAAAGTTTTCATCAGGTAATAATTCGCCAGGTCTAACTGTTATAGGTTTTATATCCTTTAAGACTACTTTCTGTAAATCCTTAGGGAAGCCTCCTAAAGGTTGTCCCATCATGCCTTCGAAATAAGTTACTACTGAATCTGGATAATCCAAAAGTTTACCTTTTTCCAATATATTTTCTGGACTTAAATCATTTTGTACCATGAAGATTGCAAAGTCTCCAACCATTTTTGAAGATGGTGTTACCTTTACAATATCTCCAACCATGTCGTTAACCTCTTTGTACATATCTTTAACCTCTTTAAATCTATGTCCAAGTCCAAAACTATCAACTTGTGGTTTAAAGTTGGAATATTGTCCTCCAGGTATTTCATACTTATATATTTCAGTAGAACCTGACTTTAAATCGGATTCAAAATTAGCATAAATTGGTCTTATAGTCTCCCAGTATTTTGAGATTATCTCAGCACTGTCTAAATTTATACCAGTACTTCTTCTAGTATTTTCCAATGCAGCTACTATGGAGTTTAAAGCAGGTTGACTTGTTAAACCACTCATGGAGTTAAAAGCTGTATCGATTATGTCAGCACCAAATTCCGCAGCAAGTAACGCAGTAGCAACACCATTTCCTGTTGTATCATGTGTATGAAGATGTATTGGAACGGAAACCTCGTTTTTAAGTGCTTTAATAAGCTTTGCACTTGCATAAGGTTTAAGTAGACCTGACATATCCTTTATTCCTATAATATGGGAACCAAGTCTTTCCAGTTCCTTTGCCATATCTACATAGTATTGTAATGAATACTTGTCCCTTGTTTCATCTAATATATCTCCAGTGTAGCAAATTGTAGCCTCTAGAATCTTATCATTTTCTAAAACTTGATCCATTGCATAATGCATACCTTCTATCCAGTTTAAAGAATCGAAGACTCTGAATATATCCACTCCACTTTCGGCAGATTGTTTTACAAATCTTTTAACTACATTGTCTGGATAGTTCTTATACCCAACTGTATTATTTCCTCTAAGTAACATTTGGAATAGTATATTAGGAATTCTCTTACGTAATTCCTTAAGTCTAACCCAAGGATCTTCTTGTAAGAATCTATAAGCAACATCAAAAGTTGCACCACCCCAAAGTTCCAAGGAGAACAAATCGTTCATATATTTTGAAACAGCAGGTGCTACTCTAAGCATATCTGTTGTTCTAACCCTTGTTGCAAGTAATGACTGGTGAGCATCTCTAAAAGTAGTATCGGTTAAAAGAACTTTTTGTTGTCCCTTAACCCAGTCTATTAAACCGTCAACCCCGTTTAAATCAAGGATTTGTTTAGTACCTGATTCAAAGGAATTAATATCTATTTCCTCGAAAGTTGGAGGTGCGTCAAACTCTTTATTAATTCTATTTTTATTGTTGACTACATTTTCACCAATAAAGTTCAATACCTTTAACTCTCTATCATTTCTAGGTTTAATATCAAAAAGTTGAGGATTGTTTTCTATAAAACCAGTATTACAAGTACCTTGTTGGAATTGTTCAGAGTTTAAAACATTTACTAGAAATGGAATGTTTGTTTTAACACCACTTATTTTCAATTCTTTTAATGCTCTTTTTGATTTATTTATAGCATCTTTAAAAGTTCTAGATTTAGAAGTCATTTTAACTAGTAGACTGTCATAAAAAGGAGTTACTACTGAACCTGTATATCCATTACCAACATCAAGTCTTACACCAAAACCAGAACCTGACCTGTATACATCTATTTTTCCAGTATCTGGAGCAAAATTATTTGCTGGATCTTCTGTAGTAACTCTACATTGTATAGAATATCCATTTAATATAACTGAATCTTGAGAAGGAATTCCAATTTCTTCACTATCAAGTCTATAGCCTTCAGCAATAAGGATTTGTGATTGGACAATATCTATACCTGTAACAAGTTCAGTAACTGTATGTTCAACTTGAACTCTTGGGTTAACTTCTATAAAGTAGTGGTTTAATTCAGCATCAACTAAGAATTCTACAGTTCCTGCATTATAATAATTAACGCTTTTAGCAATTTTTAAAGCATCCTCACATATTCTTTCTCTAACTTCAACAGGTAGAGAAAAAGCTGGAGTATATTCTATAATTTTTTGATGACGTCTTTGAATAGAACAATCTCTCTCATATAGATGAACTACATTTCCTTCTTTGTCACCAAGGATTTGAACTTCAATATGCTTTGGTTTGTGTAAGTATTTTTCAATAAACATATCATCAATACCAAAAGCCTTCTTAGCTTCTGATTGGGCATTTCTAAAGGCAGGAATTAGATCTTCCTCTTTTTCAACAATTCTCATACCTCTACCACCACCGCCGGCAGCAGCTTTAATCATTACAGGATATCCTGCTTCCTCAGCAAAGTCCTTTGCATCCTGCTTATTTCTAATAGGTTTATCAATACCTGGAATAGTTGGAACATTAGCTTTTTTCGCAACTATTTTAGATTTTATCTTGTCACCAAGACTATCAAGTACATTGTAACTTGGACCTATAAAAGTAATTCCATTGTCCTCACAACGCCTTGCAAATTCCTTGTTTTCTGATAAAAATCCATATCCTGGGTGTATAGCGTCAACACCTTTACTTTTAGCTAAAGATATTATTTCGTTCATATCCAAATATGCTTCCAAAGGGGTTTTGCCAAAACCTACTTGGTATGATTCATCAGCTTTTGTTCTAAATAAAGCTGTATTGTCCTCTTCGGAGTAAATCGCCACAGACCTAATTCCTAATTCTTGACACGCACGGAAAATTCTGATAGCGATTTCTCCCCTGTTAGCAACCAATATTTTTCTAAAGTTTTTAGCCATAAAATACTCCCTTCATTTTTGATTAATTCTAATTATTATATCACAGTAAAGTATTTAAGTACAATAATATTAATTTGATTCATTATTAATTTATTTAGTTTTTAATTATTATGTAATTTCTTTGTAACTAATAAATATAGAAGATAATATATAATGACTGTAATAGTTAGGAGGATATTTGTGAAGAAAATTAAAATTGTTTATTTAGTCTTATCATTATTTTTGCTTACTACTTGTAATAATCTTTCTAAAAATAATTTAGATAATAATACAAATCATAATGAAAGTAATAGAATAGTAGAAACTAAGGATACTGAATCTAAAATTGAAAGAATTGAAAATATTAAAATCACGGTTACTGGTGATATAATGTATCATCCGTGGACATTTAGTCAAAATAAAAATGAAGAAACTGGGCTTTATGACTTTTCATATTTTTATAAGGATATGGAAAGTATAATTGGAGAGTCCGATTTAATGATAGGAAATTTTGAGACAACTTCCACTCCTAGTAGGGAGATGTCCGACTACCCAATGTTCAATACTCCAGAAAATTCCATTTTGGATTTAAAGAATAATGGATTTGATATTTTGACAACTTCTAACAACCACTGTTTAGACTCTAGAGTTCAAGGCATTTCTGATACTATTGATGCTTTGGATAAATATGAAATACTACATACGGGAACTTGGAAAAAGGGTGAGAAAAATTATTTAATTAAAGAAGTAAAGGATATAAAGATTGGTATTTTAGCTTATACAGAATCCTTTAATGGTATGGAGGTCATATTAAAGGAAGATGAAAAAGAAATGGTTAGTCCATTAGTTGAAGAGAATATTAAGAATGATATTGAAAATTTAAAGAAGGAAAATATTGATATTATTATTGTATTTCCACATTGGGGTGATGAATATTCAACAACTCCTAATGATAGACAAAAGGAGTTAGGTCATAAGATTTTAGAATGGGGTGGCGATATTGTATTAGGAAGTCATCCTCATGTTTTACAACCTGTTGAAGAGATACTAGTAAATGGTGAAAAGAAATTTATTGCTTATTCTATGGGTAATTCCATCTCTGGTCAAAGGGAATATTATTTAAATACTAAAGATGTGGAAGTTGGAACTTTTATATCGTTGAATTTTGAAAAGGATTTTAGAAGCAATAAAACCATAATTAAAGATATAAATATTGAACCAACTTGGGTTAAAGATGATAGAACTACTGGAAGAATACAGATGAAAACCCAGCCTATGAAGGAATATTTAGAAGGTGGTTCTTTAAGAGAAACCATTTCTGAAAATGAATTAAATAGAATTATGTCCATGAGGGAAAAAGCAATAAATACTTTAGAATCCATGGGTTATAGTACTGGATTAAAATAAAAAAACTGGCATATGTGAATTAGTAAGATCAAAGTAGACATGTAATAAAAAAATGTCTACTTTTTTGATGCTAATTTGGAATAAATTTTTTATTAAATAATTTATAGTATATTAATCCTACTAAGTCAGCAAGTATCCATCCTATTGGAATTGAAACCCAAATTCCTATTAGTCCAATTTGTGGAATTGATGCTAAATAATAGGCTAGCACTACTCTTGTTCCTAAGGAGATTATTGTCAAAACTAATGACATAGCAGGTCTTCCCACTCCTCTGTAGAAACCGTATAGTAAAAATAAGAGTCCTATAAATATATAGAAGGAACCTTCTATTCTTAAATATTCTGCACCTATTTTTATTATTTCCACTTCTTCTTTTTTTACAAAGAAGCCCATTAAGTTTTTTGAAAATACGAATATCAATATTGATACTACTGTGCAAAACAATGTGGATACTATAATTGAAAGCTTTAGTCCCTTTTTTATTCTCTCTGTTTTTCTTGCACCATAATTCTGTGCAGTATATGTGGATAATGCGTTTCCAAAATCCTGTACAGGCATATAGGCGAAGGAGTCTATTTTAACAGCAGCAGCAAATGCCGCCGTAACAGTTAGTCCAAAGCTGTTTACAAGTCCTTGTATCATAAGTATTCCAAAATTCATTACAGACTGCTGCATACTCGTAAGCACTGAACTAGAAGCAATAGTCTTTAAAAGTCCCTTATCGAACTTGACATGTTCTTTACTAGGAAGAAGTTCTCTATTTTTCTTGAAAATATAAAATATTGAACAAATAGCTGATACGAGTTGTGCTATTACAGTTGCAATAGCTGCTCCTTCCACTCCCATATGTAAAAAAACCACAAATACAATATCTAAATCTATATTTATAAGAGCAGAGATAGCTAAGAAAATTAAAGGAACTACAGAATTTCCTACACTTCTTAAAACAGCAGAAATAAAATTATAAATGAATGTAAATATTATTCCAGAGAATATAATCTGCAAATATAATTTAGTTTCGTTGTAGGCTTCTTTTGGAATATTGATCAACTTTAAAATATCATCTAAAAACAAATATGATAAAATATTTAGAACAATGGATAGTAAAGCTATAAATACAAATGCATTTACCATTCCTATTTTGAATTTATCGGTTTTTGACGCACCATAAAGGTGGGAGAACACAACACTACTTCCCATACAAAAGCCCAATGTAATAGATGTTATTAGAGTCATAATAGTAAATGAGGATCCTACTGCAGCCAAGGCTGTTCCTCCAAGAGTCTTTCCAACAACTAATGTATCCACAACATTGTATAATTGCTGTAATAAATTTCCGAGTATTAAGGGTATGCTAAATAAAAGCATAGACTTTAATTCATTTCCTTCAGTTAAATTTCCTTTTTTCAATATTTCCTTCCTAGGCTATATAATATTATCTATATTATACTAATAAGGAACAAATTACCAAAAGTATTGTAATTTTAATATTAAGATTATTTTAAAAGATATAATATATAATGATGGTTAGGAGGAAGATATGGAATTAGATTATTTGAAAGAGGATTTATATAGAGAATATTATGGTGATAATTTACCTTATATAGAAAAGGCTATGAAATTAGTATATGAAAGAATTAGAAATATTGGAGAGGAATTTGGATCTGAAAGGGATAGAAATCCTGTAGAGCATATTAAATATAGAGTAAAGAGTCCTAAAAGTGCAAAAGAGAAATTAGAAAAATTAGATATTGACGAAGGATTTTTAGACCCTATTACTAATCTACATGATATTTGTGGATTTAGAATAATTTGTACATTTATTAGCGATGTAGAATACATAATAGATGAGATTAAAAAAATATCAGAGGCTGATGTAGTAGTGGAGAAGGATTATATTAACAAGCCTAAAAAAAATGGATATAGAAGTTATCATATAATAGTAAAAATACCAGTAGAAATTGATGGTGTAACCAAGGATATATATGTAGAAGCACAGGTTAGAACCATTGCAATGGACTGCTGGGCAAGTTTGGAACACCAGTTGATGTATAAGAAGGAAATAAAGAATAGGGATTTATTTAAAGATGAATTAAAAAAATGTGCCGATGAAATGGCTACAACGGATTTGAATCTAGAGACCATAATGTCATTTATAAAAAGTGAGGGTGTATAATGAAATTACTGTATGCAGAGGATGAAAAGCATTTATCAAGAGCTATTTCAACAATATTACAACATAATGGTTATGATGTGGACAATGCCTATGATGGAGAAGAAGCAATTAAATTAGTATATGAAAATAATTACGATGTAATAATACTCGACATAATGATGCCTAAAAAAGATGGTATAGAGGTTTTAAAGGAGTTAAGAAGTAAGAATATTTCGACTCCAGTCATAATGGTGACGGCAAAGGGGGAAAATGAAGACAAGATAATAGGTCTTGATTCTGGAGCCGATGATTATTTATCTAAACCATTTAAAACAAATGAGTTAATAGCAAGAATAAAGGCCTTAATAAGAAGAAATACGAAATATATGGAAATATATAATTTTGGAGATGTAAGCTACAATATTGCAGAGAGTAAATTGGAAAAAGAAAATAAATCCTTAATATTAAACAATGAAGAAGTTAAGATAATAAATAAATTCATTACAAATATAGAGGCTAAAATTGATGTTGAACAACTTTTACAAACATTGAAATATAAAAATACAGATGAGAATATATCAAAGATAAAATTATATATTGCCTATATAAATAAAAAATTTGAAGAGCTGGAGTCCGATTACTGCATATATGGTGAAATGGAATATGGATTTAAGTTAGGTACTAAAAATGTATAAGAGAATACGAAGAAATCTTATTTTGATTATATTTGCTTCGTTAATAATGGTACTAGGTGCAACGATTTTAACCCTTAATGTGATTATGAGGGTGAAAAATAAAGAGATCTCCGATAAATTCATAGAACAAATATATGAAAAATATGATAATTTAAGCGGTCTGGAATTTCCAGAGGATATAGGTGATACAAATATAAAACCTCCAGAGGACTTTGGGGATAATCAACATTTCTTCTTCATAGTTTATGATGAAAATAACAATATAAAAAATATCAATCAAGAAAGAATGCAAACTAAGACAGAAGGAGAAATAATAGAATACGGAAGAAGGGTTTTAGCAAAGGGAAAGAAAAAAGGGTATGAGGACTTTTTTAGATACAATATAAAACCCTTTGATAATGGAAAGATAGCAATATTTTTAGAGATTTATTCGGACTTAAACACTGAAGCTTCAATACTGAAATATTCGCTTTTTATTGGTTTGCTGATTTCTTTATCTGTTATGATTGTAGTCTTTTCACTATCAAAGAAAATATTACAACCATTTTTAGATAATGAAATAAAACAACGAAAATTTATTACAGATGCAAGTCATGAGCTTAAAACACCAATATCGATAATTTCAGCTAATACGGAGATGGTTGAAATATTAAATGGTGAAAGTGAATGGACGGAAAGTACTAAAATTCAGTTAAAGAGAATGGATAAACTCATAAAAAACTTTATAGCTTTATCAAAATCTGACGAAACCATAAACAAGGAGAAGGAAGTTATAGATTTATCCAAACTTGTAAAGGAAGTATGTAGGGATTTTAAAGGTAGTGCAGAAATAAAGGGTAAGACCATAAAATCAGAAGTACAAGACGATATTAAAATATTAGCTGATTATGAGCAAGTACAACAAGTTATAAATATATTGGTGGATAATGCAATAAAATATTCAATAGATGATAATTTAATTGTAGTAAATTTAAATTTAGTTAGAAAATCGGCTGTTTTAACGGTGGGAAATAAAATAGAAAACTTCACAAAGAGAGATGAAAGAAATATTTTTAATCGTTTCTATAGATCCGATGGGTCTAGGTCAAGGGATACTGGAGGGTTTGGATTAGGACTTTCTATAGCTGCAAAAATAGTGAGAGGTCATAATGGAAAAATAAATGCAAATTATAAAAATAGTTGGCTTTATATATCAGCAGAATTTCCAAGTGCTTAAGAACAGAGAAATCTGTTCTTTTTTTTAAAAACAATATGGTATAATCAGCTTAGTTTAAATAGGAGTAAGTATGATAATAATAAATAATATAAAATTAGGCATTGATGAAGATATATCCAAGTTAAAGGATAAAATAAAGAAGAAATTAAAGATAAAATATGATGAATTTGAATATGAAATATATAGAAAATCCATAGATGCTAGAAAGAAAAACAATATTCAATTTGTCTATCAGATACTAGTTCATATAGAATTATCATCAAAGAGATTAGAAAAATTAAAGGATAATGATGTAAAGGTTTTTGAAGGAAAAGAATTTAGTATCAGCCCTGTAAAAGAGTTTAATAAAAGACCAATAGTAGTTGGATTTGGACCAGCAGGAATCTTCGCATCATATATGCTTGCAAAATATGGATACAGGCCAATAGTAATAGAAAGAGGTAAATCCATTTATGAAAGAGCAGAAGATGTGGAAAAATTCTGGGAAACGGGAATTTTAAATTATGAGTCCAATGTACAATTTGGAGAAGGTGGAGCAGGAACTTTTTCCGATGGTAAATTAACAAGCCGTTCAAATAATTTTAGAATAAGGGAAATTTTGAAAATATTTGTGGAAAACGGAGCGCCAGAGGAGATTTTGATATTACAAAAACCACATATTGGAACAGATTTACTAAGAGAAGTAGTAAAAAATATAAGGGAGAAAATAATAGAATTTGGTGGAGAAATTCACTTTGAAACAAGGCTTGATGAAATATTAATAGAAGATGAAAAAGTTATAGGTATTAAAACCAATAAAGGAGAATTTGAAACGGAGGATTTATTTTTAGCAGTGGGACATAGTGCTAGAGATACATTTAAAATGATTTATGAAAAGAAAATTGCTATAGAAAATAAATCATTTGCAGTTGGTTTTAGAATAGAACATCCTCAAATCCTTATAAATAAATCACAATATGGAGAGTCTTTTGCTTCGCCAAAACTTTCAGCAGCAGAATACCAACTTACCTTTAAATCATCAGAAGGTAGAGGAGTGTATACATTTTGCATGTGTCCAGGAGGCCGTGTAGTAGGTGCCAGTTCCTTTAAAGACGAACTTTGTGTCAATGGTATGAGTTACCATAGCAGGGACTTGGAAAATGCCAATTCTGCCATTATAGCAAATATTTCAGAAGAGGATTATGGAACTGAAATATTATCGGGAATGTATTTTCAAGAGAAAGTGGAGAGAAAAGCTTTTGAACTAGGTGGAGGAAATTATAACGCACCGGTCCAAAGAATAGAAGACTATATAAAAGGCATTCCTTCAACAAAAATAGGTATAGTTAGTCCAACCTATAAGCCAGACTATAGATTAACTGACTTAAATGGAATATATCCAGTAAGTATAAATAATGCAATTAAGGAAGCTATAATAGGACTAGATAAAAGGCTTAAGGGATTTTCTCTAGAAGACGGAATACTAACAGGAGTTGAAACAAGATCATCATCACCAATAAGAATCTTGAGAAATAAAGAGGACTTTCAGTCCGTAAACACAAAAGGACTTTACCCAATTGGAGAAGGTGCAGGCTATGCTGGTGGAATAATGAGTTCTGCAGTAGATGGCATAATGGCAGTAGAAACAATTGTAGGAAAATAGAGAAAAAGCTATAAATAGAAAATATTTATAGCTTTTTAATGGGATTGTCAAGTTAAGTGTGTAAGTAGTTTTTTAGTATTCTAAAAATTAGCAT
>CAYFSP010000005.1:0-70815 GCA_964345925.1 uncultured Gallicola sp. | reverse complement strand
CAGTCCCATAAGTTTCAAAGTTTATATTTTATATCCATTTATGTTTTTTAATATAATTATAACAGAATATATTTTAAATATTAAAAGACACTATTCTAAAATTGAAACAGTGTCTTTTTTATTAAAAAATATTATTTTTTTACTTTATCTATATTTTTATAATTTTTTATTTTCTCTTTAAAATACAAAAATGATGATATTAAAATCAAAATAACGGATATTCCATTTACAAATACTCGTAATAATGAAGGCAAGTACTGATACAGATTAAAACTACTCATATACAAAGTACCAAGCCATGAAAAAACTCCCATGAATATATAAGTATCTTTTCTAGTCTTTAAATATTTATTTATACAAATACTTATGATTACTATAAAAATAATTATCCTTCCAATATCCATTTCCTCACCTCTTATTAATCTTTTCTTATATTGTAATTATATCATAATTAATAATATTTTTACTTTACTGTAAGAGTATCATTATATATATTAATTTATATTTTCTATAAATTTTGATTGTAGTATAATATAAACTATATTAACAAATAAGGAGATTTCAATGAAAGTAAAATTACTAGATTATATAAACCGTGAAAGTGGTATTGCAACTATTGGTTCTTTATACCAATTAGAAAAGCTCGTTTTAATGAAAATTGCTGAAAAAGCTAAGGAGGATAGTATTTTTAATACTCCAGAAAAAGTTCAAACATATATAGAACAGATGAGTGGTTTTGATGTTTTGGAAATGATGCAGGATTCTATTGCTATGCTTGAGGCAATGGCCACCGTTTCAGTGGAAAATTCCAATTTAACCTCAATATTTCAAGCTGATGGTATTGAGTTTGAACTAGATGAACATAAAATTCTTAAAAAATTCGATAATAATACTGAATATATTGAAGCCTATAAAAATATGATAGATAATAATATGAATGGTGAATAATATCTAAAAGATGTGGATTTTAAAATCTACATCTTTTATTTTTTTAATGATATTTTATTTAAACCATCTTGAAAATTAATTATTATTTCATATATTGCTGTATAAAGTAAGCACTATATTCTGTTCTCTTATTAATGCTTATCTATCCTCTTTATATAAATATGTATTTCCTTCCATATATAAAACTCTTTTTAAAATATAAAAAAGAAGGTTCTAAGACCTTCTTCTTGGTGACCCGTCCATGATTTGAACGATGGGACCTCCCGATTAAGAGTCGGGTGCTCTAACACTGAGCTAACGGGTCATATACTATGAATACTATCGTAGAATAAATTATATATTATGTCAAATATCAATTTATTTTTTATATTGATAATAGAAAAAGTCGTAGTTTTAAATTACTACGACTTTTCATATAATTATAAAATCTATCTTTCTTCTCTAAAGTAGTTGTCTCCTGTCCCTTTAGGTTTAGCATGTTCTTTACTCTGTCTTATACTTGTAATTATAAGTACTACTATAGTTGCTGCATATGGCAACATATCATATATTTGAATTGAAAGTCCTGGTATTACAACATAATATCTCATTATTGTAAAACAACCAAATATTAATGCACTATATAGTGCCCTAACTGGACTCCATGTTGAAAATATTACTAATGCTACTGCTAACCATCCATAACCACTTACTGAGTTGTGTACCCAGACTCCTGCACATGTTACCATGGAAATATATAATCCGCCTATTGCACAAATACCTCCACCTATTACTGTAGCTATATATCTGTTTTTAGCTACATTTATCCCTGAAGCATCTGCTGTTCCAGGATCTTCTCCTACTGCTCTAAGATTTAATCCTTTTCTAGTCTTATTTAAAAAATATGCAACTATTATAGCTATTATTACTGAAAAATAAACCATCCAATTATACTGAAACAATAATTTTCCTAATACTGGAATTTTGGATAATGGTCCAAAGTTTACATTTCCAAATATATTTTTAGTCTGCTCTGATACTGCAACAAAGCCACCCGCTTTTCCTGCAAGAAACTCTCCCACAAAATTACCTAGTCCAGTACCAAATATTGTCAGAGTAAGTCCTACAACGTTTTGATTTGCTCTTAATGATACTGTTAGGAACGCATAAATAAGCGCTGCAAAGGCTCCTGTTAAAAAGGCAACCAACACTCCTATTAATGCTGCTAAAGCTCCTCCATGACCTATTAATCCTTCTGCGTACCAACTTGCACCTAGTCCAAAGGCTGCTCCTATAAACATCATACCTTCAACACCAAGGTTCATGTTTCCTGATTTCTGTGTTAATGTCTCTCCTACTGTTCCCAATAATAAAGGAGTTCCTGCTAATACTGATGCGTTTATTAATTTTAATAATGTATCCATATTATTCTCCTTTATTAGTTCTAAATATTATTTTATAATTTGTGAAAAATTCTGCACCTAACATATAAAATAATATTATTCCTGTTAATACTGACGCCATAGATGCTGGAACGCCATGGGTTGTCTGAATATTACTAGCCCCTCTATTTAAAAATGCTATAAATAATGATACAAGTATCATTATAAATGGATTAAAATGGGACATCCAAGCAACGATTATAGCAGTAAATCCATCTCCTCCTGCTGTTGAAGTAGTCAAAGTTCCATCTGCACCAGAAACATTTAAAAAACCTACTATTCCACAAAGAGCCGCAGATATAAACATGGTTCTAATAAAAATTTTACCTACATTCATTCCTGAATATTTTGCTGTATTTTCCGATCCACCTACTACTGCTATTTCATATCCTTGTTTGGTTTTGTTCAAATATACATATGAAACAAATACTATTATAAGGGCTATTATCCAACCTATATGTACTCCAAAAACCTTTGGCAATCTTTCATTCATCGTAAAGTATCTTATTTTTGGATATGTAGTATTTGCAGCTTGCCAACCAGGCATATATTGTAAAAACCTTACTAGCTGTAAAGCAATGTAATTCATCATAAGTGTAAACAATGTTTCATTAGTATTCCATTTACTCTTGAAAAATGCAGGAATTACTCCAAAAAGCCCTCCTACTAATACTGCGAATAAAAACATTAATATCAGTTTTATTGTCTTTGGCAAACTTTCACCATAGACAACTACTGCTGTTGCTGCTATTCCACCCATTAGTATTTGACCTTCTCCTCCAATATTCCAGAATTTCATTCTAAATGCAAAGGATATACCAATTCCCGTTACTAATAGTGGAATTGTTATTTTAATGGTTTCTTGAATTTTAATCTTACCGTCAAAGGCACCTTTTACCATACTTATATATATATCTATTGGATTTTTTCCAATTATTATCATAAGTATAGCACCTGTTAATAATGCAAGTATTAAAGCTATTGCCCTTACAATTATTTGGTCCTTCTTGTTAGTTTGTTCTTTTTTTACTATTCTAATCAGAGGTTCTTTTATTTGTTTCATATTGGTTTTATCCATTATAAACCCCCTTATTCTCACCTATCATAAGCAATCCTATATCGTCTTTTGAAACTTCTTCAGGGTTTACAATTCCCATTAATTCCCCACTATGCATTACTGCTATTCTATCGGAAATCTCCATTAGAACATCCAGATCCTCTCCTACGAATATTACACCTACACCCTTTTCCTTTTGTTCATTTATAAGGTCATATATCGTATAGGATGAGTTAATATCCAGTCCTCTAACTGGATAAGCCACAATTAGTATTTCAGGATTACTTTCTATTTCTCTACCTACTAGAACTTTTTGTATATTTCCTCCTGATAGTTTTTTTACTGGTGTCTTTATATTTGGAGTCTTTATCTCCAAATCTTCGACTACCTTATCTCCAATTCTTCTTGCTCTAGAATAATCAACAAATAAACCTTTGTCGGCTTTATAATTTTTTAAGATCATATTGTCTGCCACTCCAAAATCAGCGACAAGTCCCATTCCAAGTCTATCCTCTGGAACAAATGCAATATTATATCCTTTTTTATGTATACCTTCTGGATCAAGCCCTAGTACATTAAATTTCTTACCATCTTTTATTATATTTACAACTCCAGATTTTTCTTCATATAATCCATATATACATTCACATAATTCCTTTTGACCACTTCCTGAAATTCCAGCTATTCCCAGTATTTCGTTCTTATATAGTTCAAAGTTAATATTGCTTAGAACTTGATTGTTACTTTCATCTTTTGCTGAAAGGTTTTTGACTTCTAATATTACATCCTTATTATCAAATTTTTCCCTCTTAATACTTAGATTGACTTTTCTTCCAACCATTTTTTCAGTTAACTCTGCACCATTTGTTTCATTTGTATTTACCGTTCCTACAAATTCTCCCTTTCTAAGTATGGTAACTCTATCTGAAACCTCCATTACTTCATTTAATTTATGAGTAATAATAACAATTGCTTTACCATCTTGCTTCATAATATTTAAAACTTTAAATAATTTTTCAATCTCCTGTGGAGTTAAAACTGCAGTTGGTTCATCTAATATTAATATATCAGCACCTCTAACGAGTACCTTTATGATTTCTACTGTTTGTTTTTCAGATACGGACATATTATAAACCTTTTTATTTAAATCTACATCAAATCCATATCTATCTGCTATTTCTTTTACCTTAACAGCAATTTCTTTCTTGTTGTATTTTATATTTTCTGGCAAACTTAAAATTACATTTTCTAAAGTCGTAAAGACTTCTATTAATTTAAAATGTTGATGAATCATACCTATTCCTAAATCAAATGCCTCTTTAGGACTTGAAATAGATACTTTATTACCTTTTATGTAAATATCACCATCGTCTGGATAATAAAGTCCTGCCACCATATTTACTAAAGTCGTTTTACCACTACCATTTTCTCCTAATAATGCTAAAACCTCTCCAAATCTTAAGTTTAAATCTACTTTATTATTTGCTATTGTAGAGCCGAAAGTTTTGGTAACTTGTTTTAAATCTACTGCCAAATTTTCACTCATAGCTCCTCCTAAAAATAAGGCAGATTTCTCCACCTTATTAAATTTCAATTTTTTATTATATATTTATTCTGCTACAGTAATTCCTTCTAATATTTTATCAAATGAAGGAGCTGACTTAGGTTCTTTAAATGTTTCGCCTTCTTTGACAACTTCTTTTCCTGTGTTATCATTTAAAGGTCCTGTAAATACATCCCAGTCCCCTGAGTTAATTTTCTCTCTTGCTTCTTCAATTTTTTCTTCTGTTCCCTCTGCAATTATATCTTTGTTTAATTCAGAAATATCTACTACTTTATCCTTAAGTCCTTTACTCCAGTCAAGGTCTATTTCCTCACCATTTAATACAGAATTAACAGCATATTCTAAGTAAACTGACCAATCCCAAACTGCTGATGTTAAAGAAGCCTTTGGTGCTGCCTTTATCATATTTGAGTTATATCCTACATGGAATACATTATTTTTCTGAGCTGTTGTTGCTGGTGCTGTAGAGTCACAATGTTGTCCTATAACGTCACAACCCTTATCTATTAAAGCTTGTGCTACCTGTGCTTCTTTAGTAGGATCATTCCAGCTGTTTGTGTACATAACAAGCATTTCCACGTCTGGATTAACTGATTTAGCTCCTAAGTAAAATGCATCATATCCACTTATAACTTCTGCAAAAGGCTGTGCTGCCACATATCCTAATTTATTTGTTTCAGTTTTCAGTCCAGCAGCAATACCTGTAAGATATCTAGCTTGGTATATTTCACCAAAGTAATTATGTACGTTGTTTAATCCTTCTTTTTTAGCTTCTTCTGCTTTATATCCTGTTGCATGACAGAACTCAATATCTGGATAGTCTCTAGCCACCTCTATAACATAATCTTCAAATCCAAAACTAGTTGCAAAGATTATATTACATCCTGCTTCTGCCAATTCCCTTAATGCAGTTGCCGCTTGAGCATCTTCAGGAACATTAAATTTATTAATAACTTGATCCTCTTTCAAACCTAATTCTTTAACCATTTTTTCTGTACCATTATTATGGTTATATGTATAACCCATGTCACTAGGATCTGATATATGAACGAAACCTATTTTAATATCGTCCTTTGACACTTTTTCGCTAGTGGTCTTGTCTCCTCCACCAGTTCCATCTGTTTTCTTCTTGTCCCCACCGCAAGCTGTAAATGATAGAGATAGTACTAAAATTAAACTTAATACCAATAATATTTTTTTCTTCATTTATATCCCTCCTAATGATTAAATTTTATCACAATCTATTTGATAGGTCAACTTTAAACCGCTTCATATGCCGAAGGTTTCACCATTGTAAACGTATGCCTAAATATCTTGAAAACATGGTTAATACGTATTCTCTACAGATAAAACGCAAACATTTATTTAATAATTTCCTTTTATAATTGATATATAAACAATAAAAAAACTACTTATATTAAAGTAGTTTCTCTATAATTACTATATCTTATATATTTTAATGCCTTGCTATAAATTTGCCATATCCCTTTTGGACTTTTATTTCGCCATTATCTATTACAATTTTTCCCCTTACTATAACTGTATCCACCTTGAAATTTACTACAAAGCCTTCATAGCAAGTATAGTCAGCTGCTGAATGTCTATTGCTTTGAGATATTGTATAGTTTTTTTCATCATAAATTACTAAATCAGCATCTGATCCAATTCCTATTACACCTTTTTTAGGATATAATCCCATGATCTTAGCAGGGTTATGAACTAATTTATCTATTAGAGTGTTAATATCTATTCCTCTTTTTTGACCTTCAGTTAAGATAATTTCCATTCTTTCCTCAACACCTGGTCCTCCTCCTGGAACTTTTTTATAATCCTCTTTGTATTTTAACTTGTGCTCTTTAAACATAAATGGACAATGATCTGTTGCAATAACGTCAACATCACCATCTATTATACCTTTCCATAAAGCTTCAACATCATCTTGTTTTCTTAAAGGAGGTGCCATAATATATTTTAAGCCCTCTATAGGATCTAAATATTTTTCGTCTGTTAATGTTAAATACTGTGTACATGTTTCACAGTAAATATTTTTAAGGCCATCTCTTCTTGCTTTTTTTATCTCCTCTAACCCCTCTTTAGTAGAAGTATGAACAATATATAATTTAGGGTCCCCTGCTATTTTTGAAAGGTACGCCAATCTATTAATCGTTTCTGCCTCTGTTACATTAGGTCTTGTTTTTGCATGGTATATTGGAGTAAAATGACCTTCTTTTTCAGACTCTTCCCTTAAGAGATGAATCGATCCATCGTTTTCACAATGAACACATATCAATGTACCCGTTTCTTTAGCTTTTTGCAATACCTTTAACATTTGGTAGTCTTCTAGTTTACCACCATATGTTGAATACATTTTTAGACTGGTAATGCCATCATCGTATAAATCTCCAATTTCATCTATCATGGAGTCTTCTGTCTCCTGTATTACACCATGAAAACTATAATCAATAATAGGTTTTCCCTTAGATATTTCATGATATTTATCCACCATGGATTTTAATGAAGAACCTCTTTTCAAAAACCCTATATGATCAACTACTGTCGTTGTTCCACCATAAGCTGCAACTGCTGGTCCTGTCTCCCAATCATCTACTGCAACAAATTCACCTAAGTCAAGACTGAAATGTGTATGGACATCGATTCCACCAGGTAACAAAAGTTTTCCTGTACCATCTATTATAGTATCAGCTTCTTTTTCTAAATTTAAACCAATTTCAGAAATTTTTTCATCTTCTGCATAAATATCTGAAATAAATTCATCTTTTCCATTAAATATTTTAATATTTTTAATTAGTATACTCATTTATCCACCTTCCTAATTAATAATCTATATCTATTATATCATTTTTTATATTATTTTTTCATAAAAAAACAGCTCAAGTAAACTTGAACTGTTTAATTCTATTATTTATTTTTCCATTTCTTCTCTTTCAGCTTGTTCTTCTGCAAGTGATTTTTGAGGTAGTAATATATTTAATACAAATACTACTAATGTAGCTAATATTACTGGTGATGAAAGGAATACCATTTGGAAAGTTTGTGGGAATGTATAGAATGCATCCTTAGATATCATTGTAACTCCCATTCCTAATGCAACACCAAGTCCTACTATTGTAGAATTTCTTATAGAAAGCTCTTCTGATGTTATCAGTTTCATACCACTCATTGTAATTTGAGCAAATACGGAAACTGTAGCTCCTCCTATTACAGCTTGAGGTACTGTAAGCATTAAAGCACCAAATTTAGGTAAGAAAGCTGCTGCTAATATAAATCCTGCACATATTTTAAATACTTTTAAAGATACAACTTTAGTCATAGAAACTATACCAACATTTTGGCTGTAAGTTGCTGCTGGTAATGCACCTATAAATGAACCAACTACTGACATAATTCCAGAAGCTAAAATTCCACCACGAATTTCTTTATCTGTTGGTTCTCTATCAAGACCACCAATCGTTGTTCCTGATAAATCTCCTACTGCTTGAACTGCATTTACTATAAACATTACTACTAATGTTATTATAGCTCCTGATTCCCAAGCAAAACCATATGGTAAAATCTTCGGCAATGATATCCAATCCGATGCGGCAAGTTTATCAAAGTTGATCATTTTTATAACGTCACCAGCTTCATTTGTTAATGGTGGTAAAAATGTATCAAATGCAAATGCCACTAAGTAACCTACTATAATACCTGCTAAAATTGCAGCAAGTTTTAAATATCCCTTTGCAAACATATTACAAACCAACACTACTATAAGCGTTATTAAAGCAACAACCCAGAATCTCCAATGTCCAAAAGGTTGTGCTGTTGGCTGTCCTGCCATTCTACCAACGTTCGTACCACCAGCCATATAGTTAAGTGCTACTGAATATAGTGATAAACCGATTGTAAGTACAACTGTTCCTGAAACTATTGGTGGGAAGTACTTTCTAATCTTTCCTATGAATATACCAACTAAACAAGCTGCTATACCACCACATATCTGTGCACCCATAATAGCTTCAATACCAAACTTTCCACCAATATCTGCAATAACTGGTATATAGGCAAATGAAACCCCCATTATAACCGGTAATTTTGCTCCAACTGTAAATACTGGTATCAACTGTAAAAATGTTGCTATTGCAGCTATGAACATACCTGCTTGTATTAAGTTTATTTCATTTTGAGGAGTAAATTCTCCCTTAGATGCTAAAATTCCTGCTAATACGATTGATGGTAGAGTATTACCTACAATCATCGCTAATAAATGTTGTAATGATATTGGTAAACATTTACCAAAACTTGGATTACTATCCATTACAAAAAGTGATTCACTTTTATTTTTTGAATTTCCTTTATTCAAAATTATCCCCCTGTATTACATAATTACATTTAATAATTTTAATATAGTACGATATAAATATAATGCCATTAAAATATGTAATTATAGACTCTAAAATATAACAGATAGGAAGTTTAAAACTTCCTATCTGTTTAGTTTACATATGCTTCCAAACTTCTGTTGCTCTCTCTGCAGATCTTGCATGAATTGCATCAACGTCTAGATTTTGTATTTTTCTATTTTTCATTACGAATTTACCGTTAATCATATTGTCTATAACAAGTCTTCCAGTAAATCCAAATAATGAATGACCATACCAGTTATTAGCATTCATTGGAGTATGTGGGAAATAATCTAATGTGATTAAGTCAGCATATGCTCCTTTTTCTAATTTACCAACTGGTTTATTATAATATTGTTCTAATATTATTGGGTTGTTTTTAAATTGTGCTTCTATAGCAGGCATAAATCCAACTCCAGGTTTACAAACATTATGTGATTGTAAAATATTAGCAACCTTCATTGATTCAAACATATCATTAGTATATGCATCTGTACCTAAACCAACTACTATTCCTTCTTCCATCATCTTAATAGTTGGAGGTGCACCTATAGCATTGTTCATATTTGATTCTGGATTAGTAACAACTTTTGTGTTAGTGTGTTTAATTATATCCATTTCTGCTTGGCTAACATGAGCACAGTGAACAGCTAATGTGTTAGGTCCTAACATATCGAAATCATGAAGTCTATTAACAACTCTTTTACCATGTTTTTCTAAACATTCGTATTGGTCTTCAATTCCTTCTGCAACGTGTACATGATATCCATCATAAACGCCTTCCATAGCTTCTCTTGATTTATAAAGAGTATCATCTGAAACAGTAAATGAAGCATGAAGTCCAAATAAACCTTTTACCATGTCACCATAGTCATCTTTTTGACAAGCTTTTATAAAGTCAACGTTTTCTTTGATTCCTTTTTCAGCTATTTCAATTCCATCTCTATCTGTTACTTCATAACATAATGATGTTCTCATTCCAGTCTCTAAAGCAGCTTCTCTTATTGTAAATAATGAACCTTCTACTGAATTTGGACCAGCATGATGGTCAATTAAAGTTGTAACACCATTTCTAATTGACTCTATATAAGTAGCATAAGCATTAAGCTTAACGTCTTCTGTAGTAAGTAATTTATCTAATCTCCACCATTGGTTTTCAAGTACTGTATAGAAATCAGTTATTGGCAAACTTGGTGCCATTCCTCTTCCATATGCACTATATATATGGGAGTGAGCACAGATCATTCCTGGCATTATTACTTTGCCTTGAACGTCTACTACTTCTTCATTTGGATATTTTGCTTTAATATCTTCAAAATTACCTATATCTTCTATAATATTGTCTTTAATATAAACCGCGCCACAGTCATAAAAATTGTTTTCAGCGTCATTAGCAATTAATCTACCATTACCTATAATCATTGGTTTATTCTCCTTTTTATAGTAATTTTTCTTAAAGGAAAATGGATATATCCATCTCCCTTTAAGTTTTTAATTTACTTTACAACTCCTGTTGGTGCCCAGTAGTACTCGTAATTTTTTAATAAAGTGTCTAAGAATTTAGCTAATGTTTCTGAAATATTATTTTGTCCTAATGTATGCTCAACAATATTTCCATTTTCAATTCTAACTTTAAATTTATTTTCGTCTATTTTTAAGAATCCAACATTAGTTGAATCTATAAAGTCTGCTTCAGTCCAGAATACAGTGATTTTATCTTTGTATGGTCTTCCAGCTGATGGACAGAATACTGCACAGTTACCACATTCGTTACACATTCCATCAATATGAACTATTTGGTGAGCTGTTTCGAATCCGTCTATTTCTATTGAAACATTTGCTCTGTTAGGGCAAACTTCTGTACAGATTTCACAGATTTGATCACATTTTAAACAACGAGATCCTTCTTCTTTTCCTTCTAATGGTCTTTGAAGAACTCCTCTTCTATTGTAGATTACACTATCTTCTTCGTCATATTTAAATGATGAGAAGTCATTAGTAAGTCCTGATTTAGCAAGTATATCTATAGCTGCGAATTTAGCATCTGCCATACCTTTAACTATAGTTGAAGCTCCTGCTTTACAGTCTCCTACAACATAAACATTTTCTACACTTGATTCTCTGGACTCAAGTACTTTAACTCTTCCTCTACCATCTAAGTTCAATCCGTTAGCTTCAAATGCTGATGTATCCACTTTAGCTCCTGTAGCACCTATTACAGTATCAAATTCTAATTCTAAGAACTCACCTGTTCCTATAACAGCTTTTCTACCTGATGCATCCCAGTCGCCTAATTCCATTTTTTCACATTTTAATATTTTTCCATCATAGCTTACTGGAGCTGTTAATTCCATTATTGGAATATTGTCAGCTTTAACGCTATTAACTTCATCTTGTGTTGCTGGCATGTAGCTTTCAGTTCTTCTATATACTAAAACAACTTCTTCTACTCCTGGTTGCATTTTAGATAATCTAGCACAGTCCATTGCAACATCTCCTGCTCCAACTACTGCAACTCTCTTACCTAAGTCCATGCCACCTTCCATTCTTGTCTTCCATAGGAAATCAAGAGCGTCTGTTGTCTTGTCAGCACCTTCTTTAACTGGAGCGTTACCATTTTTCCAAGCACCTGTAGCAACTACAATATAGTCATAGTCTTTCTTTAATTCGTCATAGCTTTCTGTAACCTCAGTATTGAATTTGAATTCAACTCCTTGAGCTTCAGCTATTCTAAAGTCTCTATTTATTTGATCATCAGATATTCTAAACTCTGGAATAACATGGCTAATAATACCATATGGTTTAGCTAATTTTTCAAATACAACAACTTCCATACCATTTCTTCTTAAGTATGATGCTGCTGCAATACCTGCTGGACCTGCACCTATAACAGCTACTTTTTTATCTGATTTAATTTCAGATTTTTTAATTTCGCTTATTAATTTTTCTTGTGCATTATCTGCAGCTATTAACTTCATATCTCTAATCTTAACTGATTTTTCATAGTCAACTCTTGTACAGTACTCTTGACAGTGATGACTACAAATTTGTCCTAATATAGTAGGAGCAGTATTGTCATTAGCAATTACTTTTATAGCTTCTTCATATCTTCCTTCAGATACTAATTTTAAGTATTCTGGAATTTGTTGGTTAATTGGACAACCACCATCTTTACATGGAGCTTGGAAACAATCAACTAACGATAATTCTTTTTCAGTTTTTCTTGAAGCTACTTTATCTCTGTATAATTTATTGTTTACAGGGTCAACTTTAACTTCCTCAGCATATTTAGCTAATGCTGCTGCGTCTATTCCCTTGAACTCTGGTGTTAATAAGTCTTCTGTCTCTTTAGCTAATTGATTAAATCTTGGGTATCCACCTGGTTTTAATATAGTTGTAGCAACTGTTATAGGTTGGATTCCAGTTTTAAACAATTCTCTAATATTAAGTCCATCTGCTCCACCTGAATATGATATAGGTAATTTACCATCAAATTCATTAGATAATTTAGCAGCTAAACTTATTGATAATGGATATAATGATCTTCCTGACATGTACATTTCTTCTGATGGAAGTTCATTTCTCTTTGTATCAACTGGACAAGTATTTGTAATCTTAAGACCAAATGCCAATCCTTCTTCTTTTGCAGTTGCAGTTAATTTTTTGAACATAACTATTGCATCTTCATACTGTAAGTCATTTTTGAAGTGGTGATCTGTAAATGAAATATAGTCAAATCCCATACTGTCTAATGTATTTCTAACATAGTCATAACCTAACATAGTTGGATTACATTTAACAAATGTATTTAAATGTTTTTCCGTTAATAGGTAATGAGCTATTTTTTCTATTTCATCTGCTGGACAACCATGTAAAGTCGATAATGTAATTGATCTACAGATATTTGGAGAAATAGCTTCAACATCTTCTTTGTTGAATTTGTTGAATTTATCTATATTAGCATTAAGATAGTCTTTACACTCTTTAAATATTGCAGTGTTAGATGCATCTTTTAATCCTTCTATGTAGCCATCAACTTTTTCGGATTTTATTCCAGCTAAGTCATAACCTACTGACATATTGTATGCAAAGTCTTTATAGTCAGCTAATCCAAGCTCTTTTGCTAAAACTTGAATAGCAAAATATGCTTTTGTATATTCTTCGAAAGCTTGTTGAACTGTTAATTCTGTTGACCACTCACAGTTATAACACTCATCTTCTGCAAATATACATGGTCTTGCAACAGCATTTTGGATTTCTTCTCCATCCATAATTTGGACAGTCTTGATTTCCATAAATCTTGCACCTGTTAAATATGATGCTATTATATTTTGTGTTAATTGTGATTGAGGACCTGCAGCTGGACCAACAGCTGAACCCATCTTATCTCCTAAAACAGTTGTGATATAACTACCACTTTCATTCTTGTAAAATTTGTCCTTATGAATACCAAAAATTGTTTCTTGATTCTTATACTCCTCTAAACACCATTCCATTATTTCTTTAAATGGTATAGGTCTCATGAATTCACTCATTAAAATTTCCCCCTAATTTTTTTGACTACTTAGTAATCCAAGTTCCAGTCTTACCTTCAAGACCTTCTTGTGCTTTTTCTAAAGATGTGATTAAAGATTTTCTTCCATCTTTTGATTCAGCAAATTGCATAGCTGCTTCTACCTTTGGTAACATTGATCCTGGTGCAAATTCGTTATTTCCAATATGAACATTAGCTTCTTCTATATTCATTGAAGATAACCACTCTTGATCAGGTGTACCAAATTTAACTGCAACTTTCTCTACAGCTGTTAATACTATGAAGTTATCTGCTTCCACTTGTTCTGCCATTACACAACTAGCGAAATCCTTATCGATAACTGCACCAATTCCTCTTAAACTATTTCCTTCTTCTATTACTGGTATACCACCACCACCACAAGCAATAACAACATTACCAGCATCTAAAATAGATTTTATTGTATCTATTTCAACTATTTTAACAGGTTTCGGTGATGCAACTACCCTTCTATAACCTCTACCTGAATCCTCTTTTACAATCATTCCTCTCTTAGTAGCTTCTTCAGCCTCTAATTCAGTCATGAATGGTCCAATTGGCTTAGTAGGATTTGAAAATGCTGGATCGTTTTCATCAACAACAACTTGAGTTATTACTGATGCAATCGTTTTATTAATTCCTCTGTTTAGCAATTCTTCTCTTAAAGCATTTTGTAAATCATAACCTATGTAAGCTTGACTCATTGCTACACACATTGATAATGGCATATATGGATATTTAGGATCCATTTTCCCATATTCTGTAAAAGCGTTATTTATCATCCCAACTTGTGGTCCATTACCATGAGCTATAACCACTTCATTACCAGCTTCTATTAAATCGGCTATTGCTACTGATGTTTTCTTAACAGCTTCCATTTGGCTTACTAAGTCATCACCTAATGCATTACCACCTAAAGCTAATACTACTCTATTTCCCATTTAGTCCTCCTAAAAAAAAGTAAACTGAATATACCCCTTATAGGATATATTCAGTTTTTAAATTTTAATTTATTTTAATACCTAATTACTTGTTTTTGTTTTCAACATAGATTGTTGGTAAAGCTGCATAAACTGCTGCGTTTACAACTAAATCTTGTGACCAAGTAACTTCGTTAGGAGCATGTGCTTGATCTTCTGCACCAGGTCCAAAACCGATTGTAGGTATATTGTGTCTACCCATTGTAGCAACACCATTTGTAGAGAATGTCCATTTGTCAACTAATGGTCTAGCTGCTCTCTTAGCTATTTCTTTTTCATCGTTAGGAGCAACTCTCTTGTCTCCGTATAAACTCTTATGAGCTTGGTCTAAAGCTACTGTAACTGGGTGAGTTTCTGGAATCCACCAAGTTGGGAAGTAACAATCTTGCTCATATGATAAACCAGTCCATGATGGTCTACTGTATTTATACATAGAAACTTTTGCATTATGCTTTTTAGCTGCTGGAAGAGCTTCTATTTCAGCTATACATGATTCCCAAGTTTCACCAGCTGTCATTCTTCTGTCAAGTGATACTGAACATGAGTCAGCTACAGCACATCTTGAAGGTGAAGTATAGAAGATTTGTGAAGTAGTTACAGTTCCTCTTCCTAAGAAGTTAGCTTCTTTCCACTCTGGGTTGTATTTCTCATCTAACATTTTAACTAAGCCTTTGATTTCTGTTGAATCAGCAGCATCATTTTCGTTTAATTGTTCGATTTCTTTAAGAAGTTCTGCCATTTTGTAAATAGCATTGTCTCCTCTTTCTGGAGCAGAACCGTGACATGAAACTCCTTCAATGTCTACTCTTATTTCCATTCTTCCTCTATGTCCTCTATAGATACCACCATCAGTTGGCTCTGTAGAAACAACGAATTCAGGCTTAATGTTTTCTTGCTCTATCATGTATAACCAGCAGTTACCGTCACAGTCTTCTTCTTGAACTGATCCAACTACTAAAGCTGTATACTCATCTGAAAGTAAATCTAAATCTTTCATGATTTTTGCACCGTAAACTCCTGATACGATTCCACCTAATTGGTCAGAACCACCTCTACCACCGATTACGCCGTCTTTTTCAAATCCTTCATATGGATCAAAGTCCCAGTTATCTCTATTACCGATACCTACTGTATCAATATGAGCATCAAAAGCTATAAGGCTTTTACCAGTTCCCATTTCACCAAGTACGTTACCTTGTTTATCAATCCAAGCTTTGTTGAATCCAACTTTTTCCATTTCTTCTTTGATTCTTTTAGCCTTAGGACCTTCTTCACAACTTTCGCCTGGAAGAGCAATTAAGTCTCTAAGGAATTTATTCATATCTGCTGAGTAACCTTCTGCTGCTGCTTTAATTTTATCAAAATCTAATGCCATTATTTATTTTCCCCCTTATAAATTTAAATATATTATCTATTAATATCTACTAGAATTATCTAGCTAATCTTGCTTTGTTTTGATCCAATAATTTTTGTAACATTTCTTCTGGATTCTTAACTTTTTGCATGAACATCATAGCTGCAATTATATATGGTTTGTAGCTTGCTTCTTTGTATAGAGGAATTCTGTATCTATCAAATACCGATTCATCAACTTCACCTAATTCACAGCTTAAGCCAGTGATATCAGCTGGTAGACAGTGCATGTATAATGCTTTACCATCTTTAGTTAATTTCATCATATCTTCTGTACAAGCCCAGTCAGTGTGGTCAGCATTTTGCTTTAATAAGTCTTGCTCTAATGCGTCTATACCTGCTTGGTCTCCTTCTCCGTAAAGAATAGTTCTTTTTTCCATTGCTGCAAATGGTGCCCAGCTCTTTGGATATACTATATCAGCATCTTTGAAAGCTTCTTCCATTGAATTAGTTTTAGTGAATTTTCCACCGTATTTTTCAGCATTAGCTTTTGCAATTTCTTCAACTTCTGGCATTATTTCGTATCCTTCTGGATGTGCTAAAACAACTTCCATACCGAATCTAGTCATTAAACCAGCAATTCCTTGAGGAACTGATAATGGCTTACCATATGAAGGTGAATAAGCCCAAGTCATAGCTATTTTTTTACCTTTTAAGTTTTCGATTCCACCAAATTCATGAATTATGTGTAACATGTCTGACATTGCTTGAGTTGGATGGTCAATATCACATTGTAAGTTAACAATAGTTGGTCTTTGTTCTAAAACGCCATCGTCATATCCTTCTTTAACGTAGCTTGATACATCTGTCATATACTTATGACCTTTACCTATATACATGTCATCTCTAATACCAATGATATCAGCCATGAAAGAAATCATGTTTGAAGTTTCTTTTACTGTTTCACCATGTGCTATTTGTGATTTTCCTTCGTCTAAATCTTGAATTTCTAATCCTAGTAAGTTACATGCTGATGAGAAAGAAAATCTTGTTCTAGTTGAGTTATCTCTAAATAAAGAAATTCCAAGTCCTGAGTCAAATATTTTTGTACTTACGTTGTTTTCTCTTAAGTATCTTAAAGCGTCAGCTACTGTAAATATAGCCTCTAGTTCGTCTTGTGACTTGTCCCAAGTTAAAAAGAAATCGTCTTGGTATAGATTTGAATAATCTAAGCCTTTTAGTGTTTCCATCAATTCATTAAAATTAGTGTTCATTAATCCCTCTCCTTAAAGTTTAGTTTTTATTTATAAATTAATTAAAAATCAATTTTATTGTATATCCCTTATCTTAAATCAATGTTAATTATTTTTTAAGATTGTCATCGTTTGGATATAATCCATTCCATACTAGTTGTCTGTATCTTAATGCGTCTGTATTTCCTTCAGTACTTATACAAACTACTACTGAGTTTTCATCAAGTCCTATTTCATCCTTGATTTCCTTTAGGTCATCTCTATACATTAACTGTGAAACAACACCCATAGTTACAGCTCCTGATTCTCCTGATATTATATCTGGATCACCTTTTAATGGATTTCCTAATATTCTCATTCCATGTGCAGCTACTGAATCTGGTACTGATAAGAAATGTGAAGCATATGATCTAATAACATCCCAACCTATTGTACAAGGTTCTCCACAAGCAAGTCCCGCCATTATTGTTGGCATTGAACCTGTAACAAAAGTAATTCCACCTTCTTGTGCTGATCTGAATATACAGTCTGCTTGATTTGGTTCTACAATTGTCACTACTGGTCTATCGTCTCCATATATAGAAGCGAAGAATCCAGTAACTGCTGATGCCATTGATCCAACTCCCGCTTGTAAAAATACATGTGTTGGTTTAGCAACTGCTAGTTTTAACTGTGTATATGTTTCATAAGCCATAGTTAAATATCCTTGCATTATCCATGTAGGTATATCTTCATAGCCTTCCCATGCTGTATCTTGAACCATTATCCAACCTTTTTCTTCAGCCATTTGGTTTGCATGTCTAACACAGTCGTCATAATTACCTTCTAGAATTTCACAGGTAGCATTTTCAGCTCTTATATTGTCTGCTCTCTCTTGAGTACTTCCTTTAGGCATAAAAACAACAGCTTTTTGCTTTAATTGATTGGCTGTCCACGCTACTCCTCTACCGTGGTTACCATCCGTAGCTGTTACAAATGTTAATTCTCCTATTTGACTTCTTATTTCATCTGATATTAAAACTTCATATGGAAGTTCATCAACAGACTTACCTAATTTGTTAGCTATATATTTTACTATAGCATAACTTCCTCCTAATACTTTAAAAGCATTCAATCCGAATCTATAGGACTCATCTTTTAAGAATATATCTTTAACTCCTAAGTATTTCGCTAAATTCTTTAAACGAAATAGTGGTGTAGCTTCATATTGTTCAAAACTTGCATGAAAGTTAACTGTTTGTTTTGCTACTCTCTCACTTAAAAAACTTAATGATGCTTTATCTTCCTTATTTTCTAAACTTGCAATTTGGTAATTACTTAGCATTTCTTCATCCTTTCTTATTGTATATTCACTAGAATTTATTTTAACTAGATTATATATATATGTTTGTGCCAATTTATTAACACAATGTCCAATAAGTATATTACGCTATTTTAATTCTTTTATCAATAGTTATTAGAAAAGAAGATTGAAGTAACGATTTCCTATGTATCTATTACACCATAATTGTGTTTTTTTGTCAATTTTATTATCATAATGATAAATGGGAGTGTGTCTATTTTATCGACTTCACTCCCATTTAATATAAACTTTGTTATTGTATAAACCCATTTTATCATAATGATAAAATTTCTCTATTGCCTTACGTTTTTATAGTTTCCTATACAGCGTGGCTATACCAATACCTAGCGCTTCAGCTGCCTTTTTCTTACCTTCGGTATTATCGCCGTAAAGCTCTAACGCCTTCTCTATTTCTCTCTTTTCCAATATATTTAATTTCTCTATTCTTATATTTTTTTCATTCTTTTTATTTATTGAAAATATAATATCCCTTGGAATTGTATTATTGTTGATTATTCCATCTTCCATCATGTTCACCATATATTCAACGGCATTTTCCAATTCGCTGACATTTCCAGGCCACGGATAATTTTTCAAAACTTCCATTGTTTCATTTTCAATTTTATAAAAATTTTTACTAAACTGTCTTGAATAGTATTCTATAAAATGATGTATTAAATCGCTAATATCCTCTTTCCTATTCCTTAAAGGCGCTATATTAATAGGTAGCACATTAATTCTATAGTATAAATCCTCTCTAAATTTATTTTCTGATATTAACTCCCTTAGATTTTTATGTGTTGATGTTATAATTCTTAAATTCAGAGGAATAACTTGATTAGAGCCAATTCTCGTAATCTTTTTCTCCCTTATAGCTCTTAATAGCTTTGACTGTAAATATAATGGAACGCTGTCAATTTCATCTAAAAATATTACACCATTATTTGCTAATTCAAATTTTCCTATTCTACCATTTGTATCCTCATCCCTAAAAGCACCCTTTACATACCCAAACAATTCCCTCTCTAGGTATGTTTCCGATATAGTTGAACAGTTAACTGTAACAAATCTATTTTTAGCCCTGTCGGAATTCTGCCAAATCGCCGTAGCAGTCATCTCTATTCCCGTTCCCATCTCTCCAGTTATTAAAACCGTAGATGATGACTTAGCCGCTTTGGCAATACTCTTCTTTGTTTTTTTCGTCTGTTCACTACTTCCTACTATATGTTCAACTCTTCTTGCATTTATGGTAGATGTCATTGCATACATATTAGATTGAACCTGTTTCATATCCTTAAAAAGCAAAACCCTGTCATATATGGGATTTTCTGGAATTTTATAAATATTTCCTATGACTGTATTCGTATTTACATCTGTTCTTATAATATATTCATTTTTATTACTTACTGTATCTCCTGTAGGTGTTATTGAAATTTTTTCATTTGCTATAATTCTATTAATTCCTAATTGTTTTTTTGCAGACCTGTTTATAGTGTTAATCTTGCTTTCATTATTTATTATAATAGCGCCTTCCTCCATGTTTCTAATTATTATCTCCAACATGGATACCATTGCCTGCTTGTCCTTGTCCTCTTCCATATCTGATGCTTTTAATGTAATAAATTCAGCTATTTGTTCCAATAACTCAGTATATTTATCCAATTTGTCCTTTATTTTTTCTTTGGATTTATTCTTGCTAATTATCATAGCAATGACTCCAATAATATTTTCATCTAATATAATAGGCACGGTTATTTCTATATTTTTATCATTAATATTGTTATCCACTATATTGGGAATGATTTGTGATTTACCAGTCTTTAATGTTTCAGTAAATATTTTCCTATTTGAAACCTGTTTTCCTGATATAACACTTTTTGCAAAATCACCACTTCCTGCTATTCTTCTTAATTTGTAATCGACAATTTCCACATCTACTTCTGCAATTTCAGTTATGATCTTAATATATTTTTCTATAAATTCTGTAAGTAGTTCCAATCTAAACAAAGCATACCTCTTTTATTAAAAATCTAATTCCTCTATTAATTCATCTAATTTTTTATCCATCTCTATAGATATTTTTTCATATTTTTCTAAAATTTTTTCACCATCTTCTGTTAAAGTTGATCCCCCGCCTTTAACACCACCTATTTCCCTATCTAAAAATCTTTTATTCATAGCCTTTTCGCATTTTTTAATCACATTAAACGCTTTACTATATGACATTCCCAACTCTATTGCAGCTTTGTTTAAAGATCCACATTCCTTAACTTTACTCAGCAATACATATGGTCCTTTCCCAAATGCTTTTTCATTATCTTCATTAGTTAAAATTATTCTTGTAATTCCCTTTATTTTCATAACTCACCTGCTTAATTTATTTTTAATTTCCATATACCAGTTAGGATAAATACTATCAAAATCATTATAATATCCTAGTAATTCCAATATTTTAAGTTTTACAACTTCGCATTTTACTACAGAAAAATGAGTAAACTCTTTACTTAGAGCCTCTACGATTGTATATAATGCTATTGTTTTGAAGAATAGCTTACTTGGTTTACCTCCAAAATATCCATCGATCATTCCTGCAGAATAAGCTTCATCTTTATAGTAATTAATATTAATATCCTTAAATTCAAAATATGGATCTGCTTCTACAATACCCTGTATCCCAAATAGATATATTCTGCCATTATCATCAACAGGAATATCCCTTATATCGCTGAAGGAAAAAATTTCTATAGTTTCTCTATCATCTATTAAGTTTTTATACTGTTCTACATAGTCTAATAGTATATAGTCCTTTCCACCAATATATTCACATAAATAATATTCATGAAAGAGATTATTTATTTTATGATTATAATTTTTTACCCAGTTATCATTTTTTATAGTCTTGGATAAATTATGATACGATTTTATAGTATCTCCAATATAATAACCCAATTCATAGTTTTCAATTTCATTATCATATCTTTTTTTACCATTTATATAGTCTGTAATTCTATAACACAATTCCAGTTCTTCTAATAGTCCTACTTTTAGAATTGGATATAGTTTTCTACCCTGTTCTATTAATTTATCTATTTTCTCCTTCTTATCCTCGATACTTTTAAATGTATTCACCGGAAAAAATCGTATGCTATATTTTTCTTTATCATCTCCTGCATATACTATGAAAATATCCTCTGTTTTTTCTCTAATTTCTAAATTAGAATCGTATTTATCGAAAAAATCTAATTTTTTTATATAATCTATTATTTTCATTTTTGCTCCTAATTTATCATTATAATAATTATCTATATAATATCATATTAGCAATAGCATAAACAGGTATTTTCCACTTAATATATTTGTTGTTAATTTAATTAATCGAAATTAATTGACACAAATAGTGATAGCAGTTAAAATTAATTTGTGTAGATAAAACTTTCCTATCATATAGGAAAATGTTTTTTCTAGTTTTTATAAAATTCAACTTAGAAAGGATGATTTAATGTCAGATTTTTCGTATATTCCACAAAATAAGAATAAAGACTTTAACATGAAGGGTTCCATTGAATACTTCACTGTGGAAGAAATCCAAAAAGCTTTAAACTTTCATAAAAGTTTTTCAACTTTTGCAGAAACGGATTTAGTCCAACTAAATAATAGAGCGAAGGAAATCGGTTTAAAAAATATTTATGTTAAGGATGAATCTTCAAGATTTGGAATAAATTCTTTTAAAGGTTTAGGTGCTGCTTGGGCGATGGGCAATTACATAGCAGAAAAATTAAATATTCCTATTGAGGAATTACCATATGAAAGAATGATATCGGATGAGATCAGAGAGAAATTAGGCAATGTTACATTTGCAAGCTGTACTGATGGTAACCATGGTAGAGGAGTTGCTTGGGTTGGACAGATGTTGCAACAAGAAGTAAAAATATTCATGCCTAAAGGTTCAGGATCTGACAGAGTTACAAATATTGAAGCTCTAGGAGCTGAGGTAACTGTTACAGATTTAAATTACGATGATACAATAAGATACGTTATGGATGAAGCAGATAAAAATGGATGGGTTATTGTTCAAGATACTTCTTGGGAAGGCTATGTTGATATACCTAAATGGATTATGCAAGGATATTCAGCATTGGTTTTAGAAGCATACCAACAAATTGAAAGAGATAATCTTCCAATGCCTACACATGTATTCCTACAAGCAGGAGTAGGTGCTATGGCAGGTGGCGCATGCGGCCTTATTACAAATTTATTAAAGGAAAAAATGCCAAAGACTGTTATAGTTGAACCTAATGAAGCGGCAGCATTTTTCAAATCAGCTACTGCAAATGATGGAGAAAGACATTTTGTTACAGGTTCAATGCCAACGATAATGGCAGGACTAGCTTGTGGAGAACCAGGTATTATCGCTTGGGATGTTATATCAGAATTTGCAGACGGATATATAAGATGTCCTGACTGGGTTTCTGCAAACGGTATGAGATTGTCAGCTAACCCTGTTGGCAATGATAAAAGTTTTAAATCTGGAGAATCAGCTGGAGTTTCATATGGCCTTACTAATGAATTAATGATAAATGATGAATTAAAGGATATAAAGGAACAAATTGGTTTTGATGAAAACTCAATAGTACTTTGCATTAGTACCGAAGGTGATACTGATGTTAAAGCTTACCAAGATATCGTATGGTATGGTAAGGTAAATAAATATTAGAAGTAGTAATTTTTAAGGGGGAAATAATTATGTTTGAATTATTGGATTTAAAAGTTAACGAAGCAAAAAGAAAAGAAGTTGCTAAGTACGCAAAAGAAAGAGGTATAAAAATACCTACATTAGCACAAATGAAGGATCCTTCAAAAATACCAGCAGATGTTAAAGAAAAACTTAAAGATGTTGGTCTTTGGGATGTTAATCCATTAAACCTGTACAGAATTTCATGGAAAAATGAACCTAAGGACAAAGGAGGACTTTACCAAGACCTACCTAATTTTATAGAAATACCTTCAGTGATTTCTGGAGTTAAAGCTAAAATTTTATTTATGTCTGGTAAATATTTCCCAACAGGATGTCATAAGGTTGGAGCTAGTTATGCTTGTTTAGTTCCTAGACTTGTAACTGGACAATTTGATCCAGAAACTCAAGAGGCTGTTTGGCCATCTACTGGTAACTACTGTAGAGGTGGAGCTTATAACGCTGCATTACTTGGATGTAAATCTATAGCTATACTTCCTGAAAATATGAGTAGAGAAAGATTTGACTGGTTAGAGGAATTAATCGAAACTTATGGTGGAGAAATATTTGCAACTACAGGTTCTGAATCAAACGTTAAAGAAATATATGACAAAACTTGGGAATTACTTGATACTAGAGGAGACGAAGTTGTAATATTCAACCAATTTGGTGAATTAGGAAACCATTTATGGCATTATGAAATTACAGGTGAAGCTATGAATGATCTATTCCTATCATATAAAGCTAAAAATGATAAAGCTAATTTATTTGGTGTTAACTTAAACTCTGGTTCTGGTGGTAGTCTAGGTGCTGGAGATAAATTAAAAGACCTTTACCCACAAATTAAAATTACTGCTTCAGAAGCATTACAATGCCCTACATTATTAGACAATGGTTTTGGTGATCATAGAATAGAAGGTATTGGCGATAAACACGTTCCTTGGGTACACAACGTTAAAAATACCGACGTAGTTACTGCTATTGATGATGAAGATGCTGTATCATTCTTTAGAATACTTAACGATCCAGCTGGCCACGAATACTTTAGAAGTATAGGTGTTGATGAAGATACTATAGATAAATTCCAATATATAGGTATTTCAGGTGCTGCTAATATTATTTCAGCTATTAAAGTAGCTAAATATTTCGAAGTAACAGAAAACGACTACTTTGTTACAGTAGGAACTGACTCTGCAGTTATGTACAAATCAAGACTTGAAGAGTATGAAGCTGAAAGAGGAAAATTAGATGTTGAACAAGCTAAATTAGATCATCATGTTCATGTTCTAGGAATTAAAACAGATAATATGCTTGAATTAAGATATACAGACAGAAAGAGAATTCACAACCTTAAATACTATACTTGGGTTGAGCAACAAGGCAAGACTGCTGAAGAGCTTAATGCACAATGGTATGACTACGATAATTACTGGACTAAACTTCATACTATGGGACCTGATTTCGATAAGGTTATAGATGAGTTTAATGCTTTAATTGATGAAATGTAAAAAATAAAAAACAGCCGATTGGCTGTTTTTTTGTTCATAAATAAATATGGTATTTCTTAAAATTTAACAGTAATAATAAATATAGAGTTTGCAAAAGCAAACTCTATATTTATTATTTATTTATTACTTCTTCTATTTTCGTTGTTGTTTCCAAAGCTAATATATTATCTGAATATTTTTTAGCCTCTTCCATTGTTGTATTTATTATTATATCTTTAATCTTTGGAATATTTGCCGCTGGTGCGCTAAATTCATCTAATCCCATACCTAGCAACAATTTAGTAGCCTTTGTATCACCTGCAAATCCACCACACATTCCAGTCCATTTTCCAGCTCTATGAGAAGCATCTATAACTGCTTTAATAGATCTTAAAACAGCTGGGTTATATGTGTTGTAAAGCTTGGATATCTTTTCATTTCCTCTATCTACAGCAAGTATATATTGAGTAAGGTCATTTGTTCCAATACTGAAATAGTCCACATACTTAATTAAGTCATCTGCTACAACTACAGATGCAGGTGTTTCAACCATTATACCTATTTCTATACTTTCATCAAATTCTATTTCCTTAGCCTTTAAATCATTTTTAACATCTTCTAATATTTCCTTAACCTTTATTATTTCCTCTACTGAAATAACCATAGGTAAAAGTATTCTAACTTTACCAAATGCAGATGCACGAAGAATTGCTTTTAGCTGTGTTTTAAATACGTCCAACATATCAAAACAAATTCTTAAAGCTCTCCATCCCAAAAACGGATTTTCCTCTTCTGGGAATTTAAAGTACGATAGTGATTTATCTCCACCAATATCTAGAGTTCTTATTATTAATGGTTTTTCTCCAAGTAGTTCAGCTGCTTCTTTATATACTGAAAACTGTTCATCTTCTGTTGGGAAATGATTGTTTTCCATGTATAAAAACTCCGTTCTAAAAAGCCCTACTCCTTCAGCACCTTGAGCCAAACCAAATTTCAAGTCCTCTATATTACCAATATTACAAGCTATTTCCACTTGGTGTTTATCTTTTGTTATTGCATGTTCAAATTTAACGGATTCCAGTCTAGTCTTTTCTTCTAAAATCACTTTTAATCTTTCTTTGTAATCCGCCATCGTTTCTTCATCTGGATTTATAAAAAGTTCCCCCTCAAATGTATCAAGTATTAAAGTATCTCCATCTTTTACAGATGTCGATACATCTTTCATACCTACTAATGCTGGAATTCCCAAGGTTTGAGCAATTATTGATGTATGTGCTGTCTTACCACCTAAATCCATTGAAAACCCAAGTACATTATCCTTATCCATTGATGATGTATCCGTTGGTGTTAACTCATTTGATACTATTATCGTGTTTTCTGGTAATGGTGATAGTTTTTTAGGCTCTATACCCTTTAATTTATAAAGAAGTCTTTCACCTATATCCTTATAATCGGTTGCTCTTTCTCTAAGGTACTCATCATCTAATGTCTCCATCATTGCAACCATTTCATTTATTGAATCATTTAATGCTTTTTCCGCATTTATATTATTTTCTATCTTATTTTGAACTGTATCAACTAAAAAAGGATCATCTAACATTCCTAAATGAGCGTTTATAACCTCTCTCTGTGTTTCTGTATCAACGTTCATATTTTTTAAATCTTCGCTATAATCCTTTATAGCTTTAATAAATTTCCCCTTTTCTGCATCTACTTCTGAATTATCTATTATCTTAGAATCGGCTTCCAATTTTTCCTTTACGAATAAATAAGCTTTCCCTATTGCAATACCTTCTGATGCAATAATTCCAGTTTTAACTTTTGACATAATTCCTCCTAAAAAAAATAAAGGATGTTTATCACATCCCCTATTGAAAATTAATCTACAAGGTTTTCAATAAATTCTACTAATTTATCTAAATTTTCTTGTTCATTTTCTCCATCGATTCTTATAGTAATCTCTGTACCTTTTGAAATTCCCAATGCCATAACGTTGAAGATACTTTTAGCATTAGCTGTTTTGCCATCTTTTATAAGCTCCACAGTTCCATCAAAGTTTTTAACAAATTGTACCAATGAAGCAGCTGGTCTAGCATGTAAACCAGTTTCATTTTTAACTACAACAGTTTTTTCTACCATACTTTCCTCCTATTTATACATTATATATTAATAAATCTTAACTATTATAATTTTAACATTATAGACCATCAAAATCAATTATATTTAAATTACTTTATCTTTTTAACTGTTTCTCTTTCAATAATGCTACTTGGAAGAATTGTTCCACTATCTATTTCAACTTTATCCTTTAATTTCTTAATGATTTTCCTCACCGCTACTGCTCCATAATCATAGTAAGGTTCTCTTACTGTTGTAAGTCTAGGTCTATATAAAGAAGATACTTTTATATCTCCAAAACCTGCTACAGAAATTTCATCTGGAACTTTTTTATTATTATCGTAACAATAGTTTAAAAAACCTATTGCCAATCCATCTTCTGAAAAGAATGCAGCAGTAAGTTTTTCTCGCTCGATAATTCTCCAAATCTCTTCACCATATCTATAACCATCTTTATCAGTAACACCATCTACTGTAATTTCCATTGAGAATAACCCATTCTCATTCATTACTTCCTTATAACCCTTTAGCTTTTCTTGACCTATTTTAGCATTTTGATACTCTTTTACAAAAATAATATTCTTATGACCTTCTCCTATTAAAAACTTTGTCATATTTTTTGATGCTTCTTTATAATCTATTGTTACAGAATAAGTTTCATTATCGTCATAGAACTTATCAAGTTGAATATATGGTGTTGTTTGATTTTTAAGCATATAAACAACTTCCGGTTTAGCGTCTTCCGAAACCAATATAATACCTTCTACTTGTTTAGTGAACATAAAGTTTATAATCTTTTTCTCTAATTCAATATCTCCATAGCTACTTGATAGAAGTATGTCGTAATTATACATCCTTCCTACTTCTTCTATCCCTCTAACTATTTCAGTCATATAGGATATGGCAATATCTTTAACTATTACCCCTATTAAGTTAGATCTTCTCATTACTAATGATCTTGCCAATTCATTTGGTTTAAAATCCAATTTTTTTATTGCGTCTAAAACTTTTCTTCTTGCCTCTGGGCTTACTGGTTTCGAGTCATTCATAACTCGGGAAACCGTCGATATAGAAACACCTGCAAGTCTTGCTACATCTTTTATTGTTGGTGATGACATCTTCTACTCCTTTATTTTTGTAAATACATTTACTTTATAGTCTGATACCTTTATTTTTAAAGGCAGGTCTCCTGCGTATTCTCCGTCAATATCAACCTCTACTTTGGTATCTGATGATAATTCAATTTCCTTAGCATGAAAATATTCAACATCTTCATTATTAACATGATCTCCGGAAAATACCTGGAAAAATACTTGTGCTAAATTCACAATTCTATTAACATTTTTTATTATAATCACATCTAAATATCCATCTGATATGGATGCATTAGGAGCAATTTTTTTAAAACCTCCTATTGAAGAAGAATTTGCTACTAAAAACAAATATACTTCATTCTCATATTCCACTCCATCAATTTTATAATATAACTTATAATCTGATGCAACAATATCCGGAATTATTTTTATACCCTCTGCAACATATGCTAATCTTCCAAATATAGCTTTTAATTCCTTATCGGTTTCATGACCTACATTTGCCAATCTTCCACCTGCTGCAACATTTATAAAATATTTTTCTCCTGCTAATCCAACATCTACAAATGTTGTTGAATCTTCGGAAATTAACTCTACTAAATCCTTTGCGTTTGAGGAAAGTTCTAAATAAGTGGCGAAATCGTTTACTGTACCTATAGGGAAGATTCCAAGTTTCATATTGGATTTAATTGTTGCTAAAGCATTTATAACTTCATTTACAGTTCCATCTCCTCCACATGCAATTACAATATCAAAACCTTCCTTTGAAGCTTTAATAGTTTCATCATATGCGGATTGCTTTCCCGTTGTAGCCACTTTTTGTAAAAGATAACCCCTATTCAATAGGTCATTACTCATTGTTTCTATTGACTTTTTATTAGCTTGACTTCCTGATGTTGGATTATATATTATTTTTACTTTTTCCACTTCTACCTCACATATACTCAAATACTATCAAAAATTTATTTTATTATCAATTACATTAATCTTACAATAAAAAATCGGAGAGATAAACCCCTCCAATTTTATTTTTTAAATAGAGACCTAATATAATTTACTATGTCTATTATATATGAAGCATAATTAGAGTAACCAGTTACACTAGTTTTTATACTGTCCGCTGTATCAATTACCGATTCTGAAACAAAATCTACGGTATCCGTTACATCTTCAACTAATCCCTCAACATTTTCCATTGTATTACCTGTACTAGTTGCTATTTTTTTAATATCTGGAGCAATCTCCTCTAATAATCTGTCGGTTTTATTTGTGATGTTCGACATATTTTCCATTGTATCTTGAGTTTTTCTTAGGGAAATATCTATTTCCGTTCTATTTTTTTCAATTATGGAATTTACTTGTTTTACAGTACCTATTAACTTTATAAGGAATACCGTCAATGTAACTAAGAATACTATAATACAAATAAATAACAATATTAATATTACTTCCGTAATGTCTATCATTATATGCACCTGCTTATCTTATTCTTCTGTACTTGAATCCTTATTCTCTATGTCAAAATCATTTTCTAATTCAGTATATCCTCTATCTTTAAACTCGGCATATTTATCTTTAATATCGCCTTTTATCTCTTCCGTTTTATATATTATATTTTCTTTTGCAACATTTATTCCATCTTTAACATTTTCTTTTGCATCAACTGCAAAATCTGCAATATCTTTTCTAGTCTCTTCTCCTGATTTTGGAGCAAATAAAACACCTGCAGTAATTCCTGCTAAAGCTCCTACTATAGTTCCAGTAGCAACTTTTCTAGCTGTTTCCATGTGCTTCATTCTCATTTCATTTCTAATTTGTCTTTCTTTTTCTCTTCTTTTAGCTTCTAAATAGTCTGATATACTCATAATGATCCTCCATAACCTTTATGTTAAATTTTTAATATATTATAATTTGCCTTTGCAAAATTTTAAAATCTATATGCCTTAGTGCGAACCTGCAAATTATAAACCTTCAGTATATGAAGGTGGGTTGACTGTCTTTAATCTCAAAAGTCCACATTGCGAGGCATTTTATCAAAGAAAGAACTTCCATCGTCCCTTATAAAATTCGTAGGTATAATATGACAGGTTTTCCCACTAAGGATACTCTAATTATACATAAACCATTAGTATAATTCAATATAATTTAAATTTTCTATTATATTGTAGTTTTTTTACATTTTACTTTGTAAATATATACTTTCATTTGGTATAATGAAATTTAGTACTGGAGTGATTTAGTTGAATTCTATAAAGACAATTAACCTATTACCAAATAATAATCATAAATCTCTATCAATTAGTTTGGAGATACAGAAAAAATTTGAATCTAAAGGTTATAAAATTTCATATGATTTTGATGAAGATGCAGAATTGAATATATGTATTGGTGGAGATGGTGCTTTTTTAAGAGCTGTTCACAAATCAAAATTTTCAAGTATTCCATTTGTTGGAATAAATACTGGTCATCTTGGATTTTATCAAGAGATTTTAGAACCTAATATAAATAAATTTATCGATGATTATATAAATAAAAATTATGAAATAGAATCTTTGGACTTATTAGAAGCCAAAGTTACTAGAAAAAACAAAAAGGAAGTATTGGAATATTTTTCCTTAAATGAATTCGTAGTTCGTTCAACGGATCTTTCTCTAATACATCTTGACGTTTATATTGACAATTACCATTTAGAATCCTTTGCTGGTGATGCGTTGCTAGTTTCGACGCCTTCTGGTTCAACTGCATATAATTTTTCGTCTGGAGGAGCAATATTATACCGTTCCTTAAAAGGATATCAGTTGACTCCATTAGCACCAATAAATTCAAAAGCATATCGTTCTCTTTTAAACTCCGTAGTCATTCCTAGCGACTCCGTTTTGAAAATAAGAACTAGAAGTGAAGATATAAATGATAATTCCCTGATTATAAATGATGGAATGAATTTAGATTTTAAGGATTTAGACTTTGTTGAATTTAAAATTGCAGAAAGACAAATTAAAAAATTGAGTTTCTACAAAGATTGGTATTGGTTAAATATAAAAGATAAATTCCTATAATATAGGATTATTAAAACAAATGAATTTGAGCCGTGAAAAAAGCTATATGGAAATCCATATAGCTTTAATTATTGCCTAATCCTAAATTTAACGCCTTACTCATTATTCTTCTCGCTATTGGTCCTGCTGCATCGTCTCCACCTTCACCACTATCTTCAAGCACTACAGCTACTGATACAGTGGCATCATCTGCTGGTGCTGCAGAAACGAACCAAGCATTTGTAGATTCTTTATCCTTTCCAATCTCTGCTGTTCCAGATTTACCTGCAACCTTCACACCACTTATGGCAGCATTTGAATTATTTCTTACAACAGCTACTAAAGCTTCCATAATCTCTTGGGCATTTTCTTCAGATGTAACTGTAGATAATACCTTAGGTTCAGTTTTCCTCACCTTTTTGTCTGGAGAAATAATTTGATCGACTATATATGGCTGCATCATCTGGCCATTATTTGAAATTGCAGACATGGCCATTGCCATATTAAGTGGTGTTACCAATGTTTTACCCTGTCCAAAAGAAGTAGCTGCAACACCGGCAGTATCTATATCCTCTGAGTAACCATTTTTAGAATTTGACATTTTTAAATCAAAATCAAATTTCTTTCCAATATAGAATTTACTTACAGTCTCCTCTAAAGTCTTTCTTCCAAGTTCTGCTCCTAATTCTGCAAAATAGACATTTGATGAATATACTAAGGCTTTTTTAAGGTCTGTTTGTCCGTTAACCATTTCATATATATTCTTTATTTCATGTCCACCAACTTTAGTCTTACCCTTATCGTTTATAGTTAGAGTCTTTAAATCATCTTGATTATCCAAAATACTAGTTGCTGTTATTATCTTAAATACAGAGCCTGGTACATATAACCCTTGTGTTGCCCTATTTAGAAGTCTACCCGATTTTTCATCTGCAATAATATCCTGCCATTCGGTATTAACCTCATTTGGATTATATGAAGGGAATGAAGCCATTGCATATATTGCTCCAGTCTTAGGATTCATTGCCACTATTGAACCTTTTTTCCCCCTTAACTCCTCCATTGCGACCTTTTGTAATTCAGTATTCGTAGTAAGTTTTAAATCATTACCTCTATCCTGTTTCTCCACCAATTTTTTTAAATCCGCTAAAGGAGTGTCTTCTTTAATATTTAACAGTTGGTTTGAAAAAGATTGTTCCAATCCATAAGTTCCATATGATTTTGAATTATAGCCCGTTATTGGAGCGTAGTCTTCACCATATGCAAAAGATCTATAATTATTTTTATCGCTATCGGTTTTTGTCTCAACTATTATATTTCCATTACTATCATAAACCGTTCCACGCTTTACCTTGTTTTCATCAACTGTATTTCGTGGATTGTACTTGCTGTATTCCCCATTGTTCAAATCTTTCGCTTTTACTACTTGAAAATATGTCATATATAGTACAAGTCCTAAGAATAAAAAAACAAATCCAGCAAATATTATTAATATTTTCTTATTTACTTTTTCCATTAATCCACCATTCTACCTTTAATATCTGAAGAGCAGTACTGTAATATTCCAAGACAAATAAAGCTTGATATCATTGAACTACCTCCATAACTTAAGAAAGGAATTGTTATACCCGTCATTGGAATTAGTTTTAATACTCCACCTATCATAAGAATAGCCTGTATTGCAAATAGTGAAGAAATTCCAACTGCAACAAATTTAAAGAAGCTACTCTGCTGCTCCATAGCTATTTTAAATCCTCTATAGACTAAAATCATGTATAACATTATAATTCCCATACCTGTAAAAATACCCATTTCCTCTACTACTGCTGGGAATATAAAGTCAGATGTAGCTATTGGTACACTCCATGGTTTTCCAAGACCTAGTCCCGTTCCAAAGAAGCCACCTGCTGCTACAGCAAATAACGACCTGATAATTTGGAACCCTTGTTTCATTGGGTCTGCCCAAGGATCTATCCATATATTAAATCTGGTTCTAATATGGCCAAACATAAAGTATGCTGCTACTCCACCAATAGATGCAAGTACAATATTTCCTATAATAAATTTAATATCATAATCATAAATAATTAACGATATTAAATAAATTGCAAAAAATATTACAGCCGAGCCTAAATCCCTTTGTAGAAAGAAAAAACCTACAAATATATAGGAGATTGCCATGTATATATATTTCTTATACACCATGTATTTTTCATACCTGGTTCCTTTTAAAAGCTTTCCATTACCATGAAAGGATGCTATGAAAAATATATAGAGTATCTTTGTCAATTCTGAAGGTTGGAAACTAATTCCAAATAAACTAATCCAGTTATATGCACCTTTATTATAATCCGCTAAAATCATCGTTAAAATAAACAGTGTAAAACAACCTATTAAATAAAGTATAGTTAAGTTTTCCCATCCTCTAAAGGATTTTAAAATAAAATATACTATAAAAAATATGACCATTCCAAGCATAAAGAAAACAATTTGTCTTATTCCCTCTCCCGAATTTAGCCTATATATCATAGTAACGCCTATGCTGAAAATCATTGAAGCTATGGACAACAAATAGTTATCACCGTCTGTAATCTTTAATACTATTTTATTTGCAAGAAAAACCACCACTATTAACGCAGCAAAGATCATAAGATTTCTTGAAGTTAAATTATCCTTTTGAAATACAAGTGCCATTGTTAATGCCAACAGTTGAAATATGAGTAAATATGTTGATGGATCCCTTAGTTTTCCATCATTTAAAGAATTTCCTATCCTAAGTATTCTCTCTTTAAATGTTTTCTTTTGCTTTTTGTTTCTCCTAATTTTACTCTTCATCTTCATCATCACCATTTACAAATAGGAACTCAACCTGACCTATATCTATTAAATCCTTGTCCTTTAATTCTATAGGGTCATTGATCTTCTGACCATTTATATATGTTCCATTAGCAGAGTTTAAATCCTCTAAAAAATATGTGCCTTTTTGTTTAATAATTCTGGCATGTCTCTTAGATATGAATCTATCCTTTAAAACTACGTCATTTTGGTCCGATCTACCAATAGTGGTGTTATCCCCTATAAAGTAATGTTCCTGTGTTTTAAAAGGAAGTTTTTCCTTTCTATTAATAAGTTTTAAATATGTGTCCGCTACGGAATTCATATTGTTAATCCCTCTTATATCAAGATAGATCATCTTTATAATATTTAAAATAAAATAATATATTATAATTACAAAGGCATATTTAAATATCATCGACAATAAGCCATATAATGTCAAATTAGCTGTTAAATTTATAGAAAAAAACTTTTCTAAAATCTCAATTAAAAATTTCATATAATCTCCCATAATAATTTTGATATTACTATTTTACACGAAAACAGAATATATTCCTACATCTTAACCAAATTGTAACAATTTTTTAGAAATTAAAAAAGCATATCTTTCGATATGCTTATTTAAATACTACTTTACCATCTTCAAATCTATCTATTATTGCCAATGATTCTAAATGGTATCCTTCTTCACGAATATTTTTACCACCATCTTGGAATGCTTTTTCTATTAATATACCAATTCCTTCAACTTTGGCTCCTGCTTGGTCACAAAGGTCAATAAGGCCTTCTATTGCTTTTCCATTGGCTAAGAAATCATCAATTATTAAAACTCTTTCACCTTTTTTTAGAAAATCCTTAGCTACCATAATATCGTAATTTATTTTTTTTGTATAACTGTATACTTGAGAAGTATAAACATCATCACCCAATGTTTTAGAAATGGTCTTCTTTGCAAAAACTACTGGTTTTTGTAATTTTAAACCACACGCAAAGGCTATACCTATTCCAGATACTTCCAATGTAAGTACTTTGTCCACTTCTATATCCTTAAACCTTTTATCAAACTCATCTGCCAGTTCTACAAAAAGCATCGGATCTATCATATGGTTTATAAATCTATCAACCTTTAATATATTTCCTGGTAATACAGTTCCCTCATCTAATATTCTTTTTTCTAATGGATTCAAATCAACACCTCTTTAAATTAATCATACATATACTATATACCATAGAATACTTCTAATCAAATCGTTACTCAATAGCTTCTAAAGCCTTGATCTGTTCTTCAGTAAAGGAATATATCTCTGAATAACCTTCTATTAACTCCTCATTAGTCATACCATATTCTTCCATTTCATCTTTAAAGCTTTCTAAAAATCCTTGAAATTCTTCATCGGTAATGGTTTCTGGTTCATATTCATATTCTTCTTCAACTAGGCCTGTATCCTCGCCTATTATTTCCTGAAATTCCTCTTCAGTAATAATATCTTCTTTCTTAGGTGCTTTAAACTTTTCATCACTATTTGAGAACTTCATATTGGCTTTAATAGTAATGGTTTTTAATGATTCATCTTCATCATCTGTTCCTATTTTTAAGATATAATCTATTGTTTTTCCACTTGTATCTATGGACATATCCAAGTTCATTATAAGAGAATCATCTATTTTATCCAATTCATCAAAATCCATTTCCTTCATATCAGGATAAATTTTAATCAATTCATCTTTCATTTCCTTGACTATATTAACAAAATCATCCTTATCAAATTTTGCAGTAATTACTTTTCCTTTAGAAGAAAATTTATTTTTATCCATTTTTTTAATATAATCAGTGAATTTCTTTTGAATTTCTTCAGAATTCTTCGCTAAATCCAAACCTTCTTGTTTTAATATTTCAGATGATTCTATATATTTATTTTCAAGTTCTTCATATATATTTTCATCATCTGTAGGCATTCCAAATGCAGATGAAACTATTTTTTCAATGGAAGACATATAGTTTGCAGACATATACATTTTATTTTCATACTGTACAAATTCAAAGGGAATTTCCATTCCTAGAACATTTATTTTCATATCTATTTTTGAATTCATTTCGTTTTTTTCATCTTTTAAAGCAGCACCTTTAATTTTCACATCTTTTATAAGTGTTATCATACTATTGATGGATACATCCTCTTTACCATCTTTACTCAATTCGATATCTCCAAGACTAACGGAAAATTCTGAATGATTATATTTCTCCATTGATTTCATTGCCTTTAAAAATGTGTTTTGCTTACTACACCCGATTGTCACTATCATTATTATGAAGGATAACAATAGTATTTTTATACTTTTTTCATTTACATCTCCCATTATTTTATATTATCGATTCTTTCCCTTGTAACTTTTTCAATTAAACTCAATTTTTCTTCAGAATCGATTTTTGAATTGCCTACTGAATAAATATATACTTTTATTTTTGGTTCAGTTCCTGAAGGTCTTAACGCATACCAAGAACCATCATCAAAATAATATTTTAATACATTTGATTTAGGCATTCCTGTACAATCTACTAAATAATCTATGGTTTTATCAAGTTTAAATGTACCTATGGTCTCTATAGGACTTTCTCTGAATTCATCCATGATTCTCTTAATTCTAGCTTGACCATCTAATCCTTCTAGAACAATGGAAATAAGCCTTTCATCATATACTCCATAAGTATCAAACAGTTCATTTAAAACATCTAGTAATGTTAAACCCTTTCTCTTATAGTATCCTGCCATCTCAGCAATCATCATAGCTGAATTAACTGCATCCTTATCCCTTACAAAAGTTCCATAATTATATCCAATACTCTCTTCAAAACCAAATATAAACGTATTTGTACCAGTTATATCGTATTCATTTGCAAGTCCTGCAATATTTTTAAACCCAGTTAATACTTCCTTCATCTCCACATTGTATTTTTCAGCTACTCTCGTTCCTAAATCACCAGTTACAATGGATTTAACAACTACTCCGTCCTTAGGTAAATCATTTTTCTCCGCTCTAGCAGTGAGAATATAATTTATTAATAGAGCACCTATTTTATTTCCATTTAAAAATATGTACTCGCCATTTTCATCCCTTACTTCAACAGCCGTTCTATCAGCATCTGGATCGGTGGCTATTAAAATTTCTCCACCTACTTCCTTTGCCAGGTCTATTGAATATTTAAAAGCCTTAGGATCTTCTGGATTAGGATAACCAACAGTTGTAAAATCCGGATCCGGATTTTCCTGTTCCTTTACAATATAAACATTGTTAAATCCTCTTTCCTTTAAAATTCTTCGAACTAGTTTATTTCCCGTACCATTTAAGGGAGAATATACAATTTTAATATCCTTGTCCACTTCTTCATCATTTATTGTAAGTGAAAGAACATCTTCAATATATTTATTGTCCAATTCTTCACCAAAATATTCTACAAGTCCAGATTCTATAGCTTTATCTAAATCCATTGTCTTAATCTCTGAAAATTCTTTTATAGTATCGATATTTAAAAGTATTTCATCTGCAATATCATCTAATATTTGAGAACCTTCTTCCCAGTAGGCCTTATACCCGTTGTACTCCCTTGGATTATGACTTGCAGTAATCATAACTCCAGATATTGTCTTGTAATTTCTAATAGCATAGGAAAGAACTGGAGTAGGTCTAATATCATCTGAAAGATATACTTTAATTCCATTTCCAGCTAAGACAGATGCAGTAATTTCAGCAAATTCCTTTGAGAAATGTCTTACATCATATGCAATGGCAACTCCTTTATCAGCAGCAGCCTGTCCTCTTTTTAAAATCGTCATAGCTAGTCCCTGAGTTGCTTTTGAAACCATGTACTTATTCATCCTATTTGTACCGGCTCCAATTTTTCCTCTTAAACCAGCTGTTCCAAATTCTAAAGACTGATAAAACCTATCTTGAATCTCCTCTTCATCATCTTTAATAGATTCCAACTCCATTCTTGTTTCCTTATCAAAAAATTCATTTTCCAACCATTCATTATAAACTTTTTTATAATCCATTTCTTCCTCCTACTTATAGTAAATAAGCCCTTTATACAATGATTTACTGTTAGTCCACCAATCTAATTCAAAAATGTATTCACCTTCTGTATTAGATGTTTCTATTTCAATTTTTCCTGTACTATATTTCTTAACTCCAATAATACAAAACCATCTATTTCTAATATTCTTATCTTTATTATTCCAAGTGACCATTAAAACTGGACTCTTAGAAAATATTCCACTTTTTATATATTCATAAACAGAATTTGTATTCCATTTCCAATAACTCTTCATAAGATGAAGCTTTTTACCCTTTGATGCAGAAAATTTCTTTATATTTCTATTCATATGTAAAACGGTCTTATTATTGAAGTTTTTAAAAGTATTTAATTCCTTTACAAAATCTTCATAAGAAATACCCTCTTTGTAAATACAGGAGTATTCCTCATGAAATTCAGACATATATATAAGCATATCTGCTGCTTCTAAAGTTCCTTCACCTAGTTTTGTATTATGGTTTTGAAGCTTAAGAAAATTCTTTTTTAATTCTATTAATTCTCCAAAATTACTCAATTGAAAGTTTTCTACTATTTCCATTTTAAATCTCTAATTCATATATTTTTGTTTCGATTTTTCCAACTTTAAAACTATCATCTAAACTCGGTAATAACTTTTTCACCTTTCCATCTCTGTTAAAAATTTCTATTATTTTATTCATATTATCTATATTATAACAGTAAGATATATGTTCTTTCATTCTTTTATAGCTAATCTCCCTAGGGTCTCTATTACAGTTATGAATTACCAATAAAATATTCTTTTCATTCGTTTTAATGGTGTATGAAATTAGTCCGTCATCTAAAAAGGAAACAAAAAACATTTTTTTCCTAATGTCTTCAGATTTTACTAATTTAAATTCCTTTCTATTCTTTCTAATTTCAATTAGATCCTTAACGTATTCAAAAATATCATTATTCTTTTCCTTTAAAGACCAATCTATACTATTTATTTCCAAAGGAGCATTATAGGAATTATGACACATTTTCTTATCTCTCATAAATTCATTACCACTATGAAAAAATGGTATACCAAGGGATGTGAATAAAATATTAAAAGCCATTTTATAAATATCTTTAATATTTTCTTTATCATCTACAGACTTAATTAACTTGTCCATAAGTATTAAATTATCATGAGAATTAAAGTAATTTATACTTTCATTTGCTAAATATGCAAATCCCTTTCTTTCTTCATCAAATAGAATAGATCCTGCAATACCTTTTTCTATCCTTTTCTTTAAATAGAAGTCGCCTTGAATATACCCCTTACCATTTCCATCATTATCGCCCTTTATAGCATCTCTAAAATCTGAATTAAATAGGGAAAAGCCACAATTTTTCTGTGTACCTGGCAATGTTCTTTTATTCAATGGTAAAGGACTGTCAAGTGCCATCCAAGGTTCACCATATATCAAAATATTTGGATTCACTTTTTTTAATTCTTCTATTGCCATGTTTATGGTATCTATATCTATTAATGCCATTAAATCGAATCTAAATCCATCAATTTTATATTCTTTTGTAAAATATAGTAATGAATCTATTATAAACTTTCTTCCCATTGGTGAATCGGATTTAAATTCATTTCCACACCCTGAACCATTCGAAAAATTCCCATTGGTATCAAGTCTATAATAGTAATTTGGTACTGCAATATTAAAATTTGAATCATATGATCTATAAGTATGGTTATATACTACATCCATAACAACAGATATATTATTTGCATGTAAATCCATAATCATCTTTTTAAATTCATAAATTCTTGAAATAGGATTATCTGGTTGTGTAGAATATGATCCTTCAATATTGTTAAATAACTCTGGATCATATCCCCAGTTATAATTATCCTCTACAAAAAACTTATCTGACTCTTCATCTACAGTTAAAAAGTCATAAACTGGCATTAGATGAACATGAGTTACTCCTAGTTCTACTAAATTTTTTATTCCAGTACTATAATTATTATATTTTGAATTAGGATCTGATAACCCTAAAAATTTTCCTCTATAATTTAATTTTGTATTTGAATTTTCATCTATGGAGTAATCCTTAACATGAACTTCATAGATCACTGCATTCTTCACCTTATTTTTTGGTATTTTATGATTTTCAAACCCTTTTGGATTCGTTCTTTTTAAATCTACAACACATGACCTATTACTATTAACTGAAGAAGCTACAGAGTAGGGATCCGTTATTTCATATTTTCCATCTATAATATAATTATAGTATTTAAAATGTAAATCTCCATTAACTCTTATTTCAAATACACCTAGACTATCCTTCTTCATTTCAATAGTTTTTTTTCTTATTTGCATATAATCATCATACAATGATAATGATACTTTATTCGCTGTAGGAGACCAAAGTCTAAAAATGGTAAATTCCCTACTATATATATATCCTAGTTTTTTACTAACTTCTATATTTGTCAACATAATTACTTCTCATTCCAACAATATTTTTAAATTTTTCTAATGAATAGTCCACAGAAAAATTACCACTATATGCTATATTGGTTATAGCAATCCTACTCCATTTGAAAATATTATCATACTTTGTTTCCACATTTTTTTGCATTCTTGAATATGATGCAAATTCTCTAAAGACATAGAAACTATCATTATATTTTAAAATAATATCATAAATATTATTAAAGCTATCCCTTAAATTTTTATTACTATAATTTTTTAATTTATCTATTAATATTTTTAATTCCATCTTATTGTTTATATACTCTAATGGATTATAGTAATTAAATTTATATTGATCATCTAATTCCTCTTTGGATTTTCCAAATAGAAATATATTTTCTTCACCAATTTCATTTCTTATATCAAGGTTAAGCCCTGTTCTACTCCCTATAGTCATACCACCATTAAACATGTATTTAACTGCTGATATTCCTGAAATATCCAATCCTGGTGTAGATATTTGTTCATTTATATCCGCTGCAGGAACAAATTTTATAACTTCATCCACATTTAAATTATCAATAAATACTATTTTAATCTTATTCTTTATTCTTAAATCAGAATTTATAACATGGGCTAAATTGTTTATATAGTTTATTATATATTTTGCTGCTAGATAATTTTGTGAAGCAATACCACCAAAGAAATACGTTCTAGGCAAAATATCTAAATTAGAATTCTCCAATAGATCAAAATATACCTTCGTAATATATAAAGCAGTTAAAAATTGTCTTCTATATTCTTGAAAGTTCTTTAAATTCATATCGAAAATCGAATATGGATTAATATTTATATTATATTTTTTTCTTATTTCATCAGCTAATTCTATTTTTTTCTCAATTTTAATATTATTTATTATTTCATGAACTCTTTTGTCCTCTTTGTATTTTTTTAATTCTAACAATTTACTAGGGTTCTCAATAATATCATCACCAACTATATCATTGATACTATCTGTAAGCTTTTTATTTGCCACATAAAGCCAAGTTCTTTGACTAGTTCCAGTTCGCACTATCTTATATTTATTCTGTAATATTTTGCTATATTTATTCAAAGAATTGTTTGTAATAATTTTATAATGCATTTGTGAAACCGCTGAAATACTTTTTGAAACAAGTAATGCAATATTTGTAAAATCAACCTTATCATTATTTATAATTGCAAGTTCATAGTATTCTTCGTTTGAAATACCCAAAGTTAGTGAGTTGATCTTATTTTTCAAATGATTATCTATAAAATTCAACCCTTCTAATATACTAGGACAAATCTCTTTAATTAAATCCATATTCCAAATTTTATGATTGTTTACAAAATTCTCAAAAGAGGTATAATTAAATATTTTTTCCGCTTTTTCATATGCAAATTCATAACTACAATTCGTTTCCTTTTGGTATTCATAAATAAATACTGGAATGGACATTAATGTGTGATTCTCATTTAATTTAATAATAGCATACTCATCAATTTTAGATAGATCAATATTTTGTATTTTTATATCCCTTATAATGTCTTTTACTGAACAAGTAGCGTAAAAATATTCTTGACTAAGCCTAATTTTTTTACCTACTATATTGGAGTCCTCAGGATACAAAAATCCCACTATACTTTTAGACCTAACATAATTGTTATACGCTACATCCAACTCTCCCTTAAGAATCCCATTGAGATTAATAAAATTTTCAGTCTTTATTGCCCATGTACGCAATGTGCTAACGTTCTTGCCTTTATATCCCAATATGGGTATATCATAGGCCTGAGCTTTCAATATAAAGTCTTTAATTTTAACATCATAGAATATATTTCTCTTATACTCCCAAGGATATCCTCTTTCCAACCAGTTATCAATTTTTTCAACCTGATTAAAATCCACTATTTCCTGTTTCATTCTACCATTTTCATAGCGAATTCCATATGCCATTAAATTTGTATTAGTCGAACTTGCACTATCAATAAATGAAAATGCAAATCTTCCTAAAGCTTCTACTCCCAATTTATTTGAAACATCAGATTCCAATATTTCTTCATATTTAAATCCCAAACTATCAATAGCAAATTTAAATTCTTCTTCTAGGTTGAAAAAAGTAATATTCCTACTTAAAAATTGCTCTGGTAAATATTCAAATGATAGATAATATATTTTCTTTTGTGAAAAAAACCTATCCTTAGTTTCTTTCCAAGGATAGGATATTATCTCTTTCATAACTTCTACAGTAGCTAAATAGACATCATATTTATTAATATCATGTCTATCCACTACCATCTTATGGTCTAAATTATAATTTATTCTATTTAAAATATCTTCTTTAGTAAATTGAAACATAATTAACCTACCAATGTTCTATAAAGATCCAAATATTCTTTTGCAGATTGTTCCCAATCATTTTTTTCCTTCATTGCAGAATTCTTTAGCTCACTCATTGCATATTTATCATAATAGCAATTAATAGCTCTTCTAACAGTATATAATAAGTCATGGGCATTTATATTGGCAAAGGAAAATCCAGTTCCTTCTCCTGTAAACTCATTAAATGGTTTTACAGTATCCTTCAAACCACCTGTTTCCCTTACAATTGGCAACGTTCCATATCTCATGGATATGAGTTGAGAAATTCCACAAGGCTCTGCTAATGAAGGCATTAACAAGAAATCCGCTCCAGAATAAATTAAATGTGATTCCTCTTCATTGTAATAAATTCTTGCAGCCATTTTTTCAGGATATTTATTTTGAAAATACTTAAACATATTTTCGTATTTTTCATCTCCTGTGCCAAGTAGTACAAATTGAATATCCTCTGTTGCTAGCAATTCGTCCATAATAAAGCTAACAAGCTCTAACCCCTTCATCTCCACAAGTCTTGTAACCATTGATATTAAAGGTATATCGTCTCTAATTGGAAGATTGAAAAGTTCTTGGATTCTCTCCTTGTTTTTTTGTTTCCCATCTATATTTTTTATATCATAATTTTTAACTAGGTTCTTATCCGTTTTCGGATTCCAAACATTGTAGTCTATTCCATTTATAATGCCCGTTAGCTTATAGGAATAATCCCTAATAACACCTTCTAAACCCTCGCCAAAATAATCATATTTTATTTCCTCTGCATATGTTTTTGATACTGTTGTAAAATAATCACTAAAGATTATTCCACCTTTCATGAAATTAACGCCTTCATAGTATTTCAATCCATTGTCATTAAAATATTCTGGTGATAGACCTGCTATTCTTAATACATCACCTGAGAAAACACCTTGATATTTTAAATTGTGTATAGTATACACATTCTTTATATTCCAATAGAAACTATCCCCTTTACAAAAATCCTTTGTAAATATATTTACCATAGCTGTATGCCAGTCGTTAGAATGAATAATATCTGGCTTAAAATCTATGACTTTTGGTAATTGCACACAAGCTTTTGAAAAGAATATAAACCTCTCTCCATCATCCTCTTCACCGTATACATTGTATCTGTCAAAATATCTTTCATTATCTATGAAGTAGAACTTTACACCTTCATGTTCCATCTCCATTATTCCTGCATACTCATGTGCCGTTCCCAAGTCTACATAAAAATATCCAATATAATTCATCTTCTCTTTATACTTCATAGGTATTTTACTATATAAAGGTAATACGACTCTTATATCTTCACCTTGTTTTTTTATTTCAAGTGGTAAAGAACCTGCTACATCTGCCAAACCACCAGTCTTAATAAAAGGTGCAGCCTCTGAAGCACAATATAATATATTCATAAAATTATTTCTCCACAATTAAATTTTTTTCTATAGCATAAGGAACACTTTGACTTCCAACAATTGAAACTCCTGTTTTTATTCTTGCCAATTTATCTATAATGGAATTTATAACTATAGAATCTTTTTCTACAACTGTTTTTTGGAATAGAATAGAATTTTTAACAATTGCTCCTTTTTCTACTTTTACTCCTCTAAATATAATTGAATTTTCTACCTGTCCGTCAATAATACAACCATTTGCTATTAATGAGTTAGAAACTTTTGATCCTTCATTATATAAGGTAGATGGTTCATCTTTAGATTTTGTAAGAACTACTCCATTTTTATAAAATAACTGATCATAATTATCCATATCCAGTAATTTCATATTTGATTCATAATAACTCTTCAATCCTCTAATTATTTCCGTATACCCTTCTTCTTGATATGTTCCAATCTTTAATTTAGAGATATTATTGGAAATTGCCTCTGTTAAATTAGTAGCCGTTTTATCTTCCTTTGAAGTCTTCACAAGTTTTATAAAAATATCCTTTTTCATAAAACCAACTCTAGTCATCATTGGAAATTCTTCTTGAACTCCTAAATTTTCTCCAATATTTATTAAATTACCCTCTTCATCAAAAATTAATTTGCTCTCCCCTATATATTTTCCTAGACTATCTTTTTGATTTACATAAAAAAGCATTACATCTAAATCCTCTTCTATAAATTTCTCATAAGGATCTGTTAAATCCTCTTTATCTATAATCATAGGGTCTACAAAGTAAAGATATTTTTCCTTTGCATCATTGTAGAATTGCAAAGTATCATAAAAAATATTTATTTCAGAACTTGAACCGTATATATTTGTAATTCTTGTAGGAAATATTACAAGACCATTTCTTCTTCTATTTAGTTCCCAAGGTTTTCCATTTCCAACATGATCCAATGTAGATCTAACATTTTGTCCTGCGTATAACAAAACATTTGAAAAATCATTATTTGCCATATTAGATAGAGTAAAGTCTATAAGTCTATACCTTCCACCATAAGGCAGCATATAAGCAGGTCTAGTCTTACATAAAGGTCCATATTTATCACTTGAATTGCCACCTATAATAACTCCAATACATTTTTGCATAAACTACCTCCTACTCAGCGTTAATGCCATCTTCTGACACAAGATATACTTTATCGTCATTCGGTTTACCTATTTCCTGCCCTTCTTCTATTACAATATCCTCATTTATAACGGTATTATATATTTTAGCGCCCTTTTTAATTGTTACATTTGATAATATTACAGAACTATGAACTTCAGCTCCCTCTTCAACGACTACACTAGAGAATAAAACAGAATTTTCAACATTTCCATAAATTCTACACGCTTCGTTTATTAAAGCCTTTTGAACAACTCCTGAAGGTGCAATAAAATGTGGAGGCAAATTTTTTGCTTTTGTAAATATTCTCGTTTTTTTGTCGTATAAATCAAGGGTGTTATCTTCTTTTAATAGATCTAAATTAGCTTCCCAGTAACTTTTAACAGTTCCAACATCTTTCCAGTACCCATCGAACTTCCAAGCAAACATCTCATTGCCTTCCTCTAAAATACTAGGTAGTACATTCTTACCAAAATCATGTTCTGAGTTAGGATCTTTAGCATCTTTAATTAAAAATTCCCTTAACACTTTCCAATCGAACATATATATTCCCATTGATGCTAAATTATTTTTAGGATGTTCTGGTTTTTCATCAAATTCGATTATTTTATTGTCCTTATCGGTATTTAATATTCCAAATCTTGAAGCTTCATCCCATGGAACTTCCATAACTGCAATTGTACATACGGAATTCTTCTCTTTATGATAGTCCAATAAATCATTATAATTCATTTTATAAATATGATCGCCTGATAGCATAAGTACGTAATCTGGGTTTAAATCATCTAAATTATCCATATTCTCATATATGGCATTAGCAGTACCCTCATACCATTTTCCACCTTTTTCAGTAGAATATGGAGATAAAATTCTTAAGCCACCACCATTTCTATCAAAATCCCAAGCTGCACCATTACCTAAATGTGCATTTAATAAAAATGGCTTATACTGTGTCAAAATTCCAATATCTCTAATATCAGAATTCGTTGCATTACTCAGTGCAAAATCTATAATTCTGTATTTCCCACCAAATGGCACAGCAGGTTTGGCAACATTTTTAGTAAGTCCTTTCAATCTAGACCCTTGCCCACCAGCTAATAACATAGCTACAACACGTTTTCTTGCTTTCATGCCTACCTCCTATTTTTTCTTATACTTTATAAACATAGCACCTAATGGTGGTATATTAACCCTTATACTATTTTCTTTGGAATGGAAAGCTTCCTTCTTTGATTTATAATGTTTATTTCTTATTATATCTCCTCCATATTTTTTCATATTACTATTAAAAATTACAGAGTATCCACCTTCCTTATCTACTCCAATTGGATAATCTCTTCTTTCGACAGGCGTAAAATTATAAACACATATAATTTTTTCCTCTTCTGAAATCCTTTCAAAAATTAGAACAGATTCATTCTTATTGTCCACTTCCAACCAATTAAATCCTTCACTAACCACATCTCTTTCCCAAAGGGATTTTTCCTTAATATATAATTTATTTAAATCTGAAATAAATTTTTTATATTCCATATGTTTATCGTATTCTAAAACGGTCCATGTTATGGAATTCCATTCATCCCACTCATCGAATTGAGCAATTTCGTTACCCATAAAATTCAATTTCTTACCTGGATGTCCATACATATACATCATTAAAAGTCTTAGACCATCAAATTTTTGCTCGTAGTCCCCTGGCATTTTATTAATTAATGACCCCTTCATATGAACTACTTCGTCATGACTAAATGGTAGAATATAATTTTCACTAAAAGCATACATTAAACTAAATGTAAGAAGGTTGTGATTATCCTTTCTAAAGTAAGGATCCATTCTTGCATATTTTAAAGTATCATTCATCCATCCCATATTCCATTTAAAATTAAATCAAAGCCCGTCAGCGTCTATTGGTTTAGTAACATTAGGCCAAGCTGTAGACTCTTCTGCAATCATTAAAGTGTCAGGATAGTAATTAAATACTTTCTCATTTAGATCTTTAATAAATCTAACAGCATCTATATTTATATTTCCACCGTCTTCATTTTTTATATTCTTACCCATAAAATCCAAATATAGCATATAGGCCACTGCATCAACTCTTATTCCGTCTATATGATAATAATCATGCCAATAAAGTGCTGAAGATATTAAAAAATTTCTAACTTCATTTTTCCTATAATCAAAGTTCAACGTACCCCATTGTTCATTTTCTGATTCATATGGATTTCGAGATTCATATAAACCTGTACCGTCAAACCTTGCTAAACCAAAATCATCCTTACAGAAATGAAGAGGAACCCAATCTAAAATTACTCCAATATTTCTTTGATGAAATCTATCCACTAAATACATAAAGTCCTTAGGAGTTCCAAATCTAGAAGTAGGTGCAAAATAACCAGTTGTTTGATAACCCCATGAGCCATCATAAGGATATTCTGTAATAGGCATAATCTCTACATGGGTATAGTTCATCTCCTTTACATAATCCACCAATTCATCGGCATATTCCCTATAAGAGAAATAATCTCCATTTTCCTTTTTCTTCCACGAAGCCAAATTTACTTCATATATATTCATTGGACTTTTATATACATCAATTTTTTTCTTCTTATTCAACCACTTTTTATCATTCCATTTATAGCCGTCTAAATTATAATATTTAGATGCTGTTTTAGGTTTTAGCTCTGCATGAAAAGCATAAGGATCTGCTTTATATCTAGCTTCACCAGAATATGTAATAATTTTATATTTATAGGAGTCGTATTCTTTAACATCAAAAACATTTATAACCCAAACACCTGTTTCACCTAGTTTTTTCATTGGTAGATTAGTTTCATTCCAATCGTTAAAATCGCCAATTAGAAAAACCTCTTTTGCATTAGGTGCCCAAACTGTAAATCTAATACTTTCTTTTTCATCTTCAACAAATTTATGAGCTCCAAAAAACTTATATGATCTATCATTTAAACCTTTATTATATAAGTAAGCATCTTCTTCTCCATAATCTGTATAATAGTATTTCTTAATAGATTTTTTCATAACAATCTCCTTTTCTCTATATAACTATTATTCCCCATATTTCCTTGATTATAACATAATCATTTCATTAATAATACAAAGTATATATATGATATAGGTCTTTACATTTATATAAATCTTTTTATTTAAAACTTGACATTATAGTAAAAATTTTATAGAATAACTCTAATGATTTACTTTGAACTAGGAATTTATGCAAAAATTATTTTAGCGAGTTGAGTATGGTGAAAGTCAACATAATCTGTGTAAGTTGAGGACTAGGGAGTTTATATTATGAACATTTGTAAATAATATACGGTAACTACGTTATAGTTTGAGAGGATATAGTATATATCAATTAGAGTGGTACCGCGGATTTGTTCGTCTCTTTCCAGTAGGAAAGGGGCGTTTTTTATTTACCTAACCCAATTTGCTTTGCAAATTGTTGGTAGGTCAGCAGATAATTATACTCAAAAACAAATTTTGAATAACGAAGCCTGCTATGAACAATCTGCCCAATACTTCTTCAATTAATTGTATATGAAGTATTTTACAAATCGTATGCAAAGATTTCAAAATATATTTTTATTATGAGTTTAAAGTATACTGCTATATATACTTATACAAAGTTAAATACAAATATAAATCATAATAATATATCCATCTTAATTTATACTTGTTAAAACTATATAAACTCAATATTAAACCTATATTAACAAATGGTTTAACCTAGTGAATATCTAAAAAATTTTAGGAGGAAATGATGAAAAAAAAGATTTTAGCATTATTATTGGTTGCAGTATTTGCTTTAACTGCATGTGAAAAAGTAGAAAAAAAAGAAAGTACTAAAAGTACAGGTGAGAGTTCAAAGCCTGTAGCAAAAACCACCATTGAATTAACAGGTGAAGGCTTGGAAAAGATGAGAGAAAAGTATGAAGTAGAAGTTGACTCTTTAAAAGCTGAAGACTTTTCAGAAAATAGTACTATGAGTAAAATATTAAAAAATGGTAAATTAATTGTGGCAACAAATGCTACATACCCACCATATGAATTTAGATTACCAATTGATGGAGACTCTGTTGAATGTGGTATAGATATGGAAATGGCAAGACTATTAGCTAAGAAAATGAATGTAGAATTAGAAATTGTTGATACATCTTTTGATAGTCTTATAACAGGCTTAGGTACGGATATGTATAATCTAGTTTTAGCTGGAATGAACAACACTCCAGAAAGAGCTGAGCGGGTAACTTTTACTGAAGATTATTTTGCACCAAATCTAGTTTTACTTATTAAGGAATCTGATGTGGATAAATATAAATCAGAAAAAGATATTCCTGATGACTTTAAATTTGGTAACCAAATGGGAACAGTTCAAGAAGAAGTGACTATTCAACATTTCCCTAAAGCAACTGAAGGTGATAATTCATTATATTTAAAAAGCTATGCCGATTTAATCTTAGCTTTACAGGCAGGACAAATAGATGGAATCCTAGTTGAAGATATAATCGCTGAAGCTTTCATGGCTCAAAACCCAGACTTAACTACAGTTAAAGGTTTAGAATACCCTGGTGAATCAGGTTTTGCAGGCGCTGTAAAGAAAGATGATACAGAGTTTAAAGAGTATTTAGATAAATTTATTAAAGAGATCAAAGATAATAAAACTCTTGATAAAATAGTTGTAGATAGTAATGAATTAGCTGGAGTTGTTGAGGAATAAACCAACCTCCTACTGATTCAACAAAATAAAAATACATAAAAGAGTTTGAAAATTCAAACTCTTTTATATTGTTTAGGAGGTATTAATGGGTAATTTAGGTATAGAAAGCTTCAAAAAGGTTTTTGGCTTTAAATATATGTTTATTACAGGTATAAAAACGACTTTATTGTTATCATTAATTGGAATATTCTTTGGAATATTATTAGGAATGATTTTATCATTATTTAGACTATCAAAATTTAAGGTATTAAGAGCTATAGCTTTAGCATATTTAGAGCTTTTTAGATGTACTCCGTTAATGGTACAAGTCTTTTTTATTTTCTTCGTTCCACAAACCATAGGTTTCAGATTAACACCATTTTTCTCAGGAGCTATTGCAATGTCTTTAAATAGTGCTGCCTATGTTTCAGAAATAATACGCTCAGGTATTAATTCAGTTGATAAGGGACAAATGGAAGCATCTCGTTCATTGGGACTAGGTTATGGGAAAACCATGAGATATGTAATTATTCCACAGGCAATAAAAAATATACTACCTACTTTAGGTAATGAATTTATTGCAATAATAAAGGAGACTTCCACTTTAACCGTTATTGGAGTAACTGAGGTAATGTATACTACAGATAGAGTAAAAGCATCATCTTATGAAGTTACAGCATCTATTTTAGTTGCTATGGCTATTTACTTCACAATAACTTTTACTCTTTCTAGAGTTGTTGCTACATTTGAAAGGAGAATGAAGGTAAGTGATTAAGGTTGAAAATTTACACAAATCCTTTGGAAAAAAAGAAGTTTTAAAAGGTATGAATATTGAGATAGAAAAAGGCGAAGTGGTTGTTGTTATTGGACCTTCTGGTTCTGGTAAATCGACTTTTTTAAGATGTTTAACAAGGTTAGAAGAACCTACTAAGGGTAAAATCTTCTTAGAGGATAAGGAGATTACCAATAAAAAAACTGATATAAATATTATTCGTCAAGAGATGGGAATGGTGTTTCAACATTTTAATCTTTTCCCTCATTTAACAGTTAACGAGAATATATCTCTTGCACCTATAAAGGTAAAAAATCTTTCACAGGAGGAAGCAAGAAAAATTTCTGAAGATTTACTTAGTAAAATGGGTTTATCCGACAAGATAGATGCATATCCTAACAGTTTATCAGGCGGTCAAAAACAGAGAGTTGCAATTGCTAGAGCATTGGCAATGGATCCAAAGGTTATGCTTTTTGATGAAGCCACCTCTGCACTCGATCCTGAAATGGTTGGAGATGTACTAGAGGTTATGAAATCTCTAGCAAAAGAAGGTATGACTATGGTTGTTGTAACCCATGAAATGAATTTTGCCAGAGAAGTTGGTAGTAGAATTGTATTTATGGATGAGGGAATAATTTTAGAAGAAGGAAAGCCTGAAAAGATTTTCAACAATCCAGAACATAGTAGAACTAAAGATTTTTTAAAAAGGGTTTTAGAAGTTTAAAGGAAGTGACAAAGTCACTTCCTTTTATTATTATTTTCCATGTACCCTGCTAATTCCATCATATTATTTTTTATTTCATTTAAACTTCTCTTAACTTCACTATATTTTTTCATATCGATATTATCAAAATTAATGCTTAATTCATTTTCTTTTAAACGCTTAAGTTTCTCTATAGTCTCCTCTATATCCATATGAAGATCGAATTCCATTTCCTCTTTTGTTTTCTTTTCAAAATATCTATCCTTTTCAGGAATTAATTCATATTTAGAATTCATAGAAGGAATAATGCAGTTTAAATTCAAATTATTCTTTAATGTTTTAGCAAATTCTTCCTGTTCATTATTTTCCCCATGTACTATAAAAACCTTCTTAGGTTTTCTTTTAAAATTATTTATCCAATCGAGTAGCATAGGTTCATCTGCATGACCGGAAAATCCATCTAAATTATAGATTTCAGCTTTAACTGCAATTTCCTCTCCTAAAATTTTAACCATATTTTTTCCATCTAAAAGTATTCTTCCAAGAGTGCCCTTAGCCTGATATCCTACAAATACTACAGCACTGTTTTCATCCCATAGATTATGTTTTAAATGATGTCTAACCCTACCAGCATTTGCCATTCCTGATGATGATATTATAACTCTAGGAAACCTTACTTTATTTAAAGCAATTGATTCATCTGTTGAGCTAATATAATGAAGATTTTCAAAGTTGAATATATTATCTCCGTCGAGTATTTGTTTTTTAGCGCTACTATTAAAAAAATAAGTATTTTTTAAAAACGCTTCAGTTGCTCTTAAAGCCATTGGACTATCAACATATATAGGTATTCGTTTATGATATTCTATTTCATGATTATTCTCATAATAATTATTTAATTCATATATTATTTCCTGAGTCCTACCAACTGCAAAAGCAGGTATTATTACAGTACCTCCTTTTAATGAAATATCATCTATTATTTTTATTAATTGCCCAATAATATTTTTATAGTTTTCGTGTACAGAATTTCCATAGGTGGATTCCACAACTAAATAATCGGCCTCTTCTATATAGCTTGGATTATTTAATATTGGCTTGTTTGGCATTCCTAAATCTCCGGAGAAAACTATTTTACTCGTTCTTTCCTCCTCTTTTACCCATAGCTCAACTATGGCAGATCCTAAAATATGACCTGCATCAGAAAATCTTATGGTAATATCCTCATTTATCTCTATTAATTCATCATAATATCCTTCTGAAAAATAATTAAGTGAATTCTCTGCATCTTTATAGGTATATAATGGCTCTATTAATGGTTTGCCCGCTCTTTGTCTCTTTCTATTATCCCATTCAATATCCGATTCTTGAATTTTAGCGCTATCGAGTAACATAATTTTACATAGATCAACTGTTGGTTTTGTTGCATAAATCTTTTTTCTAAAACCATTTTTCACCAGTAATGGAATTCTTCCACTATGATCTATATGTGCGTGGGTTAATATAGCAAAGTCAATTTCTTCAGGATTAAACTGAAATGGTTTCTTATTTAAATTCTGCGTTTCCTCATTTCCTTGAAATAATCCACAATCCACTATGAATTTATATTTTTTTGTAGTAATAAGATAATTAGAACCCGTTATCATTTTTGCTGCACCAAGAAATTGTATATTCATATTGCCTCCTAATTGTTTAATACATATATATTACCCATTATATTAAAACAAAAAAACTATTCCAAAAAATTGGAATAGTTTTTATTAATTTTCAAATTGACTATTATATAAATTAGTATAGAAACCATTTTTTGCCATTAATTCATCATGACTACCATTTTCTACTATATCACCATTATTCATAACTAAAATCATATCTGCATTTTTAATTGTAGACAATCTATGGGCTATTACAAATGAAGTTCTGCCCTCCATTAATTTATCCATGGATTTTTGAATAATTTCCTCTGTTCTCGTATCCACCGAACTAGTAGCTTCATCAAGTATTAGCATTGGAGCATTTTCCACCATTGCCCTTGCTATTGTAAGAAGTTGTTTCTGTCCTTGGGATAATGAAGTTTTGTTATCTAAAACAGTATCATATCCTTTTGGTAAAGTTCTTATATAATGATCCATACCTACAGCTTTACAAGCTTCAACTACATCTTGATCCGTTACATCCTCTTTACTATAAATGACATTTTCCCTTATTGTACCTTCAAATATCCAAGTGTCCTGTAATACCATACAAAATAGTTCATGAACATTTTCCCTCGTAATATCCTTAATATTATAATCATCAATAAATATATTACCGCTATTTATTTCGTAAAATCTCATTAAAAGATTTACTAATGTTGTTTTTCCAGCACCTGTAGGTCCAACAATTGCGATTTTCTGTCCTGCTTTCGTTTTCACTGAAAAGTCATTTATTATCATCTTGTCTTCGGAATAACCAAATTTCACGTGATCAAAAACTACATTTCCTTTAACATCTTCAGGATTTAAATACTTTGTCTTATGGCTTTCGTCTTCTAATTCCTTCTCATCTAAAAACTCAAATACTCTTTCTGCTGCAGCTGCTGTAGACTGTAGACTAGTTGCTGCTTGTGCTATTGTAGTTAAAGGATTTGTAAACTGTCTAATATATATCATAAAAGCGATTATTACTCCAAAGGATATTGTGCCTTTAGAAACCATTATTGCTCCTATTACTGAAACTGCAACATAACCAAAGTTACCAATAAAGCCCATTATAGGATTCATTATTCCTGAAATAAACTGTGATTTCCATGCTGAACTGTATAGATCTTCATTTATATTATCAAATTCCTTCTTTACTTCTTCCTCTGCATTATAAACCCTTACTATTGTATGTGCACCATACATTTCTTCAACATATCCATTCATCTTTCCCAATGACTGTTGTTGTTGAGTGAAGTATCTTTGTGATTTTGTCATTATGAAAATCATAAGACCAAATCCGACAACAGTTGCTCCAATGGCTGCAAATGTCAGTATTACATCTGTTTTAAACATCATGAATAGAGAACCAAAAAACATTGCAATTGCACCAGCCAATGAACCAATACTCTGTTTTAATGACTGACTTATTAAATCCACATCATTTGTAACCCTACTCATTATATCTCCCAGCGTGTTGGAATCAAAATACTTTAAAGGCAATTTGTTTATTTTAATCGAAATATTCTGTCTTAATTTTTTTGATACACCCTGTATAACGGTCACCATTAAAAATTCTTGTATATATAATAATGATGCTCCTATTAAATAAATGACCACTAGAAAGTAGCAAATGCTTTTAATTTTTTCTACATTCATTTCACCTTGAAGGCCTTCTAAGATTAAATCAGCTATTTCACTTAATTTATTTGGTCCTTTTAACAGTAAAAAAGTTCCTATAAAGGCAAATAAAATTGCTATTATAGTCTGTATACTATATTTTTTAAAGTATGATAATAGTTGAGACCAAGCCTTCTTAAAATCTTTTGCCTTTTTTATGTCCTTTTTTTCAGTAGAAGCATTTGCTTTATTTGAGTCATTATTTTTTATATCTCTATTATCTTTCATGCAATTCCTCCTCTGATAGTTGTGAATAGGCTATTTCTTTGTACACATCACAATTCTTTATAAGCTCCTTATGTGTTCCAAAGCCTACCATTACTCCTTCATCCATTACAATAATTTTATCAGCATTTTGAATTGAGCCAATTCTTTGTGATACTATGACGGAAGTAGCACCTTTTATACTAGTTTCAAGTGCCTTTCTCAATTCTTTATCAGTCTTTAAATCAAGGGCTGAAAATGAATCATCAAATATAAATATTGCTGGATTTCTTGCAATTGCTCTTGCAATAGAAATTCTCTGTTTCTGTCCACCAGAATAGTTTGTACCACCTTGCGCTACATATGAGTCAACTCCATCATCTAATTTACTTACAAATTCCGATGCTTGAGAAATATCCATAGCCTTTTTAATACTATCCTCTGTTGTCTCCCCTTTTCCATTATCACCATAATCAATATTTGATCTTATTGTACCTGAAATCAACACTGCTTTTTGAGATACATATCCTATATAATTATCTAAGGAGTTTATTTTATAATCCTTAACATTTATTCCATTAACTAGAACTTCACCATCTGTTGCATCATAAAACCTTGGAATTAAATCAACTATTGTAGATTTACCACTTCCTGTTGATCCAATTAATGCTAATGTCTCTCCTGGATTCACTTTAAAATTTATATCTCTTAATACATATTCTTCTGCATCTGGATACTTAAAGTTAACATTTCTAAATTCTATTTCTCCTATATTGGATTCAGCTTCTGTTATTTCTCCATCTATTATCGATGGTTCAGTATCAAGAACTTGATTTATTCTAGACGCTGAAACCTCTGCTCTTGGCATCATTATAAATATCATGGATAACATCATAAATGATACGACAACCTGTATAGCGTATGATGAGAATACGACCATATCGCTAAACAATAAACCCTTTGTCGCAATTGAGCCTGCATTATAAATTAAATATGCACCTACCCAATATATTGCAAGGCTTATACCGTTCATTAAAAGTCTCATCATAGGGTTCATAACTCCTAAGACCCTACCTATAAATCTATCATTTCTCATTAACTCATCATTTTTATCATAGAATTTATCCTCTTGATACTCTTCAGCATTATATGCTTTAACAACTCTTATACCAGTTAAATTCTCTCTTGTAACCCTATTTAACGAGTCGATTATCTTTTGAACCTTCTTGAACTTAGGTAGTACTAAAACACCTAATATACCTATTGCTGAAATCATAATAACTACTGCTATAAGTGTTGTAAGTGACCATTGCCAATTCTTTCCAGCTATTTTAAGTATTGCCCACACAGCGGTTATTGGAGCTTTTATCATCATTTGTGCACCCATTGCAATAACCATTTGTATTTGAGTAATATCATTTGTTGATCTAGTTATTAAACTATCTGTAGAAAATTGTTTAATTTCCTCTTTAGAAAATCCCTGTACTTTATGAAATATAGTTCCTCTTACTCTCTTACCAAATATTGCTGCAATTTTCGCTGCAAAATATCCACATACAACTGCTGCAGCTAAACTTCCTAAAGCACAGAAAACCATTTTTATCCCAATACTTATAATATCGCCTACTGGTCCATTACTTGTTAAAATTTTCGTTATCTGTGTCATATAGTCTGGTATCCTTAAATCAAAAAATACCTGTAACGATGCAAATCCAATATTTACTAGAAAAAATAACCATTCTCTAAGTTTCAAGAATTTTAATAATTTTATCATTCATTTCCCCCCTATCTACAATGTTTTTTTAATATTGTTTTCAATTTTATCCATAACAGTGTAGAAAATTTCCAACTCTTCTTCTGCAATGCCGTTAAGCATAGCTTTTTCCATCTCTTCTTTACTCTTCAAAATATTTTTATTTATTTTCTTTGATTTTTCCCCAAGAACTATTTTTTTAAACCTTGCATCCTCTTTTGAAGGTACTCTCTTTATAAGATCAACTTTTTCTAAATTTGAAAGTATTTTTGAAAGTCTCGACTTATTAATTCTAAACTCTTCTTCTATATCCCTTTGATAAATATCCATGTCTTGATTTAAAAATAGAAATTTTAATATAAGTCCGGATATTGGATTTAAATCCCTACTTAAGCCTTCGTTAGCACATCTCATCTTTTTAGCCAATAGAGAATTAAGACGTTTAATTTCAATAAATACTTCACGTTGCAAATTTTCTTTGCTCATTCCTTTCATCCTTTCAAAAAATATAATAGTTTCCTTAGAAATAGTTTGTTTGCAAACAGTTGTCATGGAAACTATTATAAACTAATGTAGAAATTTGTCAATAAAAAAATGGCATTTCTGCCATTATTTATTCTGTGAACAAAGGTGTTGAAAAGTATCTGTCTCCACTGTCTGGAAATATTATAACTATATTCTTGTCCTTTTCCTTTTTTGCCAATTTTATAGCCGCATATAAAGCTGCTGATGAAGATAAACCTAGTAATAATCCTTCATTTTTTGCGAGTATTTTTCCATATTCATAAATTACTTCGTTATCAACTTTTATTATTTCATCATATATTTCAGTATTTAAAATTTTCGGAATAAATCCTGCTCCTATTCCTTGAATCTTATGTGATCCTGCTTCTTCTTTTGATAATACAGCAGATGTTTCAGGCTCTACTGCAACGATTTTAATATTTCTATTTTTAGATTTTAAATATTCTCCAACTCCTGTAATAGTTCCACCAGTTCCAACTCCAGATATTAATATATCAACCTTTCCATCCATATCCTTCCAAATTTCTGGCCCAGTGCTTTCAAAATGGGCTTTAGGATTATTTATATTCTCAAATTGAGAAGGTATGAAACTATTTTTTATCTCTTCATGTAGTTTTTCTGCCTTTTCAATTGCACCTTTCATTCCCTTTGCACCATCTGTTAATACTATTTCTGCTCCTAAAGCTTTTAAAATATTTCTTCTTTCTACAGACATTGTTTCAGGCATAGTTAAAATAATTTTATAGTTTTTAACAGCTGCTATAGCTGCTAAACCAATTCCCGTATTTCCTGAAGTAGGTTCAATTATTGTATAACCTTCTTTTAAGTCGCCTAAATTTTCCGCTTCCTCTATCATTTTTTTTGCAACTCTATCCTTAACGCTACCCTCTGGATTAAGATATTCCAACTTGCCAAATAATCTTGATTTTAAATTAAATTTTTTTTCTATATTCTTTAATTCCACCATTGGTGTACTACCTATTAAATCTATAATATTACTGCTTACTTTCATCCTTTCCTCCTTAAACCATTTTATGATTTCCAATAATTAAAAAATTTTATTGTAAAGCTCAAGTTTTTATAAGGTTTTACTGTATATATTGTATAATATTAGTAGAAATTTAGAAATATTTTTTATCTATAATAAATTATCCATGGAGACTATATGAGTATTGTAAAAAAATTATATGAAAATAAAGATTTAAATGATGAAGAGTTATTATGTCTACTTAAAGAGGATGAATATAATGATGAACTAGTAAAATTTGCCAACTTGAGAAGAGAAGAATATTACGGGAAAGATGTATATATTAGAGGATTAATCGAATTTACAAATATATGTAAAAACAATTGCTATTACTGTGGAATAAGAGCTTCTAATATCAATGTAAACAGATATCGATTAAACAAAGATGAAATACTCCATTGTTGTGAAGAAGGTTATAAATTAGGATTTAGAACCTTTGTACTCCAAGGAGGAGAGGATTTATATTTTAACGATGAAGTGCTTGTACCTATAGTATCATCTATTAGAAAAAATTTCTCAGATTGTGCAATTACACTTTCCTTGGGGGAAAGATCTTATGAAAGTTATAAATCATTATTCGATGCAGGTGCAAATAGATATTTGCTAAGACATGAAACTGCAAATGAAAAACATTTTAATAAATTGCACCCTGAAAATCTTTCCCTTGAGGTTAGAAAACAATCACTATTCAATTTAAAAAAAATAGGATTTCAAGTAGGTTCTGGATTTATGGTAGGATCTCCATATCAAAAAATCGAATATATAGTTGAAGATTTAAGATTTCTACAGGAACTTCAACCGGATATGATAGGTATAGGTCCTTTCTTAACCCATAAGGATACGCCTTTTCATAAATTTGAAAATGGAAGTTTCCATTTAACATTGAAGATTATATCCATTTTAAGATTGATGTTTCCATATTCTTTAATTCCTTCAACTACAGCTTTGGGAACTATTAATAAAAATGGAAGAGAATTAGGACTAAAAGCAGGAGCAAATGTTATAATGCCAAATCTTTCTCCTGGAAATGTAAGAAAAAAGTATACATTATATGATAATAAGGTATATTCTGGAAATGAAGCTGCTGAAAGCATTAAATTACTATCAGAATTAATAAAAGAATCAGGTTTTAATGTTGCCGTAAACCGTGGAGATGTAAAAAAATAATCTATTACTAGATTATTTTTTTATTCTATATTCATTTGCATATATATGATACCTTTTATTTCTCGTAAAGCCACAAAGAGTAACTCCATATTTTCTCGCTAAGTCAACACCTAAATTAGTTGGAGCTGACATTGATATCATTATAGGAATGTTCATTTTACATATTTTAGTTACAATTTCCAAAGGTAGACGGCCAGAAAATGCTATTATTTTATCCTCCATTGAAATATTGTTCATTAAACAATATCCTGTAATCTTATCCAATGTATTATGCCTACCAACATCTTCCATATATATTACCAACTCACCATTATCTATTAATGCCGCCGAATGAACTCCTCCTGTTTTTTCAAAGAGCATCGCCTGATTTTCTATTAATTTTATTTGCTCTGGTACTTCTTCTGCTTTAATTGTCTTTTTGGAGTTATTTTTTATAATCTTTCTCTCTTCTGTAAATTCCTGTTTTTTTACTTCTATGGAAATCCTTCCATCTACAGTAAAATCTAAACTGATTATATCTTCCAATGTATCTATTATATTGTTCATCCAAAGGAAACCAACTACCATCTCCTCTAAATTAAATGGAGAACATACTATTTTATAAAACCTCTCTCCATTGATATAAATATCTATACTCTTCTCTTCTACTATATTTTCCACTTCCGATGTAATAACTCCATTATTATATGTGACTACATCATAATTCTTAAATCTATCCTCCATAAAATCTCCTTAATTAATATCTTTAGCAATTTTTAAAAACTCTTTAACTGCTCTATTTAAAAATTTATTTTTTCTGTAGTAAAATGAAATGTCTCTATCAGATTCATATTTACTTAATTTATATAAAATTATATTTGGATTATACCCAACATTTCTAATTAAAAAATCACTAATAAAAGAAATTCCTATTCCATAGCTTGTTAAGTTATAAGATGTTATTTGCTGTTCAATTTCCAGTATTACTTTAGGCACTATTTTTTCATGCGCCAATTTTTTATCAGCTCTTACCCTAGTATCATTACCTTCTTGTAATAGTATAAATGGTTCATCTTTAAAATTACTTAACTTAATTGGTAAAAATGAATCCTTTAAAAATTCACCTGATAATATATCATCATACTCTATTTTAAATTTCTTTATTTTTTCATTTGATTTGAATTTTTTTGGTACTGCAAGTAAAATACTATCCTTGCTTAAAAATTGACCTTCATATTCATTTTTGTCATATTTAAAATTATCTATTGCAATATCAATAGTACCATCGTTTAAATACTTCATTAACTTAGATGATTTGGCTTCAATAATATCTACATTTATTTTAGGATATTTCTTTAAAAATGCTGAAATCATTGGCGGTAACATATAGGATGTATACTGATGAGTTCCTCCAATAGAAATACTTCCTGCCTTTAATGCATCTACATCGTTAATATAATTATCAAAATTACTCTTTAATTCCAATATTTTTTCTATAATATGAATATATTCCATACCAACATCGGTAACACCTATTGGTTTTGTCGACCTATCGAATATCTCGTATCCTATTTCCTTTTCTATTCGCTTAATTGTACCACTTAAAGATGGTTGAGATATGAATAGATTATTTGCTGCTTTGGAAAAGCTCTTTTCCTTATACACTTCATATATATATTCTAAACCATTAAACATTATAACTCTCCACCTATACTTTCATGATATTATTTGTATTTGCTTATATCTTAATCCAATAATAAAATATAATCAAGAAGAAGATATATGTTTTTTCAAGGAGGATATTATGAAAAATTTTAGAATAGAACATGACTCTGTTGGTCAATTAGAAATTCCTTTAGATGTATACTATGGTGTACAGACTTTAAGGGCTAAGAAAAACTTTAATATAACTGGTAAAAAAATTAATAAGGAAATGATAGTATCATTAGCTGAAATAAAAAAAGCAGCAGCTATTACAAATATGAAAACTGGTGAACTAGATGAAAGAATTGGTAATGCTATTGTAAAGGCATGTAACGAAATAATAGATAAAAATTATTTTAAAGAGTTTATAGTGGATCCAATACAAGGAGGCGCTGGAACATCTTCTAATATGAACGCAAATGAAGTCATAGCAAACCTTGCTATTGAAATATTAGGAGGAGAGAAGGGCAATTATGATTTAGTTAGCCCTAATGACCATGTTAATATGAGTCAATCTACTAATGATGTATTTCCTACTGCAGGAAAAATGACAATAATAAAATTATTAAATAGTTTAAAAAAAGAGATTATAAAACTTTGTAAAGAACTCGATAAAAAAGCTGTAGAATTTAATGATGTAATTAAAATGGGAAGAACACAATTAGAAGATGCTATTCCTATAACATTAGGACAGGAGTTTGAAGCATATTCTTCAGTGATCAAAAGAGATTTAAAAAGAATCGATAATGCTATAGAAGAAGTTGAATATATAAATTTAGGAGCCACTGCAATTGGTACTGGATTAAATGCAAAAAAGGAATATATTAAAAATGTAGTATTAGAACTAGATAAAATTTCAAATCTAAACTTAAAACAAGCCACTAATTTAATAGATGGTACACAAAATTTAGATTGTTTCGTAATAGTTTCAGGATATTTAAAAACTTTAGCTGTTAATCTTTCTAAAATTTCTAACGATTTAAGACTAATGAACTCAGGACCAAGAACTGGACTTGGAGAAATAATGTTACCTGCAAAACAAAATGGTTCCTCCATTATGCCTGGTAAAATCAACCCTGTAATTCCTGAGGTTATGAATCAAATTTCCTTTAATGTAATTGGAAATGATATGACTGTTACAATGGCTTGCGAAGGTGGTCAGTTAGAATTAAATGCTTTTGAACCTATAATATTTTACAATATAATCGAATCCATTGAAACATTAACAAATGGTATTAAAACATTTAGAAAAAATGCCATTAAAGATTTAAAGGCTAATAGAGAAAACTGTAAAAAACATGTTACAAATTCCATAGGTTTAATAACTGCTGCAAATCCATATATAGGATATGAAAAATCTGCAACCATCGCAAAGGAAGCTTTGATTTCAGGTAGGAATTTAAAAGATTTATTAACTGAAAAACATATATTTACAGAAAGTGAAGTTGAAGATGTACTTGATCCTTTTAAGATGATAGAGCCAAAATAATAATGGAATAAAAAATGAAGATAGTTTAACTATCTTCATTTTTTATTCCATTTCTAATTCTAATATTTCCCTATTATAAAATTCTGAATTCTTCTTTAACTCTTCATTACAGAATTGATATCCATACTTTTCAAGTATAGTCTTGTCTCCTGAAAATAAATCCACACCTAGTCCTAATTTATTTCCTTCTATTTCAACACCTAGACTTCTAAGTATAGTTGGATAAAGATCAAAAGTTGAAAAATTTCTATTTTTATTATTTTTTGCCTTGACTCTAGAATTTATAAAGGCATTATAAACTGTTCTGTCATAATTCTCTACCATATTATCATCATATAGTTTATCCTGCATTCCTAAATGATCACCTAATACAATAATTGTAGTATTTTTATAAAAATCTTGTTTTTTAGCCCATTCTATAAATTCAGAAATCTGTTTAGAAGAATCAGCATATACATTTTCATATTGTGATTCATATTTTTCCTCTGCACCTTCTTCTAAATATCCATCTGTAAAATGAGTATTTACTGTTTCTATTACAAAGTTAAATGGTTTATCCGATGAGGCAAGTTTTTTTACTTCCTCCTTAGACCATTTAAATAGTTTACTGTCTTCAAAACCCCACCAAACTTTTTCTTCCTCTGTCATATATCCATTGGCTACTGCATAATCGTAATCAAATATTTTAAAGTCACCATGGTTTTTAAAAAACTGTTTCTTTCCACCAAATTCCGCAGAAGATCCCATCATAACCTGTTGGTTATATCCTTCTTTTCTTAAGACATCACCTAATGCATTAGCGCCACCTAAAAAATTTTCCGACTTATATTCGTTTAATGCAAATCCTTTAATTGGAAGTCCTGAAGTCGATGCTGTAATACCTGCTATTGTCCACGTAGTACCCTCTATTTGATGAAAGCCACCAATATTATCTCCATTGGAAAAATTAAGGTTATTAGTAGCAATTTTTTCCATTTCTGGCATTAGACTGTATGACCATCCACCACCAATGTCTTTGTTTAATAACGAATTTTCCAATGATTCAGAATATATTAATATTAAATTCTGTTTGTCCTCTGGAAATTTTATATTTACCTTATTTCCGTCAGTATAATTTTCTTCGATAAAGTTCGATTCTAAAAATACAGCTTTAACATAATCATTTCCACCTAGTAATGAATATGATAAAACAAAGGATACTATTATCAATACTAGAGAATAATTGAATTTCACCTTATTGAATTTATTAATGGCAATATTTTTTTTCTTCATTATATAAAGGGGAATACTTAATGCCAATATAAGAATTGATAAAGGTATAATACAAGCAACTACACCTGCAAGTATTACAGAAGCCGACGTTCCCTTTAATCCATTTCCTATATGAAATATTATTTCCCTAAGACCTTGTTCTTTAAAATTAAGAGAAATGTAAAAAGTTATAATTATTATTAAAGCTGATAGTAATAATAATATTTTGCTTATAATATTTTTAAAACCTTTCATTTTGCCTCCTATAAAAAAATATCCCATTTTAATCTGGGATATTATTTTCTACTTCTTCAATGTTACTCCATGTTCAGCATCTTCACCTAAAATATTCTTATTATAAAAATCAGAATTCTTCTTAAGTTCTTCATTAAAATGCTCATATCCATATTTTTCCATTAAAGTTTCTTTATCTGAATATAGATTTACTCCAAGTCCTAATTGATCACCTTCAATTTGAACTCCCATACTAGCAAGTATTGTTGGATATAAATCAAAAGTTGTAAAACTTCTATTTTTATTGTTTTCAGTTTCAATAGCTGGGTTTATTATTGCGTTATAAACCGTTCTATCATAATTAGGAATCATATAATCACTATAGAAATTATCTTGCATTCCTAAATGATCCCCTATTATAACAATTGTAGTATTCTCATAGAAATCCTGTTGTTTTGCCCATTCTACAAAATCATTAATCTGTCTTGAGGACTGTGCGTGAACATTTTCATACTTAGTATCAAATTTTTCTTCATCGCCCCATTCTAACCAACCATCTGTAAAATGAGTATTAACTGTTTCTATTACAAGGTTAAATGGTTTGTCTTCAGATGCTAATTTTAAAGCTTCCTCTTTAGACCATTTGAATAATTTACTATCCTCGTATCCCCACCATACTTTTTCATCTTCAGTCATGTAACCATTGTCTACTGCATGGTGAAAATCAAATATTCTATAATTTCCATGGTTTCTAAAGTACTGTTCCTTACCACCAAATTCAGCTTTAGAACCCATCATTACCTGTAAATTGTATCCTTCTCTCTGTAGAACATCACCTATACCGTATGCTCCACCTAAAAAGTTCTCTGATTTGTATTCATTGTTAACAAATCCCTTTAAAGGTAATCCTGTACCTGATGCAGTAATTCCTGCGATACTCCAAGTTGTACCATCAACTTGATGGAAACCACCTATTTTATCGGTATTGGAAAAATTTGTATTATCCAATGCTATTTGTTCAAGTTCTGGCATAACTGAATATTTCCAGCCACCACCAATATCTTTATTTAAAACTGTATTCTCAATTGATTCAGCATATATAACTATTAAATTTCTCTTTTTTTCTGGAAATGATATATTAACTTTTTCAGGATCTACGTAATTTTCTTCAATTATTTTCGATTCCTGGAAAACAGCCTTAACATAATCCTCTCCACCTAGTAAATTATAGAATAATGTCATAGCAACACACATTATAGAAACGGAATAAACCATTTTAATTCTTCCTATTTTTTTAGGCGAAAAATTTTTCTTTCTATTTAAAATAATCATTGGCAATAATAATAACAACATTATTCCTGTAAAGGGTAGTATACATGATTTTAAAACACCAAACACAACAGCTGGAGAAGTTCCTCCAAGTCCACCTTTTATTTGAAAAATCAAATCTTTAATACCTTTGTTTCTGTAAGTAAGCGACATATATAATGTCGTCATAATCAATAATGTAGATATAACTATAATAGTATTACTAGCTATATTGCTAAATTTTCTAGATTCCTTTTTTATTTCTTTCTTTTTCATCTTCATCTCCATCTATAATTAATATATATGATAATTTTCAATATTTTTCCAACAACTTTATATTATCTAATATTTTTTATATAAAATCAATTCTTTTTATCTTTTTTAATATATTTTTTATAGTATACAAAGCCTAGAAGTATATATACTGACATAAGTAGAATATAAACTACTATTTTAAAATTGGATATACTACCTATATTTAAATATAGATTACTAAAACTCTTCATAACCAACAAAGTTAAAACCAAGTAAAACAATATATTCAAAATTAAACTATTTTTCTTCATCTGACACAACCTTTAGCAAATTATTATAAATATTATAGTCCTCATCGCTAAAAACATTAAAAACCACATTTTTCACATATTTGGAACCACTTAAAAAACTATCAGCTGTATTAATGGCTATTTCAGCAGCCACTTTCTTTGGAAAATTAAAGGCTCCTGTAGATATAGAACAAAACACTATTGAATTTAATTTATGTAGTTCTGCAATTTTTAATGATTCATAGTAAGATGACTCCAATTGTTTCTTATCATCATCATCTAAATCCTTATATATAATAGGTCCTACAGTATGAATAATATACCTACTCGGCAAATTATAACCTTCAGTTATTTTAGCATGTCCTGTCAGTTCATCATGACCTTGTTTCTTCATTAACCTACTACATTCATTTCTTAACTGAAGACCAGCAAAGGTATGAATTGCATTGTCAATACAATAATGAAGAGGTATTCTACACCCTAACATCTTTCTATTTGCTGCATTTACAATTGCATCGGCCTTAATGGTTACAATATCGCCTTTCCACAAATATATATTATTAGGATTTTTTATATATTTTTTTGCATTTGAACCTATTGGTTTTAAATCCTCAATATATGTAATGCCCTTATTTTCAATTTCCTCTTTTAGAAATCTATCTTGAATTTTTAAAAATTCTTCAGATAGTTCCAAAGGATCAACTATATTCATCAAAGCTCTAAGAATTTTTTTATTATCATTTTCATATAATTTATCATCCTTATTAAAATCAGGAACGTAGTCAATCAAATAATCTATTAAAAATTCAATATTTTCCATAATTCACCTACAATGAACATACTATCATTCTATCACTTATTTTTAACATTAATCTTACAAAATTATTACAATTTATGTAATTACAGCTCTACTCTATATAATATCATCTTTTCACCTTAAATTATACTTAAAAACTGGCATTTACAATATATAATTCACATAGTTTAACAAAAATTTAATATATATAATAAAAAACTCAGTTCCATAATATGGAATTGAGTTTAAAAAATATATTTCTATTTAATTAGTTTATATCTGATTTTTCAATTCTTTTAATACTTTTTCCAATTTTGGCATTCCAGTTTGAGCACCAAATTTTTCTGTTGAAAGGCTTGCTGCTATATTGGCAAATCTTAACGAGTCCTCAATACTATATCCTGATGATATCCTAACAGCAAAGGCTCCGTTTAATGTATCACCTGCACCAGTTGTATCAATAACTTTAGCTTTTCTTGTTGGTAACAGTTTTATTTCTCCATTGTCATTTGCAAAAATAACTCCTTTCTCACCTAATGTTATAATCAATTTATTGGAATGTTCCTTTAGCATTTCTTCAATTGTCATTTCCGATCCAAAGATTAACTTTGCTTCATGTTCATTTGGAGTTAAATATGTAATTTTCTCCACTAATTCCTCACTAACTTTAAAGGCTGGTGCTGGGTTTAATAATATATCTACATTGTTTTTATAACATATGTCTATAACATACTCTATAGTCTCCATGGGTATTTCATTTTGTAATACTACTAAATCAGAATTTAATAAACTTTCCTTTATATCATCTACATATTCCTTTGTTACAAAATCATTAGCACCAGGAACTACAATAATAGTATTATCATTTTCACCTATTGTAATTATTGCTATACCAGAGTTTACATTTTCTATAACCTTAATATATTCAGTATTAATATTTTCTCTCTTTAAGTTTTCTATTAATTTACTACCATTATCATCATCACCAACACAACCATAAAAAACTACATCAGCATCTAATCTAGCCATTGACACAGCCTGATTAGCACCTTTACCTCCAGGTATATACTTAATATCGCTACCCTTTATAGTTTCTCCCTTTAATGGAATCCTCTCTGCTATAATATCCATATCCATATTTATACTGCCCACAACTGAAATTTTCATAACTCCTCCTTGTAATATGTAGTTTCTCTCTTTATTAATTTAGTATCAAAAACATATTTTTTATCAATATCTATATTATTTTTATAATTTACAATACTTTTGACCGCCATTATTCCCATATCTTTTATTGGTTGTTCTATTGTTGTTATTTCAGGTGTTACTATACTAGAAAGTCTTATATTGTCAAAACCTACTATCATAATATCCTCTGGAATCCTATAACCTCTTTTACTTAGAACTTTATAAACAGAAATTGCAACAATATCATTTGAAGCTACAATACCATCTACATTTGGAAATTTTTCAAGTAATTTTTTCGTGCTTTTAATACCTGATTCAAAATTATAATCACTATTAACATATTTAATTTCTAAGTTATATTTTTTACATGTATCAATATATGCCTCAAAACGACTTTTAGCACTGGATAGATTCATAGGTCCATTCATGTTAACAATATTTTTACAACCACATTTAATCAAATGTTCTACTGCCAAAACTCCACCTTTATAATGATTTGAAGCTATTTGTGTTAATTCATTTTTAAATTTTAAATTTCTATCTACAACAACTATCGGAATTTTAATATCTTTTAAATGGTCGCTAATATGAGCATCATTGGCAAGTAAAATGATTCCATCTGCATTCATACTTAAAAGCATATTCAAATTATCAATTTCTTTATTAGAATCATCGCTAGAATAACATATAATTATTTTATATCCTTGAATAAAAGCTTCCCCTTCAATATACTCAATAAGTTCTGTGAAAAATGAATTACTTGTATTTGGCAATATTACACCTATCATCTTTGAAGATTTTTTAAATAATGATCTAGCAACTTGATTTGGTTTGAAACCGGTTTCTTCAATCACGTCCAAAACCCTTTTCTTCTTCTCTCCATCAACATTTGCTGTACCATTTAATACTCTTGAAACAGTTGCAGGAGAAACACCAGCCAATCTTGCAACTTCTCTTATACTAATCATAATATCCCCTTTTTGAAACCCGTTTCTTGCATTTATGATACATACTTCTAATTTAAATGTCAACCTTGTTAAAAATTATTTTAATATAATAAAAAATCATGGTAGTAATAAAACTACCATGATCATTTTATTTTCTTTGTCCATAAGTTTTGAATTTTGCATCCATTAAAGTCATTTCTTCATCATCTAAAATTATAGGGTTACCTATACTTTTAGCTCTATAGTAAACTTCAGAACAATATTCAATTTCTTCAACTATATTAAATGCATTTAATAAGTCTGTACTTCCCGCTAATATTCCATGATTCGCTAGTAAACAAGCTTTTCTATCCTTCATTGCCTCAAATGCATTTTCTGCAAGCTCTGGTGAACCGAAAGTTGCATATTCTGCACAACGAACTGTAGGTCCTGCTACTGCTATCATATAATGCGTTGGTGGTAATTCCCATCTTAAACAGGCAATTACCGTTGCAAAAGTAGTATGTCCATGAATTACTGCATTCATATCAGTTCTTTTTTCATATAATATCTTATGCATAACCCATTCACTTGAAGGTTTCTTATCTCCTTCTACTATTTCACCATCTAATTTCATAATAACAATATCTTCAGGTTTTATTTCAAAAAAATCTATTCCCGTTGGCGTTATTGCCATTAATCCATTTTCTCTATCATAAACGCTTAGGTTTCCACCTGTTCCCTTAGTCAAATTATGTTCAACTAATTTTTTTCCGTACTCTATTAGCTCATAACGAGCTTTCTCCATTAACATTTCATTACCCCTTCTTAATTTTATATTAAATAAATGCTTTATTCCTATACTTATATCTTAATAATCCATTGCTATATCACAGGATTTTTTTGAATGCTCCTCTGGATTATATATTAAGTATAATCCAAATCAAATATCTAATTAATATTTATCATCTCTTAAATAATTTTACCATTATCTTTAATGTTTTTTTACCTTTATATAGGGTATTTAAGTAAACAAGGGGGATTATTATGAAAAAAATAGTATTTTTTGCATTTCAAGGAGAAGAAATGTGCTTTATGCATTTATTATTTAATGCATTAGATATGCACAAAAAAGGAATTGAAACTAAAATTGTTATTGAAGGAAAGGCAACTGCTCTAGTTAAAACCATGATTGAAAAAGAAAATAAACTATTCCAAGAAGTTAGAGACTTAGGTTTAATAGACTCCGTTTGTAAAGCTTGCTCCAATCAAATGGGTGTACTTGAATTTATTGAGAATAATACAAATTTAGTCTTAAATGGTGACTTAATAGGTCATCCACCAATGGAACCATATATAAAAAATGGTTATGAAATAATAACATTGTAGTATATTTCATTTTGTAAATATAAAAACATTAAACCTCCTGCAAAAATTGTCAGGAGGTTTCTTAATATATTAAATATTATTCTATGGGAGTGTAAGATAAACTGTGTAAGTGAAGACCGTACGGCTTCACCTACACAGTT
>CAYFSP010000004.1:57662-75385 GCA_964345925.1 uncultured Gallicola sp. | reverse complement strand
AGTTTATCTTACACTCCCTTTTTAATTCAATAATCTTATTAATTCATTTGTTATATCTAGATAATCGCCAATATAAAAAATACCAGCTTCATCTGCTTCTTCAACATATTTATGTCTTAGTTGGTAAATATGTGAAATATTTTCTTTGTAATTTTTTTCTTTTTGATATTGTTTAATACCTTTTCTAGTAGTTAAATCCATATTAATATTATTCATGTCGTCCACATGTCTTTTTACAAAATTATAGATTTCTTTATTTTCATCAACTAATTTCATTATCTTATAAGAGCTAGAGCTATTATAATAATTTATGGTGAAGATAATAGAAATAAATATTAGTAATAATAGAAAAATAGTTATATTTTTTTCATTATTATTTGTGGCCAATTCTTAGATAATGGGGAGCCCAATTTTTACTATATATAAAATAATTAAGAGCTCTGTCTGGATGTTTATAATGATCAAGTGTATAAGACATTAATAAAGAAAATGAATTTTCATTATTAATAAAATCTTCAAATTTTGAAATATCATTGAAATCAATATTTATATCATAATCTTCGTTCATATGTTTTTTTAGGTAAAGATACTCATTGTTATATTCCTTTACTACTGCAAGTATATCTTTATCACTATCATTGAATAATTCTTTTGTTATACCGTCAACAGATATAGGTTTATATAATTTTCGACCAGTACTATCCTCTTGTTATATTTCCTTTTTAAAAGAATCGTTTTCGTTTGCTAAAGAAGTATTAGATATTCCTAATATTCCAATAGATACCAACAAGAAAAAAGACATTATTTTTTTCATATTACCCTCCTTGAAAATTTTAACATAATGTGAATATACAACAGCTGTTATGTATAGTGTAGCAAACATTTTGAAATGTATATTACAAAATCCTTACAGTTGTATATAATTGTTAGTTATTTTCTATTAGGAATGATATTTCAATTGATAAGTTACCATTTAACCATTGCCACTTTTCAAAAAGTTTGATATTTCTATTTTTTAATATCTTTGGCCTAATATACTATTCACCAATTTTGATTTCAAAATTCTTATTAATATATTGATAGTAAAAATTCAACTCTCCATTTACTTTAACAGTGTCAATTAAAAATTTATGTTAAATATTACCACTTTTGTAATTTCTCCAGAAAAGATTATTTTCTTGAAAACAATAGAGATAGTTCCATTTGAAACTTCGTCATTAGAGGAATTTTCTAAAGGTATAAAAACTTTATTATTGTAGTTTATATTATAATTTTTTGATTTCATTTCTATACCTTATTTATAAAGTATTCAATATGGTATATTATATAAATAATATAAGATAAGAAGGTAAAAATATATGGAAGAATTAAAATGGTTAAACTGGGCTAATGAACTACGTTCTATTGCGTTATCAGGTCTTTTTTACTGTGAAGATAAAAAACTTTTAAAGGAATATGAAAAATTAAGGGATATATCTTTTAAAATAATAGAGGAGTATTCAAAACATAGCTTTGAAGAAATTGAAAATTTCTTTTCAAAGGATGTAGGTTATCAAACTCCAAAGTTAGACAGTAGAGCAGCAATTTTCAAAGATAATAAAATTCTACTTGTCCAAGAAAACAATGGTCTTTGGACTTTACCAGGTGGATGGGTAGAGGAGGATTTATCCATTAAGGAAAATATAATTAAAGAAGTAAAAGAGGAAGCGGGTTTAAATATTGTCCCTAGAAAATTAATTTGTATACAGGATAGGAAAAAACATAATGAACCTGTTTATATTTATGATTTAACGAGGTTTTTTGTACTATGTGATTTAATTGATGGTGAATTTATAAAAAATGAAGAGACAATTTCATCAAATTATTTTTCATTGGATAATCTTCCAGAGTTAATGGATAGTAAAACCAATTTAGAACAGATAAAAATATGTTTTAATTCATATTATGGAATTGAAAACAATGCACTGTTCGATTAATGGGAGAAATTATGAATAACGAATTTTGGAATAATATAGTAGATGAATTAAAGAATATTTCCATAAAGGAAATCGATGATAATAATCATTTTTTTGAAGTCGACAGATTTAAACAGGTTTTGGATTTAATTTATAAAATAGAAAATTTCAAAGATAAAGATAGATTTAAGAATATTGATATATTATTTGGTAAGGGAGAAATTGGATACCAAACTCCAAAGCTTGATAGTAGAGCAGCAATATTTAAAGAAGGAAAAATTTTACTAGTAGAAGAATTAAATAATAAATGGACAATGCCAGGTGGTTGGGTTGACCATAATCTATCCATTGGAGAAAATATTGTAAAGGAATCCTTAGAGGAAGCTGGAATAAAGGTTAAACCAGTTAAAATTATTGCTGTTCAAGACAGAAAGAAACATAATAAACCAAAATATATATACAATATTATTAAAGTTATGGTTCTATGTGAATATATAAGCGGAGAATTCAAAGAGAATATTGAAACATTGAGAAGTGGTTTTTTCAATATGGATAAATTGCCAGAACTATCAGAGGATAGAACATCTCTAGAACAGGTGGAATTATCTTTTAAAGCATATAATGATGAAAGTTTTGAAGCGTTTTTTGATTAGGAGGAGAAATGAATTATAGATTAATAGCTTGTGATATGGATGAGACTTTTTTAAATGATAATAGTGAAATACCAGAGAATAACAAGAATATGGTAAAGCTTTTAGATGAGTAATACGGTGTGAAATTTGTTCCATCATCAGGGAGAGGACAGCATTCCCTAAAGAAAGAAATAGAATGGCTAGGTTTTAATAAACTTGATAATGAATATATTATTGGTTTAAATGGTGCTACTATAACCGATGCTAAAACTGGAAAGATTTTGTATTTTAAGGGCTTGGATTTTAATATAGCAAATAAATTATTCCAAATAGGTGTTGAAAAGAATGTATGTATAGAAATATATACGGGGGATACTCTATATGTATACAATATAAATAAATCTGAATTGGATAATATGGAGCTAAAAGGAATGGACTGGACTAAAATAAAAGAGCCGAGTATGGACTTTTTAAAGGAAGAAAAGATTGCAAAAATAATATTTCAAAGCCATAGCATGAATTACTTAGTAGAAATACAAAAGGAAATAGATCCTAACATTAAAGAAATGGTTGAACATACATATTCCTCAGGAAGATATTTAGAGTTTAATGCTTTAAATATTAATAAGGGAGAGGGATTAAAAGAATTATGTAAAATTTTAAATATTCCAATAGAAGCAACAATTGCTGTAGGGGACAATCATAATGATATGTCCATGTTGAAGGTTGCTGGTCTTTCAGTGGCCGTTTCCAATGCAGTAAGAGAAGTAAAAGAAGCAGTTAATTATGTAGGAGAATATAGCAACAACGATGGGATACTAGAAGAAATATTTGAGAAATTTATAAAGAGGAAATAACCTGTTCATATAGCCTCATAATATGATATAATAGTCATTGTATTTTTAAAGAATAAAAAATAATTGGAGGATTTAATGAAGAAATTTTTTGCAATAATAGCAGCATTAATAGTTGCACTTTCCATATATGGAATTTATGATACTAACCAAACTAAAAAAGAAGCAGAAGAACGTGCTAAAATGACAAGTGTTTTCTATGCCAATATAGATAATATTGAAAAAGCAGATGGTAAAAACAAAGTTACATTAACAGCAACAGAAGATAGTGATAAGAAATTTGCAGGTAAAAAGTATAGCTTTGTAGAAGATAAAGATTTTAAAGCTTATAACAAAGAGGGTAAAGAAGCTAAATTAAAAGATTTTAAAGTAAACGATAAAATTGCAATTCAACATATTGGAAAAATAAAAGATAGAGATGTAAATGAACTAACAGGTGAAATAGTTATAGCGCCTTTTGTTGAACAACCAACAGAAACAACTGAAGCAACTGAAGCACCTAGTACAGATCCAACAGAAGAGACAAAAGCAGAATAAATATTAGAACTTACATATGTAAGTTCTTTTTTTATATTGAAAGATAAAATCCATAGAAATAAATGAAGAGATTATTTTAAGTATGATATAAATGGTTTACAAGGAGTAGACATACATTTTTCTTTTTAAGAGGTTTTAATAAAAACAAAGGATATAATATAATATAAATTTTAGTTTGTTAGAAAAATTATATTATTTTAGAAAACATTATATATATAATGAAAGATGGCTTACTGTAGCGGAAATTTATTGAAATAATACCTTACAATATATTTAAATTCGTTATATTTTCAGATATTATTATATAACAATTCAGTAAAACCTTTTCAGAAATGAAAATATTATATATAATAGTATATAGAATGATAAGAAATTGATATTTATCAATCATTATTATTCTTACATACATAGTAGAATATATTAAAAAAAATAGGAGGAGTTATGAATTATTTTGATTTTAATAATAAGGTGGCAGTAGTATTTGGAGCAGATTCAGGTATAGGTGAGGCAGCAGCGTTGGCTTATGGTGATTGTGGTGCAAAAGTTGCCATTTTGGCTTCTAAAAAAGAAAATCTTGAAAGGCTATTTAAACTTATGGGAGATAAGGGATACATAGCAGCAGTTTTTGAATGTGATGTTACAAAAGAAGAGGATATTAAAAAAGCAACATCAGAAATTGTTGAAAGATTTGGTAAAATAGATATACTATTTAATAACTCTGGCTTCATACAACATGGATCAATTGAGGATTTAACGGAAGATGAATGGAATAACTCCATGAATATAAACGTTAGGTCAGCATACTTGGCAATGAAGTACTTAATTCCAGTTATGAAAAATAATAAAGGTGGAAAAGTAGTAAATACTTCATCAGTAAACGCAGTTTCATTTAGCGATGATGAAAATATAGTTAGACATGTATACAATATTTCAAAAGCGGCAATGGTGGGCTTGACAAAGGCTACTGCGGCAACATATATGAAAGATGGAATTACTATAAATGCAATAGGACTTGGACTATTTGAAGATGAGTTGTTAGACGAAAAGGATTTAAGAAAGCAATATTTGGCAAACAACCCTTCACAACGTTTAGGTAAAATGGAAGAGTTAATGGGAACTATTCTTTTCTTATCATCAGAGGCTTCAAATTATATAACAGGACAATTGTTGTTAGTAGATGGTGGAATCAATTTAATATAATATGATTTTTTAAAAGTTCAACTTGTAATGAGTTGGACTTTTAACTTCTTATTTTATATGACAATGTTTTCTAGTTAAAAAAAATACTATTACAAAACTGTTTAAATTAGTCTTTATTTAATCAAAAACATAGTAAAACCTTTTCATAACAAAAGAAATTGGTTATAATACTAAATATGGAATAAACATTTCATATATTTAAATTTTAACTTTTAATACATACATATAGGAGGCATTATGAATTGTTTTGATTTTACGAATAAGGTGGCAGTAGTATTTGGAGCTGCAACAGGAATTGGTAGAGAAACGGCATTAGGCTATGGAGATTGTGGCGCTACAGTGGCAATACTTGCTAAGACAAAAGATGAATTATATGATCTTCAAAGGGAGATGGATGATAAGGGCTACAAGGCTGTAAGCATTGAATGTGATGTAACAGATGAAGATAGTGTAAAGGAAGCTATTGATAAAATAGTTGAAAAATTTGGTAAAATAGATATTCTATTTAATAATTCAGGAATTGTTCAACAGGGATCTGTTGAGAACTTATCAGAAGAAGACTGGAACAATTCTATGAATATAAATGCTAGAGGTGCATATGTTGCAATGAAGCATGCTATACCAGAAATGAAGAAAAATAATTATGGTAAGGTTGTAAACACTGCTTCAGTAAACGCTGTAGTATTTAACAATAGTGAGAAACTTGTTAGACATGCATACAATGTTTCAAAAGCAGCAATGGTAGGTTTGACAAAGGCTACAGCAGCTACATATATGAAACATGGCATCACTATAAATGCAGTTGCACCTGGTCTATATGAAAAGAACTTACTAGAGGGTGATGAGGATTTACTTGATGACAAGCAAGTTATTAAAGAGTACTTAGATAGCAATCCTTCTAATCGTTTAGGTAAAGTTGAAGAACTTGTAGGTACAATTCTATATCTATCATCAGATGCATCAAACTACGTAACTGGACAGATGATGTTAGTAGATGGTGGAATCAATTTAGTATAAAATAAAAAATAACTGATGATTAATCATCAGTTATTTTTTTGATTTATCAGTTATATCTTCAAATTTAAAAGTTATTTCTTCCAAATCGTTATAATCTGCATAGAAATAATATATATGACCTGGTTTTACATTGAATATGGATTTCATTTCATCTGTCTTCAAATTCTTCTTTAAAGAATGTATTTCAGAATATTCAAAATGCAATTCTAAAATACTTGTATAATCAAAGACAAAACCCTTTGATTTTTCAGGAATCTCTTTAAAATTATCATAGTCGCCTTTTGAAATAGGCAGTGGTACATTACCATTTATTGAAAAAATATTAATATATATATTAGAAAAGATATAGCATAGATTTTTACTGTCTAATCTTTGTAGTCTCTTCTTTTCCTTATTTCTCTCATCATATTTTGAATAGGAGTATATGGATATTAACGCTATAAAGGCTATAGCAACTATATTCATTAAATTATTGTTCATAAAATACCTCTGTAATTTATTTTATAGTAATTATATCATATTATTTTTAGTCCTTTAAAATTGTACTTAAAATGATTCCTATTATTACAAAGATTATTCCTATAAAACCAATAGTGCTTGGCAGTCTATCTCCAAGTATTATAACACCGGCTATTATAGAAAAAATTATTTCTGACGATATTGTAGATTCTACCAATGCTAACCCAGTGGGGTTATCCCTTTCCATATTTGTTGCTTTAAAGAACAGTACTGTTGCTATAATACTGGAAAAAATTGCAACTAAAAATATTTGAAATAATTGACTACTAGTAGGCAATCCATCCTTTACATATGCAATGGAAGATATTATAAGCCAAAAAGGAGTAGACATTATGGTCATTCCATAAACTCTCTCTGTTGTACTTAAATCGTCTTTAACTATTTCCATCATCTTTCTATTTCCCAAAGAATAGCAAATAGAAGCAATTAAAGTTAATACGAATATTATTAAACTATTTCTTAAACTGCTATTCATTATATTGTCAATTTGTAATAGAACTATTCCAAATATAATAAATAGTGATAATAGAAGTGGTTTAATAGGGATCTTCATACCCGTTAAAGGAGATAGTAGTATTCCACATACTATTGTCATTTGCCAAAGGCTTGCAACCATCCACGATTCTCCATAATTTCCTGCAGCAGCAAGAGGTAGGTAGAAAAAACCAAATCCAATTGTACTATAAATAAGCCAATACATAGGATTTTTTATAATGGATTTTTTATTTTTCCAAAGGAGTCCTTTTTTAAAAGTGGTATCATTAGCACGAGACAAAATAAATATCTTAAGCTAGAGCCCCACAAAAAACTTCCTCCTGTTAAGTTGATACTTCTGTTCACTATAAAGGTAGATGTGAAAAACAAAGCCGACAGTAAACCTATTAACACCGATTTTCTCATATTTCACCAAAAAAATTAGAGGGAAATCCCTCTAATTAATATAAAATTTCCTTTCCATCAAAATAATCTAATCTCTTAAGTCCTAGTTTTGCTGATGCAACTGGATAAACTATTTCAGTAGTCTGTGTATTGATTTCTACTAAAGTGAATTTACCGTTATTTAATGCTTTATTTAAAACATCATCAATTTCGGAAATATCTTCAATTCTATATGCTTCCGTATTAGGATAGGCTTTAACTAATTTACAAAAATCTGGGTTGGCAGTGAATTCTATACCACTATATCTTTTATTGCTGCCAAAATACTGTAGCTGTCTAACTAAATTCAATGATGAATTGTTAAACAAAATAAGCTTAATAGGAAGTTCCTGTTCCAATGCTGTAGCAATTTCTGGTAAATTCATCTGTAATGAACCATCTCCACAAATATTTATTACAATATCATCAGGGTTGGATTTAGCTACACCTATAGATGCAGGAAGTCCATAACCCATGGTTCCAAGGCCACCTGAAGTAACAAATTTACCTGGTTGTGAAAATCTATAAAACTGTGCAGTAAACATTTGATGTTGACCAACCTCCGTACAAACAAAGGCTTCTCCTTTTGTAAGCTCGCTTAACCTTTCAATAACTATTGGTGGGTTAAGTACGGATTTATTATATGTCATTGGATATTTATCATCCAATTCCTTTATTTCATTTATCCAACTACCGTATTCTAACTTTTCGGTTAAAATAGGGTTGAACTCATCTAAGAAATTTTTAATATCCGAAACCACTGGGTAATGTGTATTAATATTCTTACCAAGTTCGGCTGGATCTATATCAACATGTACTATTGTCGCCTTAGTGGCGAAATTCTTTGTAATCATTGTAGCCCTATCATCAAATCTAGCACCAAGGCTAATTATTAAATCGCATTGGTTTATAGCATAATTTGCTGCAGCAGTGCCATGTAACCCCAACATTCCAAAGTAATTTTCCAAATTGTTGTTTACGGCTGCTTTACCCATTAAAGTTGAAATAATAGGTGCTTGAACTCTTTCAAAAAGTTCTTCTAATTCTTTGTAAGCTCTTGAGAAAACTGAACCACCACCAATAAGCAAAATTGGTTTTTTTGCTTTTTCAAGTATTTTCTTTATTCTTTCCACCTGTTTAACATTAGGAAAATAATTTGGATTATATCCTATTAAATTTGGACTACTAGGTTTTACGTATTCAAAGGACGATAACTGTATATCCTTTGGAATATCTATTAGTACAGGACCTTTTCGTCCTGTATTAGCTATATGAAATGCGTTTTCAAAAAGTTGTGGAATTTCTGATACGTCCTTTACTAAGTAACTATGCTTTACAATAGGAAGTGTTATGCCTGTTATATCAACCTCTTGAAAAGCGTCAGTTCCTACCATTGAAGTAGCAACCTGTCCAGTGATTACAACAAGTGGAACTGAGTCCATAAATGCCGTAGCAATACCGGTTACTAGATTTGTAGCTCCAGGGCCGGATGTTGCAAGACAAACTCCAACTGTATCCGTTGAACGAGACTGTCCGCTGGCAGCATGAGCTGCTGCTTGTTCATTTCTAACTAAAATATGTTCAATATCCGTATTTAAAAGTTCATCATATAGGGGAGTTACAGCTCCACCAGGATAACCATAAACATATTTAACATTTTGATCTTCTAAAGCTTTTATTACAGCTTGTGCACCTGTTAATTTCATTTTATGGAAACCCCCTTACTCTTCTTTGCACCTCTAGCAAGTGCAACCATTCCAGTTCTAACTATCTCTTGTATCCCATAGGGTTGTAGAGCTTTTTCCAATGCGGTAATCTTACTAGTAGTACCAGTAGTTTCGATTACGAAGGAATTTACATTCATATCTATAACTCTAGCCCTAAAGATATCAACAACTTGTAAAATTTCAGTTCTAGTGCTTTTACTAACATTTAATTTTATTAAAACAAGTTCTCTTTCTACAAATTCTTCATCAGTTAAATGAATGACTTTAATAACATCAATAAGTTTATAGAGTTGTTTTTCCACTTGCTCAATAATCTTTCTATCTCCACTTACTACAATTGTCATTCTGGAAATACCAGGAATATCTGTTTCACCAACTGCTAAACTCTTAATATTGTACCCTCTTCTTGAAAACAGACCAGAGACTCTCGAAAGCACACCAGACTTGTTTTCAACTATAACAGAAATTGTATGTTCCATTTTACTACCTCCCTTGAAGAATTAAAAATATATTGTCCTCAATACTATTACAATAAAGTGAAAAAGTCAATGGAAAACCTTTTTTTATATTTTATCATTGAAATAGAATACTCGTCTTGTTATGAGTATTCTATTTTCTCAAATTAATGAATTTAATATTGTTTTTATTTAATAATTCAATGGCATAATCATCAATACGGTATCCATTTGAATAGTAGATTTTTGAAATACCTGCTTGAATTAACGCCTTAGTACAATTTAAACACGGAAAATGTGTAACATAGCATTTACATCCCTTAACGGATATTCCTTCCTTGGCACAGTATAGCAAAGCATTCATCTCCGCATGAATTGTAGCTATACAGTGACCATCTCTCATAGTATGACCAATTTCATCACAATGAGGGTTTCCAGAAACGGATCCGTTATACCCTGTAGAGACTATTCTATTATCATCGTTTACAAGAACGCAGCCAACATATGCTCTGTCACAAGTTCCTCTTTCAGCGACATTTTCAGCTAAATTTAAAAAATATTCATTCCAAGATTTTCTCATAATAACCTCCAAATATTTAATATTATAACATATTGTAGGTAAATCTATATCCAATAGGGTAAAGCTATGTTATAATATAAACGAACTATTTAAAGGAGTAAATATATGAGAAAGCTTTTTATAATGGCTTTAATGATCCTTTTTTTTGTTTCTTGTAAAAAATCGGACATTAGTATAATAGAACTTGAAACAAATGACGAAAAATATATAGAAATCTTGAATTTTTTTGATTCTGTAGATAACAAAGAAAAGATTTGTGGTCTATTAAAAGGTAAAAACTGCTATGGAATTGTTTATTTTAATCCAAATATGAAAGTTGATAAGGTTTCAGCAAGAATTGAAGGAGAAAATATAAATATATCTTTATCAACTCATAGTAAGAAAAAACAGCCAATTAGAATTTTCAAAATAAGAACTGATAAAGGAATGACGGAATTAATAGAAAATTCTTTAGAGAATTATAAGATATCCTTAAAGGAAAATGGTGCAAGCACCAAATTATTAATAATCGATGGAGTGTCGTCACTAGATTAAAAAAGGTAATTACTAAAAGTAATTACCTTTTTTTATATTAAGGATTGAATTGGTCGAAGAACGATGTATACGATTTTTAACAATACCTCTCTAAATAAAGAGATCTCTTTTTCTTCAACAGTATTGGATTCTTCGTATTTATTATCTTTATTTACCATTAAAGAATTATTCTGTAGGTCTGAAATATTACCAGACAGTTCCTTAGCCAGTTCTTCACTATGAATAACAAGCATTGTTTCAGTATCTAAGTAGAAACTTCTGTCATCCATATTACAAGACCCTACAATGGCTAATTTATCATCAATTACAAGGGACTTACCATGAATTGAATCTTTACTTTGATATTCATATATATTTGCACCAGTTTTTATAAATTTTTTGCGATGACCATAATAATTTGAAAAGGCTACAATATTAGGTGATGAATAAGGTGAATTGGTTTGCATTGTCAATTTAGAGTTTTTAGAAATATCTGTCATAATATTTAAAAGATCCTTATTTCCTGTAGAATAAGGTGTTTGCAATAATACGGATTCTTTTGCATTTAAAGACAGTTCACCTAAAATATAAGCAACAATAGGTTCTTTTTTCTTGTTCTCTATAGGATTGTGAATCAATGTAACCTTATTAGTATTAACTGATCTTTCAACAAAATCCGTTAAACTTTTACTATAAAATTTTTTATTTTTATCTTTAAAAGATGTAGTCGTATCTCTTAAAAGTTCTAAATAATTATTCTTATCTTCATTATCTATTTTTTTTGTATTCTCATAATTCCATAGGCTACTAAAGTATTCATTAGCTTGGTAAATCCCACTTTCCTTACTATTATTTCCGTTATTGTATAGGAAAACTTCCCTGTCGTTAGTAACAGGACCTTTGAAACCCATAGGAGCAAAATGGCGTTCATCAATATTTCTTCCTCCAAGTAGAAGGTACTCATCATCTACAATAAATAATTTATCATGTAGTAAAAATTGAAAATCCCAAGGCGATAAAAGATTTACAGGATTATATATTTTACAATCAATATTTTTGTGACCATTCATAGCCTGAAGAAAATTATCGTTATTTCTACCATAGAAATAAGATTTTCCATCGAGAATTATATTTATCTTAACACCTTTATAGGCTGCTTTAAGAATTTCGCCTAAAAAAGCTCTTGTGCTTTCACTATCAGATATTTTATAGGTGGTAATATTAATAGATTTCTTTGCAGTTTTGACTAATTCCATTCTAATATTTAAAGAGTCCACAGGTGTTTCTATAATAGTAGCTTTGTCTGGGCCAACATTACCTTCATTATAAAAATTTGTTTTACTTACAATATTTTTTGTGTTTTCACATATTTTTTTACTTGAAATAGTTGGAATAATAGAACCAATTAATAAGTATAGAAGAAAAATAGCTATTAGAACAATTAAGTATTTTAAAATCATTTTTATTTTCAAAATTACCTCCATATAATATATTTTAATAAGCATTTTAACATATAATATATATAAATAGTAATTTAGAGGAGGAGAAAATTGAAAATAAATGTTTTAGTGGATAACAACACAAAAATAGATCATTACTTTTTAGGCGAGCCTGGGGCAAGCTATTATATAGAAATAGATGATTTAAAAATTTTATTTGATACAGGTTACTCAGGGGTTTTTATAAATAATGCTAAAAATATGAATATAGATTTAGAAAATTTAACCAATATAGTAATATCTCATGGGCATGATGATCATACAGGTGGAATTAAAGAATTATTTAAAAATTTTAAACTTAAAGATGTAGACTTAATTTCTCACACAGATACTTTTATGAAGAAAAAATCTAAAGGAGAAATTTGTGGCTCACCATATACAACAGATGAAGTAAGGGAGAGAATAAATCTTGTAGGTACGAAAGAACCATATAAATTATCGGAAAATTGTATTTTCTTAGGAGAGATTCCAGAATATAATGAATTTGAAAAGAGAAGAGTGCATGGAGAAAAGCTTGTAGATGGGAAATGGATAGATGATTATTTAGTTGATGATTCGGCAATTGTATGTAAAGTTGACAATGGTATTTTTATTATAACGGGATGCTCCCATAGTGGAATTTGCAATATTATAGAACATGGTAAAAGAGTTTGTAATGATAATAGAATAGTTGGAGTAATAGGAGGATTTCATCTATTCAATAAAGATGATAGGCTAAATAATACAATAAATTATTTTTTGGATAACAATATAGAGATGATATATCCATGTCATTGTACATCGCTACAAGTGAAGTCAGAAATTTTAAAATACTATGATTTTCCAGAAATTGGAGTGGGAAAAGTACTTGAAATAAAATAGGGTATCTTAAATATATAAGGTTTATTAGATTATAATAATATATAGGATAATATTATAAAGAAAGGATGGAAATATGAACAATACGATTAAAACACAATTAAATCACAAAAGTATTAGAGAGTTTAAAGATAAGGAAGTACCTAAGGAATTGCTGAATGATTTTATAGAAGTAATTCAAAGGACTGCTAGTAGTACTGGAATGCAAACAAATTCTATCATTAGGGTTACGGATAAAAAAATTAAAGAAAAAATTGCTGAAGTATGTAATCAGGAATATGTTTCTAGAATGCCAGAACTATTTATTTTTATAGTTGACGCATTTAGAAATAATGAAATAGCAGAGGAAATTGGAAATAAAAAATACGAAGCAAGCCACGATATGGATAGGTTTTTCCAAGGCTTTACAGATTCTGTTCTAGCAGCACAGAACTTGACTAACGCTATAGAGTCTGAAGGATTAGGAGCAGTATATTTAGGTTCCATTTTAAACGATACAGAAAAAATTATAGAAATATTGAATTTACCACAATTGACATTTCCAGTACTAGGCGTTGGATTTGGATATCCAAATCAAGAACCACAATTAAAACCTAGAATGGATATGAAATTAAGATTATTTGAAAATGAGTATAAAGTATTTGAAAACTATAGTGAAGAAATAAAAGAATATGATGAAATTATGCAGACATATTATGATTTGAGAGATGCTAATAAAAAAGTTGATAGCTTTAGCAAACAGGTTATAGGTAGACTTGAAAATGCCTCGGAAAAGAGAGCGAACATATTGGACTCAGTTAGAGAACAAGGATTTAAATTCTAGTAAAAAACATGGTGTAAACCATGTTTTTTGTTTTAAATATTACAATAAATTAACTTCTAGGAAATCATTTGATAATTAAAAAACATATTTAATGTTTTAAAATGGGAAATTGGATATTTTAATATCGACAAAGCCATATGAAGTAATTTACTAGAAAGGAAAGGTTGTTGAAATAATGGGGTTTATTTGCCCCTAAAAGACGAAACGTTTTCTAAAAAAATATTTAATTGAAGAATTTCTTAGTCTACAGTTCGATTATGACTTAGATTATTGACTAATACCATATATAAATCTAATATATATAATTAATAAAATAAATGGTTAAAGAAAAATTGGAGGGTATTATATGGTAACGGTTCATGAAGCGGAAAAGATAATTTTAAAAAGAATTACAAATAATTTGTCTGGAGAAGAAAATAAACAAGTTAAGGAAATATTTCAAAAGGGCATTAACGATTTGAAGGAAAATGAAGAAAGTTCTCAAGTGATTATAAATAAATTATTAAATAATTATTATAGACTTAAGGAAGAGGGAAAAACGAGTAATAGTATAGACAATGGAAATGAAATATTGGAGTTGACAAAATTATCTAGAAATTATGGATATAGAAATATATACAGATAATCATAAAGATTTGAAATTTTTTGTTTTAATTTTTAGAAAAGGAAATATATTATAGTAATAATTACGATAACTTAATAAATTCATTTCTATATTACTAGTATTATTGACATAATTTCTAGCGTGATATAATATTTCTTCTGTAATATATACATGATAGGGTATATATTTCAGGAGGAAAAAATGATAAATAAAAGAAGAGAAAAAGCAAAAAATTTAGTTAATCAATTAATGATAAATTTGGATAAAAAAGAGGTAATTCAGTTAAGAAATAGTATAGACAGAACAATTGCCGATTTAAGTGAAGAAGATCGAAAAGTGGATAATATATTAGAAAATCTAATGGAAGAAATAGATTATGTATTATTTAAAAATGAAAAGACCATTTCAGTAAAGAAATTAAATATAATAAATGATATTTCAAATTTTAATTTAATTAATAGTTAAGAAAACCGCCTAGTATTAGGCGGTTTTTTTCTCTTGTTTTTTATATTTAATTACAAAACAATCTTTAGGTTAACTTAAGGTTAATTTACATTTGTCGTTAATATTGAGTCGTACAATGTACTTAAGATAAAAAACACAGGAGGACAAAATGATAGAAGTTAAGAGTTTAGTTAAAAAATATGGAGATAAAACTGCTGTAGACAATATTTCCTTTGAAATAGAAGATGGCGAAGTATTTGCATTACTTGGTTCAAATGGAGCTGGTAAGACAACAACTATAAAGATGATTTTAGGTATTACAGAAAAAACTTCAGGGGAAATATTTTTAAAAGAAAATATTAAAGTGGGATATTCACCTGAAAGACCAGAATTTTATAATATGTTAACGGGGTATGAACATTTAAAATACTACTGTGAACTACAAAGAATTCCTAGAAAAGAAATAAGGAAAGAAATTTTACGAGTAATGGACATTGTAGGATTAGAAAATAATAAGGTTAAAGTAAAAGGATATTCAAAGGGAATGAAACAGAGACTTTCCATAGCTCAATCACTACTGGGAGATCCAGATCTACTAGTATTGGATGAACCAACATCGGACTTAGATGTTATAGGTAGAAATTCTATAATGGATTTAATATTGGAACTACAAAAAGATGGAAAGACAATTGTAATTAATTCACATATTTTAAATGATATTGAAAGAACTTGTAATAAGGGAATTATTATAAATAAAGGAAATATTGTCGTAAATTGGGAAAAAGATAAATCAAGTAAAACATTAGATGAAATATTTATTGAAGGGGTTGGAAATTATGAGTATAAGTAAAATTACTATAAAAAAGAATTTGAATATAAGAAATATTGCAATTTTGGGAATAATTACGAGTATAATAATATTTTTATTTTATTCACCAGGTTCATTGAAGATAAATGACAAACCAATTGATAGCTTTGAAGGTGTAATTCAAGCAGTATTACCAACAGTTAGTTTTATAGGTTGTATCTTCACTGCTTTTGTATCATCTTCTGGAATTCCAGGAGAATATGAAAATGGAAGAAATCAACTTGTTTTAATAAGGGGAATAAAACAGCCAGTTTATCATTTGAATATTTTACTAGGTAATATAGTATCTTCATTTATTTACTATATAATATTATTTATACCGATAATGGTAATAAGTTTTAGATATAGCAATGATGTAGAAATCTATAAAATGGTTTTATTATTTTAAATATCCTCATTAAATATATTATTTATTTCTACAGTTAGCACTATGGTTTCTAATATTGGAGGATTTGTTTTTGGAGCAATGGCAGGAATAATTTTTACAATATTTGGAACAATGTACAATTTATTTGAGATGTTAAAAACTATAACAGAAGGAATGCTCTCAAAAGTAATTGGAATTATCTTAAAAGTAGTACCAAATTTAGCAGGTGGTTTAAAATTTGGACAGGATTATATTTTTGAAAATAAACTGGATTCTAAAATAATAATATACATAGGAATGGCTTTAATAATTGCAGTAATATTACTTCCTATATATAAAAGAAAAAATGATTAAATAGTAGGGAAACCTACTATTTTTTCCTATGATATAATTATATAAATAATTAAAGGATGGAAAAATGGATTATAAAATTTTAGTTGCAGATGATGAAGTTGAATTATTAGATGTTTTAGAACTCTATTTCAAAAGGGAAAATTAGAGTATTATAAAGGCAAAAGATGGACAGGAAGCATTAGAATATTATAGTGAAGCCGACTTAGTAGTTCTTGATATAATGATGCCAAAAGTCGACGGAATAAAGGTACTACAAAAAATTAGAGGGAACTCTCAAGTTCCAGTAATAATGTTAACTGCAAAATCACAGGATTTTGATAAAATAATAGGTCTAGACTTAGGTGCTGATGATTATATTACAAAGCCGTATAATCCTATGGAGGTTGTAGCTCGTGTTAAAGCACATTTAAGAAGAAATTATGAAGTTTTAAACTCTAGAGCTAAAGATGAAATAGTAATGGGGAATTTTAAAATTAATGAGAATTCTGGAGAATTTATTTTAGATGACAATATAATTGAATTAACTTCTACAGAATTTAAAATATTATTACTCTTTATGAAAAATCCAAATAGAATTTTTACAAAGGAACAGCTGTTTTCTTTTGTATGGGGAGATAGTTATTTTAATGATGAAAATACTATAATGGTACATATTAGTAATATTAGAAATAAATTAGGGGAATATAGGAAGTTAATAAAGACTGTAAAGGGATTAGGCTATAAATTGGTAATGGACGATGAATAAGAAAAAGACACTATTTAGAGAACTTATAGGAAGCTTTATATCTTTTTCCCTATTGATTATATTATCATTAGTAGTGACAATGGCTATTTGGACTTATGGTGGAACATTAATAGTACAATTAAATACTGAGAGTTTAAATCTTTCTTTAAATGGTGAGATCAATTCTGATTTTATAGTAGATGATTTAAAAGGATGGGTAGAAAAATTAGACGAAAACAATAATATTGTCGAAGTAATAGGCAGTAAAAAGGACA
>CAYFSP010000004.1:30795-57562 GCA_964345925.1 uncultured Gallicola sp. | reverse complement strand
AAAGGACAATTTTAATAATATGATAGTTAAAATTGAAAGAGAAGAGGATTTACGAATAAAAAAAGAGGAGGAAAAAAATAGGCTTCTCCTAGACTTATCCCATGATATTAAAACTCCTGTATCAACTATAAAATCATATTCTATTGCATTAAAAGACGACTTAGTAGAAGAAGATAGCAAAAAAAATTATTACGATATAATAGATAGAAAAGCTACAAGAATTTCCTACTTGGTTGATGAGATGAACCATATGTTAAAACTTGATGATCCTGACTATAATATTAATTTACAAAGGATAAATTTTTCTGAAACAATTAGAAATACAGTATTGGAATATTATAATGAATTAGAAGGAAATGGAATAGAAGTAGTAATGGAAATTCCAGAAGAGGATATTTATTTAAAACTTGATTCGAATTTAATAAAGAGGGTTTTAAATAATTTAATGGAAAATCAAGTAAAATATAATAAGGGAAATTTTCTGAAAGTAGATTTAAAAGAAAAAGAAGACAAGGTGGTTTTTAAAATTACAGATGATGGAAAATTAATAGACAGTATTACTAAAGAAAATTTATTTAATCCATTTGTAAGAGGAGACGAGTCCAGATCATCATCAGGAGGTTTAGATTTAGGACTTTCTATATCCAAGAAGATTGTAGAAAAACATGGTGGAGAAATATATTATTCAGATGAAAATGAATTAAATAATTTTATAATAGAATTTAAGATGGATTAAAATGAGGAAATATGAGTATAAATTTGTTCGAGTTGATAAAATTTCTTTTTTTCAAAGGGATAGTGAAGATGGAGCTTTTGAAAACTGTAAGGAAATCATATTAGAAGAATCTGAAAACGGATGGAGATTAAAACAAATAGTAACTCTATTTGATGAATTATCATTAAGTCGAGAATTTTTTCCCCTAGGTTATGAAATAATATTTGAAAGGGAAATTGATTAAAGTAATTTTTATATCTTAATATCAATAAGAAAATGATTTAGAAGTTAAGTACAAAGGTATTACAATATAAAAAGAATTTATAAAAGGTACTTGAAAGATTTTAAGCAGGAGGATATTATGAATCATTTAGGAACTAAAACATTGGAAACTGAAAGGTTAATACTTAGAAAAGCCAAATTAGACGATGTTAATAATGCTTTTAGTAATTGGGTTACAGATTCTGATGTAACAAAATATTTAAGATGGAAACCACATGAAAATAAAATGGTTACAAGAGATGTTTTTTCCTCGTGGATAAAGGAATATGAAAACAAAAACTATTATAACTGGATTATAGAATTAAAGGAAATAAAGGAACCAATTGGAACTATAGGTGTTGTAAAAAGTGATGAGAAAACGGAAATGGTGCATGTAGGTTATGCTCTTGGTAAGTCATGGTGGAATAATGGAATAATGTCTGAAGCATTAAAAAGGGTAATACAGTTTTTCTTTGAAGAAGTTGGAGTAAATAGAGTTGAATCAATGTTTGATCCTAAAAATATCGGTTCAGGTGAAGTTATGAAAAAATGTAAAATGAAATATGAAGGTACTTTGAGACAAGCAGACTTTAGTAATCAAGGAATAATTGATGCTGCTTATTATGGAATAATAGCAGAAGATTATTTTGAAAGTGAATAGAGTAAAATCAGGATAATTTATCCTGGTTTTATGATTTTATGTCCTTTATTATAAAATTTAGTTATTTAATTATAATATAATTCTATAGCCTTATTCTCATAGTTTTACTATCTTCTTTATAACCTAGTGATTCATATAATTTAATGGCATTTTCATTTTCACTTAATACATTTAGTTCAATATAGTCCAGACCTTTCTCCAATGACCAATTTGTTACAGACTTCATTAAAGCTTTACCAATACATTTTCCACGATGTGCTGGATTTACGATAAGATCTGTTATATATGCAAATCTATGAGGAACTAAACAGTTATAATCAGGAGTCGTAGATTCCAATACAAGGATAAATCCTAGTATTTCGTCATCTTCCACTGCTAATAAAATATCATCTTTATCGGATTCAATTATAGATTTTATAAAATCTATATTTTGATTATCCTCTTTAAAATAGTAGCTTTGTATTTTTGATATATCTTTAAACAGAATTTTATATAATCTTTCTATAGAGTTTATATCTTTTAAAACTGCTTTTTTATCTTCATATAATCACCTTTGTATTCTAGTATTTCCACCACTTTGTAATAAACTGAAAACATCTTCTTCCTTTACCAGATTAACATCACCTTGTATAGTATGTTTTAAAACGGAAGCCGCAACTCCAAAGTCTAAAGATTCTTTAAATCCTCTTTCCTTAACAAGTCCATTTATAGTTCCGGCTACAAAGGAATCTCCAGAGCCAACTCTGTCGATTATATCTACATCATATACCTTACTACTGTAGAATTCCTTTCCGTTATAACCACAAGCTGAATAGAAATTGGAAGAAGAAGTTAATTTTCTAAGGGAGCTAAAGAAGTATTTACACCCATATACTTTAGACATTTTTTTAAATGCTTCCTCATATAATTTAAGCTCATCTTCAAAGGATATATCTAAAGGAGAAGTTTCTCTAAATCCAAGTGGCCAATCTCCATCAAAACAAACATCTACATATTGCATTAAATTGGAAATGGTCTTTCTTGCAGTTTCTAAATCCCAAAGGCTTGCTCTGTAGTTTACGTCCATAGAAACGGTAATTCCTTTTTCTTTGGCTTTTTGTAACGCCTTCAATGTAATCTCTTCACAGCTATTACTAAGGGCTGGAGTAATTCCAGAAATATGAAACCATTCAGCTCTGTCGAAAATTTCATCAAAATCAAAATCCTCTACAGTTGCTGTTGCCAAAGAAGAATTTTCTCTGTCATAAATTATTTTTGAAGGTCTGTAGGAAAAACCCTTTTCCAAAAAGTAAATTCCTATTCGCTTTCCACCTCTTGCAATATAGTTAGTATGTACACGGTACTTGTTTAATGAGTCAATTGCCGCCTGCCCAAGTTCGTTATCGGGTAATTTTGTAACATGCTGTACCCTGTTGTCATAATTTGCAAGGGATACTGCAACATTGGCTTCACCGCCACCGAACACTGCATCATAATTAGTTGCTTGGTTGAATTTTTAGTAATTAGGAGTTGATAAGCGCAACATTATTTCACCTAAGGTTACAATTTTTTTCTTTTCTATAGTTTTCAATATTCTTCCTTTCATTAAAATAGTTTAGTTTTGTATATTAATGATAATACTATATATATTATTGGTTGATGAATCATGTAGAGCAATAAGCTATGTCTTCCAATAAAGTTAATAGGATTAAGACTTTTTTTCTTCATTACCGGTTTCTTCTTTATTATAATTCTTCCTATATAATATCCTACTATAAATAGAAATATCCATGGAATAACTGGAAAATAATCAGATGACATAAAATTGCTATTTGGAAAACCGAGCCAAAATAAGAAACCAAAGCCATAAAAGTTTTCTGGTAAGTAATATTTTGAACTTAATAAGTAAATATATCCATCCGTTATAAATCTTGTAGATATAAATAATAAAATAAATATTACTATACCTACAAAAGGGTTGATTTTTTTTAATATTCCATCAAAAATTGATAAAAGTAATGTAGCAAAAGCAAAGAAATGGATTACTCCAAAGGCTACAAATTCATCAGGCATTATTATAATTGTAGTAGCTGAAAGCATTCCAGCACAAATAAATAAAAGTATTATCTTTCTAGAGTTCTTCTTGCCAAAATTATATGAAATGCCTGATGTAATAATAAATGTCATGGCTATTAAATTTTGCCAAATAGATGCTCCTCGGCTTTCAAAAAAAGGTAAATTTTCACCAAAAATATATACTAAATCATAAAAAAGATGAAATAATATCATATTTATTATGGCAAAACCTCTAATGAAGTCAATATAATTATATCTTTCTTTCATAATTACCCCTCTTACATTAATGGTGCAAAAACTCTAGCAATAGAGCGCAGCAATTTTACTAAAATAAAGGAATTTTTCACTTCACTTAATGTTTTCCTTTCGGAAACTTCAAAGGTTTCATTGAAATCCTTCTTTATATCTGCAATAATAGGTGAGTTATAAAACCAAACTGCATCTTCAAAATGTAGATATAAACTTCTGAAATCTACATTGATAGTTCCAACAACAGCAAATTTATCATCGGAGATAAAGTTTTTTGCATGTATAAACCCTGGGGTATATTCATATATCTTAACGCCTGATGATATTAAGTCCTCATAAAAACTAGTAGTGACTAGAAAAGCCATTTTCTTATCTGGAATATGAGGCGTAATTATTCTAACATCTACTCCACCTTTAGCAGCATTTTTTAAAGCTGATAACATTTCATTTGAAAGTATTAAGTAAGGAGTTGTAATATATATATATTCTTTAGCTCTATTTATAATATTTAAGTAGGTGTTTTCACCTATAGGATCGGAATCAAGAGGAGAGTCTGAAAATGGTTGAACGAATCCAGAATCTTCATTTTCAATTTTCTCTTCAGAGTTCAGTTTATATAATCTGGACTCAAAATCCACAAATTCATCATCTATGGAATTCCACATGGACAGAAATATAACTGTCAAACTCCAAACGGATTGTCCATATAATCGTACTGCACTATCTTTCCAATGACCAAAGCGTTCAACCTTGTTAATATATTCGTCGGCTAAATTCATTCCGCCAGTGTATCCTATATCTCCATCTATTACTACTATCTTTCTATGATCTCTATTGTTGTGTTTAGGCATTACAATAAATTTAATAGGGTTGAAAACATGACATTTTATACCTAGGGAAATCAAGTACTTATCATAATTTCTAGGCAATTTAGAAATACATCCAAAATCGTCATATATTAACCTTACGTCAACGCCTTCTTTAACTTTTTCCACAAGAATATCCAAAATTGTATTCCACATATATCCTTCTTCAATAATGAAAAATTCTAAAAAAATAAAATCTTTAGCCGATTTTAAATCCTTCAGCAAATCTTCAAAAAATAATTCACCTGTTGGGTAATATTTGGAATTTGTATTTCTATATACTGGACAGCTAGCATATCTTTCTAAATATCTACTTTGAATATATGCATCATCATCAGTTATTTCCTCTAGTGTATTTTCATGAGTTGACATTAAGTAATGAAAAGATGAAGTTGTTGTTGCCATGGACATTCTAATATTTGAAACAAATCTATTCTGTGCAAAAAATAGATAGATTATGGAACCAAATAGTGGAAAGGTCAAAATAGGAACTATCCAGGCAATCTTATAGGCAGGATTTGTATCGTTGTTAATAATATGCACAACTAGTACGAGTCCTAAAATAATATTTAGTATATAAAACCATATGAATTCATCACTAAATAATACATAGGCTTCATATACTAAAAGCAATTGTAAAATAAATACAAAACCAATAAAAAACATTCTACTGGTTATAAACTTAAAAAATTTCTTCATATAAACCTCTTTACTGTTACTGGTGTTAAATTTTAGCTTTACCAGTAATATCTATTGCCTTTAATTTAAAAGTTCTAGTTCTACTAATGGCAGCAGGATTGAATTTAAAATCATCATCCTTATGGTAATGGTTAACAAGATTATCCAGCGCATGATAAATTTCATCATAGTCTTTTAATTCTTCAAGAACTCCTTTGCCAATTATAGAGCTGTAACTCATAGAACAGTAACCTTTATCCTTCTTTACAATTAATTCGTGATTACAATCAATTTCAAAAGAAACTTTTGCATTATCGTAAATAAAATTATACTTACTTCCCTCAGTAGCACCGTGAAAATAAAAATATAATTCGTTGTCTATTACTTCACAGCCGTAATTAACAGGAAGAATATAAGGATAGTCTCCATTGCTAAAGGCCATTATTAAAACATCACCTTGCATTGCAATATTATAGAAGTTTTCAATACCAAAAACCTCTCTATCAGCTTTTCTCAAAAGATCACTCCTTTATTTTTGTGATTTACCAGTAATATCTGTAACTTCTATTTCAAAAATTCTAGCACTGGATAGGACTTTATCAGAATAATCTCCATCAATTTTTATATACTGTGAAACTATGGAGTCCAAAGCATTAATAAGATCTTCTTTCTTAGTTAATTCCTTTAATATTCCTCTTCCAATTACGGAATCATAAGTCATGGACAGGGAACATTTATCATCCATTCCTATTAATTCATGCTCACTATGGATTTCAAAGGATGTAGTAGCACCATTAAATAGAAAATCATACTTAGTACCTGTTTTTGCACCATGAATATATAAATATATTTTATCATCTTCTAGCTTACATCCATAATTTAATGGTACTAAGTATGGAGAATTATCACTATTGAAAGCTAAAGTGATAACCTTACTGTTTTTAACGATTTCAAATATATTTTTAATGCCTGTAATCTCTCTATCCTTACGTATCATAAAAACTCCTTTAAAATAATTAATTACAATATATTCTACTATAAATAAGGGATTATTGAAAATATATTATCGTTAATGTATTATACAAACTTTATTGTACGATATTAGTATAATGAAAGGGTTAAAGAATAGAAAAAGAAGTAGGATATTCATTAAAACATTTAGTAGTAATTAGAATATAATAAAATTATTGGAAAATTAAAATAAAGGCTTTAACACATGATATTTTAATCTTTTTATAAAATATACAATACATTTATTGAATATAAGGAAATTATTTTCAAAATGCTATTCACAAATCATATAACATGTTATATAATAACTTCTTGAAAAGCAAAGGAGTTAAGAATGGAAAAAATTATTAGTGTCAAATTACTATTAAAATATTCTCTAGATTCTACAGAAATTTTTGAAGAATCAGTAGTTATTGTAAAATTGAATTCAATTGATGAAATTAAGGATAAGGTAAATTCCTATATTGAAAATTTAAATGAAGGAAATGAAGATAGCAAAATATTTGAATTAGTTTCAATCATCGATTATTACGAAGTAGATAATATATCCATTGAAGATAATTTTGCTGATATTTATTCAAGATATTTAAATAGTGAAGAATTAAAAAACTATGCATTTTAAAAGCTCACCTAGTAGGTGAGCTTTTAATTTTTTATAATCTCTCTATTAAAGCATCAATATGCTCTTCTTTTGTATTCCAACCCGTTGCAATTCTTACAACCTTGTTGTTATTGTCGTATTGTGACATTATTTCAAAGGCAAAATCCTCTGATAATTCCTTTAATTTATATTCGTCCATTACTACAAATGTTAAATTTGTAGGTGAATTAACTGTAAGCTTATACCCTTTTTCAACCAATGCTTTTCTAAGTTTAGTGGATAGATAGTTTGCGTTTTTTGCTAAGTTAAAATATAGATTATCTCTAAACAATTCTGAGAACTGTATACCCATAAATCTACCCTTTGCAAGTAAAGCACCTCTTAATTTTAGATTATATTGAAAGTCTACTTTTATATCTGGATTTACAACTACTAATGCTTCGCCGTACATTGCGCCTAGCTTTGTTCCACCTATGTAGAACATATCACAATGACTTGCTATAAATTCCAAGTCCATATCGTTGTTTTCTGCCGCTAAAGCATATCCTAACCTTGCTCCATCCATATATAGATAAAGTTTTTCCTCTTGACATACATTGTACAATGCTTCCATTTCCTTTTTAGTATATATTGTTCCATATTCTGTTGAATTGGAAATATATACAAGTTTAGGTTGTACATCATGTATTTTTGCCATACCTTGAACATGGTGAGCTTTAATCATGAATTTTATATCTTCAGGAACGATTTTTCCATCATGACTAGGTAATGTCAGTATTTTGTACCCGCTATTTTCAACAGCACCACATTCATGTGTGTTAATATGTCCTGTTTCAGCAGAAATAGCTCCTTGAAAATGCTTTAAGGTAGCGGATATAGCTATTATATTTGTTTGTGTACCTCCAGATATAAAATATATATCTATATCTTGGTTATTACATAAATCTCTTATTTGTTGTTTGGCAAACTCACTATGGGAATCAAATCCATATACTCCCGTTAAGGAGTCATTTGTCTCATAAAGTTTATCCAATATATTTGGATGTACTCCATCTGAGTAATCACAGTTTAAATATATCATTAATTATCACTCCACTATCATTTTTGCTAAAACGTCAGGATTTCCACACCCAGTAGTAAGTACAACATCTTTTTCATGAACTTCCTTCTGAACATATTCCTTTGCTTCATCAAATGTTTTTAAATAAATTGCATTGACTCCATTTGCTCGAAGTTTTTCAACTAAGTCTACGGAATGTATAGTAGGATCAAAATTTTCCCTTGCAGCAAAAATTTCTGTTACTATTACCTCATCACTATCATAAAATGAATTTGAAAAATCATCTAATAGATGTTTTGTTCTACTATAGGTATGAGGTTGGAAAACACATATTAATTTTCCTTTTTTATGTTCTGCCAATGCTGATAATGTAGCTTTTATCTCAACAGGATGATGTCCATAATCAGTCATTATCGTTGCATCTTTATAATTTCCAATAACTTCCATTCTTCTGTGTAGATTTTTGTATTCAAACATACTAGTTCTAATGGTTTCAATATCGATTCCTGATTCAAATGAAGCAATTATTGCAGCTGAGGCATTATATATATTGTAACGACCTATAATATTCAATGAAAAATGCTCTGTCCCAAAATTATTCCTACTACTTGTTATATTGAAACTAGGATGACCTACTTCGTCAAATTCAACATCTGTAATATTGTAAACCGCATCTTTGTTTTCCACACCAAAAGACAATATTTCTCCCTTTATATGGTCTAGTAACGGAAGACAGTTGGTATCATCAATATTTATCAACGCTTTAGAATCCTCTGATAAATTCTTCATATAGCCTATGAAGGTGCTTACAATATGGTTAATATCCTTGTAAAAGTCCAAATGATCCTCATCAATATTTAGTATTATAGCCATTGAAGGATAATAATTTAAAATATTGGCTTTAAATTCACAAGCTTCAGTAAGAAGGTAGTCACTTTTTCCAACATGAACATTACCATCTATTTCATCAAGCTTTCCTCCAAGTAATATATTAGGATCCACTTTTGAATTCACCAATATTTTTGAAATCATACTTGTAGTTGAAGACTTACCATGTGAACCTGAAACACCTATGGAGTATTTATAATTTCTCATTAAAGCACCAAGAAAAACTCCCCTTGTAACACAAGGTGCACCACTGTTTTTTGCAGCGATTAATTCCTCGTTATCATCTAAAATTGCATCTGTATATATTATTAAATCAGGTTTATCAATATTTTCTTTTTTCTGTCCAACATATATCTTTATACCTAAACTTCTTAAATGGTCTAATGTATCTGAGTCATCTCTATCGGAACCTGATATTTCAAAATCATGAAATTTCAATAGTTCGGCTATACCACTCATACTTACTCCACCAATACCAATGAAGTGAATTTTCTTTACATTTTTATCGTGTAAGTTAAAATTAAACATAAAACTCCTCCTAAACATTAGTATTATATCACGCATAGTACATTACTTAAAGATTAGCCATATAAAAAGATAGACTTTAAAGCAGTATTTAATATAATATAGTAGTGTAACCTTAATATTTGGAGGAATTAAATGAATATTTGTATAATACTTGCCGCTGGTGAAGGAACTAGAATGAAGTCTAAAAATTCCAAAGTTCTACATAAATTATTGAACAAGCCTATGATAAATTATGTAATAGAAGCTAGTGACAATGTAAATGTTGAAAAGAAAATAATAATAGGTGGAAAAAATAGAAGCGATTTAGAAGAATTACTATCTAATAAGAATATAATTATAAAAGAACAAAAAATTGGTAAGGAATATCCTTATGGAACAGGATATGCCGTTAGCCTTGCATTAGATGAAGTATCAAATGAAGATAAGGTTTTAATATTAACAGGGGATACACCTTTAGTAAAGGGAAATACTTTAAAATCCTTTATGGATTACCATAATGAAAATAATAATATTGCAACGGTTTTAACTGCTAATATAGAAGATCCAACAGGATATGGAAGAATTATAAAAGATGATTTAGGCAATCTATTAAAAATAGTTGAACATAAGGACTGTAATGAAGAGGAATTGAAAATAAAAGAGTTCAACTCTGGATTTATAGTTATAAATGGTGATGCTTTAAAGAATAGTATTAAAGAACTTGATCAAGATAATCTTCAAGGGGAAATGTATTTAACTGATATATTTGAAATAATACAGTCAAAAGGTGAAAAAATTTCAACCTTTCTAATAGACGATGTTGAGGAAGTCTATGGAATTAATTCTAAATTACAACTTTCTATTGCAGAAGAGGTACTTAGAAAGAGAATCAACGAATACCATATGACAAACGGTGTTATTATGGAAAACCCTAGTAATATTTTCATAGAGGATTCTGTAAAGATTGGTAAGGATACTGAAATTAGATCAGGTGTTAGAATAACGGGTAATACCATAATTGGTGAAGACTGTTTAATATATGGAGATACTCTAATAGACGATTCCATAATAGATGATAATGTTGTAATAAAATCTTCTACTGTGGAAAGTAGTACTGTAAAATCAGGAACTGATATAGGACCATATGCTCATTTAAGACCAAAAGCATATTTAGAGGAAAATGTTCATATAGGTAATTTTGTAGAAGTTAAAAATGCAAAAATAGGCAAGGGAACAAAGGCAGGTCATTTAACATATATTGGTGATGCAGAATTAGGCAAGGATATAAATGTAGGCTGTGGAGTAATATTTGTAAACTATGATGGAAAGAAAAAATATAAGTCCATAGTGGAAGATAATGCTTTTATTGGAAGTAATGCCAATATAGTAGCTCCTGTGAAAATTGCAAAGAAGGGATTTGTTGCAGCAGGCTCTACAATTACAAAGGATGTTAATGAAGGTGAACTATCCATAGCTAGGGGGAAACAGAAAAATATTCCTGGTTGGGTAAGTAAAAAAGAAAAAATGGATAATGGGAAGTAGATAATTGAAATTAGTAGTTGGATTAGGTAATCCGGGAAAAAAATACGAAGGAAATAGACATAATGTCGGCTTTATGGCCATAGATAAAATTGCAGACAACAATAATATTGTAGTTAATAGGGCAAAATTTAATGCAGTTATAGGCGAAGGTAGAATAGGTTCAGAAAAAGTAATCCTTATGAAACCTATAACGTATATGAACAATTCTGGAATTGCTGTAATGGAATGTGCAAATTATTATAATATATCCGTAGAGGATATAATTATAATTTGTGATGATATAGATATTCCCTTTGGTACTATTAGAATTAAGAAGAAGGGATCATCGGGAACTCATAATGGGTTAAAATCCATAATATATCATTTAAAAGATGATAATTTTCCAAGGGTGAAAATATCAGTTGGAAAGAAAATACCACAAATGAGTTTGGCGGATTTTGTGCTAAGCAATTTCAGCAGTGAAGAAAAAACAATATTAGAAAAGGAAATAGATGATTCTGCAATCAGTACGGAATTAATAATCAATAATAGAATTGATGAAGCAATGAATAGATATAATGGAGTTAACCATTATGATTAAGATAGAGAAATTACAAGCCCAGAGAAATCTGGGCCTGTTTAAGTTCCAATTAAGGCTGGAGGTGTAAAATGAATTACATTGCTGATCCCATAAAGAACTTGAAATATTATGAAGAAATGATTGGTGCAATAAATAATGGAACAAAATCTATCTATATGCATGGTCTAATAAAGGAGAGTATTGGACATTTTATATACTCTTTATTCATAAATGAAAAGAGAAATATTGTTTTAGTAACAGAAGATGATATTTCTGCAAAGAAACTATATGAGAATATTTCATCTTTTAATAAGGATATTGTGGAAATATATCCTAGTAGTGATATAAATTACTATAATATAAGCAGTTTGGAAAAAAATAATGAAGATAGTAGATTAAGAACTATTAGTAGATTATTCAATAAGGAAAAATTTATAACAGTTGCCAGCTCTAATGCTATACAGAGAAAGATAACATCTCTTTCAAATTTCAAAAAACTTAGTTTAAATATAAATATTGAAGATATTGTAGATCTTGAAAAAATAACTGACTCCTTGGTTTCATTACAATATGAAAGAGTTAGTATGATAGAGAGTAAGGGACAGTTTGCTATAAGAGGTGGAATATTAGACATATACCCAGTACAAATGGCAAACCCTGTAAGAATAGAACTATTTGATGATGAAATAGATTCTATGAGGATTTTTGATATTGGAACACAGCGTTCCATTGAGAAAATAGACAAATTCACAATATCTCCATCAAGGGAATTAATAATAGACGGCAAACAGAGAAAAAAGATTATTGATGGACTCTGTAAGGATTTGGACAAAGCTGAAAACAAGGTTTTATATGGTGTAGACAAGGAGAAATTATTAGAGAAATTCTCTCAAATACTTGGATATTTAGAAGACAATCTCTACATTTCAAATATGGATCTCGTTATACCGTACTTAGGAAAAAAGGATTATGGAAGTCTTCTAGACTATTTAGAAGAGGATACAATAATATTTTTAGACGATATAGCAAGGATTTATGATAGAAATAGCGAAATGAAAAGTATGCAAGACGATGATCTTACATATAAATTAGAAGCTGGAGAAGCTTTTGAGAGTCATAAGAATATATTGATACCATTTAAAAATATAGTTGATTTCTTCAAGGAGTTTACAGCGATAAACTCCACATCCTTAATTAAGAAGACAAGGCTTTTAAGTCCAGAGATGGAAGTGAAAGTTGAAACCTTAGAAGCGCCAAATTTCAATAGAAATTTAACTGTGTTGTCAGAACATATTAAAGGCAATTTATATAACGGATACAAGGTTATAATATTTGCAGATTCTAATGAAAAAGCGAAATTTCTACTTGAGATGTTGGAAGATGGTGGATTAAACCCTGTAGTATTAGATGATTATAACCACGATATAAAGTCGGGGCAGCTATATATTGTAGGGAAAACCCTACAATCGGGGTTTGAATACAGAAGCATAAAATATTTGGTAATAACCCATAAGGAAATTTATGGGAAAGAGAAAAAACAGTACAAGAGAAAAGCCAAGAAAAGAACTTCTCAAGATATTATAAATTACTCGGACTTGGTACTAGATGATTTTGTAGTACATGAAAATCATGGTATAGGTCAATATAAAGGCATTGAACAAATAGATGTTCAAGGAATAAAGAAGGACTATATTATTATTCAGTATAGAGGAAATGATAGATTATTTATTCCAACGGATCAGATGAATTTAGTTCAAAAATATATTGGCGGCGAGTCAAAAGGACCAAGATTAAATAAATTAAGTGGAATAGAGTGGCAGAAGGCTAAACAGAAGGCAAAAAAATCTGTAGAATTAATTGCTCAGGATTTAATAGAGCTATATGCTAAACGTTTAAAAATAGAAGGCTATAGTTTTTCTAAGGATACGGAATGGCAGAAGGAATTTGAAAACGACTTTATATATGAGGAAACTCCAAGTCAATTAAGAAGTATAGATGAGATAAAAAAGGATATGGAATCCATTAAACCAATGGATAGGCTTCTATGTGGTGATGTTGGGTATGGAAAGACAGAAGTTGCTATAAGAGCAGCCTTTAAAGCCGTAATGGACGGAAAACAAGTGGCCTTTCTAGTGCCTACTACAATATTGGCTCAACAGCATTACAATACGATTTCAGAAAGATTAAAAGAGTATCCGATGAAGGTGGAGATGCTTTCAAGGTTTAGAACGCCTACAGAGCAAAAAAATATTATGAAGGATGCCAGTAAGGGATTAATAGATATTATAGTTGGAACTCATAAAATACTGTCAAAGGATTTAAAATTTAAGGACTTAGGATTACTTATAATAGATGAGGAACAGCGTTTCGGTGTTAAGCATAAGGAAAAACTTAAAACATTAAGAGAAAATATTGATGTTTTAACATTGTCGGCAACACCTATTCCAAGAACATTACAAATGGGACTTGTAGGAATAAGGGATATGTCAACATTAGATGAACCACCTGAGGAAAGATTTCCAATTAACACATATGTAATTGAATATAATGAACAAATTATAAAAGATGCCATCAATAAGGAAATTGGAAGAGGTGGACAAATATACTTTGTCTACAATAAAATTCAAGATATTGATGAAATGAGATTTAAATTACTAGAACTAGTTCCAGAGGCTACAATAGGAATTGCCCATGGGCGAATGACTGAAAGGGAACTAGAAAATGTAATGACAGATTTTTCCAATGGAGAATTCGATATTTTACTATGTACTACAATAATAGAAACTGGACTTGATATTTCCAATGTAAATACTATGATAGTTCATAATGCAGATAAAATGGGACTATCTCAGCTGTATCAACTAAAGGGTAGAATAGGTAGAGGTGATAGAACATCCTTTGCATATTTTACATACGAGAGAAATAAATCGTTGACGGAAATTGCTGAAAAAAGGCTTATGGCAATAAAGGATTTTACCGAGTTTGGTTCAGGATATAAAATTGCCATGAGGGATTTAGAGCTTAGAGGTGCAGGAAATATTTTAGGAGAAGTACAAAGTGGAAATATTTCTTCCATTGGTTATGACTTATATGTTAAACTCTTAGAGGAAACTTTAGGAGAAATAAAAGGCGACAAACCAAAGGTAAAAGCATCTGAAATTGAAATAGATATAAAAATAGATGCATATATACCATCAAAATATATTGAGGATTCAAATGAAAAAATCGATATGTATAAGAAGATTGCCACAATTGGAAATGAAGAGGATTATGATGAAATAGTAGAGGAACTAATAGACCGCTTTGGAGATATACCTAAAATGGTACAAAATATAATGGATATCTCTTTAATGAAATCATATGCTTCAGAATGTGGATTTGAAAAGATATATGAAAAATCAGGTTTTATAAAAATGGATTATAGTTCAAATAAGGAGTTGGATTTACAGGAATTGGAATTTATAAGTGATAATTTCAAAGGCAATATGAATTTCGATTTGTCGGATACGCCAACTATATCAGTTGAATTTATAAAGAATAATATAAAACCGGTTATTGAATTATTAAAGGTTGTAAAGACTTTTAAAATAAATAAGGAAATTTAGGAGGAAATTTTGAAAAAAAATATTATAAAAATAGCAACAGGAGTTTTAACCCTTTCTTTAGTACTGACATCTTGTGGTGGTAAAAAACCAAAGGATCCAATTGCTAAAATAGGTAATGAATATATCTCTGCAGAAGAGATAAATAAAATGTATGAATCAACAGCTAAACAATTTGAAGCATATGGAATGGTTATAGATGAAAGCACAGATGAGGGCAAGGAACAAGCCAATGAAATAAGATTATCAGCACTTGATAATATGGTTAAGAGCAAAGCCTTATTAAAAGCTGCAAAAGATGAAGGAATAAAGATAAAAGACGAAGAAGTCGATAAGGAAGTAGATAAGCTAACAGAACAAGTTGGTGGTAAAGAAAGTCTTGAAGAAGCGTTAAAAGCAGAAGGCTTAACAATGGATGAGCTCAAGAAGGACAATATAGAACCTAATATATATATAAATAAACTTGTAGAAAAACAAGTTGAAGATAATGGTCCATCAGATAAAGAATTAGAGAAAAAGATGCCATTATACAACGCAGAGCATATTCTTTATTCAACTATGGATGAAACAGGTCAAGAGGCTATAACGGATGAAGCAGTTAAAGAAAAAATAAAAGCTGAAGCTCAAAGTCTAGTAGATGAAATAAATGCAGGAACAATTAAATTTGATGATAAATTTAAAGAGATTTCAGAAAGCACTGAAGGATTAAAAACTTCAGGTGATAGCATGTTAGTTGCTGAAAAATTGGAAGATTTTTTAGGCGAAGACATGGTTAAAGAGTTTACAGAAGGCATTAAGGATATGAAGGCTGGAGAAGTAAAAGCTGAATTAATAGAAAGTCAATTTGGATACCATATTGTAAAACTTAAAGATAAGACTGAAAAAGTTGATAAAATAGACAAGGATACTCTTAAATCATTGAAACAAAAAATTGGTGCATTAGCTTTCCAAGGGAAACAAGAAGAGTTTATAGAGGATCAAGTTAAAAAAGCTAAAGTAGAGTATTTTGATAAAGATGGCAAAACAGTTGATGATGCTAAAAAAGCAATAGAATCTTTTGATTTTTCAAAATATAATGAGAAGAAAGACGATAAAGAAACGAAATCTACAGATAAGCCAGAGGAAAAATCCACAGATAAAACTGAAGATTCAACGGATACAACTGAAAATAAATAGTAATTGTTAAGAAAATAGTATAAAAGATAAAAATATCACGAAAAACATGAAAAAAAGTAAAGAAAACCTTGAAACTTTAATATAAGTTAGATATAATCAATATCATGAGTACGAAAGGTATTCAATTTACAACAACGAGGAGGATAATATTAAATGAATAAGTCAGAATTATTAAGTAAAATATCTGAAAAGAGCAACCTTACTAAAGTTGAATCAGAAAGAGCTTTAAACGCTTTTATTGAAACAGTTACAGAAACTTTAGCAGCAGGAGATAAAGTACAATTAGTGGGCTTTGGAACATTTGAATCAAGAGCTAGAAAAGCTAGAGAAGGAAGAAATCCAAGAAATCCAGAACAAAAAATTCAAATACCTGCATCTAATGCACCAGTATTCAAAGCTGGTAAATCATTAAAAGAAGCAGTTAACAAATAATTTTAATAAGAGACAGGTCTTAGACCTGTTTTTTTAATGCTTAAAAAAGAAAATGGAGTATAATATAAAATAAGAAGTAAAGGAGGTTATTATGAAATATTCTATAAAAATAGATAAATATGTTAAGGATAGGTTTAAAATTTCTAAAGAAGATGAATTAATCTATATTGGAGAAAAAGTAGGAGATGCAAGTTCATATTTTGATGCCTTTATAGGAGAAACTTTTGCAAAAGGGGCATATTTTCTTTTCTTTAATAAGAAAGAAGATGAGATTTTAAAAATAGAGCGTAATTTTTATGACAAGAATAAAGAGTATAAGCTATATGAAAATGGAAAAGAAGCAGGTTATATAAAATCATCTTTGGAAGAAAAAATTGTAGATATAAATATAAATTATAATGGAGAAAAAATGAACTTTAAATTAAGTAGAAATGATAATATTTTAAATTTAAAGGGAATAGGAAGAATAATCTCTAAAAAACAAGGATTTAGATCCTATGAGGAAATGGAAATAGAATTAGAGGATAAAAAATACGAAATATTATTACTATCATTATCAGTTTATATTTGGGATGTATTAATTAAAAATAAAATAGCTTTTGTATAAAGTGAAACCATTAGAAATTATAATAAATTTCTAGTGGTTTTTTAGTTAGAGTATTTAAAAATTAAAGGGAATAGTAAAAAATATATTAATAAGAAAATCCGATAAAATGGTATATAATTACTTGCTAAATTTACAATTGGTTAAAGGCTTATAGTATTTTTAGGGATATAATTAAATTATAATAAATATTATTGATTAAGATATATACATATGGTATGTTAAAACTATCTAAAGTAAAACAGTAAAGGAGTATGTATGAAAAAAATTAGGAGATTGGCTTTAACATTCGTATCATTAACAATAATTTTAATATTCACATCATGTGGTTCTAAGGGTGGAGAAGTGGTTTACGAAATGGAACAAGAGGGAATTAAATCCGTAAATACAATAGAATATGATGGAGAAGAGAATATTACAAAATTAATTATGAATACGGAAAAAGAATTACAAGAGAGCATAGTAGGAGAAGATGATAATCAATCATATTTGGACTTAATGGAAAATCAGTTAAGTGAACAAAAAGGTGTGGAATTTATTGGTGAAATCAAGGATAATAAAATGATTATCACATTGGATTACGATATGAAAATATATATAAAAGATAATAAGGACAAAGAAGATGATCCTTTTTCTACATTAGCTGATGAAGAAGGAAATTTAAAACTTGAAACAATGGTAAAGAATTTAGAAGATAGTGGATTTAAGAAAAAATAATTATAGGAGAAATAATGAAAAAATTTAAGAGAATAGGACTTTTACTTATAATATTTTCCATTTTAACTCTTATGGTGTCATGTGGAACAAAAAAGTAGTTTACGAAGGTGAACAAAAAATGGAAGTTTAAAGATGACAGTAGAGTATGATGGAAAAGAAAATGTAAGTAAGATAATTACAGATATTGAAGGCGAAGATAAAGAAGGCGAAATGACAAAGGCAATGCTTGAAGTTGTAAAGGAACAAGCTGAAAAGGAAAAAGGTGTAAAATTCGATTCTAAAATAAGTGATAAAACCGTTATAATGACAATAACTTATGATATTGATACATATATAAAGGAAAATAAAGTTAATGAATTTTCTAATCTTTTAGATGAAAAAGGAAACTTACCTTTAAGCAAAGTAGAAGAGAATTTAAAGAATTCCGGTTTAAAGAAGAAGTAGACAAATAGGAATATATTTAATGATCTATTATTTTTAATTTATACTATAAATGTCGCAATGTATATGTTACAATAACTATGGTATAAAAGTAGGCTTGTATGAAAATTATAAAAAATTAAGTTTAGTGGTTTTATCATTGGCAATGATGATAACAATAGTATCATGTGGTGGTAAAAACGAAGAAGTTGTTTACGAAATGAATAACAACGGAATGAAAATTGTATTAACAATTGAGTATTATAAGGATAAAAATATTCAAAAGACTACTACAGTTACTAATATAGATTTTGAAGAGAGTCCTGAAGCTGAGGAAATGGTAAGACAAAATTTAGAGTTAACTGATAAGATGTACAAGGATACAAAAGGCTTAGAGCATACTGTAAAAGAAGATGGTAAGAAACTTACAGAGACTACGGTTATGAATATTAAGGATATGCCTAAAGAAAGTAAATCCATACTATTTATGGGTTTAGTAGACGATAAGGACAATGTTTCATTAGATAAAATGGTGAAACAATTTGAAAGTCTTGGATACAGTAAAAAATAATTAATTTTTAAAATACAGGTTTACCTGTATTTTTTTGTATTATATTCCATATTTTGATATACTTGAAATAATAATACTTCAAGAAAGATGAATTATGAATACTTTAGTTATATTAAATTTTGACAAAATATTTCAAATGATTAGAATTACTGGACATAGAAATTCTAATAAGGGGATAGATCTGTCCAAAATTAATAGAATAGTCTAGCTAAAGGGAATAATTACTTTATAATAATACGATTTATAAAACCTAGGTAATTTTTACCTAGGTTTTATTTGTCTAAAGGAGAAGATTATGATAGATATATCATTGAACAATATAGAAAAAAATTATGGAATAGAAAATATTTTAAGGGACTTTAACCTACAAATAGGAAAAGGTGAAAAAATAGGTATAGTAGGAAAAAATGGAACTGGAAAAACTACTGTATTTAAATTGATTACAAGAATAGAACATGAGGACAAAGGCGAAATATATATAAGTAAGGATAGTAGAGTTGGATATTTAGAACAGATTCCCAACTATGATTCAAAGAGTACTGCAAAGAATATTCTTAGTATTGCATTTGAAAAAGAATATGAATTAATGAATTGTCTAAAAAAATTAGAAGAGGAAATTTCCATTTCAAAAGGGGATAAACTGGATAGAATTTTAAAAAAGTATGGAGATTTACAAGAGGAGCTCGAGTTAATAGGTGGTTATGATATTGAAGAAAAGCTTAGTAAGGTTACAAAGGGGCTTGGAATAGATGATAAAATATTAAATTCTAAATTTAATATTTTATCAGGTGGAGAAAAAACCACAGTATTACTTGGGAAAATTTTACTTGAAAATCCTGATATATTACTACTGGATGAACCAACTAACCATTTGGATATGGAGTCTATAAATTGGCTTGAAAACTTTTTAAAGGATTATAATGGAACTGTTGTAATAATATCCCATGACAGATATTTTTTAGATAGAACCGTAGGTAAGATTGTGGAACTTTCAAATGGTAAATGTAGAACATTCCATGGGAATTATTCATATTATTTACAGGAAAAGGAAAGACTTTTTGATGAGGAGTTAAAGAGATTTGAAAATCAACAAAAAGAGATTAAGTCTATGGAAGAATCCATTAAGAGGCTAAAGGATTGGGCGTCAAGGCATGATAATGAAAAATTCTTTAAAAGAGCATTTAGTATGGAAAAAAGACTTAATAAAATAGACAGGTTGGACAAACCTACAACGGAAAGTAATATGGGATTAAGACTTCAGGCAAAGGGTAGATCTGGGCAAGAGGTTATTAAAATCAGAAATCTTTCAAAATCCTTTGAAGATAAAAAACTTTTTGACGATTTGAATATGGATATTTTATTTAAGGATAAAATTGCCATAATAGGAAAAAATGGAACGGGCAAGACTACGATTTTAAAAATAATATTAAAAGAGATAAGCCCAGATTTTGGAGAGGTAAAAATAGGTTCCAATGTTAAGGTTGGATATTTGGAACAAAATATTTCCTTTGATGATGAAAGTAAGGATATACTTGATACTTTTAGATATGATCATATAATGCCAGAAGATGAGGCTAGAAAAATACTGGCTAAATTTCTTTTCTATGGAGAGGATGTTTTCAAGAAGGTATCTGACCTTTCAGGTGGAGAAAGAGCAAGGCTTAGACTTTGTCAGCTTATGTATAAGAATATAAATACATTAATACTAGATGAGCCAACAAACCATTTAGATATAATGAGTAGAGAAATGTTAGAGGATACATTGTTGGAATTTGAAGGCACATTAATATTTATTTCCCATGATAGATATTTTATAAATAAACTGTCTAAGAATATACTTGAATTAGAAAATAAAAAAATGACAAGATACGTAGGAAACTATGATTACTATTTAGAGAAAAAACTTGAAAACAAAGAGGTAATTACTAAGGAAAAAATAACGAAAAACAAAGATTATAACAATAGGAGAAAAGTAAAAAAAATAAATCCTTATAAATTAAAGGAAATTGAAGGTAAAATAGAAGATACAGAGGAGAAGATAAATTTTCTTGAAAAGGAAATGGAAAATTATTCAACGGATTTTGAAAAGTTAAATGAAATATTGGAAGAAAAGAAAAAACTAGATGAATACCATGAAAATTTAATGATTGATTGGCTTGAATTACATGAGTGATACAAGGTTTTTACAAGAATAAAAATTAAACAAAATTTATAATTATCATTGGGAATTATATCAATAGGAGAGAGTATATTATTGTAGAGTAAATCTACTATAGTATACTCTTTTTTTAATTGGATTTAGAAATATCCAGTTTTTCTACAGCATTTGTATAATTATCTAAAGTTATAAGAATTTTTCCTTTTTCTAATGAGAGAATATTTTCGTTTTTTAACTTTGTTATAGTTCTATTTAATGTCTTTATATTCATACCTATTTCTTCGGCTAAAACATTTCTAGTCTTATTTATAAGAATGGGATGGTTGACTTCAATATTATTATTTATGGAGGTTTTAACTATATAATCTATAAGAATAAAATCTGAAGGATAAAATAGCTTCATTCCTTTTTCAATTGAAGATTGATACAGTTTAAAAGCCACTCTTTCAGAAATTTTTCTCAATATTTTACTATCTTCAAAAATCCATTTTTCAGCGTATTTTCTTGGAACAAAAAATATAGTACAAGGACTTGCAGCTTCTATGGTTACACTTGTATATTTTTGATTTGCCAAAATAGTAACTTCTCCTATGTAATCAATAGGTGGGTTTGCTTCAATCATGTAAATATTTCCGTTTTCAAATTCATTATTACCCTTGTTTCCCCATGAATCAATATTCCAAAACTCTCTAAATTATTTTGCTTCTTACTGATAATATCTCCAGTTTTAAATTTTCTAACAAAGTAATTATCTTGAATATATTTAGGCATATTTTCTGTAAAAAATTTAAAATCGGTATTTAAATTATTTAATTTTTCAATTTTCATAAAATATTCCTCCAATGTACTCATTTGTCCTTTTTTATATTATAAGACATTGCTAAGATTATTGCATAGTAATAAATAATTTAAGGAGGAATTTTAAATGAATTATGAGTACAAGAGTTTAAAGGATAGGTTTAAAACGGAATGGTTAATCTTTTTACTAGCCTATGTATTTGTATTTATTGTAGAGCTAATAGGAAGAAAGGAATTTGAATTTGGAAAGGGAATGTTTATTTTATTTCCAATATTTTACACAATAATCATGGGAGTTTTATCAGGTCCACAAGTGTTAAAAATAATTGATAATAATCATGTAAAGGCGGCTTCTAAACTTGTAATAATTGGAATTTGCCCATTTATTGCTAAATTGGGAATAACTGCAGGATCCAATATTGATGTAATTTTAGAGACTGGACCAATACTTTTATTCCACGGCTTTGGAAGTCTGCTATGTATATTTATTGCATTGCCAGCTGCAATTCTACTAGGAATGAAAAGGGGAAAATGGTAGATTTAAAGCTTAAAAAGATAGTTGAGTTACTTGATATAGAAAGTATTTTAAATAAATTTCCTTTCCAGATGTCAGGTGGGGAAAAGCAGAGAGTTGCAGCAGCTAGATCGTTGATTTCAGAACCTAAAATTGTTCTAGCAGATGAACCTACAGGCTCTCTTGACAGTAAAAATGCAAAGGTGTTAATGGAGAAATTATTTGAAATAAACAAAGAGGAGAAGAATAATATTTTAATGGTTACTCATGATGGCAACGCAGCAAAATATTGTTCGAGAATTCTTTTTATTCAAGATGGAAAAATTTTACATGAGTTAAGAAGAAAAATACCTACTGAATCAATGGAGGACTTCTACGAAAGAATTATTGATGTAATGGCTCATTTAGGAGGAGGTAGAATCAATGTTCTTTAAATTTATAAAGGATAATAGCAAAAAGTCAAGAAAGGAAAATGGAATATATTTTTCTAGTCTTGTTATTTCCATTGTAGCCTTCTATATAATTCTCTCACTAAAGGATCAAAATGTAATAAAGTTTTTAAAGAGAACTGAATCCGGTGCAGTAGAAAGACTTTTAGTAATAGTATCAGTACTGTATTTTGTATCGTTGCTCTTCCTTTATTTTCTAACGTATTTTGCTAATAAATATCAAATGGAAAGTCGTAAAAAACAGTTTGGACTTCTACTTATGATGGGAATGAAAAGATTTAAGTTATTTTCCATGGTATTTTTAGAAAATATAATAAATGGAATAATCGCTTTAATAATAGGACTTCCGTTTTTCGTTTTACTTACGGAAATTATAAGCCTTGCAACTTCTAAAGTAGTTGGTATTGGTTTAATTGGATATAATTTCAGCGTTTCATTTTCGGCAATTGTCTTAACATCATTAGGATTTATAATAGTACAAGTATTGGCAATACTAGTCCTTAGTATTAAGGTGATAAATAAGGAACCAAAGGAGTTAATGGAGAATAAAAAAGATGAGCTACAGAGTATTTCGTCCAAGGTAAGTAGAAATTCTTCAATTCTTACAGGGATAATCTCTTTATGTATTGCATATTTTTTAGGGGTATTTGGGCTAAATGGAAAGCTACTTGAATTATAATTAAGAACTCCAATAGGTATATTTGCATTTTTAATAATAGTAATTGCAATTTTTATATTTGGAATATTTGGTACATTTTTATTTTTCAAGGGTTTGGGAAATATTATTGGAAAGTTTTTAGAGAAAAGAGGTAAAGATGAAACTGGACTTTATATTTTTACAAGAAGACAATTACAGGAAAATGTATTAAAGGAATATTCTTCATTGGCAATTTCCTCTCTTTTAATTTTAATGGCAATTCTTTGTTTTGCTATAGGAATTTCAATGATGACAAGTAGAGGTAGAACAGCAGAAAAAACAGTGGATTTTACCTTTATGAATTTTAATAATGGAGTCTATGAAACATTAGAGGAAGCAGAAGAGGCACAAAAAATAAAACTTGATAATATAGAAGAGGTTTTATCTTCAAAGGAAATGAAACCATATGTTAAAAATTATTATCCTATGAAATTTGGAAGTATAGATATTAATCATGAAGTGTCTGGAGTTATGGAAAAAGGCGAACATAATATTGACTGGACAAATGTTATTAATTTAATAAATAAAGAAAAAGATTCCATATCTAAAGAGAATACATTAGGAAATTTAAATAGTAATTATATAAGTATAGGAATTTCAGCAGATAGTTATAATGAAATGTTAAAATCTATGGGAAAAGAGGAAATAGTATTAAAGGATAATGAAATAGTCTTATATAGTTCTTATGTTCAATCATCAAATTATGAAATATGGGAAAATATATTAGCAAAGGGTACTTCTGTAGTAATTGATGGTGAGGAGTATACTTTAAAGAAGGAATTATATAAGGATAATATAGTAGCCGATAGGGCAATAACTATTTCTTATGGGCTTATATTACCAGAAAAACTATATAATAAATTTGTTAATATTTCAGAAGATGATTCTGACGAATACTGGAATATGAATATAAAGGATGAAATAATAGAGAAAAAGGGACAATTAGGCGCATTTTTAGAAGTTGATAATGTACTGAAAAATTATAATTTAGATTATGAAAGCTATGCAAATAGTATTGGAAGAAATCTTATTATGACAGTAGCAGGTTCCTATACTTCAATATATATGGCAATAATATTTTTAATAATTGCAAATACTGTACTTGGAATTAAGTTTTTAATTGGACAGAGAAGTACTGCTCATAGGTATAAAACCATATCAACTTTAGGAGAAAGGACAGAGGATATTAAAAAATCTGCTAGAAAACAGATATGGTATTATTTCGGGCTTGTATTAACGGTGGCATTAGTAAGTTCCTACTTTGGAATTAGAACTGTAATGGGACAGTTTTTCATTAATTTAGAAACAATAGAAATGAAGCAATCAGTAATTCTTGCTATAATAGCTGTAATGATATTTATTATAATAGAGTTTTTATATATTATTGTAATTCAAAGAAAAAGTAACAAAGAAGTGGAAAATTTTGTGAAATTTAATTGAGGTAGCTATGGAAAAAATTATAATAGTTGAAGATGATTTATTTTTAAGGGAAGAGTTGGAAAATATATTAATTAAAGAGGGATACTTTGTAAAGAGTATCTCTTCTTTTGATAGGGTGGTGGAAGATATAGAAGAAGAAATTCCAGGACTTATTTTACTCGATATCAATCTACCGGGTATATCGGGCTTTGAAATTACAAAAAGGTTAAATTCAAAGGGAATTGGACCAATTTTAATATTGACTTCAAGAGCTGACTTGGACGATGAATTAAAAGCGCTTAATTTAGGAGCAGATGATTATATAACTAAACCAAGCCATCCTGAAAGACTTGTTGCAAGAATAAAAAAGTTATTTAGCATTTATTCCAATATGAAAAATATAACCAAAGTAGATAATTTACAAATAGAAAATGATACGAATATTTTATACTACAAGGAAAAATCGGTACAATTAACGGAAAATGAATCCATTATTTTAAAGAAATTAATAAAAAAATTCCCATCTGTACTAAGTCGAAAGGAATTATTCAATATACTTTGGGGTGGTTCAGAATTTGTTGACGATAATATACTACAAGTAAATATTACAAGACTAAGAAAGACATTATCTCAATTAGGACTAAGAAATATAGTAGAGACTGTTAGAGGTAAAGGATATATACTAAATCCAGGTGAAGATGATGAAAAATAAAAAGATTATTTATATAATAAAGGATTCTTTAATATGGATACTATTATTATTAATAATAAATTTATTTTTTATATTCTTAGCATGGCTATCATACAATGAAAACTTCTATAAACTATTAATATTAATGGTGTTATTCTCTTTAATATCTTTATTTATAATGGTTTATATTACTAAAATGAAAAATGATATATTGGAGGAAGCTTTTCTAAATTTATTAGAAGATCCAAGTATTGAAAATGAAAATAAATTAGTAAAACTTTCTCCTAGGGGTAAGTCTTTACAAATAAAGGAATTATCAAATAAATTACGAGTACAAAACAAAAAAATCGAAAAAATTAATATGGATTTTAAGGAATATGAGGAATTTATAGAAATGTGGATTCATGAAATAAAAACTCCCATTTCTTTAATGACATTGGTTTTAGACAATAGAAGAGATGAAATTTCAGAGGAAGCATTAAAAAAACTAGACTATGCAAAAATAAGTATAGACAATAATGTGGAGAGAATTTTATTTTACTCTAGACTTAATTTAGAACAAAAGGATGTTATTTATAAATATATTGATATTTCTGAAATAATAAAATATATTTTATATGATTTAAGCACACTAATTGAAAATAAAAATCTTACGATAATAGAAGATTATAATATCAGTGAATTTTATACCGATGAAAAATCCATAAATTTTATAATAAATCAAATTATAATAAATGCTATTAAATACTCCACAGGTGATAAAGATGGATTTATAAAGATAAAGACTAGTCAAAATCTAGAAAGTGGAAATAGTTATTTGGAGATTTCAGATAATGGTTATGGCGTTTTAGAATCCGATTTAAAAT
>CAYFSP010000004.1:0-30695 GCA_964345925.1 uncultured Gallicola sp. | reverse complement strand
GATTTAAAATCAAGTTAATATTTCTTAATATGTAAAAGATATAAAAATATGACCATTTAAAAGAAAATATTTTTTATAATTATAATATTCTTTCGATTATATCTACTTTGATATTAATGGGAATTTTTTAAACAGTTGGGTTAAGGAGAATAAGGGGTATTATAGAAACAGTTGGGTTAAGGAGAATAAGGGGTATTATAGAAATAGTTGGGTTAAGGAGAATAAGGGGTATTATAGAAAATATAGACCAGTGAATATATTGCATAATATATTATTTTATTTATTGGACTATATTTATCAAATATTGGAAACTGTAGAATTCCTATACTGACTATTTTATTAATAATATATATTTTAAGGGTTATTGTAGTAATCTATGGAATAATATTTGTAGTAGTTTGAAATTAAAAAGGAGAAAAAATGGAAAGAAAAACATTATTTATAAACAAATATGATTTTAATAAGGATATGCTAAAAGAGTATATAAAATCATTTAGTACTGGAAATTTATTTTTATTTGGGATTATGGCTGTAATATTTTCATATATATCATATGTGGAATTTTCAAATAAAAATATGTTTATGGCAGTTTTATTGCTTTTTATAGCTGTAGCATCAGCTGTTTATCTATTTGCTTATATACCTTTAACCATAAGAACAATGGAGAAGAATCCGAAAACCTATTCTACAATGACAATAGATATAGGGGATATAGATGTAAAAATAAAAAATGAATTTGGTGAGAATACCGTATATTACACATCTTTTACTGAACTTAAGGAAAGTAAAAATAATTACTATTTAATGTTAGGAAAAAATTCAGGAATTGTTATAAGTAAAGAGGGGTTTATAAAAGGAAATAGGGAAGAATTTAAATCCTTTATGGATGGAAAAATAGTCAGAAGACCACCAATGAGGACTGGTTGAGGAATTTAAATATAACAGTTTGTTATAAATTTGTAAAAAGTCAGGATAGATTTCTATCCTGACTTTTTTATGAAATTATTTATCTAAAATGCTTTTTATATTCTTTTCCAAATTGGAACTTATAGAACTAGTACCACCTAAAACATATAGAGTGTTTATCTTCTTAGATTTTAAATAATTTGATTGTGCAGAGTTTAAAGAATTTCCATTAACTAAAATAATTGGTGCATTTAATTTATTTGCCAATGTAGTTCCAGTTAAAGCATCTGCATAATTATTTCCTGAAGCCGTTAATACATAATCGGTACTTCCATAGTAATTATTGGCAATTTTCATAGAAGTATCGTATCTGTCGCCACCATATATTCTAGAAACCTTCTTTCCACCTGTAGACAATCTGTTTTCAATATTGCTACTAACTGAGTTAGGTCCACCAACTATTACAACTTCCTCTGCATTGTTTAAAATCTTACTAACATTTATAGTTAGATTAATACCGTCTGTTAGAACTAAGGAGTAACCTTCTCTTAATGCTAAAGGAGCAATACTTAATGAGTCAGTAAAATTATTTCCATTTGCTAAAAATACTTTAGATTTATTTTTGGAATTCTCTGCAACAGATGCAGAAGTATCAAATCTATTTGGTCCTGAAATACTTATTAACTTTATTCCCTTATTTGTAATTTTATTTCTTACAGATGATGGCAATGTATTTCCACCAACTGAATAAATGGTTTCTAAACCACCATTTTCAATTGCAGTATTTATTTCAGCAGTCAACGAATTAGGCTTATTAATAAATATTTTTGCGTCTAATTGCCCTGCGAGAATAGAAGCGACTATAGTATCTGGGAAGCTGTTTCCAGAAGATATAACAGCAATATTGGAATTTACTCCAACGGCTTTGTTGATTAAAGAAGCAGTTGCATATCTATCCGCTCCAGCATAACGAATAACTGTAGAGTAAGGGAATTTATTCAATTCGTTCATGAATTTTACTACTTCTTCCCCATAAGTTGGACTAGGTGCCCAATTAGCTCCTAATGATTCAACTGTAGGACATTTTCCATATATTGAAGAAAAATGTCTTGGATCAGTAGTGGATCCATTTTTCTTATATGCATTAACGTTGTAAGAATTTTCTTTACCCTGTCCCTTGTACCAATCATGTAAATCGGCAGAGTATTTTGGATAACCAGACTTTCCAGCATATAATGCTAAATGGTCAACTTGTGCTAAGATTCCATCATTCCAAGAAGCAAATCTCTTATGTGCTTCACCATCATAATCGCCACCACCAGCAGAATTTTTCATTCCACATGGATTATTATAACTTGCGTCCAATACTCCAGTAAATTTCATGAAATTTGTCTCCTTTGCAGACTGTGTATACGTAACTGCAGGATCGACTCCTCTTGAAACCGAAATATCATAAAACTTACTTGCTAAATCAATAAATATTTGATTAGCTCCTTTGCTCTTAGCCCATAATTTCATTTGATATACAGTAGTAGTAGCTTTGCCAAGAATTGGTGTTGAAGCTGATAAAGTACTAGTATTATCGCTTATATTTTCATTAGCAAAAGAATTTATAGGTATTGCAATAATCATTGAAAATAAAACTAAAAAACTAAAAAATCTCTTTTTAAATATATTCATAAAAAATCCTCCCCATAAGACTATATTATAATTTTTTAAAATATGCAAAATTAAAGAAAGTATTATTTGACATTTAATTAAAGGTGATATATGATTAAATTAACAAATGAACAGTTATTCATATATTAAAACGAGGTGGTGTATTATGGAGGAAAATTTAAATAATAATTTTATTAATGAGGAGACTGCAATGAACTCTCTTAATTGTATGCCAATAGATGAGGAGATTTATGATTTAGCAGATTTTTATAAATTATTTTCGGATTCTACAAGGCTTAAAATTTTAATGGCATTAGGTGAAAATGAACTATGTGTTAGCGACTTGGCAAATATTTTAAATATGGGTCAGTCGGCAATTTCTCATCAGTTGAGAATTTTAAAGCAAGGAAGACTTGTTAAAAATAGGAGAGATGGAAAGGTAATATATTATGAACTAGATGATACTCATATAAAAGAAATTATATGTAGTGGACTTGATCATATAAGGGAGTAGTGGTTTTATGGATATTTATTTAAGAGGACTTACATGTGCAAATTGCGCATCAAAAATTGAAAGAGAAGTAAAAAATGTAAAAAATGTTAAGGAAGCAAATTTAAATCTTGTCAATAAAACATTATTTGTTGATTCTATAAATGGTGATTATGAAGAAATCTTAAAGGAAACTAAGAATATTGTTAAAAGAATTGAACCTGATGTAGGATTTGAAGTACTAGAGGAAGATGATGATTTAGATGAAATCATAGAAGAAGGAGAAAGTTCATCTAAATTTGAAATAACGAGGATGATTGTATCCGGAATTTTACTAGGCTTATCATTATATTTAAAGGATAGAAATAGAATTGCTTCTTTAATAGTTGGACTTATTTCATTTGTAATCGTAGGTTATAAAATTTTACTTACTGCATTTAGAAATATATTAAGAGGAGAGGTATTTGATGAGAATTTTCTTATGTCCATAGCGAGCCTTGGTGCTATAGCTATAGGAGAGGTAAATGAAGGTATAGCAGTAATGCTATTTTATTCAGTAGGAGAATACCTACAGGATTTAGCAGTTGATAATTCTACAAAATCAATTAAATCACTTGTTAAGATGAAACCAACCTTCGGCAATTTGGTCTTAGGGGATTCAATTAAAAAAGTTAATCCTAAAATATTAGAGGTTGGAGATATTATTAGAATATTACCAGGAGAAAAAGTTCCTGTTGATTCAATAATAACAAAAGGCAGTTCTTCTCTTGATACTTCTTCCATAACTGGTGAATCAATGCCTTTCTATGTAGAAGAAGGAACTGAAATCATATCTGGTTCAATAAATCATGAAGGTGTTATTGAAGCTAGAGTGGAGAAGAGCTTTAAGGATTCAACTGTTAGTCAAATACTGGAAATGGTACAAAATGCAAGTAGTAGAAAATCTAAAACGGAGAATTTTATTACGGTATTTGCTAAATTCTACACTCCCATAGTGGTTATACTAGCGGCGATTATTGCAATTGTTCCACCGATTATAACAGGTGATAATTTTTATGACTGGATATATACTGCATTGACATTTTTAGTAATTTCATGTCCATGTGCAATTGTAATATCAGTACCATTGACTTATTTTGCTGCAATAGGCGTTGGTTCTAAAAATGGTATATTGATTAAGGGATCCAACTATGTTGATACTATGACGGATGTTGATACTATAATATTTGATAAAACAGGTACTTTGACAAAGGGACAATTTGAAGTTACAAAAATAAACAGTAAGAATATAGATGAAGAATATTTAATAAAATTGGCTAAAAAACTTGAAGACCATTCAAATCATCCTATAGCCGAGTCCATTAGGCAGTATTATAGCGAAGATGTGGATATTGAAATAGAAAATATTTCTGAAATTCCTGGTAGAGGTATTCAAGGGGAGTTAAATGGGGATATAATTTTACTGGGAAATAGTAAAATGCTTGAAGAAAATAATATTACAGTTGAAAAATCCAACTCACTTGGAACTGTATTATATATGGCAATAGGAAGTAGATTTGTAGGATCTATAGAGATTAACGATATAGTTAAAGAGGATACTAAAAAATCTCTAGAGGAGTTAAAATCCTTAGGAATAAAAAGGACTATAATGTTAACTGGAGATAGGGAAGAGACAGCTGCATATTTTGCTAAAGAACTTGGTATAGATGAATATAAAGCTGATTTACTACCACAGGATAAGGTAAGTGAATTTGAAAATATTAAGAAAAATAGTCAAGGAAAAGTTGCATTTGTCGGTGATGGAACAAACGATGCACCTGTACTAAGACTTGCTGATGTGGGAATTTCCATGGGTGAGTTTGGTTCTGATGCAGCAATTGAATCAAGTGATGTTACAATAATGGGAGAGGAAATGAAAAGACTTCCATTATTCGGTAGAATATCTAAGAAGACTAAGAAAATAGCAATAGAGAATATCGTATTTGCATTGGGAGTAAAAATTGCAGTTATGGTACTTGGTGTTTTAGGATTTGCAAATATGTGGATTGCGGTTTTTGCAGATGTTGGAGTAGCATTATTGGCAGTATTAAATGCAATGAGAGTAATGCTCATTAAAAAATAATGAAAAGATAAGTGGAGAAATTTTTCCACTTATCTTTTTTCTTGCTGTAAATAATATTTTTTAGGAATGCTTTTACCATATTCTACAATATCCAATATCCATTCTTTTTTTATTTCCCAAATATTGCCTTGTAATGAAAAGTTGGTAGCATCTTTTATATTAAAGATTCTATGCCAGCTACTTATAATTTCATCTTGTTCCTTTTGATAGTAGGTAGAATATTTACTGGAAAAAATTTTATATTCGTCATCTATTCCCTTTAATTTCAAATTTTCTATATATTTCTTATAGTCGGATTCATCTTTTGGAATATATCTATAATTAAGAACATAGTCCCATTTACCACCATCAAATAAAATTACTTTATTATCTGGTACATTTAATATATATATATAATTTCTGTTTCAATTGGCATAAAACATGACTCAACAGTTGTAGCACACCAAATCGGGTACTCAACATCTTCGGGTTTCGTTACGATTTTTGAAGCTTCTTTTGTGAACCAATCATAACATCTTGTAAAAAAACTTGAAATATCTTCAAAATGTTTTTCAATATATATTCTTTTATTTGTAAAACGACCTTTTTCTTCTATTTCTTCAAAGGATTTTTTATTTTGACAAGTATAGAGTATCATTACATTCCTCCTATAATAATATTAATTCCATTATATCTTAAAAAAGAAAAAACACCTTTGATTGATTTAACTTTACAATAAATTTCAATTTAAGGTGTTTTTGTATATATCCAATTATATAGATTAATTAAAGAAATAAATATTTTTAAATTAATCCTGTTTTTCAAATAATTTCTTAACCGTTTTAAAGAATCCCATTTTATTTCCATAATTTAATGTACCCATACGGTATATTTTAATAGATATTACTGCAAGGATTACTGTTGTTAGTATAAGTAGTCCGATAGCAAGTAAAGTCTGTACAATAGGTACTTTTATCATTGTATATCTAACAAAAAAGGACATAGGTGATGAAAAAGGCACTATTGATGCAACTTTCATAATCATGCTATCTGGCATTTGTATTCCCATTGATGTTGCGAAAAAACTAGCAATAAATATAAATTGTATTGGTGCAGTTGCATTATTAACTTCTTCAACCTTACTTACCAATGCTCCAAAGGCAGCATATAGGAAGAAGTACATTAAACATCCCAGTACTGTAAACAGTAAGAAAATAAATATGGCCATAGGGTTTAAACCTTGACTTATTATTTCTAATATCCAAGAAGGATAGAATGATTTATTTACAATAAATCCAATTATACCAGCTGCAAAGATTAAGGCTAATTGTAAAAAGCTTACAACAGTTGAAGCAAAAACCTTCCCTACTATTAAGTTTTTTGCACTTGTATTTGTAATAAGTATTTCCATTGTTCTATCACTTTTTTCTCTAGCAACAAGTGTTGCTACAGCATTACCAAACATAAGTACAATCATATATACAATAAACATTCCAACATAGGCAAATATAAAACCGGATATACCATCTTTACCTAAGTTTATAGTTTCAAACGATACCTCCTGATTTATGGCTTCATCTACTTTTGTAATATCTATTCCCTCAGATTCCAACTTTTCATCTCTAAGGATTTTAGAAAGGCCTTCTTGAACAGTTGCTGAAGAAATATCGTACATGTATATATTCTTTTGTATCTGTTTAAAATGATTGTAGGAATCAAATATAAATCCTGACTTAACTATGTCATTTTCAATATCCTTTTTCAATTCCTCTTCAGAATTATATTTTACTGGATTACCAAAGGATAGAATGGCGGATATATTTTTTTCAGATAATGAATTATCAGAGATAATATAGCCAATATCATCTAAATCTTCACTATCAACGGATTCTGAAATGGCTGTATCAGCTGATTCTTCTGAACCAAATATATCGAAAAATCTTGGTATAAAAGTTAATCCGAGTATAACAGCAGCCATAATTAAAGTTGTTACCAAAATAGATTTTTGCTTTACTCTATTTAAAAATTCAAATTTAAATACTGAAAATAAACCCTTCATTACTTACCTCCTTCGTTTTCTTCAAAATTATATTCTTTATCAAGCTTTATGAATATATCCTCTAAAGAAGGTGTATATGATGTAAATAAGGATACTTCATAATTTTTATCCATTACATCCTTTAAAAATTCCATAGGTTTATAATTTCCTACAAGTTCTATTATTGAAGACTTATCATCAGAAGAAATATTTACATTTGTCATATTAGATAAATTATTTTCCAACTCATTAGAAGAAAAATTTTTTATATTAAGTCTTATTTTATTATCTCCTAATTTTTCTTTAAGATTATCTAAATCCCCAGTTTCAATTATTCTACCTGATTTAATAAATGTTATATCGTCACAGAATTCTTCAACATATCCCATTTGATGACTTGAAAATATTACAAGTTTATTTTCTTTTATAAGACTTTTTATTAAGTCTTTAAAAATTTGTGAGTTAACAGGATCAAGTCCACTAAATGGTTCATCTAATATTACAATTTCAGGATCATCAATAACTGCTTGTATAATTTGAATTTTCTGTTGATTACCTTTAGATAATGTATCTAAATTTTTACTTCCATATTCTGATAGTCCCATATATTCAACCCAATACTTAGCAGATTCTCTAGCAGATTTAGGATTCATCTTCTTTAATTCTCCTAAATACGATAACTGATCAAGTATTGGAACCTTGCCATAAAGTCCTCTTTCTTCTGGTAAATAGCCTATTTTAAATTCTTCTCTAATGAATTTTTTTCCATTAAGGATAAAATCACCAGAATCCGGTTTAAAAACATTCATCAATGCCCTAATGGTTGTAGTTTTTCCAGAACCATTTCTTCCAAGAAATACCATTGCACGTCCGCTTTCAATTGAAAAACTTACGTCATGTAAAATATGTTTTCCAGAAAAACTCTTGTTAATATTAACTAATTCTAAATTCATACTTCCTCCTAATTTACATACCTTTAATATTATATATTTTAATTAAAAGTATTTAAAATTACATCTTCCTTACAGTTTTAATAAATAGATGATATTTTACGATTTAAGTATATATATTGTATAATGGTAACTATCTATAAAAAAGGAGAAGATATTATGACTTACGGAACACAGGTTTGGATAACTGGTGCAAATGGAAGAATTGGCAGAGAACTAGTTAAATTACTAAACCCAACAGAATATGAAATATTATCTACAGATATTGATGAAGTCGATATTGTGGATTCAAAAAAAGTGAATTTATTCGTTGATATGAATAGACCAAATATTATAATAAATTGTGCAGGATTAACAGATGTTGAATACTGTGAAAACAATATTGATGAGGCCTTTAGAGTAAATGCAATAGGGGTAAAAAATTTGGCTATTGCAGCAAGTAGAACAAATGCAAAATTAATACAATTATCGACAGATGATATTTTTAGCGGAGATAGCAATACTCCATATAAGGAATACGATAAGGCAGAACCTAAGTCCATATATGGTAAGTCAAAATTATTAGGTGAAGATTATGTTAAGCAGTTTTCTATGACATATTTTATTTTAAGAAGCTCTTGGCTATATGGAGAGGGAAATAAATATGTTGAGAGAATTATAAACAGTGCCAAAAATAATGGTGTGGTTCAAGTTTTTAAAAATCAATATGGAAGTCCAACAAGCTCTACAGAACTTGCTAAATTTATTTTGAAAATTATGGACTCATATGATTATGGAATATATCATGCAACTTGCATAGGTGAATGTAGTAGAGCTGACTTTGCAAAAAAGGTATTGGAAATAGCTGGCATAGATGTAAAGGTTGAGGAAGTAGAAAATTTAAAGGACTTTGGTGCAAGACCAAATTATTCTCCATTGGAAAATTTCTTACTAAATATTACAGATCTATATGAATTTTCGAAATGGGAAGATGCTTTGAAAGATTATATGAAGGACTTAAAGGTATAATATATGAAAGAAAAGAAGAGAATTGGACTTACAGGAAAAATTTTTATAGGATTAATATCAGGAGCTATTTTAGGAATTTTAATAAATCAATTTCTAGATAATGATATTGTAAGTAAATATATAATAAACGGTGCTTTCGAAGTTGTAGGACAAGGCTTTATTAGAGGAATGCAAATGTTAGTAGTACCACTTGTATTTGCCTCATTAGTAACTGGTAGTATGAGCATGGGGGATACCACTAAACTTGGGAAAATTGGAATAAAAACCATGGCATTCTATTTAACTACTACGGCTTTAGCAATTGCAATAGCTTTAGCTGTTGCAAATCTAATAGATCCTGGAACAAATTTAAATTTGCCATTACCAGAGGCGGGAGCAGAAAATGTAGTTGAAAAAACCAGCATAAAGAATACTATTTTAAATATTATTCCAATAAATCCTATTTCTGCATTGGCAAATGGAGAGATGTTACAAATAATAGTATTTGCTTTAATTGTAGGAATTATCCTAGCGAAGCTTGGTGAAAAAACAAAAGGATTTGCAAATATCATGGTGGAATTAAACGATATAATGATGGAAATGACTATGATGGTCATGAAATTTGCACCTATTGGGGTATTTGCATTAATAACTAGAACCTTTGCAAATTTAGGTTTGAAAGCTATGACACCAATGTTTAAATATATGATTTCAGTAATAGTAGGGCTAGGTTTACAATTGCTTTTAGTATACATGGTACTGTTATTTTTACTAGCAAGGGTAAATCCATTTGTATTTTTGAAAAAGTTCTTTCCAGTTATGGGGTTTGCTTTTTCTACAGCAAGTTCAAATGCTACAATTCCAATAAATATTAATAAATTGGATGAAATGGGAATATCCAAAAAGATATCATCATTTACAATTCCTTTAGGAGCAACAATCAATATGGATGGAACAGCTATTATGCAAGGAGTTGCTGTTGTGTTTATATCTCAAGCCTATGGAATTCCTTTAACGTTGACAGATTATGCAACTGTTATTCTTGCAGCTACATTGGCATCTGTAGGAACGGCAGGAATACCATCTGTAGGACTTGTTACACTTACAATGGTACTTAATTCCGTTGGCCTTCCAACAGAGGGAATAGTCTTAATTCTAGGTATTGACAGAATTTTAGATATGTCTAGAACGGCAGTAAATATTACTGGTGATGCAGCTTGTACAGCTATTATTGCAAAACAAGAAGGGTTGATGAATACGGAAAAATATTATTCAAAAAAATAGAAAAAGAAGGAATATTTCAGCAAGCTGAATCTATTCCTTCTTTTTTTATATAATCGTGTCTAATGGTGTGAAAACTCTTTTTTGATCTTCAGATACTTCCTTAATTGTCATATAACCTTTAAATGTGTTAATGCCCTTATAAATTGCATGATTGTTTTTAATTGAATTTATTAATCCATTGTTGGCAATTTCTAAAGCATAAGGCAATGTGCTATTCGTTAAAGCATATGTGGAAGTACGTGGAACTGCACCTGGCATATTCGTAATAGCATAATGGATAATACCATGTTTTATATAAACAGGATTATCATGTGTTCCAGTTTCTGTTCCCGTTTCAAAAATACCACCTTGGTCAATGGCAATATCAACAATGACAGAACCTTTTCTCATCTTCTTAACCATATCTTCCGTTACTAGCAATGGTGCTCTCTTACCAGGAACTAGGACTGCTCCAATTACTAAATCCGCTTCTATTACGGATTTTCCAATAGTGTATGGATTTGAAATCAATGTTTGAATGCTGTTTCCAAAAATATTTTCCAACTCTGCAAGACGAGAAGGTTTTATATCTAGAATAGTTACTCTAGCTCCAAGTCCAATAGCTACTTTAGCTGCGTTTAAACCAGAAATTCCTCCACCAAGAATTGTAACTTTACCTCGTTCTACACCAGGAACACCTGCAAGTAAAATACCAGAACCGTTATGTGTTTTTTGAAGATAATGAGTTCCTATTTGTGTTGCCATTCTACCAGCTACTTCCGACATAGGTGTAAGTAGTGGAAGACTTCCATCTGGTAACTGAACTGTTTCATATGCAACAGCTGTTACCTTTCTATTTAGCAATTCCTCTGCCAATTCTAAATTAGGTGCTAAATGAAAATAAGCAAATAAAATTAAATCTTCATGCAAGTATTCGTATTCTTCTTTAATTGGTTCCTTTACCTTCATAACCATTTCAGATTTCCAAACCTGAGAAGCATCATTTAATATAGTTGCACCGACCTCTTCATATTCCTCATTAGGAAATCCTGATTCTAAACCGGCGTTTTTTTCAACGAATACCTCATGTCCTGATTTCACCAGAGCCATTGCACCTGCTGGTGTCAACGCTACACGGTCCTCACTATCTTTTATCTCTTTTAAAACTCCTATTTTCATATTTCTAAAACACCTTCTCACTATAATATTTTAAATAATTTAAAATATAAAAACGATTTTTTATTTTTAAAAAATTTCTTATATTATATCAGTTAATTGCCTTCATGAATAGGAAAAAATAAAAAAACCAATGTTAAAACCGAAATTAGTCTTCTTCATTGGTGTTTTCTATTAACTTTATTAAAGATTTTTCAAACAATAAATTATTTTCTTTTGTTCTTTTTTTAAATTTACTTGAGTAAATATTATTTTTTCTATTTTGCTTGTTAATATGTCTGCTGAGTAAAAGGAAATCAATATTAAAATCATTTATTACCTCACCATTAAAATTTAGAATGCTTGCCTTCTTACTTAAGGCTATAGATGCAAGTCCAATATCGTTGGTGATGAGTATGTCCTCTTTTTTTATATTGTTTAAAATATATAGGTCAGCAGAATCAGAACCTTGGGAAACCGTCACTATTTCTATATTGTTACCTTCCATATTCATTTCATGATTATAGTCTTTAACAATGATAGTTTTTAAGTTATAATTATTTGAAATCTTTATTGCATTTTTTATTACTGGACAGCTATCGCCATCAATAAAAACTATCATATCTCTGAATATTTTTTTAATGCTTCAACTATATATTCAAGTTTCATGGATCTTGATGCCTTTATCATTATTAATGTACCTGGAATAATATACTGTTGAACTGACTTTATCAATTCGTCTCTAGTTTCAAAATGTAGTACATGATCCTCAGGGAAATTTTCCTTTGCTTTCTCACTTATATTTGAAGCCAATTTACCAACTGTGAATAAATAGTCGATTTTATCTGGGTCTATGTCCAAACCAACATTTTCATGTATTTCCACTTCGTTTTCACCAAGTTCTAACATATCACCTATAATTGCAATTTTTCTATTGTAACTATCAAGGGAATAAACTGTCTTTAAACATGAATCCAAACTTTGAGGATTCGATTTATAACTGTCGTTTAATATATCAAAATCTTTTAAATGAATTAACTCATTTCTCATACCGGTTAAGTCTATATCCTTTAAACCCTTGGCTATAGTTGAATAGTCGAGTTTGAAAAATTCTGAAACTATTATAGCTAATGCCCCGTTATAAAACTGATGATCGCCAAGTAACGGTATTGTATATATATGATCTTCCAATGAAAATGTAACACCGGAACTATCACTGCTTATAGGTTCTATTTTAAAGTAATTATCATCATTTGTTCCAAAGGTAAAAGTTCTTTCAGGCATAATGAATTCTTTGACAATTCTATTTAATGTTTCATCATCACCGTTATATAGGAATATTCCATTTTCCTTTAATCCTTCTAATATTTCAAGTTTTGCTCTGGCTATATTATCCCTTGTCTTTAACTTTAAAAGATGTGAATCGCTAATATTTGTTATCATGGCAATATCCGGATTACATATATCCGTTAAAAATGAAATATCTCCAAAATTTTCAGTTCCTAATTCCAGTACTGCTATTTCACAATCATTATCTAAAGATAAAATTGTTTTTGGAAGTCCAATTTCATTATTGAAATTTTTTTCAGTTTTTTGTACTTTATATTTTTCTTTTAAAATACTGTAGATTATGTCCTTAGTCGTTGTTTTACCATTTGAACCAGTTATAGCAATAACTTCACAATTTAAAGATCTTCTATAGTTTTTTGCCAATTCAATCATTGCTTCATAGGTATCCTCTACTAATATTACAGGAAGATCGGTATTTTCTAAAAATCTTTTCTTTTCCCAAAAAATAGCGGAAGCACCTTTTTCCAATGCAGAAATTGCATATTCATGGCCATCAAAATTTTCACCAATAAGTGGTATAAATAGATTTCCTTCCTCTATGGTTCTCGTGTCGGTGGAAATTCCCTTAACAAGAACTTCATTATGTGCAATATTATATACCTTTCCAGAACACATAGAAGCTATTTCATATAGTGTTTTTTCTATCATATGTTTATATTTCCTTAACTATGGTTTTATTTTTATTATATCTTTCAATTCCGTAATCGATTAATCTATCCAATAATTGTGGAAAATCAGTACCATCGGTAACTTTCCACAACATTGTTGTCATTGAATGGTTTGTCATGCCAGGAGATGTATTTATCTCGTTTACAAGCATTTTTCTATCAGAATCCCTTAAAAATATATCAACTCTTGCAAGTCCAGAACAATTACATGAAGTATAAACTTTTTTAGCAAGCTCTTGAACTTTTTCAGTTTCTCCTTCTTGTAATTCAAAGGGTACTATATGGATTGTATTATCATCAAAGTATTTACCTTCATAATTATAGAATTCCTGCTGTACTCTGGATATTCCAGGTAAAGATGCTATAGGGTCTTCGTTTCCTATTACGGATACTTGCAATTCATCACCGGTAATACCCTCTTCTAAAAGAATTTTTGGATCATATTTAAAAGCCAATTCAATCGCTTCATAAATATCCTCTTTTTTCTTTACTTGAGTTACTCCAATAGATGAACCTGAGTTACAAGGTTTTACATATAAAGGTAGTCCTAAATATTCAATAATTTCATTTATTTTTTCATCATCGTTTTTATCGAAAGTATTTTGTGCTAATAATCTATATTTTGCTTGAGGTATATTGTTTTCTTCAAATAATTGATTGGAAATTGCCTTATCCATACATAATGATGATGATAAAACTCCATTTCCAACATATGGAACGTTAAGCATCTCTAAAAAACCCTGTAAAGTACCATCTTCTCCATAAGTTCCATGAATTATTGGAAAGAAAATATTTTCCTCATCCTCTTTATAATAATTAGTCAAAAATTCACTAATGGAATTACAAAGGGAATCGTTCGTATCAACATATAAATCTTTGTAGTCTAATATCTCTTTATCACATCTTCCAAAAGGTATCCACTTACCTTCCTTATTAACATATACTGGATAAACGATATACTTGCTACGATCTAGACTGTTAATTACATTTGTAGCACTTAGTAATGAAACCTCGTGTTCAACACTAATGCCACCATAAATAACATAAATATTTTTTAACATTAAATAATCTCCTATTTTAAGAATATGTTAATAATACTATATCATTGCAGTATTTTCAAATAAAGTATATTATATATAAAGATTTTTGAAATTATGACAAGAATCATTTAACCTTTTGAAATATTTATATAATATAGGGTATATAATTTTGAGATGAAGATAGCATATTAATCATATATTAAAATAAGTTTAGGAGAAATTATGAATAAGATAGAATTTAAGGAAAAACTTGAGGAAATAATAGAATATAAAACTGGAAAATCCATACATGAAGTTAGTCCTCATGCAAAATATGAAGCGTTATCAACATTGATAATGAATGAGATAAACGATAATTGGATTAAAACAGATGAAATGAACAAGGATAGAAAAAATGCATATTATTTTTCTGCAGAATTTTTAATAGGCAGATCATTAGGCAATAACTTGTTAAACTTTGGTCTATATAATGAAGTTCAAGATATATTAGATGAAATGGGAATATCGTTGAATACTTTAGAGGAGACTGAAGAGGATCCAGCTTTAGGTAATGGAGGTTTAGGAAGGTTAGCAGCTTGCTTTATTGAATCTGCTGCAACTGAAAAATTGCCTTTACAAGGATATGGCGTAAGATATTCACAAGGTCTTTTTAAACAGTATTTTAAAGAGGGATTTCAAACAGAAGAAGGAGATGATTGGACTTACTTGGGAGATCCTTGGTCCATAAGAAAAAAAGCTGATACAAAAATAGTTAATTTTAAAGATCAGCAGGTTCTAGCAGTACCTTATGACAGTCCTGTTATAGGCTATGATAACAATACTGTAAACACTTTAAGGCTATGGCAATCAGAAGCTGTTGAAGGATTTGATTTTTCTAAATTCAATAATTTCTTATATGATGATAGTATGTCAAGTAAAAATAGAGCAGAGGATATTACAAGGGTACTATACCCTAATGATAGTCAAAAGGCTGGAAAAATTTTAAGACTTAAACAGCAGTATTTCTTCGTTTCAGCATCTATACAGGATATGGTTGATAATTACAGAAGAAACTTTCCTCTTGATTTAAAATTTGAAAAATTTCACAAATACCATGTAATACAGTTAAACGATACTCATCCTGTAATGGCTATACCAGAACTTATGAGAATTTTGCTAGATGAACATTTTCTTTCATGGGATGAATCATGGAATATAACAAAGAGGGTTTTTGCCTTTACAAACCATACAATATTAGAGGAAGCCATGGAGAAATGGAGTGAAGATATTGTTGATACTGCAAATCCTAGATGTTTAGAAATAATCAAAGAAATTGACAGAAGATTTGTTAAAGAGTTGGAAGAAAAAAAATATAGTTCAGATAAGATAAATTATTTGAGAATAATCTCTGGTGGAATTGTTAAAATGGCTAATTTAGCAATATACACAGCTATAAAGGTAAATGGTGTTGCTGAACTTCATACTGAAATATTAAAGTCTGACACTTTAAAGGATTGGTACGTACTATATCCAAGTAAGTTTTTAAACAAGACAAATGGAATTACTCCAAGAAGATGGTTGGTTTATAGTAATGATGAGTTATCTAAGTATATAACCGAATTACTTGGAGATAATAGCTGGATAATGGATCTGACAAAATTAAAAGGTTTAGAGAAATATTTAGACGATGAAAATGTATTAAATAGAATAAATGAAATAAAATTGATAAATAAGAAGCGTCTTGCTAGATATATTAAGGAAAATGAAGGAGTTGATATAGATCCAAACTCTATTTTTGATATTCAAGTTAAAAGGATTCATGAGTATAAGAGACAGTTATTAAACGCCCTTCATATAGTTTATTTATATCAGAGAATAAAGTCTGATCCTGATATTGATATTTATCCGAGAACTTTTATATTTGGTGGAAAGGCAGCACCAGGATATTTTAGAGCCAAGGCTATAATCAAATTTATAAATGAAGTAGCAAAACTTGTAAATAACGATCCAGTAGTTTCAAGGAAGATAAAGGTTGTGTTCGTTCAAAACTTTAGAGTTTCTTATGGGGAAAAAATCTACCCAGCAGCGGACATATCAGAGCAAATATCTACAGCTGGAAAAGAGGCTTCAGGAACGGGAAATATGAAATTCATGTTAAATGGAGCACCGACAATTGGAACTTTAGACGGAGCCAATATTGAAATATTCAAAGAGGCTGGAAAGGAATCCAATTATGTATTTGGAAAGACTGTAGAGGAATTAAAGGAAATCGAGAGTAGTTATGATCCTAAAAAATTATATGATGAGGATAAGATTATTAAAGAAGTAGTGGATATTTTGATTTCAGATAGTATAAACGACGGTGGTTCCTATATGTTCTTAGAGATATACAATAGTTTAATAAACAACAATAGTGAAAAATCTGATAATTATTATATTTTAGAAGACTTCCATTCATATAGGGAAGCTCATGAAAAAATAGATGAAGATTATAGGGATAGGCTTTCTTGGGCGAGAAAATGTTTGAAAAATATTGCCAATGCAGGAAAATTCTCATCGGATAGAACTATTTTAGAATATGCTTCTGAAATTTGGGATATATAGTTAAAAAAAGAAGGTGTAGATAAATACTACATCTTCTTTTAAATATTATTTTAACTTTGAAATAACTTTTTTAAGGTTTTCTATTGATTCATTTGCATTTAAGGATTTTAGTTTTGGAAATGCCTTTATAAATCTCTTATGGGTAAAATTTACTTTAACTTTACTTAGTTTCTCAAGATTTCTTTTAATTAAATCGCTTTTACTCTCTAAACTCTCCATAAATTTATCACCTTTATCACCAAGATTAACTTTAAAGGATTCAGCTTTATTTTCAATATCATTTTTAACGCTATTTGTAACTTCGTTTCTAACATTTGTTAATTCATCTAAATTCAAAGTCTTGTTAGCCATTTTCCTTATGTCAAATACTGAAATTGAAGTCAATATAATATCCGCAGTGAAAAGCAATAAAGTTGTAAAGAAAATCACCATTGTAATATTTTTTGGAATTGTATCATAGAAAATATCCACAGCAGGATTTATATACTCTATAAGAAGTACTGCAAGTATTCCAAACATTAGTAAATTTCTCAAACAGACTCTACCATTTATATTAAACTTATAATTTTTATAATCCCAAAGGGAAAGTTTAAATATTTTTTCCAATATATAACTTGTTATATATTCCAATATACCCGATAGGATCATACTTAGGAAGAATACCAATATTAAATTATTTTTAAAACTGGAAAGGGTTAATACTATTACAACTGCGGCAGAACCATATATAGGACAGTAAGGTCCTATTAAAAAACCGCGGTTTATTATTTTTCTTTCAAATATAGAACAATAAGTACTTTCTACAATCCAACCAAGTATACTATATGTAGTAAAGGTTAGAAAAATATAATAAAAATTAAACATAGATCCTCCTAAGAAATACGTATATTTTTAATTTTAGCACAAATATTATAAAATAACAGTATTCATGTATATAATATCAACATGGGAGGTCATCAAATGGATAGCAATATGGAAAATGGTAAAATAGAATTAATATATTTTAATGATGATACTTATGAAAGAAAAGATTTAAACAGTATAGGAGATTTTCAAAGGAGAGAAAATTTTAGAGCATGGATCAATATTAGAGATAATGAATTGGATAAGTATTTAGAAGATTTAAAAAATATATTTCATGTACATGAACTGGTATTAGAGGATATATCTCAAGGTAGCAAGAGAACAAAAGTTGAAAGGTTTGAGAGATTTGACTTTATAGTAGTACATCCAATTAAGTCAGATAATGAAGATCATGAGTTAATAGATTTTGATGAACTATTTATGCTTGTAAGCGATTCAATAATAATTACTATAAATTACCGTATTGAAAAGGATATAATAAAAAAATTATATATAAACATGAAGCATACTCATAATATGATGAAAAAATTGGAGTTTACAATATTGGAGTCAATAGTTGATAGTTATTATGATACTTTCTCAAATATTGAAAGAAAAGTTGATGAAGTGGATATTAATTTAGTGAAAAGAAATGATTATAATATTATTAGCGATTTACATCTAATGAGAAGAAATGTAATCTATATGAATAAATACGTTACACCTTTTAAAAATATAATTAAATATATATAATATGGATATAAATATAAATAGTAGCGAAATTAAAAACTACTATAGTGACCTAAATGCTGATATAGATGATATTATAGAAAGTATTGGAGTATACAAGGACTTAACTTCAAATATTATTGAAACTGTAAACAACAAAGTAAATGATAAGACAAACGATATTACAAAGATTTTAACAATATGGTCCACTATATTTTTACCGGTAACTTTTTTATCTAGTGTATATGGAATGAATTTTAAACATATGAACGGCTTAGAATGGGAATTTGCCTATCCGCTTTTCTGGATTATGTCGGTAATCATAATAATATTTTTAATTATTTACTTTAAGAGGAAGAAATGGTTTTAAATAAACTTGATTTTCTTCTATAGAACATATATAATACTTGGGGTGTAAACGGAGGGTAATATATGAATAAAGACTATGATATTATAATTGTTGGAGCAGGAGCAAGTGGAGTATTTGCTTCATATGAATTTACAAAACTAAATATTGATGCAAAAATTCTAATGGTCGATATGGGAAATCCTATAGATGAGAGACTTTGTCCTATAAAAACTGGAAAAGTTCCTAATTGTATTAGCTGTAAACCATGTAATATTATGAACGGTTTTGGTGGAGCTGGTACATTATCTGATGGAAAATACAATATAACAAATAATTTTGGTGGAGATTTACATAATTTTGTTGGCGATGAAGAAGCCATAAAATTAATGGAATATGTGGATTCAGTGCTTTGTGAATTTGATGGACAGGAATCAAAACTATTTTCAACGGCATCTAGTAACCTTAAAACTTTATCGTTACAAAATAACCTACACCTTTTAGATGCAAAAGTAAGACATTTTGGTACTGATAGAAATGTTGAAATATTAAAAAAAGTATGTAAATATATAGAACCTAAAGTTGACATGATGTGGAGAACCACAGTAGAAACTGTAAAAAAAGAAAATGATAGCTTTGAAATAACCACAAATAAAGGTGATACATTTACTTGTAAGGATTTAATTCTTTCAGCAGGTAGATCAGGATCAAAATGGATCTCGACTATCTGTGAGGAAAAGGGAATAAAATTACAGAGTAACAAGGTTGATATAGGAGTAAGAGTTGAAATACCGGCAGAGGTATTTAAACATATAACAGATCAAGTTTACGAGAGTAAAATTGTTTATCAGACGGAAAAATACAACGATTTAGTAAGGACTTTCTGTATGAATCCATATGGCGAAGTAGTAGCTGAGAATACAAATGGAGTTATAACAGTAAACGGACATGCTTATTCTGATCCGGAATTACAGTCGGAAAATACAAACTTTGCACTACTTGTTTCCAATACATTTACTGAACCGTTTAAGGATTCAAACGAATATGGAGAATCTATAGCGAAACTTTCCAATATGTTAGGTGGAGGAGTTTTACTACAGAGATTTGGGGATTTGATTAAGGGTAGAAGATCTGATGCGCGTAGAATGAAAAAATGTTTTACAAGACCTACTTTAAAGGCGGTACCAGGAGATCTATCGCTTGTAATTCCTAAAAGACAATTAGATGATATTATAGAGATGATATATGCACTTGATAAAATAGCACCAGGAATGGCAAATGAAGATACATTACTATATGGTGTAGAAGTTAAATTTTATAATTCCAAAGTAGAAGTTGGTGGTAATTTAGAAACAAGTGTTAAGGGAATGTACTGTGTTGGTGATGGATCTGGAGTAACTCATTCATTATCTCAAGCTTCAGCAAGTGGTGTTCACATTGCTAGAATATTAAAGAGCAAGTACGAATAGTCATCTTTTACTAGGAGGCATTATGGCTAATAGTATATTTACAAGAAAAGAAGAAGAAAAAGCACAAATAGAAGCGTTGAAAAAATCTATAAGAATTTACTTTGAAGGTGATGTAGACTATAATCAAAGACTTAATTTTATTGATTATGATATAACTACAGATGGGGATTTAATTAAGATATTAGATGCTTTTAACAATAGATATTCCATGGATGATTTAAAGGGTCTTTGGAAGGATATAATGACAACAGCTATAAATAAAGAGAATAGACTAGTTTTTATTTATGATGGTTTGGGTAAATTTACTGAGGCTAGAAAAACAACATTAGAGAAGTATCCTGAAGGACTAAAGTTGGGTTTTCCAGTTGATTATTGGATAGAGAAATGTGAAGAGTTAAAAGAAACTTCAACAATTGCCCTTCCAACAGCATTAAAAGATAGCTTATTGGATATAGTTTGTTCAAAAAATGATTACTGTGTCATAAGGATTATGCATAATGAATTCGATTGGTCTGAAGAAGGAGCAATGGATAGACTTACTAAGATTATAGATAACTCTAGTAAGGGAACTTTTGAATTATAATGAAATATACATTAATAGTAGCTGTAGATAAGAATTTTGGAATTGGCTTTAATGGGGATATGTTATTCTATATAAAGAAAGATTTAAAGAGATTTAAAGATATTACTACAGATAATATTATAGTTATGGGGAGAAAAACTTTTGAAGCATTACCTAATTCAAAGGAGTTGCCTAATAGAATCAACGTAGTATTATCGAGCAAAAAAATAGATATAGAAAATGGTAAGTCCGTAAAATCATTAGTGGAGCTAGAGGATTATTTAAATGAAGTGAATCCTAAGGGTGAAAAGGAAATATTCTTAATTGGTGGTGGAAATTTAGTTAACACCTTGTGGAGTAAAATAGGCAAAGCCAATATAACTGTAGCTAATAAGGAATACATGGATGTTGATACCTATATTCCAAATATATTCAACGACGAAAACTTTGAAATAAAAAGTATTTCAGAGGAATTATACGATGAAGAAAATGAAATAAAATTCAAATACTATATATTAGAAAAGAAGGTTGCACATTGAAAGTGCAACCTTTTTATATTGTTACAATAAATCCACATTTATTAAATTGGTTAAATGTCGTGATATAATATATTGGCAGAGAGGTGATTTAATGTATTGTCCAAATTGTGGTAAAAAAATACCCTCAAAATCAAAATTTTGTCCAATGTGTGGATTTAATATAAAGGAGTTTTTTGATATTTCCTTAAATGAATTAGAAGAGGATTTGGAAAAGAATGGTTTCAAAGAAGATATTATAATAGAGGATACTCTTGAGGAGAACAATGGGAAAGCCAAAGAGGATACCGATAATAATCAATCAGAAAAAATAAATGAAGAAAAAGATAATATTGGCAAAGAGAAGAACAGTAGAAATGATTTAGAGGATTTATTTAAAGAAAATACAGAATCGAATGAAGAGAAGATAGATGAAGAAAATTTTGAAGATATAATAATCGATACGACAGTTGACGAAGAAGAAAAAAAGAAGGTGACATTTCAGGATTTAAAGGATGATTTTGGTCACCATTTTGAAAAGGCTGGAAATATATTTTCAAAGTTAACAAAGGCTATAAGAAAAAGTCAAGAAAAAGTTTTTGAAAAGACTAAGGATATTTTCAATAAAATGTTACTTGATGAAAACAGATATAAGGATATACTGCTTATTATAACTGTAATATCCCTTATAATTCCAACTCTATCCATAGTGAAATTATTTATGGCATCAGAGGGTAAGACGGGGCTTTTGTTTACATTTGGTATAATGCTTGTGGCAACGGTGGTAAATTTCATTATAACGGCAGCAGGACCATCATTATCCTTAAAAATACTAGGAATAAATTATATAAAGAACTTGGATAAGGCAACGACAAAGACCATAGTAATAGTAGTAACAGCAATAGTTTCTATAGTAAAATTAATAGTATTTTTACTATTTAATACATCTGTTAGTATGGGAGTAATATTTATAGGTAAGTTTAGCTTTAGAATTATCTTAACAACGATTATAATATTGATAACAGGAATATACTTTGTTCAAACACTATTATGGGACAAGTTCAATAAAGATAGCTATTATAAGGTTTTAGGAACTATTGCTGCATCTATAGTAGCTGCGGAGATTATATCATTTTTAATAGGAAAAACAATTATATTTATATTATTGAGTTAAAATTGGAGGTATTATGATTTATACGGTAACTTTAAATCCGTCAATGGATTTATTGGTGGAAATAGACAAATTGGAAAAAAATTATACTAATAGAATGAGTAATGACTTAAGGGTTCCTGGTGGAAAGTCAATAAATGTTGCTAGGGTTTTAAGAAGACTTGGTATGCCTTCAGTTGCAACGGGATTTATAGGAGGCTACACTGGAGAATTTATAAAGGACTGGCTAAAGATGGAGGATATAAACACCTCCTTTATAGAAATAGACGATGAGTCAAGAATTAATATAAAATTACTAAACCAAGATTTGATAATAAATGGTAGAGGTCCAAATATTTCAATCAATGAGGAAACTGAATTTTTGTATTTTATGTCAAGAATTCAAGAAGGGGATACAGTAATTATGATGGGCACATTGCCACCTTCCTTAGATGAGGATATACAGGATAGAATAATTTCCATATGTAAAGCAAATAAAGCCGAGTTTATTGTAGACGATAAACCAGAAAAGCTAAGAGAATTTATAAAAAGAGGTCCTTTATTAATAAAACCAAACCTTTCAGAAGTTGAGAAAATATTTAATATAAAGATAGATTCAGAAGAACTGATTAAAGAATATGGTTTTAAATTACTAGAAATGGGTGCAAAACATGCAATTATTTCAGTAGGTGAAAATGGAGCATACCTATTTAGTGGCAGACATGCCTTTAAAGGCGAGGGCGTGGAAGGTAAAAAGGTAAGAAGCGAAGGCGTTAGAGATTCTATGATAGCAGGATTTATTGCAACGTATATAAGAACATCAAATTTAGAGGAGTCCTTTAAGGTTGCTCTGGCATCTGCAACGGCAACGGCTTTTTCAAAAGATTTAGCAAAAAGAAGTCAAATAAATGAATTATTGGACAAAATAATTGTTAAAAAACTAATATAGGATTTACATTTAAAGTAAATATGTAGTATATTATAGTTGTATTTATATTTATAATTATTTGGCAGGTGTTATAAAATGGTCAGTAAAGAACAGAAGAATATTGTAATAGCTATTGCAGCAATAATTGGTATCATCATATTTGCTCTTATACTGTCATTTGGAATTAATACTTCAGGCGTAAAGAAGTTGGAAAAAGATGCCGAAGCATATATGGAGAAAGAGGATTATAAATCAGCTGAGGGTATATATTCAAGATTGATTTCAAAAACAGGAAAAGAAAAATTTAAAGAAAAAAGAGAAAATGCTAGATTGTTAAATACTGAATTTAATCATTATTCAAATGGTATGAAGAAGTTGGAAAATAGTGAATATATTTCAGCGATTAAGTATTTTACAAGAATTGAAAGAAAAGATTCCTTATACTATGAAAAATCTAAAAAGGAAGTAGCAAAGATCGAAAAGGAAGTAATAAAAAAAGCTGAAGAAGCTATAAGTGATGATAATAGTTATTTAGCATCATCAGTGCTAAGCGATTATTTAGAGTCGGTTGGAAAGAGTGAAAAGGTAGAAAAACTTTTAAAGACGCTGAAAGATCAAGATATTGCTCAAGTTGATGAAGATGGCGAAGAGAAAGATAAGGACTCTAAGAACAAAAAGGATTTAAAGACGGAAGCTCTGCCTTCAAATACGAAGGATTGGGTAGGAAAGACAGTTGAAATCCAAAGTGGAAAAGCGAATATAAGAGATGGAGCCAGCCTAGAAGGAAAAGTCATAGGCATTGCTGTAGAAGGTGATGCACTTAAGATTGAGAAAATTCATGACGATGGTGGTAGAGTTTGGTGCTATGGCAGTATAACAAGTGCAAAGACAGGAAAGACTCAAACAGGATGGATCTCAAGTAAGAACTTATAGAAATTAAACATATTGAAGTCAAAGACTTCAGTATGTTTTTTTATTATAAAAATGATCTAAAATAAAATATTGGTTAAATGATTAAAAAATTTTACATGAATTTAACATAGATACTGTTTTTATTTAACAAGTATAGTTTAAATTAGTATTAGACAAATAATATGGAGGAATTTATGAAAAGGATTATAAAGTTTTTAGCTATTAGTTTAACGTTGACAATGATACTTGTAGGATGTAGTAGTGGAAAAAAAGAGGGAACAAATAAAACAGAAGACGACACAGCTAAAGGTAATGTTTCTGGTGAGATTACAATTATATCTAGAGAAGAAGGATCTGGAACGAGATCTGCCTTTGTTGAGTTACTAGGCATTCAAGATGAGGATGGAAATGATAATACTTCAGAAGAAGCTGCAATACAAAATAACACAGAGGCGGTTATGACTGCAATTGCAAGGGATGAAAATGCAATAGGATATATATCATTAGGATCTTTAAACGACAATGTTAAGGTTTTTAAAATAGATGATGTTGAGGCGACAAGTGAAAATGTGGCAAATGGAAGTTATAAAATTTCGAGACCATTTAATATAGTGACTACAGGTGAAAAAAATGAAATAGTAGATGACTTTATTAAATATATACTTAGTACCGATGGTCAGAATGTAGTAGAAGAAACGGGATATATTAGAAGTGAAAAAGACGAAATAAAATATTCACCTTCCAATTTATCTGGAAATATTGCAATAGCTGGTTCTTCATCAGTTACTCCAGTAATGGAAAAATTAGTAGAATCATATAATAAATTAAATAAGGATGTTAAGATACAAGTTAATATGTCCGATTCTACAACTGGTGTTCAATCTGTAAATGATGGAATAGCACAAATTGGTATGGTATCAAGAGAGCTAAAGGACAGTGAAAAGAATTTGACAAAGACAACTATAGCCTTAGATGGTATTGCTGTAATAGGAAATAAAAATAATAAAATTGACAGTATATTCTTAGATACATTAAGGGATATTTACACTGAGAAAATAATGGATTGGGAAGAAGTAAAATAGTTTATTGGAAGGAAAATAATGGATAAGGAAAAAAATAAGAAAATATTTTATTTAAAGGAGAAATCTTTTAAGAGTTTGGCTTTAGTATCGGCATTTGCATCAATAATCGCAGTAGCTGTAATATGTATTTTTATATTCTCAAAGGGATTGCCAGCTATTAAAAAAATAGGAATATCCGAATTTTTATTGGGGACCAAGTGGTCCCCTACTTCTAGTTCGCCGAAATTTGGTATATTTCCAATGATTATCTCCAGTATTTATGTAACATTAGGAGCGGTTATAATAGGAGTGCCAACAGGTTTATTTACGGCAGTTTTCATGGCAAAATACTGTCCTAAAAAACTATATGGTTTTTTGTCATCGGGAATAAATTTAATGGCTGGAATACCGTCTATTATATATGGTTTTTTTGGTTTAATAGTAATTGTACCGATAATCGGTTCGTTAATAGGCAGATCGGGACTGACTATGATATCGGCTATATTAATTCTTGGAATTATGATTTTACCAACGATAATATCTTTGTCTGAAGCAGCAATAAGAGCTGTTCCAAAAAGTTATTACGAAGGGGCAGTAGCACTTGGGGCTACAAAGGAAAGAGCTTTGTTTTCAGTAGTAATACCAGCTGCTAAATCGGGAATAATATCGGCGATAATTTTGGGAATAGGTAGAGCTATAGGTGAAACCATGGCGGTTATACTAGTGGCAGGTGGTCAAGCAAGACTTCCAAGAGGACTATTTAGAGGCGTAAGAACCATGACCATGAATATAGTAACAGAAATGGGATATGCGGCAGATTTACACAGAGATGCTTTAATAGCAACAGGAGCCGTATTATTTATATTCATTTTATTAATAAATTTATTATTTGTAATAAGTAAGAGGAGAAAAAAACATGAGGATTAGAAGCAAAATTTTAAAAGGATTTATATATTTATTTACAGGAGTAACTTTTTTCTCATTGTTTTTTGTACTTGGATTCATATTAATAAAGGGAGTACCACATTTGAATTTTAAAATGTTCAGCTGGAAATATACAACTGATAATCTATCAATGATGCCTGCTATAATAAATACATTAATAATGATTGGATTAGCTTTAATAGTTTCCGTTCCATTGGGGATTTTAACAGCAGTGCATTTAGCTGAATATGCAAAAAAAGATAGTAAAATTGTAAGTATCGTTCGTATTACAGCAGATACATTGTCAGGAATACCATCAATAGTATATGGGCTTTTTGGAATGTTGTTCTTCGTCATATATTTAAAATGGAATATGAGTATTCTAGCGGGAGCAATGACGGTTGCAATAATGATATTACCACTTATAATGAGGAGTACAGAAGAAGCATTAATTGCTATTCCACAGTCATTAAGAGATGCAAGCTTTGGGTTAGGTGCAGGAAATGTTAGGACTATTTTAAAAATAGTAATTCCATCGGCAATGCCTGGAATATTAGCAGGAGTTATTCTTGGTATAGGTAGAATTATTGGGGAGACAGCAGCACTTCTATACACTTCTGGAACAGTAGCAGAGGTTCCAGCAAGAATTGTTGGTGAGGCAAGTGGTGGAAGAACTTTAGCCCTTCATATGTACTCACTATCAAGTGAAGGATTGAATACAGGTCAAGCTTATGCAACAGGAGTAATACTGTTAATAGTAATACTGTTAATAAATTTCATCTCAACAAAATTTGCGAAGAAATTAGGAAAGGAATCAATTGATGAGTAAAATAGAAATTAAAAATTTTAATTCTTATTATGGAGATTTTCATGCCATAAAAGATATAAATATGAAAATAGAGGAAAATGAAGTTACAGCTTTTATAGGACCATCAGGCTGTGGTAAGTCCACGTTGTTAAAGAGCTTAAACAGAATGAACGATTTGGTTACATCATTTAAAAAAGATGGTAATATATACTTAGATAATAAGGAAATATTCTCAGAAATAGATGTTTATGATCTTAGAAAAAGAGTAGGAATGGTATTTCAAAAGCCAAACCCTTTTCCAATGTCGATTTATGATAATATTGCCTATGGTCCAAGGACACATGGCATTAAGGATAAAAAATCCCTTGATGAAATAGTGGAAAAATCTTTAAAGCAAGCTGCCATATGGAATGAAGTTAAGGATAACCTTAAAAAATCGGCCTTGGCACTATCTGGTGGACAACAACAGAGGATTTGTATAGCTAGAGCTATGTCCGTTGAACCAGAGGTGATTTTACTCGATGAGCCAACATCGGCACTTGATCCAATATCTACAGCTAAAATTGAAGATTTATTGGAAATAATAAAAAAGGAATATACAATAGTAATAGTTACCCATAATATGCAACAGGCTACAAGGGTTTCTGATAAGACAGGTTTCTTTTTACTAGGGGATTTAGTTGAGTTTGCTGATACTGAAAAATTATTTTCATTTCCAGCAGATAAGAGAACGGAGGATTATATTACAGGTCGTTTCAGTTAATAGGAGGATTTATGAGAAATAAATTTGATAGAGAACTTGATAAATTAAATAATGAACTAACTGAAATGGGAGAACTTATTTCAGTGAAGATAACAGAAGCAATAAGCGCTTTTAAACATAAGAATTTAGAACTTGCCAAAGAGGTTGTAAACGGTGATGACGAAGTAAACGAAATGGAGCGAATAATAGAGAAGAGAGCTTTACGTCTATTGTTACAGCAACAGCCAGTAGCCAGTGATTTACGCCTTATATCTGCAGCACTAAAGATGATAACTGATATGGAAAGAATTGGAGACCATGCTACAGATATTGCAGAGATTACACTAAGCATGCCAAAATTCACAAAGGATGATACCTTTGACACAATAATAAAGATGGGCTCTCTATCTATAGAAATGGTTAAGGAAAGTCTTAAAAGTTTCGTTACTGGAGATTTGTCCTTGGTGGATAATATAAGGGAACACGATAATAAAGTGGATGAATACTTTAATAGAGTTAAATTAGATGTAATAGAGGAGTTTAAAAGCTCTGATACGAATCCTGAATATGCAGTAGATGTGTTAATGATTGCAAAATATTTAGAACGTATAGGAGACCATGCAGAAAATATTTCGGAATGGGTGGAGTTTTCCATAACGGGAAAACATAGAGGCAATTAATAGAATAGGTGAATCATGAAATATATTTATGTGGTTGAAGATGAGGACAATATACGAGATTTAGTCGTCTATGCATTAAACAATAGTGGATTTTCAGCAACGGGACTAGTAAATTACAATGAATTAAAAGAGAAGATTTCTGAAAGAAAACCTAATTTAATATTACTGGATATAATGCTAGATGGAGAAGATGGATATACTATACTGTCAAAACTGAAGGCGGATAAAAATTTAAAGGACGTTCCAATAATAATGCTTACGGCTAAAAATGAAGAGATGGATAAGGTTAGATGTCTTGATATGGGAGCTGATGACTATATTACAAAACCATTTGGAGTAATGGAAATGGTATCTAGAATTAAAGCCGTACTCAGAAGATCAGATAATGAGATAAGAATTGAAGAAAATTCCTTAATAACCTTAAAAAATATTAAGATGGATTTGGAAAAGCGAACTGTTATGGTTGATGATGAATACATTAAATTAACATATAAGGAATTTGAATTACTACTTTATTTAATAGAGAATAAGAATATAGTCTTGACAAGACAAAAGTTAACAGAGGAAATATGGGGCTTTGACTATGAAGGAGAGACTAGAACCGTTGACGTTCATATAAGGACTCTAAGACAAAAATTAAGAGATGCCAACAAAAGCATAGTAACGGTGAGAAATGTTGGCTATAAAATAGTGGAATAATTATGGATAAAACAAGGAAAAATTTAATAATAAATCTGTTGATTATATATTCTGTAATATTGATTTCCATAGTAGGATTGCTGTTTTTTATAAGTAGAAATTCTGGTTTGTTTTCAGTAGCTAGTATATTATCAATAATAATAACCGTGGTTATATCATTTGTAGTGAATTATTTTATACTGAAAAGAAGGACAAAAACATCCGATTTAAATAGGGTAGCAGATATAATAATCGCTGAAATATTTAACGATCAAAAACTCAATATAGACTATAGTACAGATTTAGAGGAAATGCTAAAAAAGTTGAACAAGGAAAAAAAGAACAGTATGTATTCAATGGAGAAATATAGAAATGCTGAAAAGATAAGATCTGAATTTACAGCTAATGTAACACATGAATTAAAAACTCCATTAACATCCATAATGGGCTATGCAGAATTAATAGAGATGGGAATGGCAAAGGAAGAGGAAGTGAAAATCTTTGCGAAGACAATAAGAGAAGATGCCAACAAGCTTTTTATGATTATAGACGATATTATAATTCTATCAAAATATGATGATCCTACTAGTATAAAAATGGAAAAGGAATTATTTAATATTAAAAAATTAGTAGATGAATTATCCAATGCTATGGAAAATGTAGCAATGTTTAAAAAAATAAAGATATATACGAATTTAGAGGATATGGAAGTATTTGCCGACAAGAAAAAGATAAAGGACTTAATAAATAATTTAATATCTAACGCTATAAAATACAATGTAGAAAATGGCAGAATAAATATTAATCTATATAGAAAAAATAATAATTGTGTATTTGAAGTTGAAGATACGGGAATAGGTATAAAAAAATCCCATATAAATAGAATATTTGAAAGATTTTATGTAGTGGATAAAGCCAGAGGAAAAAAAGCTGGAACAGGACTTGGTCTTGCAATAGTAAAACATGTGGCAATTGTTCATGACGGTACAATTGAAGTAAAAAGTGAAAAAAACAAGGGAAGTAAATTTATATTTACATTTCCTATAGTAAAGCAATAAAAAACCAAAAGAGAACGGAAAGTTCTGTTTTGGTTTTTTTAATATGATAGATTGTAAAATTAAATGCAACAGTTAAAATAAAAAACTCATAACAAATTCC
>CAYFSP010000003.1:44511-110951 GCA_964345925.1 uncultured Gallicola sp. | reverse complement strand
AGAAAGGTTGCAATGAAACCTGGTACACCGGTTTCATCTGCAAAGTTAAACAATGCAATAATTTTAAGTTTTTCTGGAAATCCATTTGCTGCTTTAGCAAATTTTCAAGTATTATTTTGGCCAATAGCATCAAAATATTATAAATGCAAAGAGTTGGACAATATATTACATGAAAAGTTAATAGTTAAGGGATCATTAAAACCTAGTAAACTACAAAGATACGTAAGGGCTAAATACTATAATGAAACAGTTGAAATTGCAGATATACATGCATCTTCTGTAATATCCAATCTACTTAACTGTAATTGTTTAATTGTACAAGAACCAAATATTTTAATTAAAGAAGGAGATAGAGTAAAGGTTATTTACTTGCCATAATATGAATATTGGAGTAGGAATATTAGCTGGAGGAAAAAGCTCAAGAATGGGCGTTGATAAATCTCAGTTAATATATAGAAATAATACTTTCTTAAATAATTTAATAGAAGAATTTAAAGAATTTGAAACCATAGTTTCTATAAATAGAGAAGTGGATTTAAAAGGTAATGATGTATTACTTGTAAATGATAAGTATAAAGATATTGGTCCTATTGGTGGGATTTTAGAAATATTAAAAAGGAGCAAGTATAAATATAATTTTATAGTTGCTGTTGATATGCAAAATATAAACACTGATATTATGAGTTATATTTATAAGTTTATTTCAAATGATTATAGCATATATTATGCTAAGACGAGTAAGGGATGTAATCCATTGGGAGCAATATATAGTAAAGAAATTATTCCAGAGTTAGAAGCTAGAATAGTAAAAAGAAATTATAAATTGATGGATTTACTAAAAGAGAATTATTCTAAATCAATAGATTTGGATTATACCGTTTTTAAAGAGGAAATTTTTAATAATATAAATTTTCAAAAAGATTATAATAAATTTACTGGTAATAATATAATATCCATATGTGGAAGAAAAAATTCCGGTAAGACAACTTTTATATGTAAATTGGTATCTGAATTAAAGAATAGGAATTACTCTGTTGGTGTAATTAAGCATGATGGTCATGATTTTACTCTGGAAGATGATACGGACACAGGCAGATACTATTGTTCAGGGGCAAACTCAATAGGACTTTTCTCAGATAACAAATATATGATAATAGAAAATAAAAATATTATTGCTAAAAAATTGATTAATACTTTTAAGGATATGGATATAATAATTATTGAAGGTTTAAAAAATAGTGACTATGATAAATTTGAAGTTATAAGAAAAGCAAATTCTCAGGAAAAAATTTGCATAAAGCCTTTAAAGGGAATTATTACGGATATAGATAATTTTAAAGATGAAAGTGAAAAAATATTTAAACTTGATAATATTAAAGAATTTACAGATCATATAGTGGATAATTATATAAATACTCTAAACTAATATTAGTTTAGAGTATTTCTCTTTATTTGCTATAATTTACATAGGTGATATTATGGACAGATTTTTTGAGATTTTAAAGGAGGAAAATCCTCGTTTATTATTAAAAATATATAATACAATAGAAGAGCTAGAATCATGTTTGAACATTGCACAAACATATAATTTGGATTTTAAAAATCATAAGGAAATTAGAGAGTTTTATGAGAACATAATATATATTAAAAAGGAAATGCCTATTGAGGGAATTCAGCTTTCCATGAATATTTTGGACGATGAGAAAAATTTTAGTAAATTTGTAAATCTTTTTTATGATTTTTCATATACTAAACCAAAATCCTTTTCAATTTATAAGGGAAAGAATATAGAAGTAAATTCCTTTAAGGATTTATATGAGAATATATTACTGTATTTCTATAAATTAGACAGCGGTACTATGTATTCATTAATAAATAGGACAAAGTTCAATGGTGAAAGAAAACCATATTTTGGAAAAGATGGAAAAAAGATGAATAATCCTTTTAGGATTTCTGAAAAACTTTATGCAGAAACACATTTTAGTGCTAATAAAATAGCTAAAATGTTAATAAAAATCTTTAATTTATACAATATAGATATAAATAATTTAAGAATATTTCTTAAATATGATAGAAAAGAAAAATTTAATTATTATAAGTAGGTTAATATGAAATTTATACATAGTGGAGACTTTCATATAGCTTCAAGTTTTGAATATTCTTCGTTTTCAAAGGACTTAGCTTTGGAGAGAAGAAATGATATTTGGAGAAGTATTGAAAATTTAATAGAAAAAGCTAAAAAAGAAAATATAGATTGTTTATTCTTATCAGGTGATTTATACAACGAAGAATATATAACATTGTCGGAACTAAAAAGGCTACTTGATCTATTTAATCAAATAGATCAAATTAAAGTATTTATTATATTTGGAAATCATGATCCTTATAGAATTAATTCCAAATGGAAACTTTTAAATATTCCCAATAATGTATATTTGTTTAAAAATGATTATTTGGAAAAATATGAATTTAATAATTATGTTATTTATGGAATTAGTTTTATTGACGATATTTTAAACAAGGACAATATTTTTGAAGGTTTAAAATTAAATAAGAATAAGAAAAATATTTTACTTTTACATACTGATATTGTAAATCCTAATTTCAGATATCAACCTGTAGAGTTAAATATATTAAAAAATTTAGAATTTGATTATATAGCATTAGGCCATATTCATAAACCAACTAAAATTGCAGATAATATTATGTATCCTGGTTCAATAGAACCATTGAGCTTTAACGAGCAATGTGTTCATGGAGCATTGTTTGGGGAGTTTAATGAATATGGTTTAAATATAGAGTTTTTGGATTTATCCAAGTCTATATTCATAGAAAAGGATTATAATATCAAAGGAGAATTTAATTTCTATGAATTAAAAGACCATATAATTAATAATTGGACAAATCCAAGTAAGAAGAATTTTTTAAGGATAAATTTATTAGGATATTTACCAGAAGAATTTGATTTAGATATAGATATATTACAAGAGGAATTAAAGCATTTAGTGACTCATTTAGAAGTTATAAATAGATTGGAAAATAATTATGATTTAGAAAAGATTATGGAGATTAACAAAAATAATATAGTAGGAGTCTTCATTAAGAATATGATGGAAAAGGATATGGAAAATCCAGTAAATCAAGAGGCATTAAAATTAGGCTTAAAGGTGTTATTAAAGGAAAATAAATGAACTTATTAGAAATAAATTTAACGAGTTTTGGAAAATTCAACAATAGAAAAATAGAATTTGGTAATAATTTTAATATTGTTTATGGTGCAAATGAGTTGGGAAAGACTACAATTAGTAAATTTATTGAGGGAATGTTTTTTGGATTTGTAAAACCATATTTAAAATCCCTTAGATTTACAGAGGATTATGATAAATATAAACCATGGTCAAGTGAAAAATATGAAGGTAGTTTAATATTTGAGATTAACTCGCAGAAAATTAGATTATACAGAGATTTTGCCAATAAGGAGTACAAACTATTTGATGAGTCTACTGGAAGGGAAATATCGAAGGATTTTAAAGGATATGAGGCAAATAATCTAAGCTTTCCTGGAGAGTATTTCTTTAATTGTAGCAGCGAAGTGTTTTTAAATACTTTATTAATAGGTCAAGGTAAGAGTTTAATAAGCAATGATTCTAAAAAATATATTTCTGATAAGATTATAGATGTCTTCTCTGAAAACAGTAAATATTTTTCAGTAGTAGAATCACTAAGCAGCTTAAACGAATTAAAGAACAGTATTGGTACAGAAAAATCATTAAAAAAACCATATGGAATATTAAAGGAAAAAGAAAGAAGATTAAAGGAAAAATTAAAATCTTTAAAATTAAAAAAAGAAGATTATGATGAATATATATTTGCAATAGATAAAAAGAAAAAAGAATACATTGAAATAAGGGAAAATATTTCAAATATTGACATTTTTAATAGGTATAAAAAACAACAAAAGAATATAGGAATTATAAATAGAAAGAAAAGTTTGGAAAAAGAGATATTAAGTATTAAAGAAAATATAGATACTATAATGAATAGCAACAGTAGTATTGAAGAAGAATTAATTAAAGTTGAAGAAATTAATGAAGAACTTACCTACATGGCTAGGGAGTTTAATGAACTATCTAAAGACAAAAAATATCTATATACAAAATTAAAGGAATTAGAAAATAAAATATCCTTTGAAGATAACAAAAAAAATCTTAAAAATACATTGGAGAAAAATGAAGAATATCAAAAAAATAGTTTAATATTTATAATGGTAGCAGTTGTATCATCGATTATTTCTGGGGTTCTATTTTTGATACAATTAGATTTTAATATATCTTTAATACTAGTTCTAATATCTATTATATTAATCATTATTTCTATTTCAATTAATTTTTATTTAAAAAACAAGAAAAATAAATTAATTAATGATATAAGAGAAAGATATAATATTATTTTAAAGAATAAAAACTCTACTAAAAACAGTTTCTTCACAACCGATATAAATATTTATGAAGAATTTAATAAATTGGAAAAAAAATTGGAAGAAAAAGATAAAGACATTGAAATTTTATTAAATGAAGAGGATTTTAATAAAGATGCTTTAAATGAAATTTCTTTAAAGATTCAAAATAAAACTGGATTAAAATTAGAAAATCATTTGAAGAACAAAGAAAGGTTAAATAATTTAAGAAACGAACTATCGATTAAGAAAAAAGAATTGGAAACGATAAATATGAACTTTAATATTGTTTCTTATGGTGATGAAGAATTAATAGAATATAGTAAAGAGTTTGAAAAAGTTAAATATCTTGATTTAAGAGAGTTAAAAGAAAATTCAGACCTACTTATAAAAGAAATTTCATCTATTGAGGAAAGAAAAAATATTATTGAAGATGATGTAATGAAAATACCTAGTACAATTGAAGAAATATCAATAGTTACAAATGATGTTAAAAAAACAGAGGATTATATAAAATCATTGAATATAGCCATAGAAGAAATAAATAATGCCCATAATGAAATAAAAATAAATTATTTACCTAGAATGGCAGAATATATAAATGAAGTATTTTTAAAGGTTACAGGTTACGAATTAAAATTAAAAATAGATGAATATTTTAATATGAAATTCATAGATCAAAATTCTGAAAATATTAAAGACATTGGTAATTTATCTCAAGGTACTATGGAATTACTTTACATTGCACTGAGAATAGCAACATCCAATGAAGTATTTGGAGAAAAAGAATTAATTATATTCGATGATGCTTTTAATAATTTTGATGATAATAGATTAAAAAATACTTTACATTATTTAATAGAACTAAGTAAAAATAGACAGATAATTTTATTTACTTGCCAGAATAGAGAAAGTGATATAGCTGAAGGAATAGAATTTGTTAATATAATAAATTTATAGGAGATATATGATATACAGTATTTCAGACCTGCATTTAGATTATACAGGCAAAAAAACTATGGAACTCTTTGGAGATAGTTGGACAGATTATGAAAATAGAATATTTGAAAATTGGAAAAAATTAATAGATGATGATGATTTAATTCTTGTAGCTGGTGATATTTCTTGGGCAATGACTATGAATGAAGCTGTTAAAGACTTGGAAAGACTTGAAAAATTACCTGGAACTAAGGTTTTTATAAAGGGAAACCATGATTATTGGTGGAGTTCATTAAAGAAAAATAATGATTTAAAATTAGATCGATTTATATTTTTACAAAATAATTCTTTTTCATTTAATGGTATTGACATAGTTGGTACTAGAGGTTGGGAATCAGTCAATGAAGAATCGGATACTTATAATGTATTCCAAAGGGAATTGTTGCGACTTGAAATGAGTATTAAAAGTGGAAGTAAAGACAATTATAAAATAGCAATGTTACATTATCCACCTTTTGATAAAAATAGAGATCCTAATGAGTTTCATAATATTTTAAAAAAGTACAATATAGATAAATGTATATATGGTCATTTACATGGACCTGGATTAATTAATGTAGTTGAAGGGGTTGTTGACGGTGTAGAATATATTTGTACATCTAGTGACCATTTAGAATTTATTCCAAAATTAATATTAAATAATTGTAAAAATAAAGATATTAAATTATAATTATTTAGTAAATATTAATCTAATAAAAGAAAGTAGGCTATAAAATGAAAATTATTTATACTAGAAATTATGATGAAATGAGTAAAAAAGCTTGTGAGATAATTGTAGAACAAGTAAAGAAAAAGAAAAATTCGGTTTTAGGACTAGCAACTGGCTCTACACCTATTGGATTGTATAATGAATTAATAAGAGAATATAAAAATGGTTTGGACTTTTCAAATATTACGACTTTTAACCTTGATGAATATGTTGGATTAAACAAGGATAATGATCAATCATATAATTATTTTATGAAAGAAAATCTATTTAATCATATTAATATAAAAGAGGAAAATATAAATATACCTAATGGTTCAAATAATCCTGAAGAGGAAGTTGTTGAATATGAAAATCTTTTAAGATCAGTTGGCGGTGTTGATTTACAAGTGTTGGGACTAGGATCTAATGGTCATATTGCATTCAATGAGCCATTTAAAGAATTAAATGTAAAAACAAGTATTGTGGACTTAACAGAAAGTACAATTGAAGCCAATTCAAGATTTTTTGATAAAATTGAGGATGTTCCAACAAAAGCTATTACAATGGGAATGGGTTCAATATTTACAGCGAAGAAGATCATTATACTTATAAGTGGTAAAAACAAGGAAGAGGCAACTAAATACTTAATTGAAAATAAATTTATAAGTACAAACTCTCCTGCATCATTACTTAATTTACATCAAGATACAACAGTTATAATAGATGAAGAAAATGTAAAGGTAAAATAATGGAAAGAGAATTGGAATTTAAGTTATTAGGACTTGATTTTAAAAAATATAGGAAATTAGTTGAAGATAAAGGTGGAGTTTTAATAGCTCATGAATTTCAAAAGAATACTGTAATAAATTCTGAAAAATTGAACCTTATAGATGATAATTGCTATTTAAGAATTAGAGAAGTTGAAGATATTTTAAATAAAACCGATAAAAAGGAATTAACTTTTAAAAAGAAAGTTAAAAATGAACTCGTAAGGGAAAATTTAGAATATACAATAGAGTTTGATAATAAAGAAAATTTAATAAATATATTAGAAAATTTAAAATTGGATAAATTTATTACAGGTACAAAGGAAAGATATTCATATAGATATAAAAATTTAAGACTTGATTTTGATATATGGGATAAAGATACATATCCTTATCCATATATAGAAGTTGAAGCTTTAAATGAAAAGGATATGTATGAATTTTTAAAGGATTTTGAAATAGATAAGAAACATATTTCCTTAAAATCCATAACGGAATTACAAAATGATTTAAAAAGCTAGTATTCTAGCTTTTTTTATTTACATTCTTTGCTATAATAAATATAATTGACAAAATAGGAGATATTATGAGAAAGTTTTCAAAGAAAATAAAAAGAGTTGTTATAAAAGTTGGTTCTTCTTCCATTACTCATGAGAATGGAGATATAAATTTACGTAAGGTTTTTGATTTATGTTGGCAATTAAGTGATTTGAAAAATCACGGATATGAAGTTGTGCTTGTATCTTCTGGTGCTATTGCAGCTGGATCAAAAAGGTTAAATTTGCCTGAGAGACCAAAAAGTACCGCTTTAAAACAGGCGGCTTCAGCAGTTGGACAAGTGGTTTTAATGAATACCTATAATAGAATTTTAGGAGAATTCAGCTACCATGCAGCACAGATTCTACTTACTAAACATATTGATACAGATGAACTGATGAGAACCAATGTAAATAATTCATATAATGAATTATTTAATCTGAATGTAATTCCAATTGTAAATGAAAATGATGCAATATCTACATTTGAAATTAAATTTGGAGATAATGATACATTATCTGCAATAGTATCTAGAATTATAGAAGCAGATCTTTTAATTTTGCTATCAGATATTGACGGACTATATACAGCAGATCCTAGGAAGGACAGTGATGCTAAATTAATAAAGGAAGTTACAGTAATTGATAGTAAATTGGAGAAATATGCTTCAGGAACGAATTCAAAAGTTGGAACAGGTGGAATGATTACAAAAATTAGCGCTAGTAAATTATGTATGGAAAAGGGAATAGATGTAATATTAGCAAATGGTAAGGATATGAAAATAATCAAGGATATTCTTGAAGGAGAAGAAATAGGAACGTATTTTAGGAGTGATAAAAATGCTTAAAGAAATAGGAATAAAAGCAAAAGAAGCCTCATTTGAGCTTTCTTTGCTAAATACATCTGAAAAAAATAATATTTTAAGAAATATATCGGATAATTTAATTAAAAATACTTCTAGTATATTAAAGGCTAATGAAATTGACTTAGAAAATGGTAAGAATATGGGATTATCTGAAGGTTTACTAGATAGACTTTTATTAAATGAGGAACGAATTAAAGGCATGGGCGAAGGAATTGAACAGATTATCGAATTAAGAGATCCTATTGGAAATATTAGCAATATGAATTTACTTCCAAATGGACTTCAAATTGGTAAGAAAAGGGTTCCAATGGGGGTTATAGGAATAATATATGAATCTAGACCAAATGTTACTTTAGATTGTAGTGCATTGTCTTTAAAATCCTCTAATGCGCTTATTTTAAGAGGTGGTAAGGAAGCTATAGAATCAAATAAAGCAATTGTAAAAGTAATTAGAGATTCAATAAAGCAATTAGGGTTTAATGAGGATTTTGTTCAATTAATTGAAGATACTTCCAGGGAAAGTGCAAATGCATTGATGAAATTAAATGGATATGTAGATCTTTTAATACCTCGTGGAAGTGCAGGACTTATTAAATCCGTAGTAGAAAATTCCACAGTTCCTGTTTTACAAACAGGTGATGGTAATTGTCATATTTTTGTAGATGAATCTGCAGATATTCAAATGGCAATAAATATAATTGAAAATGCTAAAACACAGAGAATTGGTGTGTGTAATGCTATGGAATCCCTATTAGTTCATAAGAATATAAAAGATGAATTCTATAATGGACTTCAAAAGACCATAGATAAATACAATATTAAAGTTTATGGAGATGAAATATCTAGAAATAAATTAAATAATATTGGTATTGCAACGGAGGAAGAGTATTATCGAGAATATTTAGATTATGCATTTTCTATGAAAGTTGTAAAGGATATAGATGAAGCAATAGATCATATAAGAAAATATAGTACTCACCATTCTGAAGTCATAATTACAAAAGATTATGATAATAGCAATAAATTTTTAAACCTAGTGGATAGTGCTTGCGTATATGTAAATGCTTCCAGTAGATTTACTGATGGTTTTGAATTTGGACTTGGAGCTGAAATGGGAATTTCAACACAGAAATTACATGCTAGAGGACCAGTTGCTCTAGAAGAGTTAACATCTGAAAAATATATAATATTAGGTAATGGACAAATTAGAGAATAAGGAAAGATAATTCTTTCCTTATTATTTTAGGAGTAATAAATGTATAAATTATTAGCACTTGACTTAGATGGAACAACGTTAAACAGTAAACATTTTATAGACGAAGATACAGTAAAATATATTAAATTAATTTTAGAAAAGGGAATTAGAGTGACTATTATTTCTGGTAGAGAGCCTAAATCCATAGTGGAACTATCAGATATAATAGGTTTAGAAGGTCTTGTAGGATCAATGAACGGTGCAATTATAACCACATCTAATGGAATTGATCATATTATGAACTTAACATTAGCAGAGGATCATATTAACCTTGCTTTGGATTTGGCAGAGGAGTATAAATATATTCCAACGGTATTTGTTGAAAATGATTCCTATATTACATCTAAAAAAACGGATTTCGGAAAAATAATCGATAAATTCACAGATTATCCTGCTAAAGAAGTAGGCGATATGAAAAAATTTCTAAAAGATAACAACTTATATAATAAAGTAAATAAAGTTGCTATATCAGATGAATATGAAAATCTTTTAAAGTATAAAAAATCTTTTGAAGAAAAAAATAATTCATGTAAATTACTTTTTTCATTGCCATTCTTTTTAGAAATAAATAGAAATGATATTTCTAAAGGAAAAGCACTTGAGTATATAGCTAATTCATATGGAATTAAGCGAGAGGAGATAATCGCCATAGGTGATGGTGAAAATGATGTAGAGATGATAAAATATGCTGGTAGGGGAGTAGCAATGGCCAATGCTATGGACGAATTAAAGCGATTTGCAGATGAAGTTACCACTTCAAATGATAACCTTGGAGTCGTTAAAATTATAAAAAAATATTTTTTATAATTTGACATATATTTTAAAAAATGTTATTGTATGTAAGGAAAAAATATATAAGTAAAATTTATTTTAAATGTCTGAGGAGGAAGATAATGCTTAAAGATAGGAATTTAATCGAAATAAATGATTTTTCGAATTCTGAAATTATGAATATTATGACGCTAGCTCAAGACATTATTAAGAGTCCTGAGAGTTTTTCTAATTTATGTAATGGAAAAATTCTAGGGACTCTTTTTTTTGAGCCGTCAACAAGGACAAGATTGAGTTTTGAGTCAGCAATTCACAGATTAGGTGGAGATTGTATAGGATTTTCAGAAAGTAACTCATCCTCCACATCGAAAGGGGAGAGTCTTGCTGATACTGTAAAAACTATTGGAAGTTATGTGGACATAATAGCTATGAGACATCCTAAAGAAGGGTCTTCAACATTAGCTAAGGATTATACATCCGTTCCTCTAATAAATGCAGGTGATGGTGGTCATCAACATCCAACCCAAACGTTGACGGATATGTTAACAATTTTAGAGAGCAAGAAAACTTTTGAGAATTTGACAATTGGATTGTGTGGAGATTTGACATTTGGAAGAACTGTACATTCACTAGTAGAGGCTATGTCACACTATAAAGGCAATAGATTTATATTCATATCACCTGAGGAATTAAAGATACCAGAATATATAAAATTATCTTTAAAAGAAAAAAATATAGAGTTTATTGAAGAGGAAAGGCTTGAAAATATAATAGATAAATTGGATATTCTATATATGACAAGAGTGCAAAAGGAAAGATTTTTTAATGAGGAAGACTATATAAGACTGAAGGATAGCTATATACTAGATAAGAAGAAACTAGTAAATGCAAAAGAGGATTTAGCAATACTACATCCGCTCCCAAGGGTAAATGAAATTAGCGTAGAAGTAGATTCTGATAAAAGAGCATTATATTTTGATCAGGTAAAATATGGTGTAATTGTTAGAATGGCCTTAATTTTAAAATTATTAGGAGTTAAATAATGTTAAATATAAATAGTATAAACAAAGGCATAGTTATTGATCATATAAAGCCTGGACATGGACATATTATATTTGAAATGTTGGGTTTAGCCCAAGCTAATTATTCAGTAGCACTGATTATGAATGCATCCTCAAAGAAATTTGGAAAAAAAGATATGATCAAAATTGAGAATGTTATAGATTTAGATCTTACAGCTTTAGCCTTTATAGATTTGGATTTAACGGTTAATATAATTGAAGATCAAAAAATAGTAGAAAAAATAGATATGAAACTACCTGAATATATTGAAAATGTAATAAAGTGTAAAAATCCAAGATGTATTTCTACAAGTGAAAGAAATATGGTTCATAGGTTTTCATTAGTTGATAGAGAGAATTCACTTTATAAATGTGAATACTGTGACCAAATATACGATATGGAGGACTAGGATGATTATTGATAAATTATATGATGAAGTTGCTAAAAAGGGTTTTGTTTGTGTAGGTTTAGATACTAGTTTGGACTATATACCAGATAGCATAAAAAATAAATCGGATAAAATTGAAGATATTGTATTTGAATTCAATAAGCAAATTATCGATTGTACACATGATATTACTGGAATTTACAAAGTTCAAATAGCTTATTATGAAGCAATGGGAATAGATGGATTAAAGGCCTATTCAAAAACAATGAAATATATAAAAGAGAAGGGCTCTCTGTCAATAGGAGATGTAAAAAGAGGAGATATTGCAGCTACCGCAAAGGAATATGCTAAAGCTCATTTTACAGGAGATTTTGAAACGGATTTTATAACATTAAATCCATACATGGGTTATGATAGTATAACTCCATATTTCGATTACTTTAAATCTGGAGAAAAGGGAGCTTTTGTTTTGCTTAGAACTTCAAATCCAGGAGCTAAGGATATTGAATATCTAGAATATAAAGATGAGCCGTTATATTATAATATTGGTGAAAATATATATAAGATGGCTGAAGAACTAGTAGGAAGTTCAGGTTATAGTTCACTAGGATTTGTAGTAGGGGGAACTTATAGTGAAGAGGCTGCAGAAATAAGAGAAAGATTTAAAAAATCATTCTTCTTAATTCCAGGATATGGTGCACAAGGTGGAAAAGCCGAAGATATTAGACTTTATTTAAATGATTTTAATGGTGGTGTTGTAAACTCATCAAGAGGAATTATAACTGCATATAAAAAATTTGATGATGGTGAAAGTAAATTTCAAGAATATACTAGAAATGCAGTAGAAATTATGAGGAATGATATTTATGGAAAAAAACAATTATAAAAAAGCTAAAATAGTTAGGAACAAGCAAATAGACGGAAGTATATATTTAATGGAATTAGAGGGGGATTTTGAAGGCTCACCAGGGCAATTTTATATGTTGAGAGCTTGGGACGAATATCCACTATTACCAAGACCGTTAAGCATTTATGATTTAGAAGAAGGAAAGATTTCTTTTTTATATGATGTAGTTGGAAAGGGAACAAAGATTATGTCATCTTTGAAAGAGGGATCCACTATGGATATATTAGGACCTTTAGGCAATGGATTTACTATTGAAAACAATAAGAGAGTAGCATTAGTAGCTGGTGGAATAGGACTTGCTCCAATGAAGTTTTTAGCAAAATCCTTAAAGGGTAAAGTGGATTTATATGCTGGTTTTAGAAACAGTAGCTATTTAATGAATGACTTTGAAAAATATACTGATAAAATTACAGTTACAACTAATAACGGTAATGAAGGTAGAAAAGGATTTGTAACTGATTATATTGAAGATGAATATGATATAGTTTATGCATGTGGACCAAATCCTATGATGAATTCCCTTAAGAATTTAAATCTATCAGCTAAATCCTACTATTCATTAGAAGCCCATATGGCTTGTGGAATAGGAGCTTGCTTAGGTTGTGCAGTAAATACAACAAAAGGTATTAAAAGAGTATGTCATGAAGGACCGGTTTTCAATGGTGAAGAGGTGATTTTTGATGCTGAAAGTTAATATATGTGGAGTGGAGTTGAAAAACCCTGTAATAGGTGCATCTGGAACATTTGGTTTTGGAAGAGAATTTGAACCATATATGGATTTAAATCGACTTGGTGGAATATCTTCCAAAGGACTGACTTACTTTAAGAAAGATGGAAATGAAGGTAGAAGAATTCATGAAACTCCTTCAGGAATAATGAACAGTATAGGATTACAAAATCCTTCAGTTGCAGAATTTATAAAAAATGATCTTGAATTTATGAAACAATTCAGTGCAGAGGTAATTGCAAATGTAGGTGGATCACAAATAGAGGATTATCTAAAGAGTATTGAACTTATAAATGAAACTGATATTAGGATTATAGAATTAAATATATCATGTCCAAATGTAAAAGAAGGTGGTATGGCATTTGGAATAAAATGTGATACAGCTTATGATATAGTAAAAAAAGTAAGAGAAAAAACCAATAAGGTTTTAATGGTGAAACTTTCACCTAATGCTGAAAATATTAAGGAAATGGCTCAGACTTGTGTAGAAGCCGGCGCAGATAGCCTTTCCCTTGTAAATACATTTAATGCTTTAGCAATAGATATTTATAAACGTAAACCTATTTTCAAAAATGTAACAGCTGGATTGTCAGGCCCTGCAATTAAGCCTATTGCCCTTAGAATGGTTAAGGATGTACATGATGTCGTTAATGTTCCAATAGTTGGAATGGGTGGAATAATGAATTGGGAAGACGCTGTTGAATTTATAATGGCAGGATCAACTGCAATACAAGTAGGTACTGCAAACTTTATTAAGCCAGATATTATGATAGATATAATTGATGGAATAGAACAATTTATGTTAAGAGAAAATATTAAGGATTTAAAAGAAATAACAGGTATATTATAGGAGGAATTATGGATAACAGAGTAATTGAATTATTAAAAGAAAGCGATGCTTTATTAACAGGTCATTTTTTACTTTCATCAGGAAAGCATAGTGATAAATATGTACAATGTGCAAAATTATTACAATATCCTGAAAAATCAGAAGAAGTTTGTAAAATAATCAAAGAAAAATTAGTAGATGAAAAAATAGATATTGTAGTCGGTCCTGCAATGGGAGGAATTGTAATAGCTTATGAACTTGGTAGAGCTTTAGGCGTTCCAGCAATCTTCACTGAAAGAGAAAATAACGAAATGACTTTAAGAAGAGGCTTTGAAATAAAAAAAGGCCAAAATGTTCTAATAGTTGAAGATGTAGTGACTACAGGAAAAAGTTCTGTTGAAACTATGAAAGTAATTGAAGAACATGGCGGAAATGTTGTTGGAGTAGCTTGCTTAGTTGATAGAACTGGCGGTAAGGATGTAGGTTACAAATTATTTCCAGCAGTAGCGTTACAAATTAATACATATGACAATGATAATTGTCCACTATGTAAAGAAGGAATTGAATTGGTTAAGCCAGGTAGTAGAAAAAAATTCTAATTTATTTGAAAGAAAAGATATGTCAATATATTGATATATCTTTTTTTAATTAGATTGTGTAATATCAATATATGAAAAGAAATATTTAAATTATATGTTATAATCTATTAGAGGTTTCTATGAAAAAAATTAAAAACAAAAGATTATCAAGTAAAAATAATAGAATAATTAGGATTATAATATTTGTTTTTGTCTTATTGTTATTTAGAAATATTTATATAAAAGTATTTAAAAACTCTACAATTAAATTAACAAGACCTAAAGTATATGAGAAAATAATAAATACAAATGCTTTAATAGTAAGAGATGAACATATTTATAGTTATGGAGAGGATATTAACCTAGAAGGAATAAATGACACTCGAGTAGGAGTTAACAAGAATCTAGGTACAATAAATAACTATTCAAATAAATATGGACTAAACATAGGATATGTTAATAAAGCCATTAAAGAATTAGAAAACAATAAGTATTCTGACAAAAATATTTCTACAAATGATATTATAGAAAATATAAACTCATATAATTATAAAGATATAAATAATATTTCAATGGATTTTAAAATAAAAAACAATAAGGAATACAATGAATATCTATTGGAGGATTATAATATTATTAAGGATACTATGGAGTCTAATGGTAAGAAATTGAAGTCAGGAAGTTCTGGATATATTTCAACTAAAGTCGATGGATATGAAGATATTTATAATATATATAATATTGACTTAGAATTTATGGATATAGATATTGATAAATCAAATACAGAAATAAATACCGAGAAAAATGGTTTTAAAATAGTAAATAATAATTATTATGGTATGATTTTTTCCTTTGATAAAAAGGAATTGACAAATAATTATGAAGTCGGTGGAATTATAAAGATTAAAGTTGATGATATATATATAGACGGAACAATTAAAAATTTAAATATAAATAAGAATAAAATTAATATATTTGCTGAATTCAATACATATTTTGAAAAATTCAGCACCAATAGATTTTATAATATCAATATTGTTAACTACAAGGCGAATTCATTTGAAATACCCGAAAAATCCTTAGTGGATAACAAAGGAATCAAAGGTGTATTTATTAAGAAACCAAGCGGTGTTGTCGATTTTAAACCAGTGGAGGTTATTTCCTTGAAAAATGGAAAGGCAACTATAAGCTCTGGTGATGAAGGTATAATTAATTTTATGGATAAGGAATTAAAAACCGTTAATTCTTACGATGAAATAATAAAGAATCCTAAGAAATTTAAATTAGGTCAATTAATAGAATAGGTGATATAATGGAGATAAAAGAAAATATAAACAATATTTTAAATGGAATTGAAGAAGTAAAAAATAGAAATAAAATTCAATATGGTATTAAATTAATCGCTGTGTCCAAAACGGTGAACTCTGATAGAGTTATTGAAGCATTTAATTGTGGACAAACTGAATTTGGAGAAAATAAAGTACAAGAGTTAGTAAAAAAATATGAAGAAATTGATAACGAAGAATATAAATTCCATATGATTGGTCATTTACAGACAAATAAGGTAAAATATTTATTGAATAAGGTTGAGTTGATTCAATCTTTAGATAGACTTTCCCTTTTAAAGGAATTAGAAAAAAGAGGTAAAAATAATAATTATATTTTTAACTGTTTAATAGAACTAAATTTAGCGAAAGAGGAAAGCAAGACCGGTCTTCACAAAGAAGATTTAGAAGAACTCATTACGAAAATCGAGGAATGTGAATTTGTAAAGGTTAAAGGTTTAATGACTGTAGCACCATTTTTTGAAGATTTAGAAGAAGTGAGACCTTATTTTAAAGAAATGAAAAATATATTCGAGAATTTGAAAAATAAAGATTTCAAAAATATAAGTATGGAAACTCTATCCATGGGAATGAGTCATGATTATAAAATAGCAATAGAAGAAGGTTCTAATATGATCAGAGTTGGTACAAGTATTTTTGGTGAAAGAAATTACAATTAACGGAGGATATTATGGGAGTTTTTGATAAATTTAAAAATTTAATAGGTCTGGATGACGATTATGATGATGATTATTATGAGGACGATTACTATGAAGATGATTATTATAATGATGACAATTCTAAAAATATAGAAGAAAGCAATAATACAACAAATGATTACATAAATGATAACGAGGTAAATAAATTTAAAAAGAATAATATTGTAAACTTCAAAGATAATTATGTATCAGATAGAGTTAAAATTTTAATACATGAGCCTATTACATATGATGATGCTCCTTTAATATTAGACGATATAATAGCTAAAAATGTAGTGGTTCTAAATTTAGAAATGTTAGAAATAGACATAAAACGCAAAGCTTTTGATTTTGTTAGCGGTGGAATTTATGCAATTGATGGTAAAATGCAAAAAGTTGCAAAGGATATATTTGTAATTGCTCCAAAAGAATTGGAAATTGATGGAAAGATCAAAGACCAAATTCAAAGTAAAGGCTTTTACCAATTATAATAAAAATGAAAAATGATTATTCGAAGTTATTAAATCATATAACCGATATAGAAACAAAACAGACTATCAAAAAGTTTATTGATAGTCTGTTTGCCGTAGAAAAAAAAGGTGTTTCATATTGTTCAGATTTTTTTTTACCAAATGAAATAAAGTACTGTATTGATAGTGTGAATTCCTTTTCTAATATGGAATATGAAGTAATACCAAGTGAGGAATTTGCAGAGAGAAATTGTATTCTGTTAAAAGGTAGGGAAAATGCGTCTGGAAAAGATTATATTGATTATATAAGTTGTAAAAACCCTAGTGAAGAAATCTCACACAGAGATGTATTAGGTTCTATTCTAGGACTTGGAATAAACCGTTCCAAAGTTGGTGATATATTATTTATAGATGATGAAATAGTTATAGTCATACGAAATACATTAACAAACTATATTCTTCAGAATTTACTAACAATATCTAAATATAATGTTAATTTTAATTTAGTAGACAAAGTGGATTTTAACAATATATCAAAAAATGAAAAATATTTCTTCGCAATTGTATCGTCACTTAGATATGATGTAATAGTATCGGAAATCACAAATTATTCTAGAAATAAGGCAAGTTTATTAATAAAAAATGGTCGAGTAAAAGTCAATCATGAAGTCGTAAATAAAATGCATTTGGATATTTGTGAAGGTGACATAATATCCATTAGAGGATTTGGAAGATTTAAATATATAGAGAATAATGGATTAACAAAGAAAAATAAATATAAAATAAAATATTTAAAATATGAATAGGAGAATTATGATAGCAATAATAACTATTATTATTTCAATAATTATTGATCAAATTACAAAGATTAAAGCTATAGGTTTGAAAGAAAACCCTATACCTATAATAAAAGGCAAACTTGAATTAGTTTATGTTGAAAATAGAGGAGCTGCTTTTGGAATGTTTCAAAATAAGAAATTGATTTTGGTGTTTTTAACATTGATAATCATTTTAGCAATCTCTGTGTTTCTATTTAAGAATTACAATAGACTTTCAATTGTGTCTATTATGAGTCTATCATTGATTATAGGTGGAGCAATAGGAAATTTAATAGATAGAATAGTAAGGGGTTATGTAGTCGACTTTATATCTTATACTTTTTTTAATGGATATGATTTTCCAGTTTTTAATGTAGCAGATATATGTGTAGTATCTGGATGTATACTAATGATTATTTCATTGTTTTTTACAAAGGATTTTGAGGAGATTTAATGGTTGATTTTGGAAATAGTTGGAATGATCTATTAAAAGATGAATTTCAAAAAGAATATTATTTAGAACTTAGAAAAAACTTAATAGATGAATATAAAAATCATACAATCTATCCAAAGATGGATTTAATATTTGATGCATTAAAGCGTATTGATTATAATGAAGTAAAGGTAGTTATTCTAGGTCAAGACCCATATCATGGACCTAATCAAGCACATGGTCATAGTTTTTCAGTACTTCCTGGTGTAAGAAAGCCACCTTCAGTACAAAATATATTTGTGGAGTTAAATTCCGATTTAGGATGTGAAATACCAAATAATGGGTATTTGATGAAATGGGTTGATCAAGGTGTGCTTTTATTAAATACTTCTCTTACCGTTAGGGCAGGAGAAGCCAATTCTCATAGGAATTTAGGATGGCAAATATTTACAGATAAGGTCATTGAAATATTGGGAAGAAGAGATGATCCAATGGTATTTATACTATGGGGAAGAAATGCAATTAACAAAGAAAAACTACTAACCAATAAAAATCATTTGATTTTAAAATCTGTTCACCCTTCACCATTATCCTCTTATAGAGGATTCTTTGGAAGCAAACCATTTTCAAAATGTAATGAATTCCTTATAAAAAATAATTTAAAGCCTATAGACTGGCAAATAGAGAATATATGAATACAATAGAAATAAATGTTAAAGAAAACAGTAATATTAGAATAGATAAGTATATATCCTTAGAATTATCAGAATATTCTAGAAGCTATATACAAAACCTATTTAAAAATGACAATATCTTATTAAACGGCAAAATTGTTAAACCAAGTGTAAAAGTCAAAGAGATGGATAAAATTATTATAAATATTCCTAAAGATAAAGAACTTGAAATACTTCCAGAAGAGATGGATTTAAATATCGTATATGAAGATGAATATTTTGTTATTATAAATAAGAGTAGCGGTTTATCAGTTCATCCAACGGAAAGCAATACATCAGGTACATTGGTAAATGGTCTATTAAATAGATTTGAAAAACTTTCAGATATATATTCACCACTTAGGCCTGGAATAGTCCATAGACTTGATAAGGATACAACAGGTTTACTCATAGTAGCTAAGAATAACAACACTCATGAATTATTGTCTGAAATGTTTAAGGATAGAGTAGTTACAAAAATATATATAGCAATTGTAAATGGGAAAATCGATGAAAATATAATAATAGATAAACCAATAGGAAGAGATATAAAAGATAGAAAGAAAATGGCAGTAAATTTTGAAAATGGTAAAAATGCCATTACAAAAATTTATCCTATTAGCTATAATTCAAATTATAGTTTTGTTAAAGTTAAAATAGAAACAGGTAGAACTCATCAAATAAGGGTACATTTAAAATCTATTAATCACAGTATTGTGGGAGATAAAACATATGGTGTGAAAAACGAAAAAATCAAATTAGAAGGGCAGTTATTACATGCTTATGGTTTGAAATTTCAACACCCTATAAGTAAAAAAACCATGACATTTACAATTGAACCAAACTATGTATTTTTAAACTCTTTGAAAAAATTGAATTTAAATAGTAATAATTTTTTTGAAGAATATATATTTTAGAATATAATATCTAAAGAAGCTAAAAGCTTCTTTTTTATTACATAAATTTTTACTGGAGGAATCTATGTTTGATATATTGATTATTGGTGCAGGAGTTGTTGGTGCCAATATAGCAAGAGAATTAAGTAAGTATGATTTAAATATAGCTATCGTTGAAAAGGAACTGGATGTAGCAATGGGATCTACTAAGGCAAATTCTGCAATAGTACATGGTGGTTATGCTGAATCCCATGATCTATTAAAGGGGAGAATTTGTTTTAAAGGTAGAAGTAAATTTAACAAATTAAATAAAGAATTGGATTTTGGATTTGAAGAAATAGGATCTTTAGTATTAACAGATTCTGTTAATAAACTTTCAGATTTAGAGAAATTAAAAGAAAATGGAATAAAAAATGGTTTAACCGATTTAGAAATCATAGATAAAGATGAGATAAAGAGAATTGAGCCAAGTATAAATGAAAATTTTAAATATGCTCTTCATTGTAAAGGAGCTGGAATATGTTCTCCTTTTGAATTTACAATTGCTTTAATTGAAAATGCTATTGCAAATGGCGCTAAATTATTTTTAAATGAAGAGGTTAAAAAAATAGAAAAAGAGAATAATATATTTTCTATTAAGACAAGTAATAAAATAATAAAAAGTAAGATAATTATTAACTGTGCTGGAGTCGGATCGGAAAAAATTGCAAATTTAGCTGGAGATAGTAGTTTTAATTTGAAATTTAAATCGGGTCAATATATGGTATTCAATAAATCAGAAGGTGGTAAAATCAATAAGGTGTTATTTCAAATGCCAACGAATTTAGGCAAGGGAATATTAATAACTAAAACTGTATATGGTAATTTATTAATAGGTCCTGATGCCTTAGATGAGGAAGAGGTAAATTTCAATACTGATATTGATAGACTAATTGAGATTTATAAAAAATCAAAACTAGTAACTAATAAAATAGATCATACTAAAATTATAAGAACATTTGCTGGAGTAAGAACAGTATCAAATACAGATGATTTTATCATAGAGAAGAGTAGCAAAGTTAATAATCTTATAAATATTGCTGGCATTCAATCACCTGGACTTACATCCTCCCCTGCAATAGCAGAATATGTATTGGATATTTTAAAAGATATGAATATTGACCTTGTAGAAAAAAAGAACTTTAATCCAAAAAGAAAGGGATTTGGGAATTTCATTAGTAAAGAAAAAAATAATGATGATTTAGTATGTCTATGTGAAGAAAAAACTGAATTCAATATTATGGAATGTTTCAAAAGAAATATACCAATAAACACAATTGATGCAATAAAACGTAGAGTTAGACCTGGAATGGGAATGTGCCAAGGTCAAAGATGCAGAGTAAAGATTAAAAATATATTAGATAAAAAAAATATTAGGTTAGAGTATAAAACAGATATAGAATTAAAAGGAATTAATAGAGTTAATAGATTTGAATTAATTAAAGAATTAAAAAATTTATAATAGGAGAAATCATGGATAAGGATCTAGCTTTATTTTTAAATATTGTTGGCGTATCAAATAAAAATTCATTGAAAATAATGGAAAAATTTGGAAGTTATTCCTACTTAAAGCAAAATTATTTATTGCTTGAAAAAATTGATAATTTAGATAAGCGAATTTCTAAGAGAGTAATAAACAATATTGAATTTTCTTTGTATAATTATAAGAAGTCTTTACAAGATATTGGAGGGAAAATAGTATATTTTGGCGAGGAAAATTATCCATATAATTTACAATTTATTGAAGATTATCCATTAGTATTATATTATAAAGGAGATTTATATAAAGATGACAAATTTGGCATATCCATAGTAGGTGCAAGAAAATGCACTGGATATGGTGCTTGGGCTTGTAAGAAAATAGCAAAGGAATTATCAGATTATGGTATTCCCATAATTTCAGGTTTAGCTTCAGGAATTGATAAAATATCCCATGAATCATCCTTGGATAATAACAATAGAACCATTGCGATTTTAGGAAATGGACTAGATGTTGTCTATCCCAAAAACAACCATAATTTATATGGTGAGATAGTTAAAAATGGAGCTATTATTACAGAGTATCCTTTAGGCACTAAACCGCTAGGATACAATTTCCCATATAGAAATAGAATTATTTCTGGAATAGGTCAAGGTGTTGTAGTAATTGAAGCCATGGAAAAATCAGGGACTCTTATAACTGCAAATTATGGGGCTGAACAGGGAAAGGAAGTTTTTGCATTACCTGGAAATATTAATAGTCTATATAGCAAAGGTACAAATTTACTTATTAGAGATGGTGCAAAGATAATTACTTCTATTGAAGATATATTGGAAGAAATTACATATGAAGAAAAAAACATGGAAAAAATAAAACTTTCCTTCGATAGTAAAGAGCAGGAAACAATATTCAAAGAAATACTAAAGGGTCCAAAATCTGTAGACGAATTAGTCGGTGTAACAGATTTAAAAGCTGATATAATCAACACAGTCTTGACAATATTGGAACTTAACGGTTATATTATTGAAATAAAAGGTGGAAAATTTTCCGTAATATAAATTATTAGAAAGGATAAATACATTTGGCGAAAAATTTAGTAATAGTGGAGTCACCAACTAAAGCAAAAACAATTGGTAAAATGTTAGGTAGCAATTATAAAGTAGTTGCTTCAGTTGGACATTTAAGGGATTTACCTAAGAGCAAAATGGGAATAGATATTGAGAATAATTTTGAACCCCAGTATATAAATGTAAGGGGAAAGGGAGATATAATTAAGGATTTAAAAAAACAGGCTAATAAAGCTGATAATATATATCTTGCAAGTGACCCGGATAGAGAGGGAGAGGCAATATCTTGGCATATAAGCAACCTTTTAAATTTGGATTCAAAAGGCAAAAATCGCGTTGAATTCAATGAAATTACAAAGACCACAGTAAAGGATGCCGTTAAAAACCCAAGGCAAATAGATATGAAATTAGTCAATGCTCAGCAGGCTAGAAGGGTTTTAGACAGATTGGTTGGTTATGAAATATCTCCAATACTTTGGAAAAAGGTAAAAAGCGGTTTAAGCGCTGGTAGAGTTCAGTCAGTAGCTTTAAGACTAGTATGTGAAAGAGAAGAGGAAATAAATAATTTTATTCCAAAAGAATATTGGTCTATAGAGGCTACACATAAAAAAACTGGAATTAAATTTGAATCATCCTACTATGGTGAAATAGTAAATAATAAACAAGAGAAAAAAGAGTTAAGCAATATAAAAGAAGCTGAGAATATTATAGATGATCTGGATATTAACAAATTTATAGTTTCGGATATTAAAAAGACTAAGAAAAAAAGACGTCCATATGCTCCTTATACAACGAGTACATTACAGCAGGATGCAAATAGAAGAATTGGTTTTTCTGCTTCTAAAACTATGTCAGTAGCACAACAACTATATGAAGGTATCAATATTGGCAGTGAAGGTACAGTTGGTTTAATTTCATATATGAGAACCGACTCTACAAGAATATCTTCAGAAACAATTTCTGAAGCATTAGAATATATAATTAAAGAGTATGGAAAGGAATATGCAACTAAGGGTATTTCCTATGGAAAAAACAAAAAGGGGTCTCAAGATGCTCATGAGGCAGTTAGACCAAGTTCAATAAAGAGAACTCCATATTCATTAAAAGAATATTTAAGCAATGATCAGTATAAATTGTATAAGTTAATATGGGACAGAGTTGTAGCTAGTCAAATGACATCAGCTGAATTTGAATCTACGAGTTTAACTGTAATGAATAACAATCATATATTTAAAGGCAATGGAAATATTGAATTATTCAAAGGGTTTACAATTATATACTCTGTAGATGATAAAAGTGTAATATTACCAGTTTTAGAAAAAGGTGAAGTATTAAAAACAGACAGTATAGAGAAAGTTCAACATTTTACAAAACCTAAAGCAAGATTTACAGAAGCATCACTAGTGAAGACTCTAGAGGAAGATGGAATAGGTAGGCCTAGTACTTACGCATCTATAATAAGCAGTCTATTAAAACGCAATTATGTTAAACTAGACAAGAAAAAGTTCTATACAACAGAATTAGGCGAAAAAGTTAATACATTTTTGTTAAAATATTTTAGCGATATTATAAATGAAAAATTTACTGCTAATCTAGAAGATGAATTGGATAAAATCGCAGAGGACGATTTAGATTGGAAAAAAACTATATCAAATTTCTACAGTAGTTTAGAGGTAAACCTGGAAAAAGCAAGATCTGATACTAAAACATACAAGGTTGAAGATAAAAAAATTGATGAATTCTGTCCTGAATGTGGTTCACAACTTGTAATAAAACATGGGCGAAATGGTGAATTCATTGGATGCTCAGGTTTTCCGAAATGTAAATTTACAAAAGCTATAATAAAAGGTACTGGAATAGATTGTCCTAAATGTGGAAGTGAAATAATAGAGAAAGTATCTAAAAGAGGTAAATTATTCTATGGTTGTAGTAATTATCCTAAATGTGATTTTGCATTATGGGATAAACCCATTAAGGAATTTTGTCCTAAATGTAAATCCATATTAGTTCATAAAAAGAATAGAAAAGTAGATGAAATCAAATGTTCCAATGAAAAATGTGATTATATAAAGTAAAATTTGATATTTGCTAAATAATATGTTATTATACTTGAGGAATACGCACATTTGCTGATTAATTAAAAGTTGCTGAAAAGTCTTTAATTAAGATGATGCAAATGGAGGTTAAAACAATGGAGGGATTTATTAATGTCAGTAGTATCAATGAAAAGCCTATTAGAGGCAGGAGTACATTTTGGTCATCAAACTAGAAGATGGAATCCAAAAATGGAGAAATTTATTTTTACAGAAAGAAATGGTATATATATCATTGACTTACAAAAAACTGTAAAACAAATCGAAGAAGCTTACAATTACGTTAGAGATATTGTAGCAGATGGTGGAAAAGTTTTATTCGTAGGAACAAAGAAACAAGCTCAAGAAGCCATAGAAACAGAAGCAAAAAGATCTGGACAACCATTTGTTAGCCAAAGATGGTTAGGTGGTATGTTAACAAACTTTAAAACTATTAAAAGTAGAATTGCTCGTCTAAGAGAATTAGAAGAAATGGAAGAAAATGATACTTTTAAATTGTTACCTAAAAAAGAAGTTATTAAATTAAATCATGAAAAAGAGAGATTGGAAAAATTCTTAGGTGGAATTAAAGATATGGCTGGATTACCAGATGTATTGTTCGTTATAGATCCTAAGAAAGAAAAAATCGCTGTTCATGAAGCACATATATTGGGCATACCTGTTGTTGGTGTTGTGGATACAAACACTGATCCAGACGATGTAGATATTGCTATACCTGGAAATGACGATGCTATAAGGGCGGTTAAATTAATAACTGGTGTAATAGCAAACGCTGTAATAGAAGCTAACCAAGGTGCTCAACACGATGATGTTGAAACTGTAGAAGTAGTTGAAGAAGTTGTTGTTGAAGCAGCTACAGAAGAAGATATTAAAGAAGCTTCTAAAGAAATAAATTCATAATAAACTATAAAGGTAAGAGATTTTAATCTATTACCTTTTATTCTGATAAAAATACTAAAGGGGGAATTATAATGGCTATAACCGCTGCAATGGTTAAAGAATTAAGAGATAAAACTGGTGCTGGAATGATGGATGCTAAAAAAGCATTACAAGAAGCAAATGAAAACATGGATAAAGCAATGGAAATACTAAGAGAAAAAGGCTTAGCTGGAGTTTCTAAGAAATCTGGAAGATTAGCTTCAGAAGGGTTAGTAGAAGCGTATATCCATGGAGGAAGAATAGCTTCAATAGTAGAAGTTAACTCTGAAACAGATTTTGTTGCTAAAAATGATGAATTTAAACAATTTGTAAAAGATATTGCTATGCAAGTTGCTGCTTCAGCTCCAAAATACGTTTCAAGTAGTGAAGTACCTGCTTCAGAAGTTGAGAAGGAAAGAGAATTCTTAATTCATCAAGCTATGAACGAAAATGCTGCAAAAGGTATGGATCCTGAAAAATCTAAAATGATTGCAGAAAAGAAAGTTGAAGGAAGAATGAACAAATTCTATGAAGAAATTTGTTTGTTAGACCAAGCTTTCATAAAAGACCCAAGCATAACTGTTCAAACATTATTAAATAACTTAATCTCTAAAATCGGTGAAAACATTAAAATTCGTAGATTTGTAAGATACGAAGTTGGAGAAGGATTAGAGAAAAAAGAAGAAGATTTTGCAGAAGAAGTTGCAAAACAAATGAATAGCTAATAGATTAAAAAGACTGAGTATAAACTCAGTCTTTTTTTATGCGAGTTGTTTTTATAAAGAAGTTGACATGTTTTAACCGTGATATTATCATTATATTAGATGATATATTGAATCTACTTAATAATGACATAGTAATTGCAGTATTATGTTCATATCAAAGTGAAATTGCTTTACTGCTAATAGTGGTAAAGCATTTGTTCTTTAGATAATAATTATCTAAAGGTATTTGAGGAGGATTTATGAAAGCATTTAAAGGAAATATTATTTATACAAAAGAGTTTGGAAAATTGGAAGTAAATTTAAACAGTTATCTAGTTGTTGAAAATGGTAAGGTTCTTGAGATTACAAGGGAATTAATTAAATATAAAGATATTGAAATTATTGATTTTCAAGATAAGTTAATAATTCCTGGCTTTGTAGATATACATCTACATGCTCCTCAAATAAACAATATAGGATTAGGAGCCGACCTAGAATTACTCGATTGGTTAAATACATATACTTTCCCTGAGGAATCAAAATATAAGGATTTGGAATTTGCAAAAAAATCATATATAAACTTGATTAATAAATTATGGGAAAATGGTACCACATCTTCTGTTATATTTGGAAGTATATATAATGATTCAAATATTCTTCTAGCTGATATGATGGAAAAATCTGGTTTAAAATCCTATATAGGAAAAGTTAATATGGACAGAAATTCTCCAGAATATTATATAGAGAGTACAGAGGAGAGTTTATATAATACAGAAGATTTTATAATTAAAATGGAAAGATACAAGAATAATAAAGCAATTATTACACCTAGATTTGTACCAAGTTGTACAGAAAAATTAATGAGTGGTTTGGCAGATTTGGCAATAAAATATGATTTAAAAATCCAATCTCATCTTTCAGAAAACAGAAGTGAAATTAATTGGGTTAAGGAATTACATCCTGATTGTGAAAACTATATAGATGTTTACGAAAAATATGGATTACTCATAGACAATAAAACAGTTATGGCTCATTGTGTTTATTCTGATGATAAGGAAATTGATAAAATGATAAAACATAATGTAACTGTAGCTCATGCACCAATTTCCAACGGAAATATAGCAAGTGGTATAGCTCCAATTATGAAATTTTGTAATAATGGAGTAAATGTAGGATTATCTACAGACATTAGTGGTGGTCATGAAATAAATATGACAAAAGTTATAACATATGGTGAAACCTTTGGAAAATTAAAATGGGTTGAAGAAAATAGTTCAAATGATTTTTATGGAACAAACGAATATTTCTACATGGCCACTAAAGGAAGTGGAGATTACTTTGGAAATGTAGGAAGTTTTGAAAAAGGTTATGATGCTGATTTTCTTGTCATTGAAGATAGTAAATTAGATGATATAAATAAAAGAACAGCTGAGGAAAGATTTAAAAGATTTATTTATTTAGGTAGTAGTGAAAACATTGAAAGTAGATATGTACAAGGAAAATATTTATCTAAGCCATTTAATAATCTATAGAGAAAGAGGTAATTATGAAAAATAATATTGTTGGTAAATCATCAACTAGATGGGATGCCATTTCAAAAGTAAAGGGGCAGGCGAAATATACTGCAGATTTTGAAGTTAGAAATATGCTACATGGAAAAATTGTTAGATCTACAATAGCTCATGGATATGTTAAGAATTATGATATCTCCGAAGCAAAGAATATGCCAGGAGTTATTAAAATCCTATTGCCTGAAGATGTTCCTAACTGTTTCTATGGAACTGCAGGTCATCCACTTAGCTTGGATCCAAAGCATAAAGACGTAGAAGACCGTACACTACTTACTAGGAAGGTTCATCATTATGGAGATACCATTGCGGCTGTAGTCGCAAAAACAGAATTAGAAGCTATAAAGGCAGTTGAAGCTATAAAAATTGAATATGAGGAATATCCTGTTTATTTAACTCCAGAAGAATCTTTAAAAGAGGATGCTGTATTAATTCATGAAGAACAAGGAAGTAATTTACTTGCACATACAGTAGTAGGACATGGAGATGTAGAAGAAGGTTTTGAGGATGCAGATTATGTGTTAGAAGAAGAATTTCATACACCGGTACAGCAACATTGCCATATGGAAAAACAAATTGCAACAGCTTATTTAGATGAAAATCAAAGATGGACATGTATATCCTCAACACAAATTCCTCATATTACAAGAAGAATAATTGGTCAAGCATTGGGAATATCATGGTCAAAAATTAGAGTTAAGAAACCTTTCATCGGTGGAGGTTTTGGAAATAAACAAGATGTTACCATAGAACCAATGGCTGTTTATATGAGTATGGCTTGTAATGGAAAACCAGTACAGGTATCTATTACAAGAGAAGAATCAATTGGATTTACTAGAACAAGACATGCTATAGACTATAAAATTAAAATTGGCGTTAAGAAAGATGGCTCCATTACTGCTATGAATTGTCTAGCTATTTCAAACCAAGGTGGTTATGCTTCTCATGGTCATGCAATTGGTGGAAAAGGCGGTTCATTTATAGACGCATTATATAAAATAGATAATTTAAGATATGAAGCAAAAACTGTCTATACTAATATAGGTGTTGCTGGTGCTATGAGAGGCTATGGTATTCCTCAGGTAATGTACGCTCTTGAATCTTTAATAGAGGATGCTGCTCTTAAAATCGGAATGGATCCAATAGAATTTAGAGTTTTAAATAGAAGAGAAGATGGCTATTTAAATCAAATATCAAAAGTTAAACAATATGGATTTAGTATAGATAAATGTTTAATCGAAGGTAGAAAAAAATTCAAATGGGATGAAAAATTAGAAAAATCTAAAGAATATAAAACTGGTAATAAAAGAAGGGGAGTTGGAGTTGCAAGTTTCTCATATGGAACTGCAGTTTACCCATTTGGACTGGAAGTCGCAGGTGCTAGATTAATATTAATACAAGATGGTAATTTTAAATTGATGTTAGGAGCTACTGAAATAGGACAGGGGTCAGATACAGTTTTCAGTCAAATGGCAGCAGATGTGCTAGGAGTTTCTGAAAAGAATATTATTAGAGATCCTATAACGGATACGGATATTGATCCTTTTGATACAGGTTCATATGCATCTAGACAAACTTATATTACAGGATATGCTGTAAAGGAAGCAGCTGAGAAAATGAAGTTTGAAATATTAAAAAGGACTTCAGAAATATATGATATTAGACCAGAATATATGGATATTGTAAATAATAATATAGTATATAAACATAATAATGAGTTAATTACTTCGTTAGCAGATTTTGCATTATTATCATTTTATGATATGCAACATGGCAAACCAATAGTGACAGAGTCATCAGTAAATATTCATAACAACTCCTATGCAAGTGGATGTACCTTTGCGGAGGTGGAAGTGGATATAGAAACCGGTAGAGTAGAGTTGTTGTCAGTATTAAATGTTCATGACTCAGGTAAAATAATAAATCCTACATTAGCTGAAGGTCAAGTAGAAGGTGGTATGACTATGGGAATTGCTTATGGTCTAAGTGAAGAATTATTATATGATAAAAAAGGAAAGCCATTAAATAATAATCTACTAGATTATAAAATGCCTACAACAATGGACGTACCGGATTTAGATTCACTATTTGTCGAAGTAGAAGATCCTCTTGGACCTTTTGGAAATAGAGCATTAGGTGAGCCACCACATTGTTCTCCAGCACCTGCTATAAGAAATGCAGTATTAAATGCAGTTGGAGTGAAAATAAATAGTATACCGTTAAATCCTCAAATGGTTTATGAGCATTTAACAAATAAAGTGAAGTAGAGGAGAATTATTATGTTTGATATAAAAAATTATTATGAGGCTTTAACATTAGAAGAAGCTTTGGAACAATTGGATAAAGAACCTACTTCAATGATTATTTCAGGTGGTACAGATGTTCTAGTAAAGGCAAGAGATAGAAAACAAGGATATAAATCCATAAATCTAGTTGGCATAACTAGAATTAAGGAACTTTCTGAAATATACTTAGATGAGGATGAAAATCTAATAATAGGTTCTACATGTTCCTTTACAACAGTTGAAAACAATGAATTGGTAAAAGAAAAAACACCATTACTATCATATGCGGTATCAACAGTTGGAGGACCACAAACAAGAAATGTTGGCACCATAGGTGGAAATATTTGTAATGGTGCTACATCAGCAGATAGTGCCCCAACATTATTTACTTATAATGCAATATTGGAAATTCAAAGTAAGGATGAAATAAAAAGAGTATCAATTCATGATTTTTATAAGGGGCCTGGGAAAGTAGATTTACAACCAAACGAAATACTGACTAAAATTATAATAAAAAAAGAAGACTATGAAGGATTTAAAGGTAGTTATACTAAATTTGCTCAAAGAAAGGCATTGGATATTGCAAATTTAAGTTGTGCTGTATTGATTAAAGAAGATAGTAATATAATTGAAGACCTTAGAATATGCTTTGGCGTTGCAGGACCAACTCCTATTAGAATGAGAAAAGCAGAAGAATTTGGAAAAAATAAAGAAATTACAGAAGATATTTTAAAGGAAATTGGAGAAAGATGTCTTTTAGATGCAAATGCAAGAGATTCTTGGAGAGCTTCTAAAGAATATAGAGATCATTTGATTACAATACTTCCTGTAAGAAATATAAGAAAAGCATTAAAGGAGGACAATTAATGAAAAAAGATATTAGCTTTAATTTAAATGGAGAAGAAGTAAATGCTACTATTGATATAAGGGATAGCCTTCTAGATGTTTTAAGAAATGAATTTGGACTGATTGGAACAAAGGAAGGTTGTAGTGTAGGCGAATGCGGTGCATGTACCGTAATAATAGATAATGAGCTAGTTGATTCCTGTATATACTTAGGTGTTTGGGCTGATAAGAAAAATATTACAACTATAGAAGGATTACAAAATGACGATGGATCATTAACAGATGTGCAACAAAGCTATGTTGATGTTGGTGCAGTACAATGTGGTTTTTGTACTCCAGGACTTGTAATGGCAAGTACTCAATTGTTAAAGGATAATCCTAACCCAAGTAAAAAGGAGATTAGAAGGGGATTGTCAGGTAATATGTGTAGATGTACAGGATATAGTAAAATAATAGATGCAGTGGAAAAAACAGCTTCTGAACGAAATAAATAATTCATTTAAGAACTTAGTAATAAATTACTAAGTTCTTTTTATGTAAATTTTCTTTATGGTATAATGATATGTAAAATTAAAGGTTATTAAAGAGGTTATTATGAAAAATATATTATTATTAGAAGATGAAGAAACTTTAAATAGATCTATATCCTTTTTACTTGGTAAAGAAAATTACAATGTACATTCATCATTTAATATAAAAGAAGCAAATGAAGTTTTTATAAAAAATAAAATAGATTTAATCATTTCCGATATAAATTTACCAGATGGAAACGGACTTGATTTCATAAAGAATATTAGAGAAAAAAGTAATGTACATATTATATGCTTAACTGCATTAGATGAGGAATTTGATCAAATTATGGGCTATGAAGCTGGAGCCGATGATTATATTACTAAGCCTTTTAGTCTGTCCATTCTATTATTAAAAGTAAATGCCTATTTTAACAAAGTTAAAACAAATAGAAAATTAATCTATAGTTCAGGAAGTATATCTTTTTCAGTACAGGATATGAGAGTCACAAAAAATAATGAAGATATACAACTTACCAAGAATGAATTAAAACTTTTGAAGTTCTTTCTAGAGAATCCGAAGCAAGTACTTAGTAAAAATCAATTGCTTGAAAGTATATTTGATAAGGATTCAAGTTTTGTAGAGGAAAATACAATAGCTGTAAATATAAGAAGACTTCGAGAGAAAATTGAAGATAGATTAGATGAACCTGAATATATTAAAAATATTAGAGGAATTGGTTATATTTGGAATAAGGAATGCAAAAATGAATAAAACTAAGCATAAAAAAACAAACAATTCACAATAATCTTTATTCTATTATTTTTTCTTATTATAGCAGTAGACTCATTAGTTATTTTATTTGAAATAAAAAATTATAATGAAAAAATGAAAATAGTTTTTATTTCACTAAAGGAAGAAGATAATAAAAAAATATTAACAGAAATTTTAAAAGAAGATAAAGAAATAGATACAAAAAAGGGAAAACAAGTTTTAGCTGATTATGATTTTTCAGAAAAAAATAATCAATTATACTTTAAATTAAAAAATAAAATTATATTTATAATATCAATATCAATAATTATTTACTTAATGATAAATTATATGGTATTAACAATGTTTAAACTAGACAAAAAATAATTATTAGAAGATATAAACAGATTAGAAGAATTAGTTTCAAATTATAAAGAAAGTGACTTCTCTTTAAATAGTATAAGTATAATGAATGAAGATTTATATTCATTTAAAGATAAATTAATTTCATTAGGTTTATATTTGAATTTATTAACGGAAAAAATAAATAAAGAGAAAGAAGAAACAAAGGTATTAGTTACAGACATATCTCATCAATTAAAAACTCCAGTTATAGCTTTGAAAAATAGTTTAGAGATACTTGAAAATATTGAGCTTACAAAAGAGGAGACTAGAGAGTTTTATGATAGAGCCATTGAACAAGCAAATGGAATAGATAATTTATTAAAAGCTTTATTAAATATATCTAGATTGGAAATAGGGTTAATAGATATAAAAAAAGAAAAGAGCCCTATATTCGATACTATAATAAATGCAATAAATACTGTTTATCAAAAATCTGAGAATAAAAATATTGAAATTGAATTAAATTCAGAAAATGATATAGATAAATTAGAAATTCTTCATGATAAAAAATGGATAAAAGAATCATTTGTAAATATTTTAGATAATGCAATAAAATATAGTCCAAAGAATACAAAAATAGAAATTAAAGTTATAAAAATGGTTTCATTTTTAAGAATAGAATTCGTAGATAATGGAATAGGTATAGACAAAGAGGAATATAATAATGTATTTAAAAGATTTTATAGAGGTAAAAATAATTTTGTAATAAATAATGAAGGTTCAGGAGTTGGACTATTTCTAACAAGTAAAATATTATCTGAACATTTTGGAACAGTGTCAGTATTTAAAAATAAAACTAGAGAAGGAAGTACCTTTATAGTACAAATACCATATAATTAAAATAGTCTTACAAAATTGTAAGACTATTTTTTAATATTGAAATTAAATTGAAATATTCATTATTTAATATATAGTTAATAAATTAAAAAGGAGTATAAAATGAAAAAAATATTAGAAACTAAGAATTTAAATAAAATATATGGTAAAGGTGAAAATATTGTGAAAGCTGTACAAGGTGCTAATGTATCTATAAATCAAGGAGAATTTGTATCAATAGTTGGAAAATCTGTTTTGGTAAAAGTACATTGCTATATTTAATGGGAGGATTAGAAAAACCGACAAATGGTGAAATCATAATTGATAATAAAAATATCTTTAATTTAAAGGAAGATGATTTAGCTATTTTTAGAAGAAGAAAAATGGGATTTATTTTTCAGTCCTTTAATTTAGTATCAACTTTAAATGTTTGGGAAAATATTATTCTTCCAGTTGGATTGGACAATAAGGATATAGATGAAAACTTTGTAAAGGATATAGTATCAACTTTAGGACTTGAAGATAAACTCAGAAGTCTTCCAAATACATTATCTGGTGGGCAACAACAGAGAGTTGCCATAGCAAGAGCATTGGCTTCAAAACCTGAAATAGTCTTTGCAGATGAACCAACTGGAAATTTAGACTCTAGAACAAGCGATGAAGTAATGGCATTTCTAAAACTATCTAAAGAAAAATATGGTCAAACTTTAATAATGGTTACTCATGATGAGGATATTGCACAAATTGCAGACCGTACTATTTTAATTGAGGATGGTAAGGTGGTGGAATTAAGATGAAATTAATTAGAAAAATAGCTTTGAGTAATAATAAAAGTAACAAAACTAGAAGTATACTTGTAATTATATCTATAATACTAACTACTATTTTACTAACATCAATTGGAACTTTTGCATATGCAGCAGTAAAAAATCAAACAGATAGTGCCGATAAATTATATGGAAGTTACTATGGAATATTTAAGAGAGTAACAGATAATGAAATAATAGAAATGGAAAGAAAAAATGCATTTACAGATATTGGTAAAACTGCATTTGCAGGAACGGTAGATAATAGTAGTAATACAAGTCTTATTTATAATGATGAAATAACAAATAAATTAACAAATGTAGAAGATAAATTAAAAGAAGGAATTTTTCCAAACAAAGAAAATGAAATAGCTGGAAGTAAAGAGCTATTTAAAGAATTAGGCTTTAGTGATACTAAAGTAGGGGATACAATAACTTTAAGTAGCAGATTTGATAATAATAATAAGTTTGAAGAAAAAGAATTTGTTATCTCAGGACTGATAAATAATGAGAATATAGAAATAAGAGATAAATCATACGTGGCATATATTTCTGAAGAGTTTTATGAAAATGAATCACAAGGAAATAATATTTATTCAGCATATTTTAGACTTAACGAAAATATTGATATTAATGGTGATAATCAAGAAGAAGTAATTAAAGATTTAGGGAAAGACTTGGGTTTAGAAGAAAATCAAGTAGAGGTAAATAGTTTTTATTTGATGTTTACCTTACAACCTAAAACGGATTTAATTGTAGGAGTAATAGTAGTGGCGTTACTGGTAATTATATTTTCAATAATAGTAATTTACAATATTTTCCAAATAGGAATACTTCAAAAAGTACAAGAGTATGGGAAAATAAAAGCTTTGGGAGCAACAAAAAAACACTTAAAAAAATTGTAGTAAAAGAGGGAATGTCTTTAGCATTTATAGCTATACCAATAGGACTTGTACTAGGTGTTTTAATAGGGACAAATATATTGGATTTTATAATGAATGAATCTAGTAAAATTCCAACAGCTATGGTTGCAAATTCTAAAATTAACTATGTATCAGTCTATATGCTATTAATTTTAGTTGTAGTTTCTGTTTTGGCGTTAATTACAGTAAGAGTTTCTTTAATAAAACCTACAAAAATTGTATCAAAAATATCTCCTATTGAGGCAATAAGATATCAAGGAACGAGTAAAGTTAGTAAAATAAAAAGGAAAGGTAAAAAAAATTTAAAATTAAAAAATATAATATTTTCGAACTTTTCCGCAAATAAAACAAGAACAATAAAAACAATTTTAACTATGGGACTTTCATGTGTATTATTTGTTGTTATTGCAAATATTGCAGGGAATTTTGATGCTGAATTTGAGGCTAAAAAAGATATAAGGTATGGGAAGTTTTATCTAAGTTTAGATTATTCGTTTAACGATACAGCATATCCAGAAAATAATTTAGATAATATCTTGAAAAATAATCCACTTAGTGTAGAATTGATAAATGAAATAAAAAATATTTCAAATGTTAAAGAAGTAAAAACCAGAAATATAATGACAACAAGAGAAATTTCAGATTCAAAAAAATCAGAATACACAGATATTATGGTTATGAATGAAGAAGATTTTCATATATTAAAAAATGAAAATGAAGAAAAATATTTAGGAAATAATAATTATAAAGATATAGTAGAAAAAAGTGGATTATTATATAGTTCAGCATATTATCTAAAACAAGATGGCTATAAGTTAAATCAAGACATTAAACTTGATATTAACAGTAAAAATATAAACAAAGAATTAAGTTCTACAATAGAAGGAGCTTTTCCAAGGTTTTTACCAACAACTTGGGCTATTACTGAAGAAACTTTTCAAAGTTTAGGACTAGAAGAAAACATAGGTTTTGTCTGGGTAGATTGTGAAGATAAATATGAAGATGATGTACTTAAAGAATTAGAAAATATAATTGGAAATAATAAGAAAATTTCAATTACGACTTATTCTGATTCCTTAACTCAAGCAGAATCAATTATGTATATTACTAAAATAGCTTCATATGTCTTTTTAATAATAATTGGTCTAATAGGGTTTATGAATATGGCAAATACTATTATTATTAGTATTATTACTAGAAAACAAGAGTTTGGAGTATTACAAGCTGTAGGTATGACAAATAAACAGCTAAACAAAATGCTACAAACAGAAGGCTTAATATTTAAAATAGGTACAATTGCTATTTCATTATTACTAGGGTTACCTTTAGGCTACTTTTCATTTTATTACTTAAAAGATAAAGTAGGGATGATAGGATTAAACATATATCATATTCCATATAAAGAAATAATTACAATGGTACTAGCTATATTATTAATGCAGGGAATACTATCTTTTATACTTTCTAGAAATGTAAAAAAAGAATCATTAATAGACAGAATAAGATTTCAAGAGTAGAGAAGAAAAGAGCATTGATGCTCTTTTTTTCTTGTTCAAATGTCTAAAAATAACAATTTCCTAAAGCTTTCTCAAGTTGAAAAAGAATGTCGTAAATGATATGATATTAAAGGATAAAAGTTAAATATAAATTAAATATAAAGAGCATTTATGTTCTCTATATTATTAAGTATATGTAGGAGGAAATTATTGGATTTAGCCTTTAAAAGAGTAATTATTAAATTAAGTGGAGAAGCATTATCAGGTGGTAAAGGACATGGTCTTGACGATGATGTTATAGACAATATTTGTAAATCGATTAAAGAGGTACATGAATTAGGCCTTGAAATAGCAATTGTTGTAGGTGGAGGAAATTTCTGGCGAGGTCGTTCCAGTGAAAAAATCGATCGTTCAACCTCTGACAGCATGGGAATGTTAGGAACTGTAATTAATGCTTTACGATTACAGGCATCTTTAGAAAATCTGGGAGTTGATACAAGAGTACAAACAGCAATTGAAATGAAAGCTGTAGCTGAACCATTTATTAGAAGAAGAGCTATAAGACATATTGAGAAGAAAAGAGTAGTTATATTTGGAGCAGGCGCAGGATTACCTTATTTTTCAACTGATACTACTGCTGCATTAAGAGCTGCAGAAATAAATGCTGATGTAATTTTACTTGGAAAAACGGGAACAGATGGAATTTATGATAAGGATCCAAATAAGTATGGCGATGCTGTAAAATATGATGAATTAACTTATATTGATATATTAAACCAAGGACTAGGTATAATGGATTCTACTGCAACATCCTTATGTATGGATAATTCAATACCAGTAATAGTATTTGGAATAGATGATCCAAAGAATTTAGTTAAAGTTGCATGTGGTGAAAATATTGGTACAAAGGTGAAAGGAGCATAATTATGTATAAAAGTATATTAAATGAATTAGAAGATAAAATGAAAAAAACTATAATTTCATATAAAGAGGATTTGAAAACAATTAGAGCAGGAAGAGCTAACCCAGCATTGTTGGATGGTCTTTCAATCGATTATTATGGAACTCAAACTCCACTTAATCAAGTTTCTACAATAACCGTTGCAGAAGCAAGACTTTTAACAATTCAGCCATGGGATGCATCTACTCTACCTTTAATTGAAAAAAGTATATTACAATCCAATTTAGGTATTACTCCTTCAAATGATGGTAAGATAATTAGACTTCCTTTTCCTGCTTTAACAGAGGATAGAAGAAAAGAATTGGTAAAACTTGTTAAAAGCTATGGTGAAAATGCTAAAGTTGCTTTAAGAAATTTAAGAAGAGATGCAATGGATAGTATTAAAAAAATGGAAAAAGCTTCTGATATATCTGAAGATGAATTAAGAATTGGTGAACAAGAAATACAAAACACTATAAATAAATATACTTCTGAAATAGATGATATAACTAAATCTAAAGAAGAGGAATTAATGGAAATCTAGGAGTTACTATGACAGAGAGTTTACTTGAGAAAATTGATTTAAATAATATACCTAAACATATTGCCATAATATTAGATGGTAATGGTAGGTGGGCTAAAAAAAGATTTATGCCAAGATTTATGGGACACCAAGAAGGAATGAAAAGAGTAGTGGATATTGTTCAGGCATCTAGTGATATAGGTGTTAAATATTTAAGTGTCTATGCCTTTTCTACTGAAAATTGGAAGAGACCAGAAAAAGAAGTAAATTCTCTTATGGACCTATTGGTTTATTATGTAGAAATTCAATTGGAGAAATTGAAGAAAAACAATGTTAAAGTCATAACCTTAGGTGATATATCAATTATTCCACCAAAGTCTAAAAATGCAATTTTAAAGGCATGTGAAGAAACTAAACACAATACGGGTATGACTTTAAATATTGCCATAAACTATGGTGGTAGAGATGATATTGTAAATGCAACAAGAAATATAGCCTATGATATTCAAAATGGAATATTGAATATTGAAGATATTGATGAAGATATTTTCAGAAATAACTTATATACAAATGGTCAAGAAGATATAGATTTGTTAATTAGATCTGGAGGAGAAAAAAGAGTCAGCAATTTTATGTTATACCAAATGGCATATGCTGAATTCTATTTTACCGATTCTTTATGGCCCGACTTTAAAGAAGAGCAACTATATGAAGCGATTTTAGAATATCAAAATAGAAATAGAAGGTTTGGAGGAGTATAGTATAAATGAAAAATTTGATTATAAGGGCTATAACTGGTATTTTTTTATTAGCAGCTCTAATTGGTTTAACTATACTTGGTAAAACCTACTTATTTGGAATGACAATTTTCTTGTCATTGGTTGGATTATATGAGTTTTTTAATATAATAAAAAAATTAGACTATAAACCTAACTATATGTTAGGATTTATTTTTACCTTGATTATGTTGACTGTAAACTTATTAGGGTATCATAAATTGGAGAGTACTCTATTAATAATATATACATTTGTTATTATGATAATGATGACATTTTTCGATGCTTTCGATTTGAAATCGAGTTTTATGCAACTATTTGTAATTCTGTATATACCAATGTCCTTTAGTAGAATTTTTTTATTATCAGAAAGCAAATTAATATGGCTTATATATATCTGTTCCTGGGGGACTGATACATTTGCATATTTAACTGGTTCATTAATAGGAAGGCATAAATTAATAGAAAGGTTAAGTCCTAAAAAATCTATTGAAGGTGCTATTGGAGGAATTTTTGGCTGTGGAATATTGACATACATATTTGCCTATTATTTAAAATTGGATAATAAATTAATACTTGTACTAATTTCCCTAATTGGTTCAGTTATATCACAATTAGGAGACTTATGTGCCTCTAAATTTAAAAGATTATCCAATACTAAAGATTATGGTAAAATATTTCTAGGTCATGGTGGTGTTATAGATAGATTTGACAGTGTATTATTCGTTGCACCATACATGTACTTAGTATATTTATTTTTAAATTTCTAGGAGGCTAAATGATTACAGCAATAGCAGCAATAGCAGTTTTTTTAATAATAATTTTCATACATGAACTAGGCCATTTCTACATGGCTTTAAGAGCAGGTATAAAAGTTAACGAATTTTCAGTAGGTATGGGTCCTAAATTATTTCAAAGAACAAAAAATAATATAAAATACTCCATAAGAACTTTACCAATTGGAGGATATGTTTCCATTGAAGGTGAAGATGAGGAGTCAAATGATCCAAATTCCTTCGGAAATGCTTCAGCAGGTAAAAGATTATCTGTAATAGTTGCTGGAGTGATTATGAATTTTATTTTAGGATTTATTATTTTGTTCCTCTTAAATGCTTTTGCTCGACCTAGTATTATATCCACTACAAAAGGTTCTGTAGCAGACATAGCAGGTATTAAATCAGGAGATACAATTCTAAAGATAAACAATAATAAAATAAGAAACAACAATGATATTAGTAAGTATATTTCAAAGTCTAATGGGGAAGAGATTGATATTTTACTAAAATCTAATGGTAATAGTCAAGAAATTAAATTAAAACCTGAAGTAAATGAAGAAGATAAGTATTTAATAGGTATTTCAATGGGTACTACTTATGGTATTGAAAACTTTTCCCTTAGTAATGGAATAATAGGTGGAATTAATGATTTTAAATTTTATTCTACAGCAATATTAAAGGGTTTTTTTGAACTATTTACAGGTAAAATGGGATTATCCAATGTAGGAGGACCTATTAGAACCGTAAAGATGATAGGAGAATTTGCTCAATCAGGATTAACAACATTTGCAAGATTTGTAGCAATGTTTTCAATTAACTTAGGAATTTTTAATATATTGCCTTTTCCTGCATTAGATGGAGGACGAGCAGTTTTATTATTAGTAGAGATGACAACTGGTAAGAAGCTTCCTGCAGATAAAGAGGGACTTTTAAACCTTGTAGGATTAGCATGTTTATTAACATTAATGGTTATAGTATCATTTAATGATATTATTTCATTATTTTAAGAGGTATTAAATGAAAAGAAAATTAACAAAACAAATTATTGTAGGTGATGTTCCTGTTGGTGGTTCATCACCTATTACTATTCAATCTATGACAAATACAATAACAAAGGATATTGCTTCAACTGTAGCTCAAATAAGATTATTAGAGGAATATGGTTGTGATATTTCTAGATCTGCAGTTAATGATTTTGATGATGCTAGAGCTATTAAAATAATTAAAGAAAAAACAAATATACCTTTTATCGCCGATATTCAATTTGATTATAGATTGGCTATAGCAGCAGTTGAAAATGGAGCAGACTGTTTAAGGATCAATCCTGGTAATATTGGTAATAAGGATAGAGTTAGAGAATTAACTAGATGCTGTGAGGAATATAATGTTCCTATAAGAGTAGGAGTAAATAGTGGTTCTTTGCACCAAAAATATTTAGATAAATATGGTGGTGTAAATTCTAATTCCATTGTATACAGTGCATTAGACGAAGTTGATTTCATTGAATCACTAGGATTTTATAATATGAAATTATCTTTAAAATCAAGTGATGTAAATATGAGTATAGAATCATATAAAAAGATATCTGATTTAACTGATTACCCGCTACATTTAGGTATAACTGAAGCAGGACCAGCCTATATAGGTACAATAAAATCAGCAGTGGGTATTGGTTCATTACTAAGCCAAGGCATTGGAGATACAATTAGAGTCTCTTTAACAGCTCCACCTGAAGAAGAGGTAAGGGTTGCCAAAGAAATATTAAAATCATTAAAGTTGAAAACGGAAGGAATTAATATTGTATCCTGTCCAACTTGTGCAAGAACCAAGATAGATTTAATAGAAATTGTAAAAGAAGCAGAGAAGAGATTAGAAAAAAATAACAAGAATTTAACCGTAGCAATTATGGGATGTGTAGTAAATGGACCTGGTGAAGCTAAAGAAGCAGATATTGGAATTGCCGGTGGTAATGGACAAGGATTAATATTTAAAAAAGGTGAAATACTTAAAAAGGTTAAAGAGGAGGACTTATTAAAGGAACTTCTTATGGAAATAGAAAATATGTAATAGAAGGTAATTATGGAATTAAAATTTAGCTATTTATTGGAAAAATTTAAATTTAAAGAAAAATTAAATTGTGAACCAAGTATAAAAAATGTAAAATATGATCATATTGCTGATGAATTATACATGTTTTTTACTGGAGTTGATAGTTTAGATGATAAAAATGCTATAAAAAATATATTAAAATCAAATTTACCAACTATATCCAAAATTCATATAAAGTTTGAAGAAATTAGTATTGATAAAGAGGATATTGATATTCTGAAACTCACTATAGATTATCTAAGAAAATACGAAATTTTTCTAAATGAAGATGACATATACATTATAGGTGAAGCAGTAAATATATATTGTAGTGAAGAGTATTGTAGTATAATCAAAGAAAATAATATTGAAAGTTCATTGCAGAATGAATTCAATAAAAATAATTGTAATATTAAGAACATTTTAATCAATAATAATAGAAACAATGAAATTTCAGAAAAACATTTAAATTTAATAAAGACAAAAGAAAATAAAATTAGTAAAGAACAAGTTAAAAAAATAGTACCTCAGAGTGCTACTCCTGAAAACAATAGCAATATTGAAAAAAAGGAGCGATTTGGGAAAAAAATAAAAAATTCAATTACTCCAATAAAGGAATTAGGAGATAATTGGGATTATATATGTGTTGCAGGGGAAGTCATAGATTTTAATAAAGTCGTTACTAAAAAAGGTGATTATGTAATTTTATCTTATGATATAACAGACTATAGTTCTACTGTAACTTGTAAGACCTTTTTTACAACAAAAAAATATGCTGAATTTGAAGATTTAATTGCTTTGGGTAAATGTTTAAAAGTTGAAGGAAAATACACATATGACAATTTTGCAAGATCCAATGTAATAAATGTTAATAGTATTGAACCATACTTTATGAGTAAAAAATCTGATAATTCCACGGATAAAAGGGTCGAATTACATCTCTATACTCAAATGAGTGCTTTAGATGGGTTTGTTAAAGTAAATGAACTTATGAAGACTTTAAAACATTGGGGCCATACTGCTATTGGTATTACAGATAAAGGTGTTGTTCAGTCATTTCCAGAAGTTGACCAATCCGCTAAATCAAATGGAATTAAACCTTTATATGGTATTGAAGCTAAATTTTTAAACAATAATATGCGTATATTGACAGATCATTTTGATAATTTCAATAAAGATAACCTTGTTGTATTCGATATAGAGACTACAGGTTTTTCTAAGATAAATGATAGAATTATTGAAATTGGTGCAGTTAAAGTAGAAAATAGAAAAATAACAGATATTTATAACGTCTTAATAAATCCTGAAATGGATATACCTGAAATAATAACAGAATTAACTGGAATAAATAATAATATGGTTAAAGATGAAAGAGTCATTGAAGAAGTTTTACCAGAATTCATGGATTTTGTTGGCGATGCAACTTTAGTTGCTCACAATGCAGACTTTGATATAGGATTTATTCGAGAAAAATGCAGGTTACAAAATATTGAATATAAAAATGCATATGTAGACACAGTTGCTTTTGCAAGGGTTATGTTACCTGAATTAAAGAAACACAAATTAAACCTTATTGCTAAACATCTGGGTGTTTCTCTCGAAAATCATCACAGGGCTTCAGATGATGCTAAAGCAACTGCTGAAATATTTTTAGAATTGGTTAATAGAGTAGAAGAAAATAATTTTGTATTTGATAAAAATATTAACAATATACCTACTAAATGGCCTATATTTAAACATGAGTCCTTCAATGGATTGGTATACGCTAAAAATCTAGCTGGACTTAAAAATTTATATAAATTGGTTTCTGAATCCAGTTTAAAATATTTTAATAGGTCACCAGGAATACCTGAATTCTTACTAGAAAAATTTAAAGATGGACTTTTAATTGGAAGTGGAAACCAAGATGGTGAATTATTTCAATCTATTATTAATGGATACCCTGACTTTATTGTAGAAAATATAGCAAAAAAATTTGATTTTTTAGAAGTTCAGCCAGTCGAAAATTATGCAAATTTAGTTCAAGCAGGTAGAATAAAAGATTTTGATACGGTGAAAGAGATAATAGAAAGAATTTGCATACTGGGAGAAGAAAACAATATTCCTGTAGTTGCAACAGGAGATGTTCATTATATTAACCCTGAAGATTATCTTTTAAGAAATATTGTAAAACATTCTCAGCCTATGGGTAAAAAAGAAAAGAAACCAACTCTATTTTTAAGAAATACAGAGGAAATGCTTAATTCTTTTAAATTTCTATCCAATAAAAAAGCTAAAGAGATAGTTATAACCAATACAAATTTAATAGCTGATATGATTGATGAGTTTCAACCGATTCCAGATGGAACTTTCCCTCCTGTAATTGAAGGGTCTGATAAAGAGCTTAGGGATATAACATATGAAAAGGCAATTTCATTATATGGTGATCCTATACCTGAATATGTTAAGGGAAGACTTGATAAAGAATTAAATTCAATTATATCAAATGGCTACGCTGTCTTATATATAATTGCACAAAAACTTGTTTGGAAATCAAATGATGATGGTTATCTTGTTGGTTCTAGAGGATCTGTAGGATCTTCATTTGCAGCCACTATGGCAGGAATTACTGAGGTAAATCCTTTACTACCACATTATAGATGTCCTAATTGTAAGAATTCTGAATTTATAAATGATATGAATATAGGTTCTGGGTTAGACTTACCTGATAAAAAATGTCCTGTTTGCGGTACTGAATATATTAAGGATGGACATAATATACCTTTTGAGGTCTTTTTAGGTTTTGAAGGAGATAAGGAACCAGATATTGATTTAAACTTCGCTGGAGAATATCAACCTGTAGTCCATAAGTACACAGAGGAATTATTCGGTTCAGACAAGGTGTTTAGAGCAGGTACTATAGGTACTATAGCGGATAACACAGCCTATGGATATATTCAAAAATATTTAGAGGAAATGGAATTGAAAATACCATCAGCTGAACTTAAAAGATTACAGAAGGGAATAGTCGGGATAAAAAGAACATCTGGACAACATCCTGGCGGTGTTATGATTGTTCCACAGGATAAGGAGATATATGATTTTTGTCCAGTTCAACATCCTGCTGATGATATGAATTCTGATATTATTACAACACATTTCAATTATAACGCTATAAGTGGTAGAATTTTAAAATTGGACCTACTAGGCCATGATGTACCTTCTATAATTAAGATGTTAAGTGATTTAACAGGAGTTGATCCTTTAACAATTCCTTTTGATGATGAAGAGACAATGAGTATTTTTAAATCAAATGAAGCCTTGAATTTTGTTGAAGATTATGACTATACTCCAGTTGGAACATTGGGAATACCAGAATTTGGAACTAAATTCGTAAGACAGATGTTGGTTGATACAGAACCTACTACAATTTCAGAATTATTTAGGATTTCTGGACTTTCTCATGGTACTAACGTATGGACGAACAATGCTCAGGAATTAGTAAAGGATAATATTGCAACTTTAAAAGAGGTTATCTCTACAAGAGATGATATTATGACTTACTTAATTCAAAAAGGTCTTGAAAATAAAATCTCCTTTAAAATAATGGAAACCGTTAGAAAAGGTAGATTATTAGATGAAGAAACAGAAAATTATATGAGAAAATTCAATGTTCCTGAATGGTATATAGATTCATGTAGAAAGATAGAATATATGTTTCCTAAAGCTCATGCCGTTGCATATGTATTAATGAGCTATAGAATAGCATATTTTAAAGTTCATCATCCAGAAGTTTTTTATTCAACTTATTTTACCACTAAAATTGCTGACTATCCAGGGCAGATAATTTATGCAGGTCTAGACTCCATTAGGGAGAAGATGAAGGAGATAAAGGACTTGGGATATTCTGCAACTGCAAAGGATAATAGTATTTTAACCGTATTAGAAGTTGCTGAAGAAATGTATTGTAGAGGAATTAAAGCCGATGAAATAAAGTTTGGAAAATCCGACAAATTACGATTTATAGTTTTAGAAAAGGGGAAAATCCAACCTCCTTATAGAGGATTAGAAGGAGTTTCAGACGCTCATTCCATTGCTATATTCGATGAATATAAAGTCAATGATTTTCTTTCCATAGAGGATTTAGTCAAAAGAACTAAAATAAATAAAGTTGCAGTTGAAGCTTTAAGAAAACATGGAGTTTTAAATGGACTACCTGAGTCCAATCAATTAAGTTTTTTGTAAGGATGTTGTAATTTCATACAACATCTTTTCTATTTCTATTATGTTATAATATACTAGGAGTAATAAGGAGAAATTATGGAAAATAACTGTATTGAATTTGAAGTTACAAATCAAAATTTTGTAAATATTCTTTTTGATAATTTAGAAGAAAAGATTAAAATAATTGAAAAGGAATTAAAAATAAATTTATCATTATATGATAAGGGAATTAAGATCATAGGAGATAATACATATATATTAGCAACTGAAAAACTTTTACAGGAGTTAAATAATATATATGAAAAGGATAATATTATTACCGACCAGCAAATAAGATATTTGATCAAGATGATAAAAAGCGGAAAAAATAATATTATCAATGGATTCTTAGACTATATTATATGTTTAACTGCTAGAGGCAAACCAATTAAACCAAAAACATTGGGACAAAGACAGTATATTGAACTTATCGATTCAAATGATATAGTCTTTGGTGTAGGACCAGCAGGAACAGGTAAAACATATCTAGCTATGGCAATGGCAATAAAAGCATTTAAAAACAATGAAGTAGATAGAATTATATTAACAAGACCAGCTGTAGAAGCAGGTGAAAGTTTAGGTTTCTTACCAGGTGATCTACAAGAAAAAATTGATCCATACCTTAGACCAATATATGATGCACTCTTTGAAATATTAGGATTTGATCAATATGAAAAGCTATTGGAAAAAGGTTTAATAGAAGTTGCACCTTTGGCTTATATGAGGGGGAGAACTCTTGATAATGCCTATATTATTTTAGATGAGGCTCAAAATACGACAAATGAACAGATGAAAATGTTTTTAACAAGAATTGGATATGGTTCCAAAGCTATAATTACAGGAGATATTACTCAAGTGGATCTTCCAAGAGGAAAAAACTCTGGCCTAATCAACGCCAATAAAATCTTAAGAAATATTGAAGGCATAGCCTTTATGGATTTTGAAGTCTCAGATATTGTAAGACATCCACTAGTTCAAAAAATAATAAAAGCTTATGAAAAATTCAATATAAAGGAAAAATAATATGGAAATTTTAATTGATAATCGTCAAAATGAAGTAGAATTAAATGATGATCTAATTTCATTAATTGACAATGCTGTTAGAAACAGCTTAGATGTGGAAGAATATTCTAAAGCTGTTGAAATATCCGTATCATTTGTTACAGATGAAGAGATAAAACAGTTAAATAAAGACTATAGGAATACTGATTCAATAACAGATGTATTATCATTTCCTACAGATGAAAAATTTGTAATTCCAGAACATAATGAAATACTTGGAGACATTGTTATTTCAATCAATAGAGCTATTGAACAAGCTAATGATTTTAATCATAGTATCAATAGAGAATTGACATATTTAATCGTTCACTCAATGTTTCATCTACTGGGATACGATCATATAGAAGAAGAAGATAAATTAATTATGAGGACAAAAGAAAAGGAAACCATAAAAAGATTAGGAATATTTAAGAATGAAAAATGATAAGGATTTTAAAAATTCTAATTTAATAGAAAGCTTTAACCATGCTATAGATGGAATTATATATGCTTTTAAAAATGAAGGTAATTTAAAGCGTCATGTTTTTATGGCTATACTCGTAGCCATTGTCAGTTTGTTTTTTAATATGACAAGAATGGAAATGGCTATAATTTGTATTACAATAACATTGGTTATATTTGCTGAACTCTTAAATACTGCCTTAGAGAGAGTAGTTGATCTAGTTTATGAATATTATGAGCCAAGGGCAAAAATAGCAAAGGATATTGGAGCTGGTGCAGTTCTTGTTACTGCCTTAAATGCATTATTCGTAGGCTATTTTATATTCTATGATAGAATTATTAAAATAACAGATACAGGAATAGGAAAAATTCAAGAATCACCAATTCATTTAACATTCATTGCATTGATAATTGTAATTTTAATGACATTGATATTAAAAAGTATTTTTTATAAAAAAAGTGGAACTCATCTACAAGGTGGTACAGTAAGTGGCCATGCATCTGTATCATTTTGTTTAGCGACTATAATCGCTTTTTTATCCGATAACGCATTTGTAACAATATTGAGTTTAATTTTAGCATTTTTAGTAGCTGAATCTAGGGTAGAAGGCAAAATTCATAGCCTATCAGAGGTGATTTTTGGTGGAATTACAGGAGTTTTAATAGCAACTATAATATTTAAAATATTTTTAGTTAGCTTTTAATTTTCAAAAGGAGTTAATATGTTCAAATCGGGATTTGTTACGGTTTTAGGTAGATCAAATGTTGGGAAATCCACATTTTTAAATAGAATTATTGGAGAAAAATTGTCCATAATTTCCAATAAACCTCAAACCACTAGAAATAAAATTAAAATGATACACACAGATGATAAAATGCAATGTGTTTTTTTAGATACACCAGGCATACAGCAACCTAAAAATAAATTAGGAGAATATATGTTGAAAACTTCCAAAGATACAATAAAGGATGCGGACGTAATTACATATATTGTAGATAACAACCTTAAAATAGGTGAAAATGAAAATTATATAATAGATTTCTTAAAAACTGTTAAAAAACCTATTATATTATTAATTAATAAAATTGATTTAATCCCAAGTACTAAAATAGATGAGCTGGTATCACTATATGAAAGTTTTAATATTTTTAAAAATATCATACCTATTTCATCTACTACTGGAAAAAATATTGATTTATATTTTGATAAATTATATGAATTATTACCAGAGGGACCAATGTATTATGATGAAGATGAAATAACAGATCAACCTGTGAAAAAAATTGTATCTGAAATAATTAGAGAAAAGGCCTTACTTTTTTTAGGAGAAGAAGTACCTCATGGTATAAATGTTGTTGTAGATAGTATGAAAAAAAGAGACAATAAGGATCTGTATGATATTTATTCTAATATTATAGTTGAAAAAAAATCGCATAAGGGGATCGTAATAGGTAAAAGTGGTAGTATGTTAAAAAAGATTGGTATAGAAGCAAGGAAGGATATAGAATTATTTTTAGATAGTAAAATAAATTTGAAGATTTGGGTAAAAATAGACCCGGATTGGAGGAACAAAAATAATAAATTATCTGAATATGGATATAACTAATGAATAATTTTGAAACAGAAGCCATTGTCATAAATACTTTTAGTATTAAAGAAAAAAGCAAAATCTTAAAGGTATTTTCTAGAAAGTTTGGAAAGATAGATATTATTTATAGTAATAATAATTCATTACAGGAAAAAACGAATACATTGGATATCTTTTCAGAAATCCATATTAATATTAATATTAATATTTCGAATGATTATATTTACCTACTAGACTATGAAATGATTAATAGTTTTTATAGGTTAAGAAATCAAAATATGAATATATTATATTCTAATCTAATCTTTGATTTAATTGACTTGGCTTTTCCCATGTACTACACTGATATTAAAATTTACGATCTTACGATAAAATTCTTAAAGACTATTGAGTATAAACAAAACAAGTATTTTTTAGTACTTGCCTATATTTTAAAATTTTTAGCATTCCTAGGATATAGATTGAATTTTGGTCATTGTAGTCGTTGTGGTGCAAATGATCACAACTCATATTTTTATTCTCTTGAAATAGGTGGCATTATTTGTAATAATTGTAATACTAGTTATAATTTTACAAAACTGTCTAGTGTTCAAGTAAAATTATTAAATCAATTAATGTATTCAACTTTTGAAAATATTCCAGATGAAGAATATTTAGACAAAGATTTTTTACTTGTCTTATTGGTGAATACATTTAAAAATATATTTGATATTAGTGAAATAAAATCGCTAAAATATTTAAATTTATTTGAGAAGGGATTATATGGAAAATAAATTATTAATAGAAATAGGATTAAATGGCTTACCATATAATTTATATGATATAGTTATAAGAAATTTAAAAGAAAAAATAAGCAAATTAATTGATGAAAATAAAGTAAAGGCAAAATATAATAAATTTATATATAGTAAGAACAGAATAATTTTTTCAATAGATTTGGATAAGAAAATTGAAAATATTTCAAATATTGAAAAGTCTATAATAAATATAATAAACTCTATATCCATACCTATTAAGGAGTTGAGTATATCTAATTTATTAAAAGACTATATTATTTGGATTCAGGGAATGCTAAATGAAGAATACTTAAGTTTTAATGGTTTTAAGTTTTTGCAGAATAATAAAGACAATATTCCCTTTTTCAAGATGGATTCAATAGAACATTATATGGATAAACTAAAAAGTAACAACATTATTTTGGAAAATGATACTAGAAAAGATTTTTTAATTACAAAATCTAAGAAGATCGTTAAAGAATATGGTGGTAATCTATATGACTCGTATTATCTTGTACGTAAATCAATAAATGAATTTAATTTACCCTATCCAATTATAAAAAAGTTTGATAATAAGATATTAGAATATCCTCAGGAACTTTTAATAGCAATTATGATAGATATTTGTAATGTTTTTCCAGTACTGAATGAAAAACAACAGTTAATGCCTTATTTTGTTTTCTGCATTGAAAAGCATGATATTGATGATGAAATTAAAATAGACGATATATATAACAATAAAATTTCAAAAATAATGAATATTTTATTAAAATTTGATAAGACCATGGAAAATGACTATGAATACTATTTAGAAAAAATGAAGAATACTATGAATTCTTTTGAATTGGGTTCCATTTATGATAAATCTCTCAGATTAAAGGATTTATCTAAAATAATTGGGTCTTACTTAAAAGTTGGAGATAATACTCTATCCAATCTTGATTTGGAGTCTGATATATGTAAATTAGACCTATCTACAGATCTAGTAAAAGACAATCCAGAATTAAAAGGTGTTATTGGCTATCTTTATGCTAAGGATAAAGATTTTAATGATATAATATCGAATGCAGTTTACATGCATTATAGACCTAGATTTCATGGTGATGAAATGCCGGAGACAACGTCAGCCAAGGTTTTAAGTATATCGGATAAACTTGATTCTATTTTGAATATATATATATATAATCACATGAATGGCAAAATAAGTGAATATCAGACCATTGAAACGAGAAGGCTTGCCAGTGGAATAATAAATATAATTATCTCTAATAAATGGGATTTAAATCTTTCGGATATTATAGGTGATAATATATATATTTATATAAAACGTGAAAATATTGTATTGGATTATGATCTTTTAAAATTTGAAGTTAGAGACTTTATACTGAGTAAATTAAGAGATGAACTAATAAGTAGAAATTTTGATTATAATTTAGTTGATAAATTAATTGATGAAAATCCTGATAATATTTCTAAAATATATGAAAAACTAAATAAAGGAGATTTAAATGAGCAATAAAAATTTAATTATTGTTTCTGATTCTACAGGAGAAACTGCAATTCAATTTACCAATGCTATTAAAGTACATTTTGATATGAAAGGAACAAGCATTTTAAGATATCCAGATATATCAAACTTTAATGAAATAGATGAAATATTAGATGGATTATCAAATGATAATTTAATTTATTCTACAATTATCCGAAAGGATATTTTAGAATATCTAAAGAGGAAAGCAAAAGAAAAAGGAATTGTAGTAGTCGATTTATTTGAAGTACCCTTAGGCGCAGCTGAAAAGTTTTTTGGTCAAAAAGCAAAGCGTGAAGTTGGACTTACTAGAAGACTAAGTGACGATTATTTCAATAAAATAGAAGCTTTGGATTTTGCTATGAAATATGATGATGGAAAGGATTCTAGAGGAATACTTTTAGCTGACATTGTTTTAATTGGTATATCTAGAACCTCAAAAACACCACTATCCTTAAATTTAGCTTTTAAAAATTATAAAGTTTGTAATATACCATTAGTCCCAGAAATTGAAGCTCCTAAAGAACTATTTGAAATTAGTCCAAAAAAAATAATAGGACTTATCATAAATAAGGATAAATTAACGGATATAAGAAATGAAAGATTGAAACTAATGGGAATTACAAGTGGAGGAGAGTATTCTTCTGATGATAGAGTTGTTAATGAATTGGATTATGCACTTGATTTGTACAAAAAATTAGGCTGTGAAATTATAGATGTAACAACAAAGACTATTGAAGAGACCACTTCAGATATTATACAGATTATAGATAGCAATATGTAAAAATAGAGGTTAGGAGTTAAAATGACAGAGAAAAAAGGACTTTTCAAGAAAGTATTCTTTGTAATATTAATATTGATTTTAATCATATATTTTGCTGGAGTATATTATTTTTCTAAATATACTTATCCAAATACAATCGTAAACGGAAAAAATTTATCTTTTGAATCAATTGATTCGATTTTTGATGATATAGAATTAAGGGATATAACTATAGTTGACAAGGATGGTAAGGAATATCCCCTTAGTCCAAAGGAGTTAAGTTTCACAGCTGAATATGAAAGAGATATTAATATAGAACAAAATATCTTCATATGGCCAGTTGAGATATTATCCGAGCATTTATATGATAATCCTGTAACTAAAAAAATAAATGAAGGTAATTTAAAAATATGGATTAATAATTCAGGCCTATTAAAGAATATAAAAGCCCCTCAAGATGCTAAAATAGCAAAAGAAAATGATGAGTATATAATAAAAAAAGAGGACCTTGGAAATACCATTGATGTAGATAAGCTATTTTCTACTATTGAAAAAGCATTTTTCAATTCAAAAGAATCCATAGTTTTAAAAAGTGAATATACACAACCTACGGTATTTGAAAAAGATTTAGCTGAAAATAAAGAACTTTTAAATAAACTTTTAAAAGCTAATATATCCATAAAATTAAATGATGGAACTATTGTAAAACTTGTGGATATGGAAAGTTTTGTTAATGAAAAAGAAGCCAAAGTAGACCTTGATAAAGTAAAGGAATATGTTAATGGCTTAAAAAATCAATATGACAATATAAATAAGACAAGAACCTTTAAAAGTTCTGCAGGAAATGAAATATCTGTTCAGCCGGGTAATTTTGGAACACAGATTCATTTAGATAAAACAACTGCTGCAATTTATGAAGCTTTAAATAAAGCAGAGGAAACTACTGTTGATTTAGTTTATACAGCTACATCTTTAAATAATGGTGAAATTGGGAACACATATATAGAAATAAGTTTAGCTGATCAAAATATGTGGTTTTACAAAGATGGAAATCTAGTTACACAAACACCTGTAATAACTGGAAGAGCTGGTTGGTCAGACACTCCAAAAGGTGTTTGGAAAATTTTCATAAAAGAACAGAATAGATATTTGCGCGGAAAAAATTATGATGGTACCAAGTATGAAAGTTGGGTAAATTATTGGATGCAAATTACTGGACCAGGAGTTGGAATTCATGATTCATCTTGGCAAAGTTCATATGGTGGAAATCTTTACAAAACAGCTAGAGGTAGTCACGGATGTATAAACACTCCTTTAAATATTGTAAGGACAATATATGAAAATGTAGATAATGGAACACCCGTTATTATATATTAATGCAAAAAGGATATAGTAAGTACTATATCCTTTTAATTTTAAATTATTTAAATTATTACAATATTAATACAAATTTAACTTTTTTGTAATACTTTTGTAACTTTTTTGTAACTTTCATTGACTTATTAGTCATACTCCTTTAGAATTTATTGTAGTGTATAACTTTGGGAGGATACTATTATTATGAATAAGAAAAAATTAGGTGCTTCTATAGGTTTGGTTTCTTTAGTTGCAATTGGAGCAATTGGATTAAATCAAGAAGCATTAACTAATATGGTTAAAGATGCACCTAAAAATTATGTTGAGAGCATTTCAACATATAAAGATGAAGATATAAAGAATTTATTAAATGAAGATAAAAAAGATAATTTAGAAAATATTGAAGTGGTTTTAAATGATACTTATAATGCCAGCGAGGAAAGAGAAAGCATTGAAGAAGCAGCAGAAGATATAGTTCATGAAACACCAGCAATAAATAATAACAATATACAAGAAACAATTTCAGTAGAGATTAATGAAGAAAATAATTCAAACCTATCTGGAGATAAGGCTCCTGTAATTGAAGAAAATATTAAAACTGAAATTAAAGAAGAGCCAGAGGAAGAATCAAGTGAAATAAACGAAAATTTACAAACTCCTGTAGTAGATGGATCTGAAAGTGCATTATCAGATAATAATACAGATACTACAACTCCTACGATAGAGACTAATGAAGCAAAGGTAATTGAATTACCTGTTGAAGGATGGATTTCACATAATCTCAATGTTAGATCATCTGCTAAAATTGATTCTAACAATATTTTAGGTGTTTTAGAAGTTGGTACTAAAATTTCTGGTACTGAGTCAAATGGTTGGGTTAAAATAGATTTTAATGGAAACACTGGATATATTAGTAGGGAATATTTATCTAATACTGAAATAAAACCTGTTGTTAAGGAAGAAGTTAAACCTGAGGAAGAAAAGCCTGTTATAGAAGAAAGTACAGGTGTATCGGTTACTGGTTGGGTTAAAAGTTCTCTTAACTTAAGAACAGAAGCTAATACTAGCTCTAAAGTGATAGCAGTATTGCCAAAAGGAGAAAAAATATCCGGTACTGAGAACAATGGCTGGGTTAAAGTAACTTATAATGGTAAAACTGGCTATGTGGCTAAGTCATATATTTCTAGTACTGAAATAGTTAAGGATAGCGTTGAAGAAAAAGAAGATATAAAAGATGATAGTAATACTGCAAATTCAAGTGCTATAGATAAAATTGTAAATGGTGCAAAAGGGTACCTTGGTTACAAATATGTTTATGGTTCAGCAAATCCTAATGTTGGTTTTGACTGCTCTGGATTAGTATATTATCTATATGAAACACATGCAGGAGTTAAATTAAATAGAAATTCAGCAGCTCAAGCTTCTAATGGATACCAAGTGTCTAAATCCAACTTGAAGCCTGGTGATTTATTATTTTTCGCTACTACAGGTGGAAAGGGAATAAGCCATGTTGGTATATATATAGGAAATGGACAAATGGTTCATGCTTCTACTCCAGCAACAGGTGTTATTCAAGATGATATAAATTCAAATTACTATACTAATACTTTTGTAACAGCTAGAAGAATTATTAATTAGTATTATAAGCACCCATAAGGGTGCTTTTTTTATGGATAATTCCTTTCATTAATGCTATGATATTTAAGAGGGAAATTATGAAAAAAATTAATAAGGATAAAATTATAATTGCTATTTTCATTATACTATTTGCCTTATATGGATTTTTTATAAATAATAAGCAAAGTAATAGACAATATAATGAAATAAAAAATTCAGAAAAAAATTTAGAATCTAATAATATTTACGATGAATCGGAAATATTTGTACATATAGATGGAGAGGTAATGAATCCAGGACTATATGAGTTTAGTAGAGATGATCGTATAAATGATGCTATAAGTAAGGCTGGTGGACTTACTGATAATGCTTTAATGAAAAACATTAATTTAGCACAAAAATTGGAGGATGAAATGAAGATTTTAATCCCTCCTAAAGATAGTAACCAAGAGAATACTATCGTGGAAGATAGTAATACAACATTAGTAAATATTAATTCTGCAACAAAGTCCGAGCTTATGACTTTACCTGGAATAGGTGATGTCCGAGCAGAAAGTATTATAAAGTATAGGGAAGAATCAAGTTTTAAAAAAATTGAAGATCTTATGAATATTTCTGGAATAGGCGAAAAGACATTTGATGCTTTGAAAGAATTAATTACTATATAATTAAGGAGATTTATGACTAAAAAAATATTATTAACAAATTATGCAAAAACTTCTGGTTGAGCGGCTAAATTCGGACCAGATGTCCTTACACAGGTCTTGTGTAATTTACCAAAGAGCAATGACGATAATTTAATAGTTGGACTGGAAACATCAGACGATGCTGCTGTCTATAAAATAAATGATGACTTAGCTCTAATCGAAACCTTGGATTTTTTCACTCCAATTGTAGATAATCCTACGGATTTTGGTAGAATAGCTGCTGCAAATTCCTTATCCGATGTATATGCAATGGGGGGAGATCCTAAAGTGGCTATGAATATAGTCTGTTTTCCCAACTGTTTAGATCCATCTATTTTAGGAGAAATTTTAAAAGGTGGTTTTGATAAGGTCAACGAAGCAGGGTGTACTCTCGTTGGTGGTCATACAGTACAGGATGATGAACCAAAATACGGCTTATCCGTTACAGGTTTTGTAAACCCTAGTAAAGTATGGACTAATTCTAATTTAAAACCTGGTGATAGTCTAGTCCTAACAAAGCCAATAGGAACTGGTGTTATAACTACTGCCATTAAAGGTGGAATCGTTGATTACGAAATGCAATCTTCTGTAATAGAGATTATGGCAACTTTGAATAAGTATGCTAAAATAGAAGCAGAAGCATTTAATATAAATAGTTGCACTGATATAACAGGATTTGGACTAGGAGGCCATATTTATGAAATGGCTTCAGGCAGTAATTGTACTGTAGATTTATTTTTCAATGATATTCCTATTATTGATGGTGTAAAGGAATTCTTTAATTTTGGTTTAATTCCAGAAGGAACGTATAATAATAAAGAATTTGTTGGCGATAATATAAAATATTTAATTAATGATGACTTTTCTGATATTATTTTCGATCCTCAAACCTCAGGTGGACTTCTATTTAGTCTTCCGGAGAAAGAAGCTGTAAAGTTAAATAATCAGCTTAATAGTAAGGGTATAAGTTCAAATATAATAGGAAGTGTTAAATTATTTGATGAAAAATATATATTTTTAAAGTAATATATATAATGAGGTGTTAAATGGAACTAAAAATTTTATTATCTTTTCCAGAGTCAAATTATAAAAATGAAATATTATATAATTTTTCTGATGACCCTAACTATATAATTAGCAATACTGATACAATAGCTGATTCTATTGAAAAAGTTACTAACAATGATTATGATATTATTTTAATAGATATGAATTATAGTGATGGTACAGGACTTGATCTAAAAAAGAAATTAAATGAAATAAAGGATATTCCTACAATATTCGTTACGGATGTTAATGATGATATTCAAAAAGTACTTGCTTTAGAATATGGAGCTGATGACTTTATTGTATATCCATTTAATATTTTAGAATTAAAAGCACGTATACGAGCTGTTATTAGACGTGTAATAAAATTTAATGAAGATAGCAATGTAGATACAGATAAAGAAAATATCATCACTTTTGGAGATTTTGAATTTAATATAGTAGGTAGAAAAGTAAGTCTAAAAGGTGAAGATACTGATTTAACAGGAAAAGAATTCGATTTATTATATATTTTAGTATCAAATGCCGGCAGGGTTTTTTCTCGAATTGATTTAGCCAAGGAAATTTGGGATGAAAATTATGAAGGTCATTTAAGAACTGTTGATGTTCATATTAAAAGACTTAGAGAAAAAATATTTGATAATGAAGGTTTGATTATTAAGACAAAGTGGGGTAAAGGATACTACTTTGGTACTTTGGAAGATGAGGGAGTTTAAATGAGTTTACATCAATTTGAAGAAATAAAGAATACAGATGTTTTAGCAAATATAAATACTAATAAAGGTACTATTAAAATAAAGCTATTTCCTAATGTTGCACCTTTGGCTGTTGAAAATTTTTTAGAATTATCTAAAAAAGGTTATTATGACGGTATTATATTTCACAGAGTCATAAAGGACTTTATGATTCAAACAGGTGATCCTGAAGGAACGGGTATGGGTGGAAATAGTATTTGGAACAAACCTTTTAAGGATGAGTTCGACATTGGTTATAGAAATTTCAAAGGAGCAGTTTCAATGGCAAATGCTGGACCAGGAACAAATGGCAGCCAATTTTTTATAGTACAAAAATCTGATACAGAAGAAAATTACCTAGACCAAATGAGAAATATGGGTGAAGACAATGGGTATCCAGAAGAAGTAGTAGATGCATATGAAAAATATGGTGGAACCTTTTGGTTAGACTTTAAACACACGGTTTTTGGACATGTATATGACGGTATGGATATTGTAGATAAAATTGCAAATTCAAAGGTTGGTCCAAATGATAAACCAGTTGAAGAAATAAAAATATTGAATATTGATTTATTATAAAAAATTTAAGCTATCCTAATCAGGATAGCTTAAATTTTTTTCAGTTATATTGTTTAAAATATTTGTAATAAATTTATTAGATATAAATTTTGCCATTGGTAAGTTCATATCTAAATAATTACCACAATCTTTTGCATTTGCACCAGGTATATTATCATTGAATTCTATAATAAAACTAAACATCTCCCTTAGTAAATCTAAAATATCTCTTGGTTCATATTCTCCTAATAGTATTAAATAAAAACCCGTACGACATCCCATAGGGCCAAAATATATGGTTTTATCTCCAAAGTCTTCATGATTTCTTAAAAATGTAGCAGCTAAATGTTCTATTGTATGAATTTCAGCTGTATTCATAACAGGTTCCTTGTTTGGTTCCGTAATTCTAATATCAAATGTCGTTAAACAATCCTTATTGATATAGTCTTTTCTTGATATATATATACCTGGTAATAAATCTAAATGATTTACATTGAAGCTATCTATTTTTTTCATAAATAATCCTTTCTAATATTTTATTCAAAGGAAAGCGCATCTTTCTGAATTGAAACAGAGAGTATTATTCCAACAGAAATTAAATTGATCAATTGAAATGTACCTCCATAACTAAAAAATGGTAATGGAATACCAGTTACTGGCATAATCCCTAAAGTCATTCCAATATTTTCAAATATATGAAATAAAAACATTGCAGATAATCCCATAATTATCAATTTTGAAAATTCTTGAGTGCAATTTTTAGCCAGTACAACAAATCTGTATAAGAGGCCTCCATATAAAGCTATAACAATTCCACCACCTAAAAATCCAAATTCCTCTACTAATACTGGAAATATATAATCAGTTTGTTTTTCAGGAATAAAATTATATTGGCTTTGAGATCCTTGTAAGAACCCTTTGCCAAAGAACTTTCCTGACCCAATGGCAATTTTTCCCTGTATAGCTTGATAGCTCGCATCAGATGTATCGTGTTCTGGATTTAAAAATGTTAAAATTCTCTTCTTCTGAAAATCTTTTAAAGACATATAAATAAATGGCAGTGAAAGAATTCCCGCTCCTAGAGCCATGAAAAAATATTTTAACTTAACACCTGCAGAATATAGCATAATTATGACAATGAACATAAATACCATAGCTGTACCTGCATCAGGCTGTAGCAATATTAACCCTATAGGTATTAATGCAAATATTAAAACCTTTAATAAGACCTTAGGCATATTAATATTTTTTATATTTATTTCAATATATCTAGAAAACGAAATAATAAAGCCGATTTTAACTATTTCCGCTGGTTGAAATCTAATTGGTCCAAGAACTATCCAACTATTTGATCCCCATTGTTCTTTACCTGTTCCAAATATCAATACCATAATAAGTAAAAGTATACATACAATGTAAATATGCATATATATTCTTTTTATAAAGTCAGTATCTATTAATAGAATTATCACAATAGCAATTATTCCAAGTATAGTGGAAATAACTTGACCAATAATATTTTTATTAGGGAGACTTTTTGTTGCACTGTATAGAACAACAAGTCCAAATATTAAAAGTGTAACCAATATTAAAACCACTTTTTTATCAAGTTTCCCTAAATTTTTTTTTCTTAGATTAAACATTTTATCACCTGCGAAATATTATATCATAGATAAATATATAGATGTTAATTTATGTTATAATTGTGCAGAGGTGAATTATGAAAATAGGTTTCCACGTTTCAACAAGTAAAGGATTCTCTAATGCAATAGAGGAATCTATAAAATATAATGGTAATATATTTCAATTTTTTCCTAGAAATCCCAGAGGTGCAAAGGCGAGAGAAATTTCAGATGATGAAATATCTTTATTTAAAGAAAATCGTAAAAAAAATGAATTTGAGGAAATAGTCTGTCATGGTTCTTATACAATGAACTTAGCATCTTCTAAGGATGATGTACGCAAGAATAGTGAAGAATTAATGATGGATGATTTCAATAGAATTTCCCGATTGGGAATTAAAAATTATGTATTTCATCCTGGATCTCATGTTTCAAATGGTGAAGAATTAGGGTTAAAGTATATTATAGAATCATTAAATAAAATATTGGATAATAAATATGATTTTAATCTGTGTTTAGAAACTATGTCTGGAAAAGGTACAGAATTAGGCTATACTTTTGAACAATTAAAATTAATAATGGATAATGTAGATTACAAAAATATCGGAATATGCTTTGATACTTGTCATGTATTTAGTGCAGGATATAATATAAAAGAAAGTTTTGACAAGGTAATCGAAAATTTTGATAATATAATTGGCATTGATAAGGTTAAAGTTCTTCATTTAAATGATAGCAAAACAGATTTTGCTTCAAAGAAGGATAGACATGAAAAAATTGGAAAAGGCAGCCTAGGACTTAGTACATTTGAAAAGGTGATTAACTTTAATGGATTTAAAGACTTGCCAATGATATTGGAAACTCCTAATACATTTGAAGAATATGCTGAAGAAATTAAACTTTTAAATAGACTAAGGGGGTAATATGAGTAAACATTTAACCATGGCAAAAATTGAGGAAGTTTTAGATTTATTAGAAAACGACTATCCTGATGCAAAAGCTGAGCTAAATTTTACTACTCCTTTTGAATTGTTAATAGCTACTATTCTATCTGCTCAATGTACTGACGTTCAAGTAAATAAAACTACAGATGTGCTTTTTAAAGAATATAATACACCTGAATCATTTTTAACTTTGAGTACTACACAATTAGGTATTAAAATAAAAAGCTGTGGTTTCTATAAAACCAAGAGTAAGAATATTTTAAGCACTTGTAAAATATTAACAGAAGAATACAATTCTAAAGTTCCTAATACAATGGAAAAATTAGTTGAACTTCCAGGAGTTGGTAGAAAGACAGCCAACGTAGTATTATCAAATGCTTTTGATATTCCTGGTATAGCTGTTGACACCCATGTTTTTAGAGTATCCAATAGAATAGGTATTGCAAATGCAGATACTGTAGAAAAAACTGAAAAACAATTACGTCGGAGAATAAAAAAGGAAAGATGGAGTAAAAGCCATCATGTAATAATATTTCATGGTAGAAGGGTTTGTAAAGCCAGAAAGCCTCTATGTGAAATTTGTAGTGTGAAGGATTATTGCTTCTATTATAAAAAATCTTAATTAACAGGAGAATTTATGTTTAATATAGTATTATTAGAACCTGAAAAACCAGCTAATACTGGAAATATTGGCAGAACATGTCTGCTAACAAATTCAAAACTACATCTTATAAGACCATTTAAATTCAATATGGATGATAAAACATTGAGAAGAACAGGACTTGATTATTGGAAGGATGTAAATGTAGAAATATATGATGATTATTCAGATTTTTTGAGTAAAAACTCTCATGCAAATATTTATTATGCAACTACTAAATCCAACAAACTATATTCTCAAGTAGAATTTAAAGATGGAGATTATATAGTTTTCGGAAAGGAATCAGCTGGAATTCCTGAGGGTATATTAAAGGAAAATAAGGACAGATGTATAAAAATTCCAATGATTTCAAAGTTAAAAAGGTCTCTTAATCTTTCAAATTCAGCAAATATAATATTATTTGAAGCTTTAAGGCAAAATAACTTTTTTGATTTAATATAACCAAGTTTAAAAAAACTTGGTTTTTTGTTGCTTTTATTTTCCATTTGTAGTAATATTTAGTTAAACAATATTGTCCCTATAGGGACAAAATGAGTGGTGACTATGGATGAAAATATAATAAGCGTATTATACCCAGATTATAAAATTAAAATTATACAAAGGTATAATATATTAAATCAAATTTATACAAATAATAATATAGGCAGAAGAAAGTTATCAACAATATTAAATTTAAATGAAAGATTGATTAGAAATGAAACAGAAAAATTATTTCAAATGAGTTTAATAAAAATTGAACAAACGGGTATGAACATTACTGAAGAAGGTATTAAAATATTAGAGGAAGCTGAAGTATTTATAACTAAACTAAATCGTTATGAAGATTTAGCCAGAATTACAGAGGAAAAACTTGGTATTGAAAAGGTAATAATTTCTTCAGGTAGCATACATGAAGTAAACGGAAAGGTACATCTATCCAAGATAGCTGGAAATTTTTTCTTGGACAATATCGAAAATAATATGTTAATTGGTATTACCGGTGGTTCAACAGTTGGTGAATTCATTAGAGCTATAAACACAAATAAAAAATATGATAATATAACAATTGTACCAGTTAGGGGAAGCCTAGTAGGTACAATAGACAATCAGGCCAATATATTGGCTATAAAATTAGCGGAAAAACTAAACTCAAAATATTCTAATTTCTACTTGCCAGATAATTTTGATTTAGATAATTTAAAGGATATCTCCAAACTTCCCGAGGTACAGAATACTTTAGAAATGATAAATCATTTAGATTTACTAGTACTTGGAGTTGGTGATGCAATAAAAATGGGCAATAGAAGATTGTTATCCGATGAGAAAATGAATCTGTTAAAAGAAAATGACGCTGTTGCTGAAGCTTTTGGAAATTATTTTGATATTAATGGAAATATAGTCTTAAAAGCAAAGTCAATAGGCATGTCGTTGGATCAATTTTTAAATGTTAAAAATGCTATAGTTATAGCTGGTGATGATTACAAAGAAAAAGCAATAATAGCGATTTCTTCTATTAGAAAAGATTTAACTCTTATAATAACGGAAGAATGTGCTAAAAATATAAATAAATTTTTAGATTAAAATTCGAGGAGGAATTTAATGAAAGTTGCAGTAAACGGATTTGGTAGAATTGGTAGAGATGTTGTTAGACAAATTTTTGAAAGAGAAGAAAAAGATTTAGAGTTAGTAGCTATTAATTTTAGTCCTAAATTAGAGACAATGGCGCATTTATTTAAATATGATTCTCTATATGGAAAATTCAATGGTACTATTGAAACTACAGAAGATGCTTTTATAATCAATGGCAAGACTGTTAAAATTGTAAATGATAGAGATCCAGCAAATTTACCTTGGAAGGAATTAGGTGTTGAATTAGTTATTGACTCAACAGGCGCATTCAAAGATGAAGCAGGATTAGGAAAACATATTGAAGCAGGTGCTAAAAAAGTTATTTTAACTGCTCCAGGATCAGGAATTAAAACAATTGTTATGGGTGTAAATGAAGAGTCATACGACCCAGCTAATGATAATATAATTTCTAATGCTTCATGTACTACTAACTGTTTAGCTCCATTAGCTAAGGTTATCGATGATAATTTCGGAATAAAAAGAGGTTTAATGACAACTATTCATGCTTATACAGGTGATCAAAACTTACATGACAATAAACATTCTGATATAAGAAGAGCTAGAGCTGCTGCATTGAGTATGGTTCCAACAACAACTGGTGCTGCTAAAGCTGTAGCGTTGGTTTTACCACAATTAGAAGGTAAATTAAACGGATACGCTGTTAGAGTTCCAACCCCAACAGTTTCTTTAACAGATGTTACAGTAGAATTAGATAAAAATGTTACAAAAGAAGAAATAAATGAAGCGGTTAAAAAAGCTGCTGATAACGAATTAAATGGTATATTAGGATATTCAGATGAAAAATTGGTTTCTATAGATTTCCAAGGAGATCCAAGATCTTCAATCTTTGATGCTGATTTAACTACTGTTATTGATGGAAACTTTGTTAAAATAGTTTCTTGGTATGACAATGAGTGGGGATATTCAAATAGAGTTGTAGATTTAGCTAAATTAGTAGCTACAAAATAAGTTGATAAATTAATAAGCCCAGTCTTTGACTGGGCTTATTTCAAGAATTTTAAGAGGTGAAATCCATGTTAAACAAAAAATCAGTAAAAGATTTAGATGTGAAAGGTAAAAAAGTTCTTGTACGAGTGGACTTTAATGTGCCTATGTCAAAAACTGAAGAAGGTATAATTACAGATGATGCTAGAATAGTTGCAGCATTACCTACTATTAAATATTTAGTTGATAATAATGCTAAAGTTATTTTAATGTCACATTTAGGTAGACCTAAAGGTGAGGCCAAAAAAGAATTCTCATTAGAACCAGTAGCTAAAAAACTATCTGAATTATTAAATAAGGATGTTAAATTTTTAGACTCAGATATTGTAGTGGACTCAAATGTTATAGATGGAGTTAATGGATTAAAAGATGGAGAAGTAGCTTTATTACAAAATACAAGATATAGAAATGAAGAAACTAAAAATGGTGAAGGTTTTGCTAAGGAATTGGCAAGTCTTGGTGATCTGTATGTTAATGATGCTTTTGGTACATCACATAGAGCACATGCTTCTAATGTAGGAGTATCTTCTTTGTTACCATCAGCTGTAGGATTCCTAGTTGAAAAAGAACTTGATATTATGGGTAAGGCGTTAGACAATCCTGCACGTCCTTTCGTAGCAATACTAGGTGGTGCAAAGGTTAGTGATAAAATAGGCGTTATAGAAAATTTATTAAATAAAGTTGATTCAATAATCATAGGTGGTGGAATGGCTTTCACATTCTTAAAGGCCGAAGGAAAAGAAGTAGGAAAATCTTTGTTGGAAGATGATAAAATAAATCTTGCTAAAGATTTAATGGATAAAGCTACAGAAAAAGGTGTAAAATTATTTTTACCAATAGACGTTGTAGTTGCTGAAGAAATGACAAATGATGCAAAGTCTGAAGTTATTTCGACTGATGATTTTACTTCTAATGTAGCAGGTTTTGATATTGGACCAAAGACTGTTATAGAATTTACTGAAGAAATAAACAAGGCTAAGACAATTGTATGGAACGGACCAATGGGAGTATTTGAAATTGATCAATTCAGTAAAGGCACATTTGAAATAGCAAAGGCATTATCAGAAGTTGATGCAGTTACAATTATAGGTGGTGGTGACTCGGCTTCAGCTATTGAAAAAGCTGGATACAAAAATAAAGTTACTCATGTTTCAACAGGTGGAGGAGCTTCTTTAGAATTTTTAGAAGGTAAAGAATTACCTGGTGTTGCTGCAATAAGTGATAAATAGGAGGATTTATGCGTAAACCAATTATAGCTGGTAACTGGAAAATGAATAAGACTGTTACTGAAACTATAGAATTACTTAAGGAAATTAAATCCTTTGATCTTTCAAAGGATGTTGAAAAAGTTGTTGTTGTACCTTTTACAAGTGCGTATGCTGCTATAAAGGAATTAGAGGGGACAGATATTAAAGTTGGATGTCAAAACATGTATTATGAAGAATCTGGAGCTTTTACAGGAGAAATTTCTCCAATTATGTTAAAGGATTTAGGAATTGAACATGTAATAATAGGTCATTCTGAAAGAAGAGAAATTTTCAATGAAAATGACGAATTAATAAATAAAAAAGTTATTTCAGCTTTAAATCATAATATTTGCCCTATTCTTTGTTGTGGTGAAACTCTTGAAGAAAGAGAAAATAATAAACAAGAAGAAATTGTAAAAAATCAATTGACAAAAAACTTAAAAGACGTTTCAATTGAAGACCTAGAAAAAATAGTTATAGCATATGAACCAATTTGGGCAATAGGTACGGGAAAAACAGCTTCCAGTGATGATGCTGAAGAAATGTGTAAATTTATTAGGAATTTACTAACAAATTTATACGATGAACCTTCTGCTTCAAAAGTAAGAATACAATATGGTGGTTCTGTAAAACCAGACAATGTAAAAGATATTATGGGAAAAGACAATATAGATGGAGCATTGGTTGGAGGGGCTAGTTTAGTAGCTTCCAGCTATGCAGATTTAGTAAATTATTAGAAGGAATTTTATGAAAAAAGTCATGTTAATGATTCTTGATGGATGGGGAATAGGTAAGAGTTATGAAGGAAATGCAATATCTCTTGCCAATACTCCAAACTTTGATAGTCTAATAAAAAATTATCCTAACACGAAATTAGATGCTAGTGGTTTAGCAGTAGGGTTACCAGAGGGACAAATGTGTAATTCAGAAGTAGGACATTTAAATATTGGTGCTGGAAAA
>CAYFSP010000003.1:20873-44501 GCA_964345925.1 uncultured Gallicola sp. | reverse complement strand
GTGGCGTAGATACTTTAATCAAGACCAAGCTCATAATTAATGGTGAGATTATTAAACTTAAGTAAAATAAAGGTTCAAGTGACTTAGTAAATATTAAGTTAAAACCTAAGCTATAAAGACCGATCCATATCAAGATTTAACCAAAATTACAAAGTCAATTGATGATGGAGATTTCTTTAATAATGAAAAATTTTTATCAGCTATTGATCACGCTAAAAAAAATAATAGTAAATTACATTTATTAGGATTGGTATCATATGGTGGTGTTCATAGTCATATGAGTCATTTATTCGCATTGTTAAAACTATGTAAGGATAATGATTTTAATAGAGTCTACGTTCATGCATTTTTAGATGGTAGAGACGTATCTCCAACTGCTGGAAAATCAGATATTAAAACTTTAATAGATGAAATGGATAAAATAGGTGTAGGAAAATTATCAACTATAAATGGTAGATATTATGCTATGGATAGGGATAAGAGATGGGATAGGGTTGAACGAGCATATAATTCTTTAGTTTTAGGAGAAGGTGTAAGTACAAATGATCCTGTTAAAACAATAATAAGTTCGTATAACAATAAAATTACTGATGAATTTATGGAACCTACAATTGTTGAGGATGAAAATGGCAATAAAAATCTAATTGATGATAATGATTCAATAATATTTTTTAATTTTAGACCTGATAGAGCTAGAGAGATGACTAGAGCTATTAACGATAAAGAGTTTGATGGATTTAATAGAAAGAAAATATTAAAAAATATTTTTTATATTACTATGACCCAGTATGATGCTACACTTGAAAATGTTCATATTGCATATCCTCCAGATGTTCATAAAAATACTCTTGGAGAAATTATTGCAAAAAACAATTTAAACCAGTTAAGAATAGCTGAAACTGAAAAATATGCCCATGTTACATTTTTCTTCAATGGTGGAGTTGAAAAGCCTAATGAATTAGAGGATAGAAAACTAATACCATCTCCTAAAGTTGCAACATATGATCTTCAACCAGAGATGAGTGCTATTGAAGTAACTGAAAATGTAATTGATGCCATTGATAGTAGTAAGTATGAATTGATTATATTGAATTATGCCAATACAGATATGGTTGGTCATACAGGTGTTATAAATGCTGCCGTAAAAGCAGTAGAAACAGTTGATACATGTTTAGGTAGAGTATTAAAAAGTATTGAGAAAGATGGAAATACAATATTATTTGTTACTGCAGATCATGGTAATAGTGAATATTTAATAGATGAAGGTACTAAAGAATCCTTTACAGCACATACTACAAATAAAGTGCCATTTATTGAATTTCCAGATAAGAATATGAATTTATCAGAAGGTAAATTATCTGACATAGCACCAACTATTTTAAATATTTTGAATATAGAAAAACCTGTAGAAATGACAGGTAAATCATTAATTAAATAAATTTGGAGGAATATAATGAGTACAATAATTGACGTTTATGCAAGAGAAGTTTTAGATTCAAGAGGTAACCCTACAGTAGAAGTTGAAGTTACAACAGACAATGGTTTTGTAGGTTTAGCATTAGTACCATCAGGTGCTTCTACAGGAGCTTATGAAGCTGTAGAATTAAGAGATGACGATAAAACAAGGTATTTAGGCAAAGGTGTTTTAAAAGCAGTTGAAAATGTAAATGAGATAATAGCAGAAGAATTAATAGGTTGGTCAATATTTGATCAAGTTGGAATTGATAACGCTATGATTGATTTAGATGGTACTCCTAATAAAGCAAAACTAGGAGCTAATGCTATACTAGGCGTTTCAATGGCTGTAGCTAAAGCTGCTGCTAATGAATTAGGACTTCAACTATATGAGTATATCGGTGGAGTAAATAGTAAAACATTACCTGTACCAATGATGAATATCTTAAACGGTGGAGAACATGCTGACAATAATGTGGATATTCAAGAATTTATGGTTATGCCTGTAGGTGCTCCTAATTTTAAAGAGGGATTAAGAATGGGTGCTGAAATATTCCATAGTTTAAAATCAGTATTAAAATCAAAGGGATTAAATACATCAGTTGGTGATGAAGGTGGATTTGCTCCAAACTTAAGTTCAAACGAAGAAGCTTTAGAAACAATAGTTGAAGCTATAAAAAAAGCAGGCTACGAGCCAAGAAAAGATGTTGTACTAGCTTTAGATGTTGCTGCATCTGAAATGTACAGTGATGGAAAATATGATTTCAAAGGTGAAGGCGTAGTTAGAACAACTGATGAATTAATTAAATACTATGAATCTTTAGTTGAAAAATATCCAATAATCTCAATTGAAGATGGATTAGATGAAGATGATTGGGATGGATGGAAAAAATTAACTGAAGTAATGGGAGATAAAATCCAATTAGTTGGTGATGATCTATTCGTAACAAATGTAGAAAGACTAGAAAAAGGAATTAAAAATAATACTGCAAATTCAATTCTGATTAAATTAAATCAAATTGGTACTATTACAGAAACTTTAGATGCTATTGAATTGGCTAAAAGACATGGATACACTGCAGTAATTTCTCATAGATCTGGAGAAACTGAAGATACTACAATTGCTGATTTAGCTGTAGCAACAAATGCTGGTCAAATAAAAACTGGTTCAGCTTCTAGAACTGATAGAATTGCTAAATACAATCAATTGTTAAGAATTGAAGATTTCTTAGAAGATAATTCCAAATATGATGGAATAAATACATTCTATAATATAAATAAATAATCAAGTAATCAAAAACTTCCTGATCCTTTAAAGTGATCAAGAAGTTTTTTTATTCTTTAAATATTGATACAATAGAAATAATATTAAAATATATAACTATATGTTAAAAGGTGTAAAATGAAAAAATATCCTTCAATATTTATAGCATTATTTCTTATTTTAGGAATAATATTAAATTATTTTATTAATTTTCCCATTTATATATTAATAATAATATCATTAACTGGTACTATATTTTTTATTAATAAAAATTATAGATTAAATATATTGGGAATTTCACTCTTGTTAATATCCATATCAGTTCTTATCTTTCAAAACTCAATAGATAAGTTTGATTATAGTATTAATAATAAATTTTTTAATATTACAGGTGAAATTAAAAATATTAAATATGGCAAAGATGATAATAAAATATTACTAACAAATATATTTTTTGATAATATTGAAAAAAATGAAGATATGATTATTTATATTAAAGACAAGAATATTGACTATACAATTGGTGATAAAATAAAATTTTCAAACAAAATATATATACCAAGAAATAATTCTAACACAGGAGAATTTAACTACTATAATTATATGCTTTCTAAGAATATATATGCCTATTCATATGTTGATGAAATGTTAATTGTAGGTAAAAGTAGTAATGCTCTCTTAAATTTAAGAGGTTCCTTTTTTAAATTTGTAGATAGTGTAACTTCCAATTTGGAAGATAATGCAAAAGACTTTGTTTTTTCAGTCGCTACTGGTAATAATATATTATCTGAAGAATATGATGAATTATTTACCAATTTAGGAATATTACATATTATATCCGTCAGTGGATTTCATATTGTGCTTATCGAGGCCTTTATATTATTTTTACTCGGTTTTTTAAGTATTGGTAGAAATATTAAAAGAATTTTTGCTCTAATACTTATATTTATTTACTGTTTGATTATAGATTTTCCTCCTTCAGCTATAAGAGCATTTATATTTATTTTAACTAGCTTTTTAGCTTCGCTGTATAATCTCCCAAAACTGAACATCAAGACTTTATCCATTGCATGTATTATTGTTTTGTTAATTAATCCAACAAATATTTTGGATATAGGTTTTCAGTTTTCATTTTTAGCTACACTTGGAATAGTATTTATATATCCTCTTTTGGTTAAAAACAATAGTGGAAAATTCAATATATTAAATACATTAATACTTACAATTATTATTAATTTTCTCCTATTTCCATTACAGATATTTTATTTTAATAAAATACAATTAGCCACTTTAATAGGAAACTTGCTTGCCATTCCTCTATTGATATGTATAATTTATATGTCTGTATTTTTAATGATATTTTCAAAAATATATTTTTTAAATATTTCTATATCAAAAATAATTTCCACAGTATACACTGTTGAAACATTTTTACTTCAAGGAATAAATAATATATTTAAAAGTATTGATTTTAATTTAAAATTTGAAGATGTTTTAAATATTTATATATTAATATTTTTGTTAATATTTTTATATTTTATAAAGGATCATATTAAAAACAATTTATATATTATAAAAAAAATTACAATTATTCTTATTCCTATGTTTTTACTATATTCTATATTTAGAATAAGTAGCAATCCTGTATTAAAAGTAACTGCAATTAATGTAGGTCAAGGAGATAGTTTTTTACTTGAAAGTCACAATTTCAATATTTTATTTGATACAGGTGGATCATTTAAAGAGAATAATAGTTTCAAAAGACTGGATAATTACTTGAGTTATAGTAAAATTCATAGTTTAGATGCTGTATTTTTATCACATTTTGATGAAGATCATGCTGGTAATATTGTAGAATTAATAAAAAAATATGGAGAATTTCCTATTTATAGTAGAATAGGTGGTAGGGAAAAGTTTATAGAAAAATATAAAATCAATAAAGACTTATACCATAATGTTGGAGAGGACAAAGATATCTTTAAATTTGATAGTATTACTATGTCATTTTTCAACTCCAATAATAACAATACTGATGAAAATGATAATTCTATAGTTATATTATTAAATGTACTAAACAATAAAATACTATTTACGGGAGATATATCAACTAATATAGAAGGTAAAATAATTGATGAGAACATTAATAGCAATATATTAAAGATTCCTCATCATGGCTCTAAAACAAGCTCTAGCAGAGAGTTTATTGAAAAGGTCAACCCTTCTGCTGCAATTCTTTCAGTAGGAGAAAACAACAGTTATAATTTGCCAAATGAAGAAGTGGTTAAAAGATATGTCGAAAATGGTATTAAGGTATTTAGAACAGATTATGATGGTACAATTTTTGTTGAATTTTATGATAATGATTTTAATATATTTACGAAGAAAGACTTATTCTTCAAAAATTTATTGAGTATAAATGTATATAATGACTTTATATTTTCAATACTCATATTAGCAGTATTATATTATGTAAGTAGGTATGATTATGACAAAACTAAATAATATTATTTTATTATATGGTGAAGAAGAATATTTAATAAATAATTATTATAATAAAATAATTGATGAAAATTTAAAATTTGAATATAGGGACTTTAATTTGAGTAAATATCATTTTAAGGGACTTGATTTTAACACGGTTTTAAACTCTTTAGAAACATTACCTCTATTTGATGACAAGAAAATAATTATAATAGACGATATAGATTTAAGCAAAAAGGGAATATCGAGTAATGGAAATTTCATTGACAAGTTATATGAATATTTAGATAGAATCCCCAACAGTAGTTTGTTGATTCTTATATATAATATGAATAATCCATTTAAAGGAAAATTATATAAAAAAATCAATAAAATAGGTACTATTAAAGAGTTTCGGAAAATGGAGTATGCTGAACTAAAAAAATATATTTCAGATTATTTGAATAGAAATGAAATCAATATAAAAACTGGTTCCATTGACTATATTATAGATAAGACGGCATATTTTAATAAAGATTCGAATAAGAATCTATATGATTTAAATAATGAACTATCCAAACTTGCAAATAGGGGAAAAGAAATTACAAATAGTGAGATAGATTTACTATTTACAAATTCTTTGGAGAATAATATTTTTAAGCTAACTGATGCAATTGTAGAAAAAAATATTTCTAAATCTTTAAAAATATACTATGAGTTATTACAATCCTCAGATGATTCCTTTAGGATATTCTATATGATAATAAGAACTATAAGAAACCTTTTGACCATAAAGGAATGTATTAGGTTGAAAATTCCCGATAATGAGATTACAAAAAAATATTCTATTTCATTTTATGAAACAAAAAAAATAAGACCTTTTAGTAAAGTCTGGAAATATGATGAACTTAGAACAGCAATACATTTAGCATATTCTACAGAAGTTGAATTAAAATCCAGTTCCTTAAGTTCAAAAAAAATAATTGAAAAATATATTTTAGATATATTGAGATAAAAAAAGAGATAATGTAATAGATCCATTTACATTATCTCAACCATTTACTATTTTGCTAAGTTGATTTTCTTAGAAAGTTGACTTAATTGTCTAGATGCCGTATTTTTATGAATAACATTTTTTGAAGTAGCTTTCTTCAATTTTTTATCTATAACTTTTAATAAACTTTTTGCTTCATCATAATTTTCAGTAGAAATAGCATTTTCGAATTTTTTAATATAAGTTTTAATTTCAGATTTTCTTGCTTTATTTTCTATGGTTTGTCTTTTTGTAACATCAATTCTTTTTATTGCCGATTTAATATTTGCCATGATTTCACCTCCTAAACATAACATTGATATTATATAATAGCAAATAACAAAAATCAAGAGAATTTGTGATATAATTAGTAATGATTTATTTATCTGGAGTGATTATTTATATGGAAAATAAAAAAAGCATGACAAAAGAGATTATAGAATGGATATTAATGTTAATTGTAGCCATTTCTTTAGCATTTATTATAAGAATGTTTATTATCAGTACTACCTCAATACAAGGTGAAAGTATGGAGCCTACATTAAAAACAAGTGACAAACTATTTGTAAATAGAATTAAATTTATGGTCGATAATGTAAAAAAAGGTGATATTATCGAATTTCACAGTCCTGATAACGGTAAAGATGACTTTATAAAGAGGGTTATTGCTCTTGAAGGTGATATTGTTGAAATAAAAGATAATATAGTCTATGTTAACAACTCTCCCTTATCTGAAGAATATACTAGCACAGGTGGATATACTACCTTTAGGAATGAAAATTATTGGGAAATTAAAGAAGATGAAATCTTTGTTTTAGGCGATAACAGACCAAATAGTAACGATAGTAGATCCTTTGGGCCAATAAAGAAAGATACTGTTGTAGGTATAGCTTTCTTCAGATATTATCCATTTAATAATATGGGACTGATGAAAAATTGATGGTATTATAAGTGAAAGTCATTAAAAGAAAAATTTTAGAATCTTTTCAATGGATTATTATGACTATACTTATTCTTATATTAGCACTACTTGTTAAAAATTTTGTATTCAGTACTACTACAGTTGATGGATCGAGCATGGAGCCGACCTTCAGTACTAATGAAAGATTACTTATCAATAAAATTGGACTTAGAATATCCGATTTATCATATGGTGATATTATAGAATTTAAAAATCCATACAATGATGAAGATTACGACTATATTAAAAGAATTATTGCCTTAGAAGGAGATATTGTAGAGATTAAAGACTACAATATTTACATAAATGGAAATAAGATAGTAGAAAGTTATATAAAAGAAAAAGATAGTACAAGCTTTTTTAATGATTCCTATTGGGAAATAGGGTCTAATGAAGTTTTTGTACTAGGGGATAATCGCAACAGAAGTCAGGATAGTCGAATATTTGGACCTATCAAGAAAACTTCAATAGTAGGAGTTGCATCCTATAGGCTATTACCTCTTAAAAAATTTGGGAAAATTTAATATTATTAGGAGTTTAAATGAATATAAAAAAAACAAATATAAGAAACTTTTCAATTATTGCACATATTGACCATGGAAAATCTACATTAGCTGATAGGTTAATAGAAGAGACTGGAATGTTAACAAAGAGAGAAATGGAAAGTCAAGTCCTAGATAGTATGGATCTTGAAAGAGAAAGAGGAATTACAATAAAATTAAAAGCTGTAAAATTATTTTATAAAGCTTTAGATGGAGAAACGTATATATTAAATTTAATTGATACCCCTGGACATGTGGATTTTAACTATGAAGTATCTCGTAGTCTTGCTGCATGTGAAGGTGCGGTTTTAATCGTCGATGCTACTCAAGGAGTAGAGGCTCAAACTTTAGCAAATGTTTACTTAGCACTAGATCAAGATTTGGAAATACTACCAGTAATAAATAAAATTGACCTTCCATCAGCGGATATAGATTTTGCTAAAAGAGAAATTGAAGATATTATTGGTTTAGATGCTTCAAATTCTCCTGCTATATCTGCTAAAGAAGGGTTGAATATCGTTGATGTACTAGAGGATATTGTTCAAAATGTACCTGCTCCAGAAGGGGAGGATTCAAATCCTTTAAAAGCTTTAATATTTGATTCCTATTATGATTCATATAAGGGAGTAGTATCCTATATTAGGGTTTACGATGGAATAATTAAACCTGGAATGAATATAAAGATGATGTCTACTGGAAAGGAATTTGAAGTTACAGAAGTAGGTTATTCTGCTAATAGTAGTGTATCTACTGATAGCATATCTGCTGGAGATGTTGGATATGTAGTTGCAAGTATTAAAAATGTTAAAGATTCTAGAGTTGGAGATACTATAACAGATGCTAGTAACCCTACATCTGAAGCCTTACCAGGATATAAGAAGGTAACACCTATGGTTTACTGTGGTATTTATCCAGCTGAAGGTGAAGAATTTAACGATATTAGAGAAGCTTTGGAAAAACTTCAAGTCAATGATGCATCTTTAACCTTTGAACATGAAACATCAGCTGCCCTTGGATTTGGTTTTAGATGTGGTTTCTTAGGACTTCTTCATATGGAAATAATACAAGAACGTCTCGAAAGGGAATTCGATTTAAATATTATTACTACAGCTCCATCTGTTATTTACAATGTTACAAAAAAGAATGGAGAGGTATTAAAAATACAAAATCCAAGTAATCTACCTGAACCATCGGAAATTGAATATATGGAAGAACCTATTGTCGATGCAAATATTATGGCTCCAAAAGATTATGTTGGAGTTATTATGGAACTATGCCAAAATAAACGTGGTACCTTTGTAAATATGGAGTATCTCGATGAAAAAAGGGTTAATATAAACTATACTCTTCCGTTAAATGAAGTAATTTATGATTTCTTTGATGCATTAAAATCTAAAACTAAAGGTTATGCCTCTCTCGACTATGAATTAAAGGGTTATGAGGTTTCCGATTTAGTAAAACTAGATATACTTATAAACGGAGAATTAGTAGATGCATTCTCTTTAATCGTCCACAATGAAAAATCATACGAAAGAGCCAGAGTTATTGTTGAAAGGTTAAAAGAAGAAATACCTAGACATCAATTTGCAGTTCCTATACAGGCTTCAATTGGTGCAAAGGTAATTGCTAGAGAAACTGTTAGAGCACTTAGAAAAGATGTATTAGCTAAATGCTATGGTGGAGATATATCTAGAAAAAGAAAACTATTAGAAAAACAAAAAGAAGGTAAAAAGAGAATGAGACAAATAGGATCTGTAGAAGTTCCTCAACAAGCCTTTTTATCAGTTTTAAAATATGATGAAGATTAATTAAAATCTCATAGCTAAGGCTATGAGATTTTTTTGGAGGAAATATGAAAAAATTAGGCATATATATACATGTTCCATTTTGTGAACATAAATGTTTCTATTGTGATTTTATTACAATGCCATATCAAGACAAGAGAATAGGGGAGTACTTCATCCTTTTAGAAAGAGAAATTGATTTATATATAGATGACTATAGTGATTATGAAGTCAACACAATATATATAGGAGGAGGAACTCCAACTTATGTAGATTCTTCATATATTGAAAAAATATCAAATATTGTTTTTAAAAAATTTAATGTATGTAAAAATGTTGAATTTACAATTGAAGCAAATCCTAGTTCAATTAATGAGTATAAGATTAGCAAATATTTAGAACTTGGAATCAATAGGATATCAATAGGAGTTCAAACCTTTAACGATAAAATATTAAAGATAATAGGACGAAATCACTCTTCTGAAGATGTATTTAAAGATATTGAAATAATAAGAAACTCAGGTTTAGAAAATTTAAGTCTAGATCTAATAATGGGATTACCTGAACAAACACTAAATGATATAGAATATGACTTAAAAATGATAGATATACTTTCTCCAAAACATGTTTCATATTATGATTTGATTATAGAAAAAAATACGAAATTCCATAAATTATACAGTGATAAAAAAATAATATTACCTGATGTAGATACTAATAGGAAATTTTACAATGAAATAATTTATAAGTTATCCCAGTATGATTTAAAACAATATGAAATATCTAATTTTGCTGAAATTGGATATGAATCAAAACATAATTTGAAATATTGGAATATAGAAGAATATTTGTCATTTGGAATCTCTGCATCTGGTTTCTTTAAAAATATTAGATATAGCAATGAATTTAGATATAAAAACTATAAATATAAAATAGAAAATGCTTTAAAGCCAATTCATATAGAAGAGAATCTCTCTATACATGATAAAATTTTCGAGCAAATAATAATGAATATGAGACTTACAAAAGGATTAAACGTAAATTTATTATATGATAAATATGGTTATGATATTTATAAGGACAATTATGATTTGATTGAAGGCTATATATCAACTGGATTAATAAAAAAAATAAACGATTTTCTGATTTTTACAGAAGAAGGCTTTAACCTTTCAAATAGATTTTTCGTAGATTTGCAAATTTAATGTTGACAAATTAAGTAAAAGGTATTATCATATTATTAGCACTCGAGGTTGTGTAGTGCTAGTAAGCTCGAGAGGAGGTTACTAAATGGATTATTCTAGTTTAAATGAAAGGAAAAAATATATTCTTTACTATATAATAAATGAATATTTAAATACCTCTGAGCCTGTAGGATCTCGGACAATTGCTAAAAGTTCAGATTTAGGAATTAGTGCTGCGACTATAAGAAATGAAATGAGCGATTTAGAAGAAATGGGATTTCTAATTAAATCTCATGCTTCCTCTGGAAGAATTCCTTCCGAAGATGCTTATAAATTATATGTTCAAGAATCATTAAATGATTTTAGAAAAAAATATATAAATGATAAGAAGACTTCATTGAAATTGAGAAATAACGACTTGAATATCAACATTGAAGAACTTATTGGTTCAGCAGCTGAAATACTATCAAAAGTAACGGATAATGTAGTTATTTTTTCTTTAGAGCGACCGACTAATATTAAAATATATCATGTTGAAATATTAAAAATTAGTGAATTTGACTATGTGTTGTTAACGGTTTTAAAAAGTGGTGAAGTTAACAGTAATGTTTTCAAAATGCCTAATAATTTAAAAAATGAAGATATAAAAAAAATTAATCATTTGTTAAATTCATTGATTAAAAAAAATGATACTATTGAAAATTTAAAAGCAGAGTTTGATTCTACCATAAATAAATCTAAGTTCAATAAAGATTTACTAAATAATGTATTTAGAATGATAAAAAGTAATTACATGAACTTGGGAAATATTAAAACAAATATCTATGGACTTACAAATATTTTCAATTTAACTGAATATAATAATCTTGAAAATATTAAGGAATTTATTAGTTTTATTAATGACAAGGAAAATATTGCTAATTTACTAAATAAAAATACCAATGAATATGTAGAAGTTTACGTTGGTACTGAGTTGGGAATTCCTGAACTCGAAAAAAATAGTGTTGTTTTAACTAATATATATTTAAATAATTACTATATTGGAAGAATAGGAGTTATAGGTCCGTTAAGAATGGATTACAAAAATACAATATCTACTTTATATAATATTTCTTGGAGAGTAGTTAATATGATTAATTGATAGTGAGGTGACTGCAATGGCAGATGAAAACAAAGGTATGGAAGAGGATATAGAAGAAATAGACGGTGAGGTTTTAGAAGATGTTATTCTAGAGGATGAAGAGAAATTAAATGAAACTAATGAACAATTAAAAAACTCTTTAGCAATTTTACAAGCCGATTTTATTAATTTTAAAAATAGAATATCTAAAGAGAAGTCTAAATCCATTTTATTGGCAAACGAAAATTTAATATTAAAATTATTACCAATTGTCGATGATTTAGAAAGATCTTTAGAACATAATAAGGAAAATGATGAATTTTCCGAAGGTATTAAAAATATACTTGAAAATTTCTTAGAAATTCTTAAAAAAGAAGGTTTGGAAGAAATAGAATCAAATAATGTTTTATTTGATCACAATTTACACCAAGCTATACTAATGGAGGAGAATTCAGAAGTTGAATCAGGATATATTATAGAAACATTTCAAAAGGGATATAAATTAAATAATAAAGTTATTAGACCAAGTATGGTCAAAGTTAGCGAATAATTAGGAGGAATATATTATGGGAAAAATTATAGGAATAGATTTAGGAACAACAAATTCAGCAGTATCAGTAATGGAAGGTGGTACACCAACAATAATTCCAAATACTGAGGGTAACAGAACTACACCATCTGTTGTAGCCTTTACTAAAGACGGTGAGAGATTAGTAGGTGAAACTGCAAAAAGACAAGCAATAACAAACCCTAACAGAACTATTTCATCAATAAAAACTGAAATGGGTTCTGATTTTAAAGTTGACATAGATGGCAAGAAATATTCACCAGAAGAGATTTCAGCTATGATATTACAAAAATTGAAATCTGATGCGGAAAGCTATTTAGGCGAAACTATAACAGAAGCTGTAATTACAGTTCCAGCATATTTTACTGATAGTCAAAGACAAGCAACAAAAGACGCTGGAAAAATAGCAGGATTAGAGGTAAAAAGAATTATTAATGAGCCAACTGCTGCTGCTTTAGCATATGGTATGGATAAAGATCATGATCAACATAAAATCATGGTATATGACCTTGGTGGTGGTACTTTCGACGTTTCCATACTAGAGGTAGGAGATGGAGTTTTTGAAGTATTAGCAACAAGAGGAAATAATAAATTAGGTGGAGATAATTTTGATAATATCATTATAGATTATCTAGCTGAAGAATTTAAAAAAGAAAACGGTATGGACTTAAGACATGATCCAACATCTCTACAAAGATTAAAAGATGCAGCTGAAAAAGCTAAGAAAGAATTATCTACAACATTAAGCTCTAATATTAATTTACCATTTATTACAGCAATAAACGGTGTTCCTGCACATTTAAATATGGACTTGAAAAGAGCTAAATTTGATGAATTAACAGCTAATTTAGTTGAAGAAACAACTATTCCTGTTAAAGAAGCTTTAAAAGATGCTGGACTATCAGCTAGCGATATAGAATCTGTACTTTTAGTTGGAGGATCTACAAGAATTCCTGCTGTACAGGATTCTGTAAAGAAATTAATAGGCAAAGACCCTCAAAAGGATATTAACCCTGACGAATGTGTTGCAATGGGAGCTGCTATTCAAGGTGGTGTATTAAGTGGTGAGGTTAAAGACTTATTATTATTAGATGTTACACCATTATCATTAGGTATAGAAACTCTAGGTGGAGTTACTACTAAATTAATTGAAAGAAATACTACAATTCCTACTAAGAAAAGTCAAGTATTTACAACTGCTGCAGATGGTCAAACAAATGTAGAAATAGTTGTACTACAAGGTGAAAGGGAAATGGCTTCCGATAATACTTTACTAGGTAAATTCTCATTAATGGATATTCCTGCAGCACCTAGAGGAGTGCCTCAAATTGAAGTTACTTTTGATATTGATGCAAATGGTATTGTTAATGTAACCGCTAAGGACTTAGGTTCAGGAAAAGAACAAAAAATGACTATTTCATCATCTACTAAATTATCTGAAGATGAAATAAAACAAAAGGTAAATGAAGCAGAACAATTCGCTGAAGAGGATAAAAAGAAAAAAGAATTAATTGAAAGTAAAAACAATGCAGAGTCTGTAATTTACCAAACAGAAAAAACAATTAAGGATTTAGGAGATAAGGTTTCTTCTGAAGAAACTAGTAGCATTAACGATAAAATTACAGCATTAAAGGATATTTTATCCGGTGAAGATGCTGAAGCTATAAAAAACAAAACAGAAGAGCTTACTCAAGAACTATATAAAATGTCTGAAAAACTTTATGGACAAAATGAAGGTCAAGCAACTGACAATGCACAAAACCCTGAAGACGATGTTGTAGATGCAGATTATGAAGTTGTAGATGACGAAGAAGATAAATAGAAATACTTTTAAAGGCTCATATCATATATGGGCCTTTATTGTTTTGTTGAATTATTTTTTGTATTTAGTAGAATAGTAAAGTAAGATATTTTAAGGTTGGTGTGTTAATGAAAGATTTATATGAATTATTAGAAGTAGATAGAAATGCTTCCAAGGATGAAATTAAGAAATCCTATAGAAGATTAGCAAAAAAGTATCATCCTGATTTAAATCCTGGTGATGATGATGCTCAGGAGATGTTTAAAGAAATAAATTTCGCTTATGAGGTTTTAAGCGATGAAAACAAAAAGTCGAACTATGATAGATATGGAGAAGCAGCTTTTTCAAATGGCGGTATGGGACCAAATGATTTCTCTATGGATTTCTCTGATATATTTGGTGATATATTTGATATATTTGGTGGAGGTTTTTCTAGAAAGACAAGAAACCCAAATGCTCCTCAAAAAGGTGCAGATATTCAAATGAGAGTTAACCTTACATTTGATGAATCGGTATTCGGTGTTGAAAAGGAAGTCTCCGTAAGAAAAATGGAAAAATGTTCTGATTGTAACGGATCTGGAGCTGAAAAGGGAACTGAAAAGATAATATGTAATAAATGTAATGGTTCTGGACAGATTAAATATTCTCAACAATCTCCTTTTGGTACTTTTGTTCAAACGGCTACTTGTGATAGATGTCATGGTTCTGGACAGATTATTGAACATAAATGCCATACATGTAATGGATCAGGACAGGTTAGAAAGACTAAGGTTATTAAGGTTAAAATCCCTGCAGGTGTTGATAACGAATCCGTTATAAACTTAAGAGGCGAAGGTAACGAAGGAATAAACGGTGGTCCTAGTGGAGATCTATATTTAATTCTATCTGTAAAGGAACATGAGTTTTTTAAAAGGGTAGGGTATGATATTTACTTTAAAATGCCAATTTCTTTTACTCAAGCAGCGTTAGGAGCAGAAATAGATATTCCTTTGTTAAAAGGAATGGAGAAGTTTTCAATTCCTAGCGGAACACAAACAGGAACAAGATTTAAGTTAAAGGATAAAGGCGTTAAAATACTTAATAGAACTGACAATAAACACGGCGACCTATACTTTGATGTTCAAGTAATAACTCCAAATAAATTAAACGACAAACAAAAGAAACTACTTCTTGAATTTTCCAATGAATCTAAAGAGGATTATACAGAAGGAAAGGGTAAGAAGAGTATATTCGATAAAATAAAGGAAAAATTCGATGCAATCTAAAGATAAATGGAATGAAATAACTATTGAAACACCTTATAAATATGAAGATTTAGTTTATTCGATACTATATGATAACAATATTTTCACATATGAAGTAATAGATCATAAAGTAGAAGAAGATGTAAGAAAAACTAAACCATACTGGGTGGAATTAGAAGGGGAATTAATTCCTAAGTCCGATAATATATTTATTAAAATATATCTATCAGAAGATGAATTTGGAAAAGGTGACCTTGAAAGATTAAAAAAAGATTTGTTCAATTTAAATGAGGACATTATCTTAAATATTGGAGATAGTATTGAAGATACTGACTGGTCAAAAGAATGGAAAAAACATTATAAACCTTTTAAAATAGGAAAAAATATTATAATTAAACCTTCATGGGAAGAATATATTCCTAATAATGATGAGGTAATAGTTGAAATAGATCCGGGTATGGCTTTTGGAACCGGTACTCATCAAACTACTAGTTTATGTATTGAATCAATTCAAAAGCTCAACTTAAATGGAAAGTCAGTATGTGATATTGGATGTGGTTCTGGTATATTATCCATTACTGCTGCAAAGTTAGGAGCTAAATCAGTAACCGCTATAGATATTGATCCACTAAGTGTAGATGCAACAATTACTAACTCTAAGTTAAATGGTACTGAAGATATTATAAATGTAATTGAAGGTGATTTACTCAATAGTTCATCTTCAAAATTTGATATAATTTTCGCTAATATTCTACCAGATGTAATAGTTAAGTTAATTCCAAATGTTACTAAATCCATTAAAAATAATGGAGAGTTTTTAACTTCAGGAATCATAAAGGAAAAGAAAGAATATGTAGTAGATAATTTAGAAAAATACAACTTTCAAATTATGGAAATTTTAGAAAATGGAGAATGGATAAGTATTTTATCCAAATATAATCATGCATAGATTTTTCCTTGATTATGAAAATTTAAAAGATGATACATTCATTATACGTGGAGAGGATTTTCACCATATAAAGAATGTGCTTCGACTAAAACAAAAAGATAGTATAGAAATAATATCTGATGATACAATATACATTTGTAATAATCTTATCTTTAATGATGATAATTTACTGGCTAGTATAGTTTCTCAAAATAAAGTCTACGTGGAGTTACCTAGTATACATCTGTACCAAGGTTTAGCTAAGTCTGATAAGTTTGACTATATAGTTCAAAAATCAGTAGAATTAGGTGTAAAGGAAATAACACCTTTATTAACTAATAGGGTTATAGTAAAATTAAATGAGAAAAAATCTGATAAAAAAATTGAAAGATATAACAAAATTTCTAAAAGTGCAGCTTCTCAATCCAAAAGAAATTTTATACCTATAGTGAATGACCCTATTAAAATAGATGAATTGACTTTAAATGATAATGAATTAGGTCTTATTGCCTATGAGAATTCAAACAATTACAATTTAAAGAAGATTTTAAGGAATTCAAAAATTAAAGATATAAAAATAGTAATTGGACCAGAAGGTGGTTTTGAAGAATGCGAAGTTGATAAACTAATTGAAAAGGGATTTAAATCCATTTCTTTGGGAAAAAGGATTTTACGTACTGAAACTGCACCTTTGAATTTAATATCGGTAATACAGTATGAATTAGGAGAAATATAAATAATTTATGAGAAGAGTAAGTTTTTTAACTTTAGGATGTAAAGTTAACCATTATGAGACTGAAGCCATGACAGAGCTTTTTAAAGAAAAAGGATATGAAATTTCATCCATAGATGAAATTTGCGATATTTATATAATCAACACATGTACTGTTACTAATTTAAGTGATAGAAAGTCAAGACAGTTCATTTCTAAAGCAAGAAAAAAAAATCCAAACTCCATTATAGCAGCAGTAGGTTGTTATTCACAGGTAAACCCTGATGAAGTATCTGCAATTGAAGGAATAAATGTTATTGTTGGTACCAATAATAGATCTAAAATTGTGGAATACTGCGAAAGAGCTAAAAATGAAGATATAGTCTTAAATACAGTGGAAAGTATTAAATCAAATAAAATATTCGAAAAGTTATCAATAAAAAATCAAGAAGGCATGACTCGTGCATACATTAAAATACAGGAAGGTTGTAGTCAATTTTGCACCTACTGTATAATTCCTTTTGCAAGAGGACCTATTAGATCTAGAAATATAGATGAAATCTATGAAGAGGCTTTAGAATTAAGTGAAAATGGATATAAAGAAATAATTTTAACTGGAATTCATGTAGCTTCTTATGGTTTAGATTTTAAGTCTAGAATAGCTTTAATAGATGTTATTGAAAAAATTGCAACTATTCCAAATATTGAAAGAATTAGGTTGAGCTCTTTAGAGCCTAGGATTGTAAATGATAATTTCCTAGATAGAGCGTTAAGTACAGGTAAATTCTGTGACCATTTTCATCTATCTTTGCAAAGTGGCTCAGATAAAATATTAAAACTTATGAATAGAAGGTATGATTCTAAGGAATTTTTAGAAAAAGTATCTCTTATTAGAAATTATTTCCCAAATGCAGGAATAACCACGGATATAATCGTAGGATTTCCCTACGAAGAAGATGATGATTTCAACGATACTAAAAACTTTGTAGATGACGTTAAATTTTCTAAGATTCATGTATTTAAATATTCTCCTAGAAAAGGTACGAAAGCAGCTACTATGCAAGGTCAAGTAAATGGGAATATAAAAAAGATTAGAAGTGAAATACTAATTAGTAAATCAAAAGAATTGACTAAGGAATTCTTAAATAAATTTATAGGAAAAGAACTTGAAGTGTTATTTGAAGAAAAGAGCAATGATGGACTTATAAAAGGTTATTCCAAGAATTATATTCGTGTTTCTGCCGATTATAACGAAGAATATATAAATAAAATAAAAAAAGTTGAAATTTTAAATGTACAATCTGAGGAGGTTTTTGGTATAATAAAGTAGTAGGGAGGTGAAGTTATGGATTGTATTTTTTGCAAAATTGCAAATAAAGAAATAAAATCTAGTATAATTTATGAGGATGAAATGATAATTGCATTTAATGATTTAGAACCTCAAGCACCTACACATATATTAATTATACCAAAGGAACATATTTCTTCTGCTAACGAAATTGATAATAGCAATAGTAAAGTGATATCTAGAATCTACGAAGTAGCATCTAAAATAGCTAAAGAGATGAATTTTGATAATAGAGGATATAGGATTATAAATAATTGTGGAAAGGATGGAGGTCAATCTGTAAACCATTTACATTTCCACTTATTAGCAGGTAGACAATTACAATGGCCTCCTGGTTAAAGTTCTTGCAAAAAAAATATATATAAGATATAATATTAATGTATTCTGCTCACTAAGAGCACTCTTGTAGGAGAAGAGGGGAGGGATAATCCATGTCAGAAATCAAAGTTGGAGAAAATGAATCATTAGATAGCGCTTTAAAGAGATTTAAAAGACAATGTGCTAGATCTGGTGTTTTATCTGAATATAGAAAAAGAGAACATTATGAGAAACCTAGTATTAAAAAGAAAAAAAAATCAGAAGCAGCTAGACGTAAAAAGGCTAAAAGAGGCTAGCATATCGAAATTTAAATGTCCAGTTCATACTGGGCATTTTTATTTATTCAATATAAATCCCTTAGGAGGTTATTATGAATAAAATAAAAACAAGTATCTTAATAATATTATTTATTTTAATGAGTGTAAATATTTCCACAGCAAGTGAAATTTCAAACAATAATACTAATGAATTTATTTATTCTGAGAATATGGAATTCAGTAATATTGTAATAGGAAATAATTTTTCTAATGAATTCAACTTTAATGAATTCATTTCAAATCCAATTGTTAGTAGTATATTGCTTATTATATCCATTTCCTGTTTAGTTATTGAGCTTTTTTTACCCACTTATGGCATTGCAGGAATTTTATCAGCAATTTCCTTAATTCTATTCTTCGTAGGTAATATATCTTTAGGATATGTTAGTTTAATAGACTTACTATTCTTTTTAACTGGATGTGTTTTAATAGTTTTCGAAGTATTTATACCTGGTTTTGGTGTACCTGGAATTGCAGGAATAATACTAACTTTTATTGGTTTATCACTATCCATGGAGGATATTTACATAGGACTGATTTCGGTGAGTATTTCTATAATCATCGGAACAATTTTATTATTAATAATTATCAAAAAAGGGTATAAGAGTAAAGTATTACAAAAAATAGTCTTAAAAGAAGATATATCTTCTTCAAGTAATCCTAATGAGAAAGATATTCTAAATAAAGTTGGCTATACTCAAACCCCTTTAAGACCTTCAGGTACCATATCCGTTAATGATAAAAATTATGATGCTATTACAGAAGGTGAATTTATTGAAAAGGGAACAAGAGTTGAAGTTATAAAAGTTGAAGGTTTTAAAATTATTGTAAGGAGGAAGGTATGATGAGTTTTCAAGGAATAGGAACAATAATAATTGCATTAGTTGTATTAATATTTCTAATACTATTTTTTACATTTGTTCCAGTAGGATTATGGATTACAGCATTTTTCTCAGGAGTTAAAGTGAAAATATCTACTTTAATTGGAATGAGATTGAGAAGGGTAGCACCTAGTAGGATTATAAATCCTTTAATTAAGGCTACAAAAGCAGGTTTATGTCTTAATGCAAACCAATTAGAGGCACATTACCTAGCTGGTGGAAATGTAAACACTTTAGTTGATGCACTTATTGCAGCACAAAGAGCTGAAATTCCTCTAGATTTTGATAGAGGAGCAGCTATTGATCTAGCTGGTAGAAATGTTTTAGAGGCAGTACAAGTTTCTGTAAATCCAAAGGTAATAGAAACACCTCAAATATCCGCAGTGGCTATGAATGGTATTGAGGTTATTGCAAAAGCTAAAGTTACCGTTAGAGCTAATATTGATAGATTAGTCGGTGGTGCAGGTGAAGAAACTATAATTGCAAGAGTTGGAGAGGGAATTGTAACAACTGTTGGTTCTGCTAAAAACCATAGTGAAGTATTGGAAAACCCAGATTCTATTTCTCAAACTGTATTATCTAAGGGTTTAGACTCTGGTACAGCTTTTGAAATACTATCTATCGATATTGCAGATGTGGATGTTGGAAGAAATATCGGTGCAAAACTACAAACAGATCAAGCTGAGGCTGATAAGAGGATTGCCCAGGCTAAAGCAGAGGAAAGACGTGCAATGGCAGTTGCTTTGGAACAAGAAATGCTTGCAGAAATCAGAAAAATGCGTGCTAAAGTAGTCGAATCTGAATCAAGAGTACCTATAGCTATATCTACAGCTTTAGAAAACGGTAATCTAGGAGTTATGGATTATTATAAAATGAAAAATATAAATGCTGACACAGATATGAGATCATCAATTTCCGGAACTGGAAAAGAGAGTAATGAACAAAACGACATTAATAAGTAGAGGTTACTTATGGATATACTAATTTTTTTAGTAATTATTATTGGTTCAGCAGTAATTAGTGCTAATAAGAAAAGCAATAACAGCAATAAAACCACAAGTCCTAAAACTGTAAACACTAGTGGCAAAAAAAATAATAACCAAAAAAACTATAATTATAAAAAGAAAAATATAAAGAGTAAGAAAAACACCAATAAAAATATTGAGAATCCAATTGTAAAATCTACTACCGATTTAGAATTAAATCAGAATACTTTTGGAGAAATTATTTTAAAAGAAGATGATAATCGTATAGAGACAGAATATATAAATGGAATTGGTGAAGAAATTAGAAAAAATCCTAAAAAAGCTTTTGTCATGTCAGAAATTTTCAATCGAAAATACTAATAAATTGATAAAACGTGGATTTTATGCTATACTTAAATAAGAATTATAATATTAATGTTTAGGAGTGGGAAGTTTCCCACTCTTATTTATTTAATTATGGAGGTAAAATGCAAAAAAAAGAATTATTAAATTTGTGTTGGAATGAATTTAATCCGATTGTTGAAGGTTTAGGTTTGCTTTTAGACGATATTGAATATGTTAAAGAACCTAAGGGAAATGTATTGAGATTATATTTAGATAAAGTAGAAAACCTTATTGACATTGAGGATTGTGAAAGAGTTAGTAAATTAGTAAGTAAAAAACTTGATGAACTTGATCCAATAGAAGAACAATATTATTTAGAAGTATCTTCAATAGGTATTGATCGACCTTTTAATAAGGATAGAGACTTTGAAAAAAATATTGGAAATGAAGTAGTTTTGAAATTCTACGGCCCAATTGATGGAAAAAAAGAAGTAGTAGGTTTATTGGAAGGTTTTAATGATAAAAATATAATACTTAATTTAAACGATAATTTAGTTGAATTTGATAGAAAAAAAGTTGCAACTATAAGATTATCAATATTTTAGCAGGTGGTATAAATGAATCAAGAATTTGTTAATGCACTTAATGAGATTGAAAGAACTAAAGGAATTTCAAGCGATATTATTATAGATGCATTGGAAAAAGCTTTAATCAAAAGTTACGAAAAAAACTTTGATGATAATGCTAATGTAACAGTTAGTGTTAATAGGGAAAATGGAGATACTAAGATTTACTCCATAAAAAAAGTAGTAGAAAATGTAAGTAATAAGATCACAGAAATTTCTTTAGAAGAAGCTCATGCAATTAATAGCACGTTAAGTCTTGACGATGAAATTACTGTTGAGGTTACTCCTAAAAATTTTGGTAGAATAGCAGCTCAAACAGCTAGAAATATTGTAATACAAAAAATAAAGGATGCTGAAAGAGAAATTGTATACAATGAATTTATAAATAGAGAAAAGGAAATTGTAACTGGTATCGTTCAAAGAATTGATCATGAAACACTTTATGTGGATTTAGGTAAAGTAGAAGGAATAGTTCCACCAAATGAACAAATACCAAGTGAACAATACAGAATTAACGAAAGATATAAATTCTTTATTAAAGAAGTAAAAAACACAACCAAGGGTGCTCAAGTAATACTTTCTAGAACGGATACTGGTCTTGTAAGAAGGTTGCTAGAACTGGAAATACCTGAAATAAATGATGGAATTGTTGAAATATTTTCAATATCCAGAGAAGCAGGTTCTCGAACAAAATTAGCCGTATTTACAAGGGATGAAAATATTGATCCAGTTGGAGCATGTGTTGGATTTAAGGGAACTAGGGTCAAAGCTATTGTAGATGAATTATATGGCGAAAAATTGGATATAATAGTTTGGGATAAGGATATAAAAGTATTCCTTGCTAATAGCCTAAGCCCTGCAGAAGTTATAAAGGTATTTGTTAACGAAAAAGAAAAAATCGCAAGAATAATTGTAGAAAACAATCAATTATCCTTAGCTATAGGTAAGGAAGGTCAAAATGCCAGATTGGCAGCTAAACTTACAAACTGGAAAATAGATATTAAAGGAAACGAACAATACTTTGAAGGTATTAAGGATAAGAGCATACTTCCAGAGTTTCCTGAAGAAGAAGAATATATTAATGAGTTATTAGGTGATGATTTAGATGAAGATTAAAAAAATCCCTATGCGTAAATGTGTTGCATGTAATGAAAACAAACCTAAAAAAGATCTACTTAGGATTGTAAACAATAAGGAAGAAGGAATTTTAGTTGATCCTACTGGTAAGAAAAATGGTAGGGGAGCTTATTTATGCAATAATATAGATTGTTTAAAATTAGCTGAAAAAAACAAAAAATTGGTACATGCTTTAAATGCAGAGATAAACGAAGAAATATATAAGGAGATTGCAGATTATGTAATGAGATCAAAGTAGCCGCGAGAGGAGTGCTAATATGGAAAAAATTAGAATTTATGAAATTGCTAAAAAGATAAATGTTCCTGCAAAGGAAATTATTGCTGAATTGAAGAAACTGGATATTGAAGTTAAAAGTCATATGTCTTCAATTAACGATAAAGAAGCTAAAAAAATTTATGATATATTTTCAAAAGATAAAAAAGATAATAAAAATGATGATAATAATAAAAATATAACAAATACTAATATGAGTAAAAAGAACGATAGTAAAAAGGGTAATAATATATCTAAAAAACAAAATTCCAATACTCAAAAGGATGGGAAAAATATAGAAAGCAGTAAAAATAAACAAGATAACAAAAAAACTTTAAAAGACAACAAGAATAAAAATATCAAAAATAAAAATAAAGATAAA
>CAYFSP010000003.1:0-20773 GCA_964345925.1 uncultured Gallicola sp. | reverse complement strand
AAAAACTTTAAAAGACAACAAGAATAAAAATATCAAAAATAAAAATAAAGATAAAAATAAAAAAATAAATGAAAATCACTTTAAAAATTTACAAAAATCAACACCTAAGTATAAAAATAAACATAAATCTAAAAAGAAGGTTTCTGAAGAACCAAGTGTTGTTAATATAACAGAGTCAGGTGCTATTGAAATACCAGAAACAATTATCGTTAAAGATTTTGCAGAAGCTATTGATGTATCTGTAAATCAAGTTATAACTAAATTAATACAAATGGGTATTATGGCTTCTCAAAATCAGGAGTTGAATTTTGAAAATGCTGAAATATTAGGACTAGAATTCGATAAAGAAATTGTATTAAAAGAAGAAGAAGAAATAACAGAAGAAGAAATCTTTGAAGATATAGATTTTGAAGACAAAGAAGAGGATTTAAAACCTAGGCCACCTGTAGTTACAGTAATGGGTCATGTTGACCATGGTAAAACATCTCTACTAGATAGGATTAGAAAAGCTCATGTAACAAAAGGTGAAGCTGGAGGAATAACACAACATATTGGTGCTTATACAGTTAGAGTTAATGATAATAAAGTTGTGTTCTTGGATACTCCCGGTCATGAAGCCTTTACAGCCATGAGATCTAGAGGTGCACAGGTAACAGATCTTGCAATTTTAGTCGTTGCAGCAGATGATGGTGTTATGCCTCAAACTATAGAAGCAATCAACCATGCTAAAGCTGCAGATGTTCCAATAATTGTTGCTATTAATAAAATGGACAAAGAAGAAGCCAACGTTGATAGGATTAAACAGGAATTGGCAGATAATGGACTTATGCCTGATGATTGGGGTGGAGACGCAATTTGCCTACCTGTTTCAGCTAGAACAGGTGAAGGTATTGATGATCTCTTAGAGATGATTGTAACTGTTTCTGAAATGGAAGAGTTAAAGGCAAACCCTAATAGAAATGCTATAGGAACCGTTATTGAAGCGCAACTTGATAAAGGCAGAGGTCCAACTGCTACTGTCCTAGTTCAAAAAGGTACATTAAGAGCAGGAGATATTATTGTTTCTGGAGTATCCAGTGGTAGAGTTCGTGCTATGTTTGATGATAAGGGCAAAAGTATAAAAAAAGCTGGTCCATCTATTCCTGTTTTAATACTGGGCTTATCAAATGTTCCTGAAGCAGGAGACTTCATCTACGCAGTTGAAGATGAAAAAACAGCTCGTTCCTATGCAGATAAAGCGAAAAATCTAATTAAAGCAGATATGGTAAAATCATCTGGTAATATAAAATTAGATGATCTATTTAATCAAATTTCTGATGGTACAGTAAAAGATTTAAATATAATTGTTAAAACGGATGTAAGAGGTACTATTGATGCTGTTCAACAATCATTTGAAAAATTAAGTAACGAAGAGGTAAAAGTAAATATAATTCATGGTGCAGTTGGAGGAATTACAGATTCTGATGTAAACTTAGCAACAGCGTCAAACGCAGTAATTATTGGATTTAACGTTAGACCTTCTCAAAGTGCCATAGATTTAGCCAATTATGAAAATGTTGACATTAGAACATATAGAGTTATATATGATGCAATAGAAGATATTAAAAATGCTATAAAGGGAATGCTTGATCCGAAATTTGTAGAAGAGGTAATAGGTAGAGCAGAGGTTAGAGCAGTGTTTAAAGTTCCAAATATAGGAGCAGTTGCAGGTGTATATATAACCAATGGAAAAGTTACAAGAAATGCTTCTATTAGACTAATAAGAAATGATATTGTTATTCATGAAGGAGATATAGCTTCTTTAAGAAGATTTAAAGATGATGTTAAAGAATTAGCTACTGGTTATGAAGGCGGTATTGGGCTTGAAAACTATAATGACATTAAAGAGAGCGATATATTAGAAGCATATATTATGAAGGAAATTAAACAGTAGGTGATTTTATGAATCCAAAAAGAATTAGTAGAATTGCTTCAGAAATTAACAAGGTCATATCCAACGCATTGTATAATGGATTAAAAGACCCACATTTAGACCCTGTTTACACAAGTATTACAGATGTTCGTGTTACTAACGACTTAAGCTTTGCAACGGTATATATAGGTGTTGTAGGCGATAATTCAAAAAAGGCAGACACGATTAAAGGATTTGAAAATGCGAAGGGATATTTGAAAAGAGAAATTTCTAAGCAAGTTAAATTAAGACATACTCCTGAATTAATATTTAAAATTGATGAATCTACAGAACGTGGTATGCATATTGAAAATATATTAAATGAACTTAAAAAGTCAGGAAAATAATATGAGGGATATTTATATTAATTTTTTTGAAACAATAGCAAAATATAATTCCTTTGCTATTGTTTCACATTTAAGTCCAGATGGTGATAACCTGGGATCTATTATAGCGTTATACAATTATTTGAAAAGTTTAAATAAATTAGTCTATCCTATAGAATTAGATAGTATTCCAAGTAGATTAAAATTCATAACTGAGGGCATACCTTTTACAAATAACAATAAATTAGATGTTGATGTATTAATATCAGTAGATTGTGGAGATAAAAAGAGATTAGGAGATATTGGTTATATCTTTAATAACTCAAAAGAAGTTATAAAGATAGATCACCATTTAAGCGATGAGAATTATGGAACTATCAATATTGTAGATTCCAATATTTCATCTACTTGTGAAATAATATCCAATATTTTAAATTATGATTCTAAAAATATTATATCAAGGGATATTGCAACACCGCTTCTACTAGGTATTTTAACGGATACAGGTAGATTCCTATATGAGCGCGCAGATTACAATACATTTAAAACAGCTTCAAATTTAATTAAATTAGGTGCAGATAAAGATTATTTGATGAAAAAATTATTTCAATCGGATAAATTAGCTGCATTAAAAGCTATCAATGAAATCAATAATAATGCTGAATTCTATTATAAAAACTCCCTTGTTGTAACATATGTAACAAATGAGTTCCTAGAAAATAGGAATTTAGAGATATCCGATGTGGAAAATGTTATAAATTATTATAGAGATGCTGAAGATGTTGAAGTATCATGTATGATCAAGGAAAAAGATGAAAATGTATTTAAAGTAAGCTTTCGCAGTAAAAATTATGTCGATGTAAACGAAATAGCCTCCACTTTTAATGGAGGAGGTCATAAATTTGCTTCCGGTTGTGTTATAGAAGGTAATTTAAGTAGAGTAAAGGATATTATTATTGAAAGATTTAAAAGTATTCAATGGGAATAGTACAGATGGTGTAATAAACATCTTTAAAGAAGCTAATTATACTTCTCATGATGTAGTTGCAATTCTTAGAAAAATCTTGAAAAACAAGAAAATAGGTCATGCTGGAACCCTTGACCCAAATGCAACAGGCGTACTTCCCGTATGTATTAATAAAGGAACTAAAATAAGTTCATATTTAATGGACCATAAAAAAACTTATTTTGCTGAAATAACATTTGGAATCCAAACGGATACAGAGGATATTTGGGGCAATATTATCAATATGGATAATTGTAAATTTGATTATAGTATATTTTCAAATATTGTTAATAAATATAAAAATACTGAAATAAAACAAGTACCACCTATGTATTCCGCCTTAAAAGTAAATGGAAAGAAACTATATGAACTAGCTCGTAAGGGAATTACCATTAATAGAAAAGAAAGAGTTGTTAATATATACGATATGGAAATCTTAAGATATTTTAATAACAAGATTATTCTTAAAGTTGAGTGCTCTAAAGGAACCTATATAAGAACTCTTATAAAAGATTTATGTAATGAGGCAGGACTCATTGGTACCATGTCCAATTTAATTAGAATGGAATCGGGTGGTCTTAATATAAAACAGTCATTTACACTAGCCCAAATACAATATTTTGTTGATAATAATATAAATGATTTTATTATACCTATAGATAAATCACTAGACCATTTTAAAAGAATAATCATACCTGGTATATATTTTAAAAAAATAATCAATGGTGTAAGAATTGAAATTATAGATTTTGAATTAGAAGAAAATGTATTAGTATATTGCAGAGATAATTTCATAGGTATAGGTGAAATTATAAAAGAAGATAATAAAAAATTATTGAAAATGAAAAATATGTTCTATAGAGGTTAGAATGAAAATTATTGATGCTTCAAAAGAATTTAAAATAGAAGATGATACTGTCATTGCTCTTGGAAATTTTGATGGACTCCATAAAGGTCATATGACATTAATAAATAAGGTTTTAGAAAAATCAAAATGTAAAAATATATCCTCATCTATAATTCTATTTAGAGATCATACAAGGGATATATTAAAACCAAATAACGGTTTATATAAATTAACGAGTAACAATGATAAGATAAATCTACTAAAGGATACAAATTTAGAATATATATTTATAGTGGATTTTGCTCGCATCAAAAATTTGAAACCAGAAGATTTTTTTAACTATTTAATAAATATATTAAACTGTAGAGGAATAGTTGTTGGAACCGATTATAGATTTGGTATCAATGCTTCTGGTGATATAAAATTATTGGAAAAACTTTGTAAGTCGTATAATATATCACTTACAATAGTAAACACCGTAAAAGATGGTAATATAAATGTAAAAAGTACTATTATAAGAAGTTATATTAAGGAAGGGCTAATCGTTGAAGCAAATAATTTCCTCGGACGAAATTACTCTATAACAGGTGAGGTTGTTCATGGTGAAAAAAGAGGTAGAGAGCTTGGATTTCCTACGGCAAACACTTTAAATAAGTTCAACTATCTCATTCCAAAAGAAGGCGTTTACTATACTAAAACCACTATAATAAGTAGAGATAGTGAAAAAAAATATGATTCATTAAGTTTTATTGGAAATAATATTACCTTTAATGAATATGATAAAAAAATTGAAACATATATTTTTGATTTTGCAGATTCTATATATGGAGAGATTATCAAAATAGAGTTTATAGAGTTCATTAGAGATAATTACAGATTCAATTCTAAAATAGAATTAATTGAACAGATGAACAATGATGTATTATTTGCAAAAGAATATAAAAAAAATTTACATTTATAGTTATTTATGTTATTATAAGTCGGTAGGTACTGTAACGTTGATTTGCGATTCCTCAACGAAATCAATAGTTATGGCGAATAAAATTTTGGAGGGAAAAATGTATACAGCAGAAGATAAGAAAAAAATAATTGACGAGTATAAATTAAAAGAAGGAGACACTGGCTCAACGGAAGTACAAGTAGCTTTACTAACTCATAGAATAAACTACTTAACTGAGCATTTGAAAACTCATAAAAAAGATCATCATTCAAGAAGAGGTTTATTTAAAATGATAGGTCAAAGAAGAGGTCTTCTAAAATATTTACAAAATAAAGATATTACAAGATACCGTGAATTAATTAAAAAATTAAACATTAGAGGTTAATTACATTAATCTTGTATTGAATAAGAGCGGCTAACGCTCTTATTTTTGAATGAAACAAAATAAAGGAGACTTACATGATAAGAGAATTTAAATATGATCTACTTGGTAAAGAAATAAAAGTAACCATAGGTAAAGTAGCTAAACAAGCAAATGGCTCATGTTTAATTGAATGTGGTGAGACTGTTGTACTAGTAACGGCTACCGCTTCAAAACAACCAAGGGAAGGAATTGACTTTTTCCCTTTAAGCTGTGACTTTGAAGAAAAGCTATACTCTGTTGGAAAAATACCAGGAGGGTTTATTAAACGTGAAGGTAAAGCAAGTGAAAAAGCAGTTTTAACATCTCGTTTAATTGATAGACCATTAAGACCTCTATTTCCAGAAGGATATAGAAATGATGTACAAATAATTGCAACTGCTCTTTCAGTTGATCAAGACTATACTCCTGATATATTGGCAATGATAGGCTCATCAATAGCTCTTTCAATTTCCGATATACCATTTAATGGACCTACTGGATCGGTTTCAGTTGGTAAGGTTAATGGAAATATTATTATTAACCCAAATAAGGAAGAAAGAGAACAATCCGACTTGGAATTGACAGTTGCTGGTACTAAGGATGCAATTATGATGGTGGAAGCTGGTTGTAATATTCTATCAGAAAAAGATATATTAGAATCAATTTTAGCTGCTCATGATGCTATTAAAGGCATTTGTGAATTCATTGAAGATATTCAAAAAGAATGTGGAAAAGAAAAAATTGTATTTGAAAGTCCACAAATAGATGAAAAACTTGTTTCCGATGTAAAGGAATTTGCACAGGATAAACTGATCTCTTCAATAAGAAATGCAGATAAAATATCTAGAGAAAATGATATGCTAAATATTGCAAATGAAACCATAGAACATTTTTCTGAGATTTATGAAGGTAGAGAAAAAGAAATAAAGTCAGTATTGGAAAATATTGAGATAGATGAAGTTAGACGTTTAATAATAGAAGATGAAGTTAGACCTGATAATAGAAAATTAGATGAAATAAGAAAGCTTACTTGCGAAAGAGGAGTACTTCCTAGAGCACATGGTTCAGGTTTATTTACTAGAGGACAAACTCAAGTACTTTCCGTTGCAACATTAGGTTCCCCTGGAGATGTACAAATATTAGATGGTCTACTAGATGAAGAAAATAAAAGATATATGCATCAATATAATTTCCCACCATACAGTGTAGGCGATACTAGACCTATGAGAGGACCTGGTAGAAGGGAAATAGGACATGGAGCTTTAGCTGAAAGAGCATTACTACCAGTTATACCTTCTATTGAAAAATTCCCGTATACGATTAGAGTGGTTTCAGAAGTTTTAGAATCCAACGGGTCAAGTTCTCAGGCATCTGTTTGTGGCTCTACATTAGCATTACTAGATGCAGGAGTACCTTTAGATGCATCTGTTGCTGGTATAGCAATGGGACTTATTAGCGATGGAAAGAAAGTATCCATACTTACAGATATTCAAGGATTAGAAGATCATTTTGGAGATATGGACTTTAAAGTTGCTGGTACTAAAGATGGTATTACAGCTTTACAAATGGATATAAAAATAGAAGGTATTAGTAGAGAAATTTTAGAAGAGGCTTTAGAAAGAGCAAGAGTTGCGAGACTGTTTATCCTTGATAAGATGAATCAACTAATAGACAAGCCTGCAGAAGAACTTTCTAAATATGCACCTAGACTTATGACTATTAAAATAGATCCTGAAAAAATTAGAGAGGTTATTGGACCTGGTGGAAAAGTTATTAATAAAATAATTGAAGAAACTGGTGTTATAATAGATACTCAAGATGACGGTAATATTACTATAACTGCTGAAACAACTGAAAGTGGAGAAAAAGCCATCGGAATGATAAAAGATATTATCGCTGAAGTTGAAGAGGGAGCTACTTATTTAGGTAAAGTAACAAGAATAATGAATTTTGGTGCCTTTGTAGATATACTAAATGGTAAAGAAGGATTACTTCATATATCAAAAATTGCTCATGAGAGAATCAATAAGGTTGAAGATGTTTTATCCATAGGCGATGAAGTTCTTGTTAAGGTAACTGAAATAGATAGACAGGGAAGAATAAATCTATCAAGAAAAGCATTACTTCCAAAACCTGAAATTAAACAAGAGAAACAAAATAAAACTGACGAAACAGAAAAATAATAAATTAAATGAAACATAGGAAACTATGTTTTATTTTTATGGAGGAAATATGAAGATAGAGATAATAAATAAAAGTAATAACGAAATGCCTAAATATGCTACTAAAGGTTCCTCTGGACTGGATTTAATGGCATATACAGACGAAGATATTACATTGAAACCATTAGAGAGAAAAATAATACCTACTGGGTTATCAATTTCCATTCCTGAAGGATATGAAGTGCAAATAAGGGCAAGAAGTGGTATGTCCATAAAACATGGTATTACAGTTATAAATGGCATAGGTACTATAGATAGTGATTATAGAGGAGAATTAGGAGTTCTTTTAGTAAATTTATCCAATGAAGAATATACTATTAAATCTGGTGATAAAATAGCTCAAATGGTTCTTTGTAAATACGAAGTAGTTGAATTCGTAGAGGTTGAAGAGCTTGATGACACAAAAAGAAGTAGTGGTGGATTTGGCCATTCAGGCTACTAATATGATATAATTTATTATGGAATAAGGAGAACTAAATGGCAAAAACAAAGAAAAAAAAATCAAGAAAAAAAAATGGAAATTATTCCAATTTTAAAAAAATAATAATAATAATTACTTTGCTATTGTCAACTTCCTATATATTTATATTAGGAAATGGAACGGGATTTTTAGGAGATTTTTTAAAGAATAATTTTTTCAAGTTAATAGGTTTAGGCTCTTATATACTACCTGTTCTAATAGTCTTGAATTCAATATTATACCTTTTAAATAAAATCGAAAAAAAAACCATTCGGATATTTTTGATCCTGTATATATTTTTTATCATCACATTGATATTGATAGACTTAAATATGAATACGGGTCAAGTTATTGGTGAAAGAATAAATAATTCCAAATTACTTTCTGAAAAGTACTTAGGTGCTGGAATATTAGGAGCTGCTATTACTCATCTTCTACTTATATCCATAGGTAAATTTGGTATATATTTTATAACAATAGTTTATATTTTTGTTTCTGGATTGTATATTTTCAATATATCCTTTAAAGAATTATTGGAAGATATTCACAATGCTTTAGTTAAGTTCTCTAATTTTATGAAAAAACTTAATAATGATTTAAAGGAGAAAAGAAGGATTAAAAAAGAAAAATCTTCTTTAAAGGAAAATAATGATATTAAGATAAATACACATAATAAAAAAGTTGTAGAAATCAAATCTGGTGATGATGAGAAATTTGAAGTTGAAGATATCATTATTAATGATTATAACGAGAATTTATTAAATGAAAAATTTGATGATTTTATTGAGGAAGATGGTGAACAGTTATCTGTTGAGTCCTTTGAAATTGAAATGGCCAAGCCTGAAATACCATATAGATTTCCTCCATTGGAACTATTGAAGGATCCTGAACCATCTGAAGGTGATAGCAAAAGCAATATACTCGAGAAGGCAAACAGAATTGAAGATACATTAGCTAGCTTTGGAATTGAATCAAAAGTTGTGGAAATCAACAAAGGACCTACTGTTACATGTTATGAACTACAACCTGCCCCTGGGGTAAAGGTAAGTAAAATAGTCAATCTATCAGATGATTTGGCAATGACATTGGCTTCATCAGATATTAGAATAGAAGCTCCTATACCTGGAAAATCAGTAGTTGGCATAGAAGTTCCTAATAGTAATAAAGAAGCAGTGTTTTTTAAAGAGATTATAAATTCCAATGAATTCACAAATATAAACTCACTACTGCCTATTGCATTAGGTAAGAGTATATCTGGAAAATCTATAGTTACAACAATTGACAAGATGCCACATTTATTAATTGCTGGTGCAACTGGTAGTGGAAAGTCCGTATGTATTAACACCATTATTATGAGTATTATATACAAAGCCAATCCTAGTGATGTAAAAATGATTCTTATTGACCCAAAAGTAGTCGAATTAAGCGTTTATAATGGAATACCTCACTTAGCTATTCCCGTTGTTACAAACGCTAAAAAAGCCAGTTTTGCCTTAAACTGGGCAGTTACTGAAATGGAGCGAAGATATAAGATATTCTCTGAAAATTACGTTCGAGACATTAAATCATATAATGAAAAGAATAAAGATGAAAGCTTGGAGAAATTACCTTATATAGTAATAATAATAGATGAACTATCTGATTTAATGATGGTGGCAGCAGGTGAGGTGGAGGATGCAATTGCAAGACTTGCCCAGATGGCAAGAGCTTGTGGTATACATTTAATAGTTGCAACTCAAAGACCTTCTGTTGATGTTATAACAGGTACTATAAAAGCAAATATACCATCTAGAATATCCTTTGCGGTCTCTTCTCAAATAGATTCTAGAACCATTTTGGATTCAGCAGGTGCAGAAAAACTATTGGGTAGGGGAGATATGTTATTCTTTCCATCTAATGTTTCCAAACCTATTAGAATACAAGGTGCTTTTATTTCTGACAAAGAGGTTGAAAATATTGTAACCTTTTTAAAGAGCCAGGATATAACCGATTATAATGAAGAAATTATACATGATATAGATAAAAAGCAAGAAGCATCTGAAACCATCAATAGTACAGATGAATTATTTAAACAAGCTGTTGAAATAATATTACTAGAGGATTCAGCTTCTATTTCCCTATTACAACGTAAGATGAAAATTGGATATGCAAGAGCTGGTAGGCTTATTGATGAAATGGAAGAAATGGGTATTGTAAGTGGATACGAAGGTAGTAAACCTAGAAAAATACTTGTTGGTAAAGATTATTTAAAGGATTAGGTGAATAAATGAATATAGCAAATAAATTTACAATGTTTAGGTTGATATTAATACCTATTTTCGTAGTATTAATAATTGTTTTAAAAATGGAAAGTGTAATACCTGGAATTATTTTCGTAGTTGCTTCCTTGACCGATTTCATTGATGGGTATTTGGCAAGAAGTCGAAATCTAGTTACAACTTTCGGAAAATTCTTAGATCCATTGGCTGATAAGATGTTGGTTACAGCTGCACTCATCATGTTTATACAAATGGGTAAAGTGGAAGCTTGGACTGTTTGTATAGTAGTTGCTAGAGAATTTATAGTTACTGGATTTAGAGTTCTTGCAGCTTCTAACGGTGTAACAATTGCAGCAAGCTTTTGGGGTAAATTTAAAACAGTATCACAATTTATAGCAATAATTCTCATTTTATTTAGTGGAAATATATTAAATTGGGTACCTATGATATTGACGAATATAATTTATTATATTTCTGTATTATTAACATTAATATCTGGTGTAGATTATTTTATAAAAAATATAAATGTACTGGATTTAGAAAATATTTAAGGAGAATGAAATGCCACTAAAATTTACAGACGATAAAAATAAAAACCAAGCCTTACAGGATACATTTAAAAATATTGAAAAACAATTTGGTAAAGGTTCCGTAATGCTTTTAGGAGATACTCCTAAACAAAATATTGGTGCTATTTCCACTGGTGCTATTAATTTGGATATAGCATTGGGAATTGGTGGATTACCTAAGGGAAGAATCATTGAGATATATGGTCCAGAATCTTCAGGTAAAACTACTTTAGCTCTACATGTTATTGCCGAAGCTCAGAAACAAGGTGGTATAGCTGCTTTTATAGATGCTGAACACGCATTGGATGCACAATACGCTTCAAGACTAGGCGTTGACATAGACGAACTTATTATTTCGCAACCAGATACGGGAGAGCAAGCTTTGGAGATTACAGAATCCTTAGTAAGAAGTAGTGCACTTGACATTGTAGTTGTTGACTCTGTTGCCGCTTTAGTTCCAAGAGCGGAAATCGAAGGTGATATGGGTGATTCCCATATGGGTTTACAAGCTAGACTAATGTCACAAGCTTTAAGAAAGTTAGCTGGAGTAATTGCAAAATCAAATACTATTGTTATATTTATAAACCAATTAAGAGAAAAAATTGGAGTTATGTTCGGTAATCCCGAAACCACTACTGGCGGTAGAGCTTTAAAATTCTATTCTAGTGTTAGAATAGAGGTTAGAAGAGCTGAGGCTATAAAAGATGGTGATAGTATAATAGGAAATAGAACAAGAGTTAAGGTTGTTAAAAATAAGGTTGCTCCTCCATTTAAGCAAGTAGAGTTCGATCTTATGTATGGTACAGGAATCTCTAAAACAGGTGCACTTTTAGATTTAGCCGTTGACTCAGATATAGTAAACAAGGCTGGTGCTTGGTATTCCTATGGTGAGGAAAGATTAGGTCAAGGTAGAGAAAAAGCAAAGGACTTCTTAGAGAGCAATCCTGAAATATTAGAAGATATTTCAAGTAAAATATATAAATATTATAATATTAATGGAGAAAATGAAGAAGAGAATACAGAAGTTGAAAATATAGATATAGAAAAATAAAGAAAACCTCCTTATATAAGGAGGTTTTCCTGTAAGGTGAAATATGAAATTATTATTTTTTACAGATACACATATTAAAGCAACAAATCCAATTTCTAGAACTGATGATTATCTGAATACAGTTGAATGTAAATTCAATGAGGTAAGGGAAATAGTCAAAGACGAAAAAATCGATTATGTTCTTCATGGGGGAGATCTTTTTGACAGACCTGATGTTCCAGTACGAATAGTTGGTAAATTTGCAAATATATTAAAATCATATGATGTTCCTATATTTATGATAAGTGGTAACCATGATATATTCGGTCATAATCCATCAACTGTAGAAAGATCTATGATTGGATTGTTAAATACATTAAATATAATAACACTTATAAATAAAGATGAACCAATTATATTGAAAGGCTCCAATATTGTAGTTCAATTATCAGGAGCTCCATACATTTATGATATAGATTCAAACTTCAAGGACTACTATTTTCCTAAAAGATTGGATAATATGGATTATCATATATTTATGATCCATAGTTTTTTACTTGATAAGCCCTTTATTAATACAGTTAGCCATACCTTAATAGATGAGGTAAAGGATGTTGATGCGGATATAGTATTATCTGGACACTATCATACCGGTTTCGGTATAAAGGAATATAACGATAGGTATTTTATAAATCCAGGTAGTTTACTTAGAACAAATAGTAGTATTCCAGAGATGAATAGAATTCCAGAAGTTATAATTATAGATTTAGGTAAAGATGGTATAACTATAAAAGAAAGGGTTTTAAAAACCGCACTAGAAGGAAATTTAGTATTAAATCAAAATGATAAATCTGAAAAGTTAAGGTCGGAAGCATTAGAAGAATTTAAACTATTGGTTAGAGAAAATGCCAACCTTGAAAATTATAATATTGTTGAAATATTAAAAGAAATTTCTACTAAAAATAATTTTCCAAAGGAAATTCTTGAACAAGCATTGAAGAGGTTGGAAGATGTAGAGGTTAATAAAAAATGAAATATCTTAAAAGAATAGAGTTAATTAACTTTCAATCACATAAATATACGGATTTATATTTTGATGATAGGGTAAACGTCATTATAGGTCCTTCTGATAGTGGTAAAACAGCGATTATAAGAGCTATAAAATGGGTTTTGTTCAATGAACCATCTGGTACTGACTTCATTAGAAAAGGTACTACTGAATCCAATGTCATACTATATTTTGATGATAATCTAATAATAAAAAGAGGCAGAAGTAAATCTAAAAACTATTATGAAATCACATATCCCAATGGTGTTGAAGAAAGATTTGAAGGCTTTGGTACGAAAGTTCCAGAAGAGATTGTAGAGTTAACAGGAATAAAAAAAGTTGAACTAGATGGTAACAATCTTATATCTTTAAATATATCAGATCAATTGGAAAGCCCCTTCCTGCTTACTTCCACACCATCAATTAAAGCCATTGCCATTGGGAAATTAGCAGGTGTAGAAAATATTGATTTAGCTTTAAATAAACTTTCTAGAGATATTAACGAAATAAATTCTGAAAAAAAATCATTGGAGAAGGAATTAAAATTTCAAAAATCCATGTTAAGCAATTATGATTTTCTAGAAGATGAAGAAAAAGAAATTATATATATTGAAAAGTTGCTTGCTAAAATAGAAAATAAGAACATATTCAACAATAATTTGAAATCTAAATATATTAATTTCAAAAATTTAAATACCAATATTAACAATACTCTTTCATATATAAATAGATTTGATAAAATTGATTTAATTACTGATTTAACTGATAAGTTATCTATTTATGCTATAAGACTATCAAAATTGAAAAATATATCAGAAAAATTAAACAATATAAATATACAAATCAATAGCGAAAAAAACATTATTGATAAAACTAGTAAAATAGATAGACTTATTTACATTTATACAAAATTACAAGCCAATATTTTAAGATTTAACCAGTTGGATTTAATACAAAGTAAATTATTACCTGTAGATATTAATATTACAAGACTTTTAAAAGTTTTAAACAAATTGGATATTATTCCTCTGGAGAATAATTATAAAAAATTAGATAAGCTTTTATACAGATATAATCTAATAAACAATCTATTTATTAAAAATAATGAAATATTAACTAGAATTAATAATGGCAAGAAGTATATGAAACAATTTTCATATATTTCTAATTTGGAAGATGATTTTAAAATTATGAATTCAAAAGTAAATAAATTAGAAATACTAAAAAATATTTTAAAATCTCTAAAAATCATAAATGGAAATATTAAATTATATGAAGATGAAATGAATAAGTTAATTGATGAAAACAATAAAACTGTTATCAATTATACTGATCTGTTACAAAAAGCTTCAATATGCCCTTTCTGTTTTAATGAGCTGGATAAGGAACATATTGATAAAATTATTGAAGAATATGAGGTGTAATTATGGATTATAGTAAAGAAATAAACACATTAAAAACTAAACTAGATGATGCAAAAATAAAGAGAGCTAGGGCCGAATCCACTTTAGAAAGCTTAAATAAACAAAAAAATGAATTGATAGAAGAAATAAAAAAGCTTGGAGTAGAGCCAGAGAATTTAGAAAATGAAATAAGAAATTTAGAGAATGAAATAGATGGCTTGCTTTTTGAAGCGAGTAAATTGTTACCTGAGGATATATAATGATAGATATTAAATATGATGATATAAAAGATATTTTTTTTAAAAGAAAAAACAAATATCAACTATCCTTAGGTGAAAAGAAATCAATAGATGAAAATATATTTAGAATAGAGAAAAAAATAGAAAGATTATTAGAGAATAGTGAAGAGCTTATTTTAGTTGATACTCTATTAAAGCAGACAGCAGACTTTTCTAGAGAACAGGCTAGTGTACAAATAAAAAGTATTGTTACGAGTTGTCTTAAATTAGTATTCAATTCTGATATGGAATTTGAAATAGAATTAAGCCAATCTCGCGGAAAAAATAGTGCAGAGTTTTTCATTATTGAAAAACAGGAAGATAATGTTTATAAATATAAGATTCAAGATAGTAGAGGAGGAGGAGTAATAGATATATTATCCTTAGCATTAAGGTTGGCATTTCTCTTAAAGTACTCACCTAGTATTAATGGACCTTTAATATTGGATGAACCAGCTAAACATGTTAGCGAAGATTTTATATTCAATGTTTCAAATTTTATTAAAAAGGTTTCAGAAGAATTTGATAAACAAATTATTTTAATTTCACATAATGAGCATATTTCTTCAATCGGAGACAAAGGATATAGAATTTCTAAAAGTAATTTAATATCCCATATAGAAACGATAAACTTTTAATAGCTAAAGTCTATTTCTTGACAATTTTTCATACAAAGTTTATACTTATTATATAAATATAACAAAATTTTAATATTTTGTTATATTTTTATGGAATTTGAAAATTAAATATTTTAGAGGGGGTGCGTTACTTGGATAACGTATTAATTACTGTTTTTACTGGTATAATCACCCTTATAATCGGCTTGTTAGTCGGATTTTTAATCAGAAAGAACATTTCTGAGAAAAATATCGGAAGTGCAGAAATTTATGCAGCCAAAATTATTGAAGATGCTGGTAAAGAAGCAGATTCAACTAAAAAAGCTATGTTAGTTGAAGCAAAAGATGAAATTTTTAAATTAAGAACCGATCAAGAAAAAGAAAATCGTGAAAGAAGACAAGAAATTCAAAAATCTGAAAAAAGAATTCTACAAAAGGAAGAAAATCTTGAAAAGAAAAGTGAAAATTTAGAGAAAAAAAATGCTAAATTAGATGCAGAAATCAAAAATGTTGAAATGAAAGAAAAACAAATTCAAGAAATTGTAGACAAACAACTTCAGGAGTTAGAAAAAATTGCTAATATGACTCAAGAAGAAGCAAAAAATGTTTTGCTAAACGATTTAAGAGAGCAAGTTACTCATGAACAAGCAATGATTATTAAGGAACTAGAAGCCAAAACCAGAGACAAGGCAGATGAATATGCCAAAGAGATTATTACAAGTTCAATTCAAAGATATGCAGCAGACTATGTTGCAGAATCAACTGTTTCAGTTGTATCTTTACCTAATGATGAAATGAAAGGTAGAATTATTGGTAGAGAAGGAAGGAATATAAGAGCTTTTGAAACTTTAACAGGAGTTGATTTGATTATTGATGATACTCCAGAAGCCGTTGTTTTATCAGCCTTTAATCCAGTAAGAAGAGAAATATCAAGAATTGCATTAGAAAAACTTATAGTCGATGGAAGAATCCATCCAACTAGAATTGAGGATATGGTTGAAAAAGCTACTAAAGAAGTAGATCAAACTATAAAGATCAATGGTGAAAATGCTTGTGATGAAACAAATGTACACGGTGTACATCCTGAGATAGTTAAACTTCTTGGAAAATTACATTATAGAACAAGTTATGGACAAAATGTTTTAAAACATTCTATAGAGGTTTCCAATATAGCTGGAATGCTTGCTGCTGAATTAGGAGCAGATATAAAGCTAGCCAAAAGAGGTGGATTATTACATGATATAGGTAAAGCCTTAGATCATGAAATAGAAGGTCCACATGTTGAATTAGGAGTCCAAGCGGCAAAACGTTTTAAAGAAAAGCCAGATGTTATAAATTGTATTGAATCCCATCATGGTGATGTGGAGCCAACTAGTATTGAAGCAATATTAGTGCAGGCTGCCGATGCAATTTCAGCTGCTAGACCAGGAGCTAGAAGAGAAGCTATAGAAAATTATATTCAAAGATTAGAAAATCTAGAAGAAATTTCAAACTCATTTAATGGTGTAGAAAAATCATTTGCTATACAAGCAGGTAGAGAGTTAAGAATTATGGTTAAACCTGAAGATATATCAGAAGATGATATGACCCTATTAGCAAGAGATATTTCTATGAGAATAGAAAATGAATTAGAATATCCAGGACAGATTAAAGTAAATGTAATTAGAGAAAGTCGAGTTACAGATTACGCAAAATAAAAAAGAAAACAAAAGACTATTACATAATGTCATAGTCTTTTTTTTATACTTTTTATTATATATAATCTTTAATTACAGTATATTCTTTAACGGTTTACTCTTCTACCTTGTTAATTGGAGCATTCGAGTATATAATTGTATTATTCAATATATTTTAGGAGAAATTAAATATGTATGATTTACATCTTCATTCCATATATTCAGATGGAATTGTAACAGTTGAAGAAATAATAAAATCCATTGAAAAGTTAAATTTAGATGGTTTTGCAATAGCTGATCATGATACAACTTCTGGAATCCCTAATGCAAAACAGAAAGCTGAATATTCTAATATTGAATTCATTCCTGGAATTGAATTTGGTATTACAATAAATTCTAAAGAAGTACATATTTTAGGATACTTTATAGATATTAATAATGAAGAAATTAAAAAAATTATTTCTATAGCTCAAGATAATAGAATAAAGCGTACAAAAAAAATTTTAAAAAAACTAGAGGAATATAATATATCTATTACTGAAAAGGATTTAAAAATATATTCTAAAAAAGATATTGTAAGCCGTAGCCATATTGCTTATATACTAGTGGATAAGGGAATATGCAAAAATGTAAAAGATGCTTTTAAAAACTATCTAGGAGTTAATGGATTGGCTTATATTCCAAAAGTTTCTATTACTTCAATTGAAATAATTTCAGCTATAAAAAACTCTGGTGGTGTATCCATACTGGCTCATCCAGGAGATATAAAAGACGATAATATAGTTATGGATATTATCAATAATGGAATAGATGGTTTAGAGATAATAAACTCTAAACATAGTTTAGAAGAAATTGAAAAATATTATAATTTAGCCAATAAATATAAATTAATTCAAACCTGTGGAAGTGATTGTCATGGAAAATTAATAAATGAAAAAAAATTTATTGGAAGGTATACTTTAAATAAGAAGAATATTGAAAGAATTAAAAATTTACATTTTTTAAGAATATAAATAGGATAGGGGATTGTATATGATTAACTATAGTAAAAAAATAGAAAGTTTATCAACTTCTATGACTTTAGCTTTTTCGGCTAAAGCGAAAAACTTAATAAAAAGTGGTGTACCAATTTTGGATTTGACTGCAGGAGAACCTGATTTTGACACTCCAGAATATATTAGAAACGCTGGAATATACGCAATTGAAAATGGTATGACAAGATATACACCATCAAATGGAATAATAGAATTACGACAAGAAATTTGTAATAAATTAAAAAAATTTAATAATCTAGAGTTTAAGCCTGAAAATATTATTGTATCTACTGGAGCCAAACAATCAATCTTAAATACTTTAATGGCCATATGTAATCCATTAGATGAAGTTTTAATTCCTGCTCCATACTGGGTTAGTTACCCTGAAATGACAAAAATAGCTGAAGGTGTTCCAGTTTTTGTAGAAACTAGTTATGAAAATGACTTTAAAGTTACAGTTGATGATCTTGATAAATATTTCACTAATAAGACTAAAGCCATTATAATTACAAATCCTTCTAATCCAACTGGTGCTGTATACAGTAAGGATGAATTAAAAGCAATTGCAAGCTGGGCGTTAAAAAATAAAATATTTATAATATCAGATGAAATATATGAAAAATTAAACTATGTAGGTAAACATTGTAGTATTGCATCATTAAGTAATGAAATAAAAGAAATAACTATTACTGTAAGTGGCTTTTCAAAAAGCTATGCAATGACTGGTTGGAGATTGGGATATTGTGCAGCAAATTCACATATTATTGGATTAATGAGTAAAATTCAAAGTCATGCTACTTCTTGTGCAAATTCAGTTGCTCAATATGCTGGATATATAGCTTTAAAGGATGAAGATGAAGAAATTCAGAACATGATAAATCAATTTGAAAAACGCTCTAAAATTGTATTTGATATTATAAATAATTCAAATACGTTAAGTATGATTAAACCTTCAGGAGCTTTTTATGGTTTTATTAATATTAAATATTTAATTGGAAAAAAATATAATGATATAATTATAAATGATGCTTCTGATTTAGCCAATATTCTTTTAGATGATTTTAATGTTGCGGTTTTACCAGGAATTGCTTTCGGTAATAATAAATTTATTAGAATTTCTTATGCTACTGATGAAGAAACCATTAAAAATGCTTTGAATTCTCTTATAAAGTTAACTAATCTTGCAATATAGCTTTAAAATGGCCTTTTAAGAGCTTTGAAAACATATGACGATGATTTATACCTAAAAGGATAAAAGTCTTCTTATACTAAGTGACTTTTATCCTTTTTTATTATATTTGTATAATTTCTAATTATAAATAGTTTCTTTTTAAAATAGATTTATTATTTATTTATATATGATTAATAGGATACTTAATTTTATTATTTGGCAATAAGTATATTAATAGTAGTATCGAATTTAATATATTTAATCTAAAAGTATAACCAATAATCTTTTCTGTTTTTTTATAGTAATATAGATATTTCATAACCAAAATAAATATAATAAGGTATTATAAAAATATTTTAAATTTATACAATTTTTATGATTTTGTTATAGATGCAATAAAACCTAATAAATATCTAATTCTTTACAAAAACTTGATTATATTTTATAATAAGGTTAAGTAGTCACAAAACTATTATTTTGTGACTACTTAAAAAGATTTTTTAGGAGATAAATTATGTTAAACTACCCTACTATATTAAATGACTACTTAGATTATATGGAAACAATTAAAGGTCGTTCCCCAAATACTACTAAAGAATATGGATATGATATAGCTAAATTTTTAAAATACATTACTTATAGATTTAATTCTAATAGCTATGATTTAAAATCAATTGATGAAATTGATATAACAAAATTTTCTATTGAATACTTATCTAAAATTGAACTTGCAGATATACATTCATATCTTGCCTACTTGGATAGATACCATAATGACAGCTCCACTACAAGAGCTAGAAAAGCATCCAGTATTAGAACTTTCTTTAAATATTTAGTAAATATAAGAAAAGTAATTGATTCCAATCCTAGTGAACAATTGGAAATGCCTAAAATGCAAAAAAGAAATCCAGTATACCTCACTTTAGACGAATCCATAAGATTTTTAAAGGTTATAGAAACAACTGAAGATGAAGTCATAAGAAAAAGAGATCAAGCTATAATGATACTATTTTTAAATTGTGGAATGAGACTTTCAGAATTATCCAATATAAGAATTAAGGATATCAAAAATGATACCTTACAAGTAATTGGTAAAGGTAATAAGGAAAGAACGATTTATTTAAATAGATCATGTAACACAGCTATTGATGAGTATTTGAAGGTTAGACCTGAATCTGATGATGAATATCTATTCCTTAGCATACGTAAAACAAAACTTAGTAATCGAGGAATACAAAGACGTGTGGATCATTATTTAGAATTAGCAGGTTTTGATACCTCAATATACTCCACACATAAATTAAGGCATACTGCTGCTACTCTGATGTACAAGCATGGTAATGTAGATATAAAGATTTTACAGGAAATTTTGGGACATACGTCCGTTGCTACAACTCAAATATATACCCATGTCGATGATGAAAGTTTAAGAAATGCAATAAACAAAAACCCTTTAGGAGATTTAAAATAAAAATGATGTGGCCATGTGAAATCTTTTCTGTAAATTAGATTTTTCTATAACAAGATAATTTGT
>CAYFSP010000002.1:73273-119443 GCA_964345925.1 uncultured Gallicola sp. | reverse complement strand
AAAAACAAATTATCTTGTTATAGAAAAATCTAATTTACAGAAAAGATTTCACATGCAATTTCTCTAATATTTTTCTCTTATAGCCCTTTGCATTCTTCTATCTGCGTCCTTTTTAGCCATTGTTTCTCTTTTATCATATAGTTTTTTACCCTTTGCCAATGCTATTTCAAGCTTGATTAAGCCATCTTTTAAATATAGATTTAGAGGAACTATTGTAAATCCCTTTTCCTTTGTAGCACCTATTAATTTATTTATCTCCCTCCTATTTAAAAGTAATTTTCTTCTTCTAATAGGATCAACATTGTATCTATTACCATGTTCATAAGGTGTAATATGCATGCCATCTATATATAATTCACCTTTGTTAATCTGGCAAAAACTTTCCTTTATTGAAACCTTTCCCTGTCTTATGGACTTTACTTCCGTACCCTTTAATACAATTCCAGCTTCAAAAACATCTTCAATAAAATATTCATATCTGGCTTTTTTATTATTTGCTATTATTTTCTTACTCATCTTTACCACCATTTATAAACTTAAAATCTATTTGCTTTCTTGAGCTACTAGCATCTAAAACTTTTACTCTAACTTTTTGTCCCAAGGAATATACTCTATTCATCTTCTCACCAACTACAATATAGGAATTCTCGTTAAAAGAATAATAATCGTCCGTCATTTGAACAAATCTTACCAATCCTTCAACTCCATTTTCAAGTTGTACAAAGATTCCAAAATTCGTTAAGGATGAAATAATACCTTCAAAATCTTCTCCTATATGCTGTTCCATATATTCTGCCATCTTCATATCAGTTACTTCATATTCCGCCTCTTCTGCTCTTCTCTCAGTCATAGAACAGTGCTTTGCAGTTTCATCTATCATCGTTAAATATGATTTCATATTTTTTGTATTTGGTTTATTATGAATAAAGTTTTTTACTATTCTATGAATAAATAAATCTGGATAACGTCTTATTGGTGATGTGAAATGTGAATAGAACATTGCAGCCAATCCAAAATGTATTTCAGGTTCCAAGCTATACTCCGCCTTTGACAAGCTTCTTAAAAGCAATGTAGATACTAACATCTCCTCTGGTTTATCCCTAACGTCTTCAAGTATTTTTTGATAATCCTTTGAATATAATTCTTTTCCTTTTACAATATAACCAAATTTCTTCAAAGTATTTTTAAACTGTTCAACCTTTTCTTCACTTGGCTCAACATGAACTCTATATATAAATGGCTCTTCCATAAAACCGAAATGACTTCCTACTGTTTCATTTGTAACAAGCATAAACTCTTCAATAATTCTATTAGCAATTCGTCTTTCCTCTTGTACAATATCAACTGCCTTGCCATTTTCATCTAAAATTATCTTTGGTTCTGGAAAATTAAAGTCTATACTCCCCCTATTCTTTCTCTTTAGATTTAATATTTCAAATAATTCTCCCATAATTTTTAATCTATCAGTTAATTTTTCATCTTTGTAAAAGTCATCTTTTTCCTCTAATAAATCGGATACATTGTCATATACCAACCTGTAGTCAGAATTTATAACTGATTCGAAAAATTTATAATCTACTACTTTACCCTTTTTGTTTATCTCCATTTTCACCGTTAAAGTAAGTCTATCAACATTTGGATTTAAACTACAAATACCATTGGATAACTGCTTTGGCAACATAGGTATAACCCTATCCAGTAAATATATGGAATTTCCTCGTCTGTATGCCTCTTTATCCAATGCAGATCCTTTGTCAACATAATTAGCAACATCTGCAATATGAACATAGAGTATATAGTTGTCATCTTTTTTTTCAATTGAGATAGCATCATCAAAATCTTTTGCATCTGCACCGTCAATTGTAACAGTAAGTAAATCTCTAAAATCCTTTCTGCTCTTTATACTCTCTTTTGAAACCTTCTGAGGAATTTTATCAGCTTTTTCAAGTATTTTATTTGAAAACTCATATGGAAGGTTGAACTCCATTGCAATACTTGTAATATCCACACCTTTAGAGTCCTTGTTACCGATTATGGAGATTACAACTCCTTCTGGGTTTTTTCCGTTTTTTCCAGTTCCCTTTAGCTTTACCACTACCTTATCATTATTTTTTGCTCCATTTTTATCTCCTTTAGAAATAAAAACATCAAATCCATATCTTGAATCATCAGGTATTACAAATCCAAAGTTCTTTGAATCATTATAAGTTCCAATTAAAGTTGTTGTATTTTGAGAAATTATCTTTATTACTTCACCTTCAGCACTTCTCTTATCATTACCTTCTTCTATTATCTTTATCAATACTTCATCTTTATGTTTAGCACCATTCATATTTTCTTTAGATATGAAAACATCTTTAATATTTTTCTCATTTTCAATAAAATATGCAAATCCTGCTTTATTTCCTTGCAATGTTCCCTTAAAAATATTTTCCGATGAAGGTAGTATATATTTTTCTTTTTTCGTCTTCAAAAGTAACCCTTCCTTTTCAAGACTGTCAAGTATATTAAAAAAAGTTCTATATTCTTTTATATCTATATCAAAATCTAAGGCCAGTTCCTCCTTAGTCTTAGGTTTAATTCCATTTGTTGAAATATATTCAATAATTTTATTTTTTATGTTCATAATATCCTCCAATATCATTATACATTTAAAATGTCAAAAGAAAAAGCTAGGTTATCTACCTAGCTTTTAGTAACCTAATTATGTAAGGTCAATATTATTTTATTCTAGAAAACCGAATATACTTTACAGTGATTACTAACGAAATAATAATTAATATATGTAATATTAAATGATATAAATCAGGGAAATACCTAGTTCTTGAAGAAATTATCTGGATAGAATCAGAATAAAACGTATTTTTCCTTCCCCACCACCTATTATCGTATAAAGTTCATGACTAAGAAATTGTGTAATTAACCAAATACTAAGTCATAGAGATAAAGTATATTTCCCGACTGACTCTTTAAATAAAAAAACTAAAAAACATATTAAATAGATAAGAAAAAATAATCCATCTTCTTTCCATGACCTGCTAACAATATAAGAATCTTCTAAGTATACTCCTATCATATCCAAGCTAAACCAAATAAGTAAAGTAAAATTTGAATATATTACGCTCTTTTTTCCCATTTGTCCTCCCTAGTATATATTAAATTCTATCATATTAACTATTATGATTCACTAGTAATATACTATGAATTTCTTAGAAAATTAAGAAAAAGCTAGATTATTTACCTAGCTTTAATTTCTCCATCTTCAATATGAAGTAATCTATCTCCTAATATTTTTGCCTCTTCTTCATTATGTGTAATTAATATTACTGGTATATTTAAACTTTTAATAATATCTTTAAATTCATCATAAAGTCCCTGTTTTAAATTGCTATCTAAAGCAGAAAATGGTTCGTCTAGCAATAATAACTTAGGATTTGTAACCAAAGTTCTAGCAAGGGCAACTCTTTGTTTTTCTCCACCAGATATTTCAGAAGGATAATTGTCTAAGAGATGATCAATTTTTAATAACTCTATAATCTTTGTGTAAATATCATCATCTTTAATGGCAAATCTTATATTTTTATTAACAGTCATATTTGGAAATAATGCAAAGTCTTGAAAAACATATCCTATATTTCTGCTCTGTGGTTTTAAATTAATCCTCTTACTTGTATCGACTACAACATTATTCTCTATTTTTATATAGCCTCTATCAGGTTTCATCAATCCTGAAAGTAAATTCAAAGTTGTGGTTTTACCTGATCCAGAATGTCCTTGTATAACCAACACTTCATTATTCATTTTAAACTTCATATTTAAAGTAAAATGATTTAATTTCTTATTTACATCAACTATTAATTTGCTCATTAGTTCATCCTCTTCTTCAACCATTTATTCAAACAGTATATGTTTATAAAACTGAATAAAATGACTATTCCAATTAATAAGTTGGCTTTTCCTCTATTATTTCCCTCCACAGCATAATAGATTGCAAGTGGTATTGTTTCAGTTTTTCCCGGTATATTTCCTGCAACCATTAATGTTGCACCAAATTCTCCTAAAGCTCTTGAAAAGGACAATACTATTCCACTTATTATTCCTGGTAATGCTAAAGGAACTGTAACTTTGAAGAATATTTTTCTATCGGAAGCACCTAATGTTTTAGCTGCTTTCACATATACAGGATTAATACCTTGAAAAGATGATTTTATACTTTGATACATTAACGGTAATGAAACTACAGTGGAAGCAATAACAGCAGCAACCCAAGTAAAAATAATTCTTACACCAAATGTATTCTCTAAAAACATTCCAATAGGTCCTCTTCTTCCAAAGAGTATTAACAACAAGTAACCTACAACTGTAGGAGGTATTGTCATTGGCAATGTAAATATAACCTCCAGTGCATCCTTACCTGGAAATTTATACTTGGTGAAAATATGTGCAAAAAACGTTCCAATAATTAATGTGAAAATAGTTGAAATAGCAGCAACTTTTAAAGAAAGAATTATTGGCTTTAAAATCTCCATTAGTCTACTATAAATCCATACTTAGATAAAATTTCTTTGGCTTCTTCTGTATTTAAGTATTTTAAAAATTTCTTTGCAGCATCTTTTTTCTTACTTTCAGAAGTAACACCTGCTGGATATACTATGGGATCATGATTTGAAGACTCTATTGTCTCTGCTATTTTAATATTATCTACACCAATTGTATCACTACTATATACAAAACCTGCTTCAGCTTCATTTCTTTCCACATAAGAAAGAACTTGCCTAACATCTTTTCCAAATACGTATTTATCCATTAATGAATCCCATAGTTCCAAATTTTCCAAAGATTGTTTTGCATATTGGCCTGCTGGTACAGTTTCTGGCTCTCCTACTGCAATTTTTTGATCCTTTGTCAGTTTATTTAAATCATCAGTTGTCTTGATTAAATTGCTATCCTTTGGAACAATTAAGACTAAAGAATTTTTTACAACATCTTCAACACTGTCTTCATCTATTAATTTACCTTCAACTAAATTATTCATATTCTTTTTACTGGCGGAAACGAATAAATCTATTTCAGCCCCTTCTTCAATTTGCTTTTGTAAAGTTCCACTTGCTCCATATGTAAAGTCAATATCAATACCTTCTTTATCTTTGAATAAAGATTTCGTTTCATTAAAAGCATCAGTTAAACTAGCCGCAGCTGCTACAGTAATATTTTCTTCAACTTTATTCTCTTTAAGTTGTACAGCATCACCTGTTTCTTTTTTTTCATCTCCCTTTCCACAAGCAGTTGTTAAGATTGTTAAAATCATAAAAACAGATAATAATAAATAATTCTTTTTTTTCAAAATTCTCTCCCCTTTTTCGTTGTCTTTATTAAAGTATATCGCTTTCATTTTATTTTATCAAGTTATATTTATTATTTCTAAATATTTATTATTATTCCTATAATCATCAAAGTCAGGATCCATTTTTAAATAATCAACAATATCCCCATTTAATTTCACTGATTTCTCTAAATCTTTGAAAGCATTTTCTATATAATTTAATTTTAAATTCACACAACTTCTATTGTAGAAAAGATTTGCAGAATCGTCTATATTAAGAATTCCCTCATTTAAAATTTTCATACTATTGTTGTAATCTTCATTTTCAATATATAGTGCAGATAGATTCAAATATATATTTTGTTCCATAGGGTTTATTTGCAATGCTTCATAGTAATATTTTTCAGCATTCGATAAATCACCTAGGCCCTTGTAGGCAATTCCCAAGTTGAATAAAGATAAGTAGTATTCTGAATTTATTTCCACTGATTTTTTCAAATACTTTATAGATAATTCATACATTCCAATTTGCTCATAAATGCTACCTAAATTATTATATGCCATATAATCATCAGGATGTTTTTTTATAGTTTGGTTATAGTATTCAATAGCTTTGTTTTGTAAACCATATCTATCGTATAAATCGGCCAAAAAAAATAGTGCGTCTCTAAAGTTATTATTGATTTTAATTGACTTCAAATAGTATTCTTCTGCTTTTTCAAATTTTTCCATATAATCATACATTACTGCTATTCCATAATAAGCTTCTTTAATACTTCCATATTTTTTTATAATTGTCTTATAATTTTCAATAGAACTATTTAGCATATTTAACTCAAAATATATTTGAGCAATGTTTAAATATATATCTATATAACTATCCTTTGTATTTTTAAAATTTAATGCTTTTTTATAATAATTTAAACTCTCTTCAAGTCTTCCCTCTAAATAAAAATATTCCCCTAAATTTATATAATTATTGCTTCTTCTATTCTTATCCATAATATAAAAGAAGTGGTTTCCCACTTCTAGAAATTAGTCCTTCCTATAAATTTTTTATCAGTTTCGACATATGGTTTTACATTAAGATCCCAACTAGCTGTAATACCAGTTAAACTTGCAAGTTTTTCATAATAGTACATTACAATTCCAGCATCTGTTAAATTAACATTACCTTGAAAATCTTCAATATATAAATCTATATTGGAATCATGTATTAAAAATCTCCATGGTTGCTTATTAAAAGCAGAAGGAGCATTTCTTAAGTAGTAAAATATTTCATCTAATCCATAATTTTCTAGTTTTTCTACCGTTGCAGGTGTGTTAAAGTCTTTAAAATAAACAAATTCTTCCATACCAATTCTATTACTATATTGTTCTTCATTTAGAATGGACTGTCCTATAGGATTTCCAAAAGCTAATATGAAATCGATATTGTCTGTGGTTTTGAATACTTTATCCTTTAACTCTTTATCCACTGAGAATAAACTAACCCAGCAAGTTCCAAACCCTTCAGCTGAAAGTTTCCCAATAATATCCTCTAAATAATATGATCCATATATATATGATTGATCGTTTAATTCACTCATACTTAAGGATATATATGCTGGAGCCTTTATCATAACACCTGAATATCCACCTTGGTTTTCCAAAGCATCATAAACTTCATCTCCATCATATAAGTGATAATTAACACTGCATAGATTAGATTTTTCATTAACTTCCTCTAAAATATTTTCAACTATTTTTATTTCCTTTTTTGATAATTTTTTACCTTTGTAATCCCTGTACGATTTTCTAGTTTCCATGAAATCATTTAATCTCATAAATGCCCCCTATTTTTAAATATAAATTTATTTTGATATAATATGTAATGGTGATGAAATGATTATATCAAAACAACAATTAAAAGCAGTATACCATACTAATGGTCCTGCTTTGGTATTAGCTGTTCCTGGTTCAGGTAAAACGACTGTCCTACTGAACAGAATCATATACTTAAATAATACCCAATATACAAAATATAAACAAATATTAAATTTAACTTTTAGTAAAACTCAAGCTTTTGATATGAAATTTCGATTTAATAAAATGAGTAATTCCAATGAAGCTATTTTTTCGACAATTCACGCTTTTGCCTATGGAATAATTAAATTATATTCTTCTAAATATAGAGTCAAATACTCCCTTATTGAAGGAAGTGGCAATTTTAATAAATATAAATTAATAACAAGATTAATTTGGGAAAATTTTAGAACTAAACCTACAACTGAAGATATTGAATTCTTTTTTAATAATTATGGTTTAGTAAAGAATAATATGATTGAATATGAAGATCTACCAAAAGAAAATTATTTTTCTAAACTAATGCCTATATATGAATCATTTAAAGAGCAAAATCATTTAATCGATTTTGATGATATGCTCACTTTATCTTATAATATATTAAAAAATAATGAAGATATTTTAAAAAGAGTTAAATCAAATTATAAATACATTCAATTAGATGAAGGACAAGATTCTAGTCTTTTACAGTTTAAATTGTTGGAGCTTATATCATATCCTGAAAACAATATATTCATACTAGCAGATGATGACCAGTCAATTTATTCCTTTAGAGGAGCAAATCCGAATTACCTACTTAATATCGAATCAGTCTTTAATGATATAAGTTTTTATAATTTAAGTAAGAATTATCGTTCTAAAAAAGACATTGTAATGCTTTCAGACTATATTATAAAAAATAATAAGGGAAGATATAAAAAAACTATAGAAAGTCATAGCGACGAAAAAACTCCAATACAGATTATAAAGACTAAGAATCTTATTATGCAAAATAAATTTATTATAAATAAGATTGAAGATTTAAAAGAAGATGAAAATTTAGCCATACTATTTAGAAATAATATAAGTGCCTACTCTATAGCAAGTAGTTTATTAGAAAAAAATATTCAATTTAATAAAAGGCTTAATTTTAAGTCAAATACAATGAAGTTAATATTAAATGATTTAAAGAATATTATTGAATTTTCCTTTGATCAGAGCAATTTAAGTATTTTCCAAAAAATATACTACAAACTCAATCTATATTTAAAAAAAGATTATGTAAATAATATAAATATTTCCTTTAATGAAAGTATTTTAGACTATATATTACAAGACTCTTATATTAAAGAATATCAACAAGAACTTGTTCTTAATTTGAAAAATATATTAAATAGTGTTAAAAAAGAAAATTTAAATAAAACTTTAAAGTTAATATTCTCAGAATTAAATTATATTGAGTATATATCAAAACATAATGACAATATCCCAATTAACTTTATTCAAGAACTCCTAATTCATTTATCTATTGGATTAAATAATATTAATGAATTGAAAAATAAGATTGAAAATATAGATAAAATATTACAAGAAAATCATCTTAACAACAGTAATGTATTTATTTCTACAATACATCAATCAAAGGGGTTAGAATATGATAATGTTCTTTTAATTGACTTAATTGATGGTGAATTCCCTGTTTATAGTGATAGATTTTCATCATTAGAAGAGGAGAGAAGACTATTTTATGTAGCCATTACCAGGGCAAAAAACAATTTGTTTTTAATGTATCCAAAGTATAGAAATGACAAAAAAACTAAACCTTCAATTTTTTTAAAGGAAATTAGCAATATATCTACAAAAAGAAAATAGAAGTACAATTATTTAAATCAATAATTACACTTCTATTTTTTAACACCATTTATACTTCTATAATTTTAACATTAGCATCTAGAGAATAGACAATATCTTTACGTTCTACAATAATATTTGTTTTATCCTTTAACTCAATATCTTCTTTAATATTTTTAACCAATTCTTTAGTAGGATTAATAGCTATGGAATTTCCCGTCAACTTCAACATGGAAACATCTCCTGTAGTATCTCCATAACTAAAAGAATTTTGTAAATCTATATTATATTTTTCAACTAATTTTAAAACTTCTTTTCTTTTCTTTCTACTATTCCACATAGGGTCAATTTCGCCATTGAATTTATTATCTTCATCAATTTTATATAAAGAACCCCTATATTCAGTTACATCATATTTTTTAGCCATCTCTTTAACCAAAAAATCTGGACTGCCTGAAATAAAGAAAATCAAATGACCATTTTCCTTATGGAAATTAATTCTACTTCTTGTATATTTATAGACAATTTCTCCTATTTCATCAACAACCTGTTCTGAAATAAATTGATTGAATACACTATCAAATCCCGTAACACTTTCCCTGTACACATCTGCTAAAGCTAGGAAGTAGTAGTCATAATCATTATATCTCTTAGAATATGCATCTTGGAAAGGTCTAATCTTTTCAAGCCATACGGATTCGTCAATAATCCCATATTTAACAAGTTTTTTAAAATGTCTTACAATTAAGGTCTCCCTTGCAATGGTTCCATCAATATCAAAAAATGCTGCAATATTAGTCATAATAATCTACTTTCTCTTTTTAACAAAAAATAAATCCAAAAACCAAGCAGTACATAAGGAAACAACTCCTGAACCCAATGTTAAAACAAAAAACTCTAACATTGTCATGGCAATAGGATAAGTTAAATTAGTAGTTGAAACTATTATGGTAATCAACGATATCGCTAACAACACAAGCCCAAATATATATTTTGCCATTCCCTCTTTTTTAATAAATTTAAATACAATAAATACTATTAAAACTGAAAATATATAAAACATTGGTACTTTTAAAACCTTATCCATATTTTTGGAAATCATATCTATAACTGTTCTCATAATTTCTCCTTCTAAATATTAATATCTATTATTATACCATAACCACAATTGTATATAGTCGATTTTAAACTATATGAAATTAATGCGTTATACAATAAATACTCTATTGTATATATCCAATATATTATGATATTTTTAATATCAATATATAGGATGATCAATGTTTTCTATTTAATTAAATTTATTACCTATACGCTATAAATGTAATAATTTCTGATTTATTACTACCATATCCAATTTCATATTTAATATTTTTAAAACCTATTAGTGATAATCTCATTTTAAACTCTTCTAACCCATATCAATATAATATAAAATTAGATATTTCCGTTTTGGTAATCTTTCCATTTTCAACTAATTCATACTTATGTATATACGATACCTTTTGATTTAACCAATCAATTTTTTCACTATAATCAGTAAATATGATTCCTTTTTCATCATTTAAAGGAAAACTTTTTAATGCAATATCATCATTTTTAAAATCTATAGGCATTTCTAAATCAATAATTATTTTACCACCAATATTTAAATGACTATAGAAAAGATTTAAAATTTGTTGTATATTTTCTCTTTCCAAAAGACAAAAACTACCTGTTGGCATTATAATAGCATCATATTTATAAGGTAAAGACAATAATTTCAAATCCTGTTTGAAAATATCTCCCTTAATGTTGTATTTTTCCATATTAAGTTTACACTGCCTAAGCATATCTTCAGAAACATCAACACCATCGACTTTAATTCCATTCTCTATTAGTGGTATAAACATACGACCAGTTCCCACTCCTGCCTCTAAAACCCTTCCTGCAACAGTTCTTAATTCCTTTAGGTAGTATTCTATATCACCATTAATAGAATGACCAACTGGCTTCGTATGCTCATATAAAATTGTACTCAACTCTCCATATTCTTTAAACAAAATAATACCTCCATTTAAACTATATAAATCATAACATATTAAGTTAAAAGCATAGAAATAACCTCTATAATATTCAAAATATATGATAAAATACTCTATATGCATCAGTAGCTCAACGGATAGAGCAACGGTCTTCGGAACCGTGTGTTGGGGGTTCGATTCCTCTCTGATGCACCAAAAAAACAAAATCGTATAATTTACGATTTTGTTTTTCATTACTATACTATAAAATTACCCCATCTCTAAAAATCGATATTTCTTTAAAACCAAATATCTCGTTATTTGTTAATTCACCTGAGGATACTCTTAATATATATTTTAAAAATTCTTCCGTTAATTTCTCAAAACTTTCGCCCTTTAAAACCAACCCAGCATCAAAATCTATCCAGTTAGGTTTTTTTATTGCTAATTCTGTATTTGAAGAGACTTTTATTGTTGGTACAATATTTCCAAAAGGATTACCTCTTCCTGTTGTAAACACAATTAAATTTACACCACTTGCAACTAAATTTGTCGTTGAAACTTGATCATTTCCTGAACCGTTTAAAAGATAAAACCCATTTCGTATCATTTGTTCTCCATAGTCTAAAACATCTACTATTGTCGAACTTCCTCCCTTTTGTACACAACCTAATGATTTATCTTCCAATGTGGTTATTCCACCATCTTTATTTCCTGGAGAAGGATTTTCATAAATTTCTTGATTATATTTTTTAAAGTAGTTTTTATATCCGTTGATTAAATTAACTATTTTATTAAATACCTCTTGATTTTCCGCTCTTTCCATTAAGAGATGTTCTGCACCAAACATTTCTGGAACTTCAGTTATAATGGTTTTTCCTCCATTTTCTACTACTTTATCATTGGTCATTCCACATAATACATTTGCTGTTATTCCTGAAAAACCATCAGAACCACCACATTTAAATCCTATTTTAAGCTTATCTATTCCGACTTTTTCCCTTTTAAATTCTGATGCGTAATCAACTAATTCAGAAATTAAATCCATTGAAACTTCATATTCATCTTCAACGTCCTGAATTTTTAAAAATTTTATTCTTTTTGAATTTATTTTTCCTAAAAAAGGTTTAAATATGTCTAAATAGTTATTTTCACAACCTAAACTAAGAACTAAAATTCCACCAGCATTTGGATTGTTAATAATACCTGATAATAGCTTTTGTGTTATTATCAAATCATCTCCAAGTTGACTACAGCCCATATTATGAGTTATAGCTAAAATATCATCTACTTTATCACTATATAATTTTTTTGATGCCTTGGCTATATTTTCAGCAGTTTTATTTATACATCCAACTGTAGGAACTATCCATATATCATTTCTAATTCCAACTGATCCATCTTCCCTTACGTATCCATCAAAAGTATAGTCTTTTTTATTAGAAAAATTATTATTTTTCTTTTTTCCATTAAACTCATAATCTAATATGTCATTTAAATTAGTTTTAATATTATGAACATGAACATGCTCTCCAGTAGAAATATCTTTTATTGCATGACCAATCTTTTCACCATACTTTATAATATTTTCACTTGATTTTATATCCATTATAGCTATTTTATGACCTTTAGGAATATTGTCTAAAGTTGTTATGTTTGAATTGTTAAAATTTATTACTGTTCCTTTTTTTAAATCTTTTACGGCTATTAAAACATTATCTTTTTTATTTAATTGTATATATTCAATTATTTTTTCCATAATATCCTCTATGCAATTTCTTCAATGGTATCTATGACACCAATATTTTCAATACTATTTATATAATCAACTACTTTGCTTGTTAATTTATTAATATTGTTTAAATCTTCACCCCAAATATTAATATTGCCTAGTATATCAACTACTGTTTCATAAATATCAGCTTTTTTCCAAGAATTATTTATAAATTCCAAGTTTTCTATATTATCATTAATAATATATCTTTTGCCTGTTAAATCGAAGCCATAGTATTTATCTTCAATTTTTTCTACTTTGTAATACCTTATTAATGCCGCTAAAGTATATACCAACCCTTCTGGCAATTTATTGAATTTATCATAATAGTCTTTTAAACTAGGCAAACATCTAGCTTTATATTTCGATAAAGAATTTAACATAATATCTTGTAGTTTATGATCAATAAAAGGATTTTTAAACCTGTCTTTAACTGATTGAGAAAAATCCAGTAACTCTTTTTCATCCATATCTATAGTAGGTATTATTTCTTTTTCCATTAAATAATCATAAAATCTATTAAATATACTATTATTAATCATATCTCTTACAATTGAAAAACCTGCTAGAAAAGCTGATGGTACAAGTGAAGTATGACCTCCATTTAAAATTCTAACTTTTCTCTTTTTATAAGATGATACATCATTTGTCCAAATAATATTAGCACCAATATCTCCTAATGGAAAAATATTTTTCCATTCTTCCTTGCCTTCTATGACCCAAAGATTAAATATTTCACTAGTTACTAAAAGTTCGTCTTCATAACCTAATTTTTTTTCTAGTTCTTCAATATTTTCATCAGGATATCCTGTTACTATTCTATCTACTAGAGTATTCGCAAAAAAATTATGATTTAAAACCCAATCCTTAAATTCTTTTTCCAGTTTCCAATCATCAATATGATTTAAAATACATTTTTGTAATTCTCTACCATTATTATCAATTAATTCTACTGGTAGAAATAAAAGACCTTTGTTTTTATTACCATTAAAGTATTTAAATCTAGTATATAGTAATTTAGTAATTTTAGCTGGAAATGTCTTTGGATAGTTTTCTTTGAAATCACAATATTCATACACTATTCCCGCCTCTGTAGTATTTGAAATCACTATTTCTAAATCATCACTTTTTATTATGCTTTCATAATAATTAAAATCCTCTTCTAAATATGGATTTATTACATCTGAAATACTTGTAATAATTTTTGTTTCTTCAATAGTATTACCATTTTCAATACCTTTCATTATCAAGGTATATCTATTATTTTGCTTTTTAAATTTATCTAAATTTCCATTTTCTGTTGCTTTTACAATTACAATGGAAGATTTTAGCAGTTCTTTATCATTAGATAAGTCTATTAACCAATCAATAAATCCACGGAGAAAATTACCTTGTCCAAATTGTAATATCTTCTTTGGATAAATCGAATTATCCTTGTTTATTTCTTTTTTTAAATACATTCTAACTCCCAAATATAATATTATTTTAATCTAATATACTCTTTTGCATTATTAAAACTAATGTTTTCTATCATTTTTCCTAAATAATCCTTTTTCCAAGGATATTCTCCTAATTCAACATATTCTCCAATAATATTACATAATATTCTTCTAAAATAATCATGCCTTGGGTATGATAAAAATGATCTTGAATCTGTTAGCATACCAATAAATTTCGATAAAACCCCAGTGGCTGCCATATCTTTTATTTGATTTATCATTCCATCTTTATGATCTAAAAACCACCAAGCCGTACCTAATTGAATTTTTGAAATTCCATATTCTTCACCTTGAAAGCAACCTGCTAAAGTTGAAAGAACATAATTATCCTTAGGATTTAAGGAAAATAATACAGTTCTTGGAAGTTCTCCTGTTATATCAACATCACTTAATAAATTAGCTAATTCTTTAGCATAATTAAAATCATTTACAGAATCATAACCAGTGTCTGGGCCTAGTACATTAAACATTCTTTCATTATTATTTCTCAATGCCCCAATATGAAGTTCCATTACCCAGTCATATTTATTATATTCCTTGGCCAAAAATATCATAAGCTCTGTTTTAAATGTATCTTCCTCAACTTTTGATAATATTTCACCTTCAAATCTTTTTCTAAATATTCTGTTTACTTCTTCATAATCTCCCCTAAAATAAGGTATATAGTTAAATGCATGATCACAAGCAACACAACCATTGTCATTAAAATAGGATATTCTTTTACTTAAAGCGGTTTTCAAATCATTAAAATCTTCAATTTTATTTCCAGAAACCTCTTGTAATTTTAATAGATAGTCTAAAAAATCTTGAGATTCAATATTTAATGCTTTATCAGGTCGCATAGCTGGAAGTACTTTTGTTTAAAAAACTCCCTCTTCTTTAATTTTTTTATGGTATTGTAAATCCTCAATAGGATCATTAGTAGTACATACTGCAAATACATTTGAACTTTCAATTAAACCTCTTGCTGTAAATTCATCTTTTTTAAGCAATTCATTTGTTTTATTCCAAATTTCTTCACAAGTTTCCTCATTAAGTTCCTCATCAATTCCAAAAAATCTTTTAAGTTCCAAATGTGTCCAATGATATAAGGGATTACCAATTAACTGAGGTACTACTTTAGACCATTCTTTAAATTTTTCAAAATCTGATGCATTTCCAGTTATTTTATTTTCTGGAACTCCACAGGTCCTCATAGCTCTCCATTTATAATGATCGCCACCTAACCAAATTTCTGTTATATTTTTAAATTTTTTATTTTCCCAAATTTCCTTTGCCTCTAAATGACAATGATAGTCAAATATTGGCATATCTTTTGCATATTCTTCATATAATTCCTTACCATATTTGTTTTGTAACATAAAGTTTTCATTTATAATAGTCATATTCTCATCCTGTAAGCGGTTACATATCCTTTGAAAAAAAACATTAAGATGTTTCTTTTTCAATAAATTCAGGGATTATATAATTTTCATTACTTACTTTTTCCCCATTCATTTTTCTAATTAATAATTTTATTGCCAATTCACAGTGGTCCTCTATTTTATGATCTATTGTTGACAATGCCTTATAAGTATAGTTAGTCATATCGATATTATCAAAGCCTATTACAGCCAATTTACCAGGTATATCTAAATTATATTTTTGTGCTACTTTTAAAAACTTGATTGCTGAAGTATCCTTTTCAAATTGAATACAGTCTACTTCCTTATTTACTTCAAGATATTTAACAATCTTTTCATACTCCTTCATTTCCTCCCTTAAAAATAGAAAAGAGTTATTCAAATCTTGTTCTGGATAATATGTTTTTATTGATTCTATAAAGCCTTCTTTTTTAGAAATACTTGCTCTTGTAATATATTTTTGTTTATCTTGAACATATATGGGATATTTATATCCTTTATTTTTAATATGTCTTATGGACTTATCAATCCCCTTTTTTTCATCACATATAACAAATGTAGAATTGTTACCAATTAAATTATTAATAATTACAATAGATATTTTTTTATTTAACTCTTCAAATACTACCTCCATTTCTTTATCTCCAAAAGAAGCTCCTAATAGTATTATTCCATCTACTCCTTTTTGATTTAATAATTCAAAATACTTTAATTTGCTACTTGGTTCTTCTGATGTATTGCAAAGTATGGAGTTAAAACCACAAGTTAAAAGTTTTTGCTCTACAAAATATGCTGAATATGCATGAAAAGGGTTTCTTATATCAGGAACCATAATACCTACAGTATTAGTTTTATTTGTTGCTAGTCCTCTTGCTATATCACTAGGTCTGTAGTCAAATTTATTTATAATTTCTTGTACTTTAATTCTTGTTTCTTCCTTAACAGCATTAGGATTATTTAGAACCCTTGAAACTGTTGCAATAGAAACATTTGCTTTTTTAGCTATATCATATATATTCATATTAACCCCTTTGTTAGCGCTTACATATCTTGTGAATAGCTAATAGCAAATATTTTATACTATGTCAATTAATTTGATAAAATATTTGCTATTCATATTATTAAAAACTTCTTTCAAGCTTCTCTATCATTTCATCTATATGTTCTTTTTTTATTACTAATGGTGGTAAAAATCTAACTACATTATTTTCTGCCACCGCGATTACCAAACCATTATCTAAGGCATTTTTCATTATTTCTCCAGATTTTTTCTCTTCTGTAAATTGTAGTCCTTGTATAAACCCTACACCTTTTCTCTTTATGATAAAATCATATTTAGCAACTAGTTCATCCAATTTTTTTTCAAAATAAGGAGTTAAGTTCTGAACGTTTTCAATAACCAACTCTTCTTCATATATATCTATTACAGTACTTATTGCTTTAGCAGCTAATGGATTTCCACCATAAGTTGTACCATGTTCTCCTGGAACTATGGTGTTTTCTGCTACTTTATCATTTACTAAAAATGCTCCCACTGGTATTCCATTTCCCAATGCTTTTGCTGTAGCAACTATATCGGGTTTTATGCCCATTTCTTGGAATCTATAGAAACTTCCCGTTCTTCCTACTCCACATTGTATTTCATCCAATATTAAAAGAATATCCTTTTCATTACAGATTTTTTCAATTTCTTTCAGGAAGAATTTTTCAGCTAAATTTATTCCTCCTTCTCCTTGTACTGGTTCTATTATTATTCCTATTGTTTTATCTGTTACTAAATTTTTTACAGATTCTATATTATTAAACTCTGCAAATTTTATTCCCTTTAATAGTGGTTCAAATGGCTTTCTATAGCTTTCATTTCCCGTTACAGCCAAAGACCCTGTTGTCCTTCCATGGAAGGAATGATCAAATGCTATTATTTCATAATCTCCCTTACCATTTTTATTGTAACTATATTTTTTCATTGCCTTTATTGCACCTTCTATAGCTTCAGCTCCACTATTTGTAAAAAAAGCCTTAGACATACCACTGACTTTTATAAGTTTTTCTGCAGCTATCGCAACTTCTTCAGTATAAAAAAGATTAGATATATGTAGTAATTCATCTACTTGACCTTTTAAAGCATCTTTAAATTTTTTATTGCTATATCCTAGACTATTTACTCCTATTCCACATAAAAAGTCTAAATATTCCTTGCCGTCTTCATCGTATAGATAAACATCTTTCCCATTTTTAAAAACAACTGGCATCCTATTATAAACCTTCAGAATATTTTTCTCTGCTAATTCCATATATTTTTCCATATACTCTCCTATTTGTAAATCAACGTTCCTATACCTTTAGTAGTAAATATTTCAATTAATATGCTATGAGTTAATCTTCCATCTAAAATATGTACTCTCGTTACACCATTTATTGCTGCTCTTATACAATTTTGCATCTTAGGAAGCATTCCACCATCTATTTTACCATCCCTAACTAGCTTTTCCGCTTCTTGTACCGATATTCTTGATATCAACGTTTTTTTATCGCTATAGTCCTCATAAAAGCCTTCTGTATTTGTTAAAAAAGCTAATTTTTCTGCACCTAATTCTATTGCTATTTCACTTGCTGCTTCATCGGCGTTAATATTATACATATTATAATCCTTATCTACTCCTATGGGACATATAACGGGAACATAATCATCTTTTAAAAGTGTTTTAATTAGATTTGTGTTAACTTTTCTAATATCTCCTACAAATCCAATATCCACTCCATCTATAGTTTTTTTTCTAACTCTTAACATGGATCCATCTTTTCCACTTAAACCAACAGCTTTTACTCCGAGACTTTCCATATGAGAGACAAGTCCTTTATTCACACCACCAAGAACCATTTCAGCAATTTCCATTGTCTCTTTATCAGTAATTCTAAAACCATTGTAAAACTCTGATTTTTTGCCATTTAATTCAACCCATTTGGTAATTTCCTTTCCACCGCCATGCACTATTACAGGCTGTATACCAACGGACTTTAACAAGGCAATATCCCTCATTACACTTTCCTTTAATAGTTCATCAGCCATGGCAGCTCCACCATATTTTATAACTATTACCTTGCCATGAAATCTTTGTATATATGGTAAAGCTTCTATTAACACATGAGCCTTATCCTGAAATTTATTTGAATCTATCATGATCTATAGTCTCCATTTATTTTCACATAATCATAAGTTAAGTCACAACCCCAAGCCTTTGCAGTAATATTTCCTTCTTTTAAATCAATTAAAGCCGTTACTACCTCTTGAGATAAAATCTCCGTTGCCAACTCTTCACTGTAATCTGTAGCAAGTCCATCTTTTACTATTTTTAATTTTCCTTTGGAACTTATAAAATCTAAATCTATAATATTTGGATTAAACTCCTCTTCTGAATATCCCATTGCACATAATATTCTTCCCCAGTTAGCATCATTTCCAAATAATGCTGCCTTTGTTAAATTAGATGAAATAACGGACTTTGCAATTTTTCTAGCCTGTTCTATCCTAGATGCACCAATTACTTCTACTTCAAATAGCTTTGTAGCCCCTTCTCCATCTTCTGCAATTCTTTTTGCCAAGTAAATGGAGATATATCTTAAGGCCTCTTTGAAAATTATATAATTTTCATCTTCAGATTCTATTTTCACATTTTTAGCCAATCCATTAGCCATTACTAAAACGGTATCATTAGTTGAAGTATCTCCATCCACTGAAATCATATTAAAACTTTCATCGACTACTTCTCTAGTACATTTTTTTAGTAACATATTGTCAATATTTATATCTGTTGTTATAAATGATAGCATGGTACACATATTAGGATGAATCATTCCAGATCCCTTACAAACTCCACCAATTTTTATTATTTTATTATCAATTTCAACTTCAACTGCTATTTCTTTTTTCTTAGTGTCTGTTGTGAGTATTGCTTCTGCAGCTAAATTTCCATTCTCAATATTATTCCCCAAACTATCCTTTAATAATTTAATTCCTTTTTTTATCTTATCCATTGGAAGTTTTTGCCCTATTACACCTGTTGAAGCTAATAAAATATTATCCACTTTTAAATCAAATGAGTCTTTAGTTTTCTTTGCAGTTTCTTCACAAGTCCTTATTCCTTCTTCTCCTGTAACAGCATTGGCAATTCCACTATTTACAATAATTACTTGAGATTTTAAATTATTATCTACTATATTTTTATCCCAAATTACAGGTGATGCCTTAACTATATTTTTTGTAAAAGTCCCTGCTATATTTGCAGGTACTTCACTATATATTGCAGCCATATCCAATTTATCTTTTTTTATTCCAGCCTTGACTCCACTGGAAAAAAATCCTTTAGGAGCTATAACTCCACCTTCTATTATCTTCATATTAACTCCTTATGGAAATATTGGTAATTGTTCAAGTCCTTCTGTTTCCTTAAACCCAAACATTAAATTCATATTCTGGACTGCCTGTCCCGCAGCACCTTTTATTAAATTATCAATTGCACAAATAACAACGATTCTATTTGTCCTTTCGTCTATTTTAAAACCAATATCCACAAAATTACTAGTTGAAACCCATTTTGTTTCTGGATAATTATTTTCATCCAACAATCTTATAAAGAAATCATTCTCATAATATTTATTGTATATGTTTTTTATTTCATCATATGTAAAATTACCATTTAAATTTAAATATGATGTTGATAATATTCCTCTATTCATTGGCACTAAATGAGGAGTGAAACTTATTAACACATTATCATTTGCTGCATATGATAATTGTTCTTCAATTTCAGGTGTATGTCTATGACCAGCTATGCCATAAGCCTTTATACTCTCGTTTACTTCACAGAATAGGGTTGAAATATTATTTCCCCTACCAGCGCCAGATGTACCCGATTTTGCATCTATTATAATACTCTTTAGATCTACAATACCTTCTTTCACTAAAGGATATAAAGAAAGTATTGCTGCTGTTGTGTAGCAACCTGGATTAGCTAATATTCTAGCATTTTTAATTTCATCTCTATTAATTTCAGACAATCCATATACTGCTTCCTTTATAAATTCTTGTGAATTATGTTTTAAACCATACCATTTAGTATAAATATCAATATCCTTAATCCTAAAATCTGCACTTAAATCAATAACTCTAACTTTTTTTAGAATCTTTTCACTTATTATTCCAGAACAATAGCCTTGAGGTGTAGCAGTAAATATTAAATCAACCTCTTCTACAAGTTCATCAATATTTCCTCCAACGCATGATTTATCAATTAATTTAAAAAAATTACCATATATTCTATGATAATCCTCCCCTAAGTAACTTTGAGAATAAAGCCATTTTATACTAACCTTATCATGTTGTAGTAATAATCTGACCAATTCTCCTCCAGCATATCCAGTAGAACCTACTATACCTACATTTAACATATAATCATCCTTTATCTAAAATATTTAATCTATTATAACACAGATATTAACAAACTCCTATATTATAGTAACGAAAAAAAAGCAAAATTTATTTTCTAGCTTCTTCTAATAGATCTTTTATTTCATTTTCTGAGTAATTATATACCTTATTACAATAACTACATGTTAGTTCTATTTTATGATCCTTTTCTAAAATACTGTTTACTTCATCTTCTCCTAATGATAGAATAACTCTCTCTATACTTTCATGATTACAACTACATTTATACTGTCTATCATCAGCTCCAAGTATTTTTATATCCATTTCTTTAAAATATTTTTCAAATATTTCTTCAGGAGAATCATATTCACTATAAATTGTACTTATAGGTGGAAGGTTATTAATACATTTTTCAAGTATATCTATATCTTCATCTTGATATCCTGGTAATGCTTGAATAAACATTCCTCCTGCCGATTTTACAGTATAATCTGTATTAACCAACACACCCAATGTTACAACAGTAGGTAGTTGATCTGACTGATAAAAGTAATTTGCAAAGTCTTCCGCTATTTCACCAGAAACCAAATTTGTTTGACCAGTATATGGTTCTCCAAATCCAAAATCCTTTATAACTGCTAAAGAACCTTCATTACCTACAAATCCACCTACATCCAATTTGTTTTTTTCTACAATACTAGGAATATCAACTTGAGGATTTGCTATATATGATCTAATATGACCTTTTGAATTTATTTCAGAAATTAACATTCCTGATGGTCCATTACCCTTTATTTTTAAAATAATTTTCTCTTTATCATTTTTTATATCTCCACCCATTATAGCAGCCATTGTCGTAAGTCTACCTAATGCCGCCGTAGCCGTTGTTGAAGTGTTATGAACATTTCTCATCTCTTCAACCAATTCAGTGGAATTTATTAAGAAAAATCTTATTGTTTCATTTTTATTTATTGCTCTATATAATTTAGTCATTTTACCTCCAATTACAAAAGCCCCTATAAATAGGGGCTTTGGTTTACTTCTAAAAATTTCGTATTAATATTTTATTATAATTTAACTACGTTAGAAGCTTGTGGACCTTTAGTTCCTTCAACTATTTCGAATTCAACATCTTGTCCTTCATCTAAAGTTCTGAAATCACCGTTATCTTCTAAAGCTGAGTAGTGAACGAAAACGTCTTCTCCTTCTTCTGTAGATATAAATCCAAATCCTTTAGTTGCATTAAACCATTTTACTTTGCCTTTTGCCATTTTTAAAAATCCTCCAAAAAAATAAACGTAACCAACGATAAAATCGATCGTTGACGCGCCACAGCTATGCTGCTCATTACACTATATCACAATAAAATTTCTTTTGCAAGAAAATATTGAAATAGCTAGGTTCTTTAAATTTATAGACTACTTAGTAGCTGTTATTAAAATTCTTTGTGTACTATCGTCTATTTTATTTCCCGTATCAAAATCCATATAATTATATATATTAAATCCAATTTCTTGTAATATTTTTAAAATATAATCTAAGGAATATATTTTTTCACTTTGTTCCTCTGTAATTCTTCTATAAATACTATTTTCTTCTATAAAAAAATTCAAGACAAAATCCACTATATCATTTTCTTCGTCTAAAAAACTTTGCCATGTATAAAATATATTATCATGCTCATATATATAATCATTATTCCCTAGTATTTTTCTTAATTTATTCTCAGAGTTAATATCGAATATGAAGGCAGAACCATGTTTTAAACTATTAAAAATATTTTCAAAGGATGCATAAAGGTCATTTGAATCTAATATATAATTAATTGTATCAAGTGTGCTAATTGCTAAATCAAATCTATTTTCCATTTTAAATTTTGATATATCAGCATTTATTAACTGTAGATTCTCCATATTGTTCAAATTATTACTTGCTATTTCAAGCATTTCTGAACTTAAGTCCACACCTATATATGAATTTGCTTCAAAATCCATTCTCTTCGTTAAATTACCCGTTCCTATTCCTATTTCAAGTATATTCTTTGGATCTATATTCAAATCATTTAATTGTTTCTTTATAGTCTTTAAATAGAAATCATAATCTATATCAAAAACCAATTTGTTATAAACTTCTGAAAAATCACTATACATTTAATTCTCCTTGAAAATCTTTTTTACTTCCCCTACCAGGTAAAGTGAACCTGTGAAAATTGCTATATCCTCATTTGTAATATTATTAGCAAAATAATCCTTTATATTGTTTATATCTTCTACAATTTCATATTCTTTACTCTCTAAATTTAATAATTTTATCATTTCACTTGGTTTTATTGCTCTTTCATAATCTATTTTTGTAAATACTACTTTTTTAGATTTCTCTATTAAGCTATTTAAATTATTAAAAATATTCTTATCGTTCATTGATCCAACAACTAATATATAATCCTTTATATTTAAATTTTCTATATTTCTATTTAAATTTATAAGTCCCTCTTGATTATGTGCACCATCAACAATAATCGTAGGATTTGAACAAATTTTTTCCATTCTACCTTCAAATATTGAATTGCTTAATATCATGCTAGTTTTTTTATAATCAATATCTATTCCCAATATTTTTATCGCTTCTAAAGATAAAGATATATTAAATACTTGATGTGCTCCTATCATTTTCGTATGGAAATCTTTGTTATTATATTTAAAATCACATCCATCAATACTCATTTTTTCTATATGAATTTTTTCATTATCCAAAAATAATATTTTTGAATTCTTATTCTTTGCTTCTTCTATAATTATGTCATCTATATTCTTTTCATGTCTAAATGATAAAACCGATGAGTTATTTTTAATTATTCCAGCTTTATGAAAGGCTATTTCTTCCAAGGTGTTTCCCAATATTGATTCATGGTCAAACCCTATTGTCGTTATTATGGATAGTTCGTTTTCATTAAAGATATTAGTTATATCATATCTTCCACCTATACCTGTTTCCACTATGATATACTCAATATTTTTCTCTTTAAATATCAACAGTGAAACAAGTAGTGACATTTCAAAATATGTTAAACCCTTTTTTATTTTCAACGGAATTATATTTTTAATTCTTTCAACGATTTCTACAAATAAATCATCATCAACAATCTTATTATTTACTTTGAATCTTTCTCTATAATCCACAAGATGAGGTGAAGAAAAATGACCAACTGTTTTATTTCCACCTTCAATTAAATAACTTAAAAAGGTTCCAACTGTTCCCTTTCCATTCGTTCCAGCTATTTGTATTATTTTAAAATCTTCTTCTACTATATTAAAAAGAGCAAGGACTTCTTTAAATATAGTAAAGTCCTTGCTATGACCATAGCTAGAATCCTCTAAGTAGAATATGGCATCATTTACATTCATTACATCTTAGCCTTTATTCCATTTATAGAGTTGTTAACCTCTTCTAACATACCTTCATATTTCTTTAATTTATCCCTTTCCTCTTGAACAACTTTTTCAGGTGCTTTAGCTGTAAATTTTTCATTAGATAATTTTCCACTAGCTCTTTTTATTTCATCATTTAATTTTTCAGCCTCTTTTTCAAGTCTTTCAAGTTCTTTAGAATAGTCTACTAAATCAGCCAATGGAATATATATTTTGACTTTATTTAAAACGATGGAAATAGCATCTATGCTCTCATCTAAATCCTCGTTTATGAATTTAATAACTGAAGCTCCACCTAATGTTTTAAAATGATTTTGGATTTCTTTTAATATAGAAATTTCTTTTTCATCTTTACTGCTGAAAATAAGTTCTGCTTTCTTACTTGGTGCAATATTTAACTCTGCCCTTGCATTTCTTATTGCCTTAATAGCTTCTATCATTATTTCAATTTTATTTTCTTCTTCTTTATGATTATTTTCTTCTTTATAAATTGGCCAATTTTCATTTATAAGCATATCTTTTTGATTTGGCATAATAGAATAGATCTCTTCTGTAATAAATGGCATAAATGGATGTAAAAGCTTAATAACAGTATCCAAAACGAATACCAGTGTACTTTGAGCTTTAATGCTTCTTTCAATATCATCATTATAAAGTCTAGGTTTTACAAGTTCAATATACCAGTCACAGAATTCATTCCATACAAAATCATAAATTTTGTCTGCTGCAAAACCTATTTCATATTTATCTAAATTTTCATCTATACTCTTAATAAGATCATTTACTCTAGATATTATCCATTTGTCTTCATTTTCAAGTTCTAATTCAGAAATATCCTTTATATTATCCTCATCTAAATTCATAAAAATAAACCTTGTAGCATTCCATAATTTATTTGCAAAGTTCCTATTAGCTTCTACTCTTTCAATATGGAATCTCATATCATTACCTGGAGAATTTCCTGTTACAAGTGTAAATCTTAAAGCATCAGCTCCAAATGAATCAATTACCTCTAATGGATCTATACCATTTCCCAGGGATTTACTCATTTTTCTACCTTGAGAATCCTTGATTAACCCTGTAAAGTATACGTCTTTAAATGGAATTTCTCCCATATTGTAAATAGATGAAAATACCATTCTTATTACCCAGAAGAAAATTATATCGTAGCCTGTTACTAGAACATCAGTAGGGAAGAAATAATCTAAATCAGGAGTTTTACTTGGCCATCCCAATGTTGAGAAAGGCCATAAAGCAGATGAAAACCAAGTATCCAAAGTATCTGGATCCTGATGTAAATTTGTACTTCCACATGAACATTTTTCAGGTCTTTCTTTAGAAACTATGACTTCATTACAATCATCACAATAATAAATAGGAATTCTATGTCCCCACCATAACTGCCTAGATATTGTCCAATCCCTTGTTCCTGTTAACCAATTTTCATATACTTTTCCAAGTCTTGGAGGAAGTAGATTTAATTCACCATCTTTATATACTTTTAAAGCCTCTTTTGCAAAATTTTCCATTTTAACAAACCATTGTTTAGATATAACAGGTTCGATAATCGATCCACATCTTTCACAATGACCTACAGCATGATCATGTTCTTCAACTTTTTCCAGTAATCCTAAAGCATCTAAATCATCTACAATGGCTTTTCTAGCTTCAAATCTATCCATACCTGAATACTTGCCATATCCTTCAGATATAAATCCCTTTTCATCAATTACGATACATTGACCTAGATTATGTCTATCTCCAACTTCAAAGTCGTTTGGATCATGTGAAGGAGTTATTTTAACCATACCAGTTCCAAATTCCATTTCAACATAATCATCAGCTATAATTGGAATCTCTCTTTCAACTAAAGGTAGAACTAGTTTTTCACCTACAATATCCTTATATCTTTCATCCTCAGGGTTTACTGCAACTGCTAAATCCCCTAACATTGTTTCAGGTCTTGTTGTTGCTATTACTATATAACCATCTTTGTTCTTAAAAGGATATTTAATATTCCATAAATGTCCTTTATCGTCTTCATGAACAACCTCTGCATCAGAAACTGCTGTACCACAACTTACACACCAGTTTACTATTCTATTACCTCTATAGATTAATCCATCATTGTACATCTTTATAAATACTTCTTGAACTGCTTTTGAAAGATTATCGTCTAGGGTAAATGCCTCTCTTGACCAGTCACAGGAAACTCCTAACTTTTCCAATTGATTATTTATATTTCCACCGTATTTTTCAGTCCAAGCCCAAGCTTCTTTTAAGAACCCTTCTCTTCCGAGTTCTTCTTTTGTCTTTCCTTCATATGTGATTTTTTCAACAACTTTCATTTCTGTAGAAATACTTGCATGATCGGTTCCTGGTACCCATAAAGCTGAGTAACCTTGCATTCTCTTTCTTCTAATTAAAATATCCTGTAATGTATTATTCATTGCATGACCTAAATGTAAGTTTCCAGTTACATTTGGTGGCGGCATAACTATAGTAAATGGTTTCTTGTTTTCATCTATTTTTGCAATAAAATAGCCATTGTCTTTCCAAGTTTTATATATTTTATCTTCAAAACTCTTTGGATCATAATTTTTTTCTAAATTCTTCAATTTTTTCTCCTCACTTAATTATTATATCTTTTTCTGCTATATAATATTTTATTCAAATTTATACTAGTTATCTTATTTACTTTGTTAATTCATAAATATATTATATTTTCAAAAAAAATAGTACCACAACCCAATCCTGATTAGGACGAAGGGTTCGCGGTACCACCTAAATTTCATATAAATATGACACTTAAAATTATAAAGTAATTAACTAATAGCTCTAAAGCAACATTCATTTAAAATTACTTAGAAGATTTCCACCATTATCTTCCTCTCTATAAAGACTTTTAAACTACTCCTCTTCTTCAACGCATAAATATTTAACTATTAAAATTTTACATTATTATCCTTAAATAATCAAGATAGAAATGGATTATTTATTCTCTCAGATCCAATTGTACTATCTGAATTATGTCCAGGATGAACTATTATATCGTCATTTAACGCCATTAACTTACTTTCAATGGAGTTAATAAGCTCTTCATAATCCCCTGTTGGGAAGTCCGATCTACCAATGGAGTTAGCAAATAGTGTATCTCCTGTAAATATGTGATTATTGATTAAAATACACATTCCACCTTTTGTATGACCTGGTGTATATAACAAATTTAATTCATTTCCTTCAAATTCTATAATGTCTTCCTCTACTAAATATCTATCACACTCTAAAGAAATTTCTCCGTACATGGTGTATGATAAATTTAACCTTGGATCATTTAATAATTCCTTTTCCTCTTTATGAGCATATATAGGAATATTGTATTTTTCTTTTAATTCCTTTGCAGATCCTATATGATCTCCATGACCATGTGTTAATATAATAAATTCAGGTTTGAAATTATTTGATTCTATTATTTCAACTACTCCTTCAAAATCATAACCAGGATCAACAATAAAACATTTCTTATTTATTTCTACTATATAGATATTTTCAACTAAAGATCTTGTTATATGCTTTATTATATTCATAGTCTCTCCTAATATATTTTACTGCTATCCAATTGTATTGTAACAGGTCCATCATTTATAAGGGATATTTCCATATCTGCTGCAAATTTTCCTGTTTCAACTTTAAGTCCTGATTCCTTTTTCAATTCTTCAATAAATCTTTCATAGTATTCCTCAGCTTTTTCATGTTTAGCAGAGTTTATAAAACTTGGTCTATTTCCCTTTCTAGCATCACCATATAGCGTAAACTGTGAAACAACTAGAAACTCTCCATCTATATCCTTAATTGATTTATTCATCTTACCATTTTCATCTTCAAAAACCCTTAAGTTCATTACCTTGTTTTTTATATATTCCAAGTCTTTTATTTCATCATCTACGTTTACAGCGATAAATACTAAAAAACCTTGATCTATCTTTCCAATTACATTGTTGTCAACATTAACTGAAGCATTTTTTACTCTTTGTATTATTGCTCTCATATTTCTCCTTAGTTAAATTTTAACCCTATAAACATCTAATGTTCCTTTTACAGATCTAACTGCTGCAAGAACTTCCTCTATTTGTTTTGTATGATTAACTTCTACTATTAAGTTTATATCAAAGGTTTTATCCTTGTTCTTTACAACATTCATTCCCCTTGTATCGATTCCAAGTTCAGATATTCTCTGTGTAAGGCTTGCTAAATATGCAAATCTATCAAATGCTATTACCTTTATTTCCACATTGTATTTAGATTCTTCATCCTCGCTCCAAGAAACCTCTATAAGTCTATTTTTATCGTCTATATTTACAATATTGGAACAGTCCTTTCTGTGAACAGAAACTCCTCTACCCCTTGTTATATATCCAACTATTTCGTCTCCTGGAACAGGATTACAACATTTTGCAATTTTAATTTGAATATTATCAACACCTTTTAAAATAATTCCATGTTCAGAACTTACTGGTGCCTTAATCTTATCGTATTTTTCTTGTAACTCGCTAACAGGATCATCCGTTTTGTAATATTCTTTATGAAGTTCTTTTAATTTTGGCATTACTTGTGTTATAGGAGTTGTACCAAAACCTATTGATGCATACATATCATCCATGTTTTTAAAGCTCATTCTCTCCATTACAGAATAAAGCCATTCATCTTTTAAAATTTCATTAAAGGTAAATCCTTGTTTTCTAACTTCCTTTTCAAGAATATCCCTACCTTTAATAATATTATGATCTCTTTCCTTCTTTTTAAAATATTGTTTTATCTTTGTTTTTGCTTGAGATGATTTAACTATTTTAAGCCAATCTAAACTAGGACCAGATGAATTAGAAGATGTCAATATCTCTACGATATTTCCAGTCTTTAATTTATATGTTAATGGAACAATTCTTCCATCGATTTTTGCACCAACACATTTGTTTCCAACAGCAGAATGAACTCTATATGCAAAGTCTATTGGAGTTGATCCCTCTGGTAAATCTATAACATCTCCTATAGGTGAGAAAACAAAAACCTCATCCATGGAGAAATCATCTTTAATGGTGTTTATAAACTCCCTTGAATCCGAAAGATCTCTTTGCCATTCCATTAATTCTCTTATCCAACTTAGTTTATCATCTAAAGTAGATTTTTTCCCTGTAGTACCTTCTTTGTACTTCCAATGGGCAGCAATACCAAATTCTGCTGTTTTATGCATTTCCCATGTTCTTATCTGTACCTCAAAAATCTCCCCTTTAGGACCTATTACCGTCGTGTGAAGGGATTGGTATAGATTTGGTTTAGGCATTGCTATATAGTCCTTAAAACGTCCTGGTATTGGTTTCCACAATGTATGAACAGCACCAAGAACACCGTAACAGTTTTTTATACTATCGGTTATAACTCTAACGGCGGATAAATCGAATAATTCTTCAAAAGCCTTACCCTGTTGGTACATTTTTTTATAAATACTGTATATACTCTTGGGTCTTCCACTTATTTCACTTTCAATATCCAACTCTTCTAAAGCAACATTTAATACCATTATAATATCTTGAATAAAAGACTCTCTTTCCTGTCTTTTAAGCTTAACTTTTTCAACTAACTCATAGTATATCTCCGGTTCCAAATAGCGTAAACTCAAGTCTTCCAATTCCCATTTTATAGTATTAATACCTAGCCTATGAGCCAATGGTGCATAAATTTCCAAGGTTTCAGTTGCCTTTTCAATTTGTTTGTTTCTATTCATATACTCTAATGTACGCATATTGTGAAGTCTATCAGCTAATTTAATAATTATTACACGTATATCCTTAGACATGGCTAAAACCATTTTTCTTAAATTTTCAGCCTGATTTTCCTGCTTTGATTTATAGCTTATCTTTTTTAATTTTGTTACACCATCAACTAGTTTTGTAACTTCTTCACCGAATTCTTCCTTCATCTCATCATAGGAAATATCAGTATCCTCTAGTACATCATGAAGAAGACCTGCCATAATCGTTTCATCATCCATACTTAAGTCGGCTAAAATATTAGCAACAGCTACAGGGTGTATAAAATAAGGCTCTCCAGAACTTCTAAACTGACCTTCATGTTCTTTCTCAGATAGTCTATAAGCTTTTGTAATCATTTCCTTATTTGTATTAGGATTATATAATTCAATTTTCATGAGCAATTCTTTTAACATATTTATACACCTCCAATATAAATTCTCTATAAATATTCTTCAATTTTATCATATATTATTTATCTCTACAATTAACATATATTTTAATAAAAATATATCTATCTTATATCTTTAATAATCAATTGTATATTTTTTTTATTGTTAAATTCATTGATATTTGGATAGTATACAATATCCAGTTTTTTTACATCGTCAAAACTTTCAAATTTATTATCAATATAATCTTTCATACTATCAACATCACCAAAATAGATACCTTCCATTATCCTATTTCGAATATTGAAGTCAAATTTTAAAACATTTTTATTTTTACCAATAATATTATATTTTTCAACAATTATATTCTTATCTCCAAATACTGGTTTGCTATTTCCTTTTCCAAAAGGTTCTAAAAAATTTATCTCATCGATAATATCAAATGTTAATTCATTTGCATAGAGTTGAGTATCCAAGTATATTTTTGGTGTTAAATCATCTTCTGATAGATTTGCAGAATTATTTAGATTATCTCTAAATTCGTCCATTTTGTCCTCTTTTATCGATAGACCTGCCGCCATTGGATGACCTCCAAAGGAATTCAACATGTCCTTGAATTCATCTATGCCTTCAAACATATTATACTCTTCAATACTTCTTCCAGACCCTTTTAATAGTCCATCTTCTTTAGAGGAAGTGAATACAATTGTTGGCTTATAATATTTTTCTTTAATCTTTCCTGCAATAATACCTGCAAGGCTTTCGTGAATGCTTTTTTCTTTTACAACTATTACTTTATTATCGTCTAAATTATTTTGAATTATCGTCTTATCAACTTTTTCCAATCCTTCTTTTGTTAATTCTTTTCTTTCATTGTTTAAATCTACAAGTTTTTTTGCAATTTCTTCAACTTTAGTCATATTCTCTTCGAGGAATAATTCAATTCCCAAAGTTGCTGATTCCAGTCTACCAGCTGCATTTATACAAGGACCAATAATAAATCCTATAGAATAAGCATTAACTTCTGTCTTAAGTCCAGTTTCCCTAATTAAACATTGCATACCATAATTCTCTGTATTGTTTATTCTCTTTAGACCCTCAATTACAATATATCTATTTTCATCGACTAAATCCACAATATCACATATAGTTCCCATAGCAACATATTCCAATAGATCTAGTAAGTATTCCCTATCACCATCTAGTCTTTCAAATAAACCTTGAATTAATTTAAATGCAACTCCTGCTCCACAAAGCTTTTTAAACGGATATTCACAATCCATTCTATTAGGATTTAAAACAGCATCAGCCATTGGTAAAATATCAATTCCATTTTCATTTTTTACTTGATGATGATCTGTAACTATGACTTTAATTCCTTTTGATTTGGCATATTCAATAACATCAAAAGATGTTATTCCATTATCACAAGTAATTATTAAATCCACATTTTCTTCAAATGCAGCATCTACAATTCTTTTTGAAATGCCATAGCCATCATCAACTCTATGAGGAATTGCATATGATATATTTTCATTATAAATCATAATTCCATCCATTAAAGTCATTGTAGCCGAGTTTCCGTCTTGATCATAATCTCCAACAATTCTAATATGTTCATATTTATCTATTGACTCTATAATCATATTTACAGCTTTATCCATATCCTTCATTAAAAATGGATCATGAACTGAGTTTTCAAATGTTGGATTTAAAAATTTTTTCATATCATTTTCATCAATATTTCTATTTACAAGAATTTTAGAGATAATTGGGTTAATATTATATTTTTTACTTATAGCTCTATAATCCTGTTTATTTCCCTTTAAAAACCATTTACTCATATTTCACCTTTATATTAACCTTATAATATTTTATTATCTGGATATTTTCTAACTTATTTAATATTTATTTAACATTTTCTTACAATATCTTTAATTAATCAATAATTATTATTATATCAAAAGACCTAATCTATTATCAGGTCTTTAAATTAATTATTACTACTATATCTTATATCTATATTTTTTATTATACTCTTTGAATACGATACATCTTAGACAGTTTATTTATAAAACAAACTTTTGCAGACTGTTCCTTCCAATCAATTAGTTCTTGAGGAGCAGATTGCATAAGACATGTTACGAAATCAGAGATTTCGACTATGCTTTAAAAAAAATAAAATATTTGACATTTATATCAAATATTTTACTAATTTACTTATTTTATTCTTCGTCTTCTTCTATTTCATCTTCTTCGTCTTCATCAGCTTCTTCGTAATCTGATTCATCTCTTACTACTGTACCTATTGCTGATTTAACAAATTCCATTTTAGTTTTGGCGTTTGATGTTTCAATTATTACATAGTCATCTCCAACTTTTAAAATCTTGCCTTTGATTCCTCCTATAGTAATAATATTATCACCAACTTTAATGTTATTTCTCATCTCTCTTACAGCTTTATCTCTTTTTTGTTGTGGTCTAATCATTAGGAAGTACATTCCTCCAATCATTACAGCTAAAAAAATCAATGAAGCATATGGTGTACCTGGCATTCTTTTCACCTCTCTTATTTATGGTAATTATAACCAAATTTTTCATAAAATTCTAATTTATAGTCTAAAAATCTGTCTTCTCTTATAGACTGACGAATTTTATCCATCATATTTATTAAAAATGATAAATTGTGAATTGTCAATAGTCTAGCTCCTAATATTTCATCTACATTTACCAAATGTCTTATATAAGCTCTACTATAATTTTTACATGCATAACAATCACATTCCTCATCTAATGGACGAAAGTCCTTTGCATACTTTGCATTTCTAACTACTAGTTTTCCTCTAGATGTTAATGCAGTACCATTTCTTGCTATTCTAGTTGGAAGTACACAGTCAGCCATATCAATTCCAGCCTCTACAGCTTCAAATAAATAATCCGGCGTTCCTACTCCCATTAAATATCTAGGTTTATCCTCTGGTAAAAATTGTATTGTATGATTTAAGTATTCAATCATAATATCTCTAGGTTCACCGACTGAAAGTCCACCTATAGCATATCCTGGTAAATCTATATCCACTGTTGCCTTGGCACTGTACTCCCTTAAATCCTTGTACATTCCACCTTGAACTATTCCAAAAAGACTTTGTCTATCGGTATTTTTGTGATAATCCTTACAACGTTTAAGCCATCTTAATGTTCTGTGCATAGATTTTTCTATATATTCCTTTTCCGCTGGATATGGTGCACATTCGTCAAAGGCCATTATTATATCAGAACCTATATCATTTTGTATCTCCATGGATTTTTCTGGGGAAATAAAATGTCTTGATCCATCTATATGGGATTTAAACTCAACGCCTTCTTCAGTAATCTTTCTATTTTCATTTAAACTGAACACTTGAAATCCACCACTATCAGTTAATATTGGCCTATCCCAATTCATGAGTTTATGAAGTCCACCAGCTTCTCTTAATATCTCTTGACCTGGTCTCAAGTAAAGATGATATGTATTACCAAGTATTATTTGGGCATTTATATCATACAATTCATGGGATGTCATTGTTTTCACAGTTCCTCTTGTTCCAACCGGCATAAATATTGGAGTTTCTATTCTTCCATGTGGTGTGTCAATATATCCTAATCTAGCATTTGAATCGCTAGATTTTTTTTCTAATGTATATTTAATCATTTGCTTTCCCTTTTAATAAACATTGCATCTCCAAAGCTAAAGAATCTATATTTATTCTCTATTGCTTTACTATATGCATTCATAATATTCTCCTTTGATGAGAATGCTGATACTAACATCATAAGTGTTGATTTCGGTAAATGGAAATTTGTAATTAAACTATCTACAACCTGAAATTCAAATCCTGGGTATATAAAAATATCTGTCCATCCACTTGTAGGAATTATCTTTCCATTATCCCTTGCTACTGTTTCCAACGTTCTTATAGATGTTGTTCCTACGGCAATTATATTACCATTATTTTCTATTCCACTATTTATTATTCTAGCACTTTCTTCAGAAATATTATAGTATTCTGAATGCATTAAATGGTCTTTTACATCATCTACCTTAACCGGTCTAAATGTACCTAGACCTACATGTAATGTTACATATGCAATTTTTACACCCTTATCCTCTATTTCTTTCAATAGTTCCTTAGTAAAGTGAAGTCCTGCTGTTGGAGCAGCTGCAGATCCATTATGCTTAGAATAAACTGTCTGGTACCTTTCCTTATCTTCCAGTTTTCCTTTAATATAATGTGGCAATGGCATTGTTCCAAGTTCATTTAACACCTCTTCAAATATTCCGTCATATTTGAATTTTATTATTCTTGAACCGTCTTCCTTAATTTCTAAAACTTTTCCAATTAATTTACCATTTCCAAATTCTACCTCGGAATCAACTTTCATCTTTTTACCAGGTTTAACTAAACATTCCCAACAGTTTTCTTCCGTTTTCTTCAATAGTAAAACTTCTATCTTTTCATTTTTTCCGGGCCTATTGCCAAACAGTCTAGCTGGTAGAACCCTTGTATTGTTTAAAACCAATACATCATCTTTATTTAAATAATCTATTATGTCATAGAAATGTCCATGGGATATTTCCCCTGAGCTCCTTCCCATTACCAATAGTTTTGATTGATCCCTATCCTTTATGGGATATTGAGCTATAAGCTCTTCATCTAATTCAAAATCAAAATCGTCCGTTTTCAAAATTACCTCTATTTTACATTATATTCTATTCCAAAATGATCATATGCCTTTGGAGTAACAATTCTTCCTCTTGAAGTTCTGTTAATAAATCCTAACTGTAATAAATAAGGTTCATAAACATCCTCTATCGTTATTCTCTCCTCACCTGTTGATGCTGCAATAGTATCAACTCCAACTGGTCCTCCTCCAAAGTTCTCAATCAATGTTTTAATTATTTTTCTATCTACGCTATCAAGGCCAAGTCCATCTATTTCGAGAAGATTTAAACCATCTTTAGCAATATCTTCAACAATATTTCCGTCATGTTTTACCTGTGCATAGTCCCTTACCCTTTTTAAAAGCCTATTTGCAATCCTTGGTGTACCTCTACTTCTTCTAGCTATTTCCCTGGCACCAAAATCATCTATTGCAACATTTAGCACAGATGCAGAACGCTTAACTATACTTGCTAAATCCTCTGTGTTGTATAGTTCCAAATTCAACATAACGCCAAATCTATCTCTTAATGGTGATGTTAGCTGACCTGATCTTGTAGTTGCACCAATTAATGTAAACTCTTCCAAGTCTATTCTTAAAGATCTTGCAGAAGGTCCTTTACCTATTATAATATCCAAGGCATGATCTTCCATTGCCGGATATAATATTTCCTCTACAGATCTATTTATTCTGTGTATTTCATCAATGAAAAGCACATCATCCTTACCTAAATTAGTTAAAATACTTGCAAGATCACTTGGTTTTTCAATTGCTGGTCCACTTGTAATACGTAAATTTACACCCATTTCATTTGCAATAATATTTGCAAGGGTTGTTTTTCCAAGTCCTGGTGGTCCATATAATAAAACATGATCCAAAGCCTCTTCTCTTTCCTTTGCCGCTTTTATAAATATATCAAGTTTCTTTTTTACTTTTTCTTGGCCAATATATTCGCTCATCCACTTAGGCCTAAGAGTAAACTCTATGCCTTCATCTAGTTTAGAGTAACTTCCCCCAACAATTCTTTCATTAGCATCTTCCATTTAATCACCTCTTATTCTCTAAGGTTTTCATAGCCAATTTAATTATCTCCTCAAGTTGAAAAGAATTATCATTTATTTTTCCAATAACTTTTTCCACTTCATTTTTCATATAGCCTAAGTTTACCAATGCTTCAATGGCAAATTCCTTATCTTGGTTAACAACAACCTCTGTTGATTCAGAAGGCATTAAGTAATCCTCTCCTATTTTATCCTTAAGCTCTAATATAATACGACCAGCAGATTTTTTTCCAATACCTGGTGCTTTTGTCAATGTGTCTATATCGTTGTTGTGAATAGCATATTTTAAATCATTCACAGAAATTGTCGATAAAATACTAATACCTGCTTTAGGTCCAATTGAGGAAACCTTTATCAATTTATTGAATATTTCAAGTTCTTCCTCTGTACTAAAACCATACAGATAAACACCATCATCCCTTTGAATGTATTCCGTATATATTTTATATGTTTCATATGTGTGAATTTCACTTATTGTAGTTTGAGAAGTTGAAATCTTATAACCAATTCCATTATTCTCTAAAATAATTACACCATCATATATAGACTTAATGTCGCCTATTATATATGCATACAAATCTACTACCTCTTTCTACTATTTTATTTTATAAAGATCTTTGAATTTATTGCTAAATGAATGGCATATTGCTACGGCTATTGCATCCGCCGCATCATCTGGCTTTGGTATTTCATTTAAATTTAAAATCGTCTTTACCATTTCTTGAACTTGTCTCTTTTCAGATCTACCATATCCAACAATTCCTTGTTTTATCTGCAAAGGAGTATATTCATATACCGTTAATCCCGCTTCTACTCCAGCTAATATCTCAACACCTCTAGCATGAGCAACTTGCATAGCAGTTTTAACATTTTTATTAAAAAACAACTCCTCTATTGCCATTTCATCAGGTTTGAATTCATCTATTATTGAACGCATCTCATTCATAATAAAAGATAGCCTACTTGGTAATGAACTTTTAGAAGAAGTGGTTATACAGCCATATTCAAGTAATTTTATGGCATTACCTTTAACCTCTATTATTCCATAACCTACAATAGCTATCCCTGGGTCTATTCCTAAAATTATCAATCTAACACCTCATCAAATAATTTTATCATATATTAAATTATAAGTAAATCAGCCATATTCAAAGAGAAAAAGAAGATATGAATTCATATCTTCTTAATTATTATTGATCTCTTATAGCTTCAATTGCAGATATTTTAGTAGCTCTTTTAGAAGGTAAATATCCTGATAAAAGTCCTACTAAAGTTGAGAATAACACTCCTATAAACGGCAACCATATTGGAATGTAAGAAACTAACATAGTCGTTTCTTCCTCTCCCATAAACATACCCATATTGCCTTGAACCGTTCCAAAGGTATTTAGTATATAAGATACTAAGTAGCTAAAAGCTATTGAGATTATTCCTCCAAATAGTCCTATAAAGGTAGCCTCCATTAAAAACATATTTCTTATATCCTTTAAAGAAGCTCCTATTACCTTCATAACTCCAATTTCTTTTGTTCTTTCATAAACCGACATTATCATAGTGTTAGCAATTCCTATTACAGCTACAATAAATGCCACAGCACCTACTATTAAAAACATATTTCTTGTACTATCGGTGCTCTTTTTTATCTCATTATAGTATTCTGCATTTGAATATACTACAAATCCCGCTTCCTTAATACTATTTTCAACTTCAAGCATATCTGCATCTTCATTTATTTTTATCTTTATATTGGAATAGTTTGTAGTATTTATCTTTTGATCTTTATCCGTAATGTATTTATTCATTTCCTTTGCTATTTCATCAAAATAATCTAGACTTATTAAAACGGAATATCCTACATCGTCTCCTGTTGAATTAAGTATTCCTGAAAATTTCATCTGTTTGTTTATTTTAGGTTTTTCACTCAAATTTTCATCACCATAGTTAATTGGATACTGTAGCTCTATTTTATCATTTAATAAATCTACTTCTATTTCACTTACATTATTATTAGTATATTTTTGAAAAGTTCTTATATCTGAACCAGCTAATAAATCATATTTTCCTGTAGGCATAGTTCCTTGCTCTAAAGAATATCCTAATTCATCTAAATACTTAAAATCAGTTGCAAGTATTTGTGCATAGCTTATATATTTACCTTTAACCACTCCTGGCGAATCTCCAGTAAAACTTTTAAATGGTATTGCTGATTGGACGCCTTCTATTTTAGATAATTTTTTTATTGAAATATCGTTTAATACAGAATTCTCGCTACTGGCATTTTGTGAACTATCCATATTCCAACTGTCAGCAGGATAAACCGTTAATATTGACATTCCTCCAATCTCTTCAAACATCTGATCGTTGTTCTTTGTTAAGGCAAATCCCATACTCAACATGATTATAATGGAAGTGGAACCAATTAGCACACCAATTACAGTTAAAATAGTTCTAACCTTTCTACGCCATAAATTCTTTATTGATGTAATTAAAAGATCATTAATCTTCATTATCCTCTTGTCCTTTATTTATAACTTGCGTTTCCTCTATATTTTTATCCTCTACAGTTTCCTTTGGCTTATCTTGGCTTTCCTCATCTTCAATTGAAAGTTTTTCATCGTCTATTACCATTTCATCTTCCAATTTATTATTTTTCTTTTTTAATCTGTATATAACAACAATTATTATTACTACCACAAGGGCAATTACTATCTAGAAAATAGGATTTTTTAATATAGATGACTTCTCTTCCTCTTCAAAACCCATCATGTCAAAATCTTCTTCCATTCCACCATCTAATGCCATTCCAGTGAAATCATGTGTCATATCATGAGTTTGACCAGTTGAATCCTCATATGTTATAAGAAGCTTTCCATTTACTTCTCCTAGTTCATTTGGAATTATATTAGTTGAAAAATTCTCAGTTGTTCCCTGTTGGAAATTACCTATATAATATGTGTCGCCTATTACTGCAAAATCGCCTGTTACTGTAATCATCATATTATAAATTGGAGATCTTCCAGTATTATAGAAGTTAACTGAAAACGGAGACTGTTCATTTGCAATGACTTGATCAAATTCCACAGTTCCCACTTGTATTTTAGCTTCTTGAAATACGTTAATTCCCAATGCTTCTACAGAATTGTATTCATTGTTTTACGAATCCTCATATTCTAAATTGACAGAAAGTTCATATGTGTTTGGGTTAACGCCATAAGGCGTTGTCATCTTTATGGTTTTAGTCGCTTTTTTACCAGCTCCTATTGAATCAATATAGAATGTGTTTGAGCTATTAACAGGCATGAAAATAGAATCATTTAAGGATGGTGTATTTCCTGATGAATTATTTCCACCTTGCATGTCATTAACGCTCTGTTCCTGTGTTGCAGTCTCTCCTGTGGAGTTTAATACGATTTTAATATTCTTTACAGATTTATTTTTATTAGTATTGTGAAAGGATATAACAAGGTCAAATGCTTCTCCAGCCTTTACCGGGTTGGGATTTACACTATAATTATCAACAATTAGTTTAGGCTTCCCACCCTTAATTACTTTAGATGTGTTCTCTCCACCATCAGAAGATAGTCCTGATAATTCTAATCCACCTGATCCAACTCCTGGGTATTCTTGAAATCCTCCATTACCACCACCAAAATCTGCAGGTATTTCATTTTTGTTATTTACATCTTGTGTTTTTTCTTCATCTTTTTCTACTTTAACAGCAAATGAAAATACTTTATTATTACTTTCATTACCCTCTATAGGGTTTGCAAGTATTTCTACTTGGTTACTACCTGATAAAGCATCTTTTAATACCTCTATGGAAAAGCACATATCCACCGACTCATTTGGTGCAATTTCCTTTATGCTATTATTATTTGAAGATAGTTTGAAACTCTTACTTGAATTTTCTGATAATGAAAAGTTTATATTTTTCCCTATATTTTCACTTCTATTTTTGAATCTATACTTAATATTTACAATATCTCCAACTTTAACTGCATTTTGTTTTTCAATATTTACGGATTCAACTTCTAAATTAGCCATAGATTCATCACTATTTGCTAAAGATATACTATTTACAAATGCTATATTAAACAACAACACTAAGGATAATATAGCTCCTAACAACTTTTTTATACTAACTCCTTCTCCACTATTATTTTTTTAATTGAGCCATCTTTTAAAACCACAGTTCTATTTCCTATATTTGCCAACTCATTATCATGAGTTACTAAAACCATAGTTTGATTATGTATTCTCGTAAGTCCTAAAATAATATCTAATATCTCCTTAGATGTTTTACTATCCAAATTTCCCGTTGGCTCATCTGCAAATACTATTTTCGGGTTATCTACCAAGGCTCTTGCTATAGAAACCCTTTGATGCTAACCACCACTCATCTCTGATGGCTTGTGATTTAATCGTTTTCCTAAACCTACATCGTGTAGAATTTTTACTGCACGTTTATGCCTTGTCTTTTTGTCTATTCCCTTTAACATTAGATTAAATTCGACATTTTCTATTGCAGTTAATGAAGAAATAAGATTAAAGGACTGAAATATAAAGCCAATATTAAGCTGTCTAAACTTAGTTACCTTGTCCTCGTTTAAATTGGATATATTTATTCCTCCTATATTGACCTTTCCTTTAGATGGCTTTTCTAGTCCTGCTAAAAGGTTTAATAATGTCGATTTACCGGAACCAGAAGTTCCTAAAAGAGTAATCATCTCATTTTGATATATATCTAAATTAATATCCCTTAAAGCAAAGATTTTCTCTTCTCCCATCGTATATACTTTATATAAATTTCCAACTTCTATAATCCTCTTCAAAATTACCTCCTTTTTTACATCTTTTCATAATTGTACACCATATGAGGTTTTAGTTGTATTACAAAATACTTACAATTATATTCCTATAACTATATTCTTATAATAAAAACAAATTAAAAAAAGAGCTACTTAATAGCTCTTTAATATCTACTCAATACTTTGTCATTAACTCCATACCAAATTGCCTCTTTACACAAATACTTTATGGAACGTAAGTAAGTTTTAACAATTTTTTCATATAGTAATTCCAATTCTTTCTTAGTAAGGAATCTCTCCTCGACAATATATGTATTTATTCCATCAAATTTAAACAATAACTGTTTATTTAAATATTTGTTAAGGGAAAATACATTTTCTTTAATAACCTTGTCACAATATTTTTTTATTAATTCATCTACATATGTTTCAAAATCTACATATCTTTCAATGGAATATATAATATCTTTTTTTATTTCTTTAATTTCTTTGTTTTTATAGTTATGAAATAATTTTTTTCTATTTTTTAAACTCTCTGAAGATGTTTTACTGAGTACGTAGTTTTCAAAACTATTAACCACTCTTAAATCATCATATCCCATTTGATATGCCTCTAAGTAAATGGCAAATTCCACTCTGGATAGATCCTCGTTTAAAATCTTCATAGAGGCTGATGTTATTTCATCAACATCTTCTCTATCCTTAAAAAATCTACTAATAGTTCTAACAATTTTCTTAGTACAACTATATTTAGGTTTTAATGTATTACATTTATAATCATTTTCTATTATAGATAATAATAAATACAGAGAGTCTACATCATCTTGATATAAGAATTTAGCTTTTAGCTCTTCTTTTAATATATTATCCCTTTGTCTTTCAAGATGCATATTTCCTCCCCTAACTTTTTATTTAGAATACAAAAGAAAAATTCGCAGAATTTTCCAAACTCATTTCCTCAACTGTATCGAATATGAACATCGATATATTTGAGCTTAAGTTTAACGCAAAATTCAAATCCCTTTCATAAGATTTTTCTTTAGAATACTCTTGTATAACATTATCTATATATTCTTTAACTAATTTTTTTAAATAAATGGTCTTAAATTCATCTAACTCTATTTTCTCTAGATCTATAACCGATTTTTCAAATACATGATTTTTTACAACTTCATTTAATTCTTTCTCATAATTGACATGCTTTTTAAAGGAATCATTGAATGTCCAATTTTCCTTATGTGGTAGACATACGTAATCTGATAAAAAATGACTAATAACTCCAATTTTTGTACTAATCATATTCCTTTTATATCCATTTAAATTTTCCAAATTGAAAAATTTACAAATATATATTAGATTAACAATTTCATTTACAAGAAATTCTTCACTATCACTTTTATAATGTCTATATATTTTATATTTTGGTAAAATGTCTGGTGAAATTGCTCCCCATATCATTCTTTTTTCATTTAATTTATAATTGTAGTTTTTATTTAAATCTTCGCAAAGATTTTTAGCTATTTTAGCATGAGCTTCTGGAAAGATAGTCTACACCCTTTCTGAAATTACTTTCAACATTCCTATAAATTTCCTAAAATCACTATTAAAATCTTATCAAAATAAGATGTAAAAGTCAATCGGATTTACTTGCACATATATATAGTATAATCACTATATTTATACTCTTCCGACCTTACAATTTCATTTAATAACTTGATATATTCATCTCCAAATTTTGTTTTCATATAATTAACATCTATTGCAAATGATGATATATTATACTCATCTAACATTGAAAATACACTGCTAAAAATCTTTTTAAACAAATTTTTTTCAATTTCAGATTCAAGCTTTTCTGGAAGCACCGATAGGAGTACATAGTTTTGTTCCAAATCGTATCCAGGAATTATCTTTACCTCTCCAGTAGCACAACCATTTAATTTTTGTATCGTATCAAGAATTCTATTACCCGCTCTATTTATTAGTACATCGCTTCTTTCCCCTATTAAAGAATTATCAGAAAAATAAACTATACTTTCAGTACTAACTTCGAAAATATTTTTATCCTTAAATCTTATATCCATAATAATTACCTACCTTTGGATGTTTTAGTATATAATAATATAGAAATAAAATCAATGAGGAGATAAAATGTATCAAGAGATAATTGAAGGAATTTTTATAAAAAGAATTAATAGATTTATTGCACAAGTGCTTATAAATTCAATTATAGAAGAAGTTCATGTAAAAAATACAGGAAGATGTAAAGAATTATTCATAGAAGGGAGAAAGTGTTATTTAGAAAAATCCAACAACCCAAATAGGAAAACAAAATACTCTTTAATTTCAATTTATAAAGATGATCTTTTAATAAATATAGACTCACAAATTCCTAATAAAGTTGTCTATGATAGTATTGTAAATAATAAAATATTATCCCATTTAAAACCTAAAAATGTTGAAAGGGAAAAACAATATGGTAACAGTAGGTTTGATATTAAATTTTTCAGCGAAGAATATAATAAAGAATATTTTCTAGAGGTAAAGGGTGTTACTTTAGAAAATAATAATATTGCAATGTTTCCTGATGCACCAACAACTAGAGGTAGTAAACATATATTAGAATTAGTAAACGCAAAAGAAAATAATTATGGTGCTATTATTTTTTTCCTTGTGCAATTTAAAGGAGCTACGATATTTAAACCAAATATTATTACAGATCCTGATTTTTCTAATAATCTTAAATTTGCAAAGGAAAATGATGTTGAAATACTTTGTTATGACTCTACTATAACTAAGGATAGCATTCATATACACAATAAGGTAAAGGTAGAATTATAATGAATACTGTTGGAATTATATCTGAATACAACCCATTTCATAATGGACATTTATACCAAGTAGAAGAAATACGAAAGAGAATTCCAGATGCTAAAATAATTTCTATCATGTCTGGAAATTTTATGCAAAGAGGAGAACCTGCTTTTTTAAATAAAAATATTAGAGCTAAATTATCGGTTGACAATGGTGTAGACCTAATTATACAATTGCCTACAATTTATTCTCTGCAATCAGCTGAAAATTTCGCTCTAGGTGGTGTTAAAACACTTAAGGCAATGAACTGTATAGACTATATTTCATTTGGTATAGAAAGTGATGATTTTTCCGATATACTTGATATTGCAAATATGCAGTTATTAGAAAATGAAAAGTTGAACTATCTTATAAATAAAAATATGAAAGACGGAAAGTCCTATTCAGTATCATATAAAGATGCAACAATAGAATTGCTAAATGACAGTATTGATGAAGATATATTTCTATCAAATAATATATTGGCCTTAGAATATATTAAATCGGTTAAAAAATTGAATTTTAAAACTAGATTTTTACCAATTAAAAGAAATGGAAATAATTACTTAGACGAATTTATTAAAAATGATAAATTCGCTTCTGCCACATCTATAAGGAAGAATATATTATCTGGAAATATTGATATTATAAAAAACCATATCCCTAAAATATCATATGATGAAATAAATAAATATAAGAATTTAAAAACCATTGATGAATATTTTTCTATACTTAAGTATAATCTAATAGTTATAAATAGGGATATGAAAAATATTACTGGATACGAAGAAGGTATTGATAATCTATTTATAAAAAATATTATGAAGTCTAGAAATATGAGAGAATTTATAGAGTTTTCTATTAGCAAAAGATACAAAAAAGGACGTATTCAACGGTTTATTATAAATTATTTACTCAATATTGAAAAAAACTTTGTCGATGAAATTGTCAAAAGTCCTACTAATTATATTAAAGTATTGGGATTTAATAAAAGTGGCAAGGAAGTTTTAAGAAGAATAAAAAATAATTCAAAGGTAAATATAATTACAAAAAATAAAGACTTTAAACCCTTATCTGACTTAGATAACAAATTATATGAACTAGAAAATTATGCTACTAATCTATATAATATTTCAAATGATATATTCACCAGTGAATATAAAAATTCCATATATTTCAAAGAGGACTATAAATAGTCCTCTTCATCTTTTTGTTTTGTTAATACTACAGGGCCTTCTTTAGTTATTACCAAAGTATGTTCGTATTGACATGACAACTCACCATCTATCGTTCTTGCTGTCCAGCCATTTGAATCTATTTTACTCCTCCAATGACCTATATTTATCATAGGTTCAATAGTAATGACCATTCCCTCTTCAAGTCTAACGCCTCTACCAGGTTTACCATAATGAGGTACCATTGGATCCTCATGCATTTCTTTTCCTATACCATGACCTGTAAATTCCTTTACTACAGAATATCCTTTACCTTCTGCATATTCTTGTATTGCATGGCCTATATCCCCAATCCTATTTCCTATAACAGCCTGTTCAATACCTATATATAAACATTTCTTAGTATCTTCCATTAATTTCATTACTACATCTGAAGCTTCTCCTACATGATAACTCCAAGCTGAATCACCCATGTATCCTTCATAATTCACCACTGTGTCAACTGTTACTAAATCGCCTTCCTTTAGGACATAATCCGTTGGAAAACCATGACATATTTCATCGTTTACAGATGTACAAGTAGCATATGGATAGCCTTGATAATTAATTTGCGCTGGTATTCCACCCATTTTTCTAATGTGTTTTTCACAAAAATCGTTTATATCCATAGTTGTTAAGCCTGGTTTTATATAATCTCTTAAAGATTCATGCATAGTTGCAACTATTTGTGCGGCCTTTTCCATTTTCTCAATATCGCTTTTACTCTTAATATATATCATTATTTCTCCTTAAAAAAACTCTTAGTAAAACTAAGAGCTTTTATCTTTATCATCATTATCTTCT
>CAYFSP010000002.1:0-73173 GCA_964345925.1 uncultured Gallicola sp. | reverse complement strand
TTAAAAAAACTCTTAGTAAAACTAAGAGCTTTTATCTTTATCATCATTATCTTCTGTTTCTTTTCCATAATCTTCAGGTACTAATATTTGTACATGTTGAATTCTCTTATCCTTTATTTCATCAATTTCAAAATTAATACCATCTAAAACTACAGTATGTTTCTCTCCATCATTTGGAATCATACCTAATTCATATATCAATAATCCACCTAATGTATCGTAGTCCTCTGTATCCTCTTCAAATTTTGATCCTATTTTAGAATTTAACTCTTTAATTGAAATAGAGCCTCTAGCCATAAAAGTTGTTGAGTTTATTACTCTAAAGTCTGGTTCATCATGATCGTATTCATCATCGATATCACCCATTATCTCCTCAATAAGGTCTTCCATTGTAACAATACCAGAAAATCCACCATACTCATCAATTAAAACGGCTAAATGTATTTTGCCCTCTTGTAATTCCAAAAATAGATCATTAATATTTTTTCTTTCAGGAACAAAGTATGCAGGTTTTAAAATTTTTCTAATATTAACATTATCAAAACCATTTTCAAAAGCTTCTCTTAAAAAGTCCTTTATATATAAAATACCTATAACATTGTCTATATCGTCTTCGTATACAGGAATTCTACTGTATTTTAATTCCATCATTTCACTAATATAATCATCTATTTCGCTGTCGACGTCGATCATAAATACCTCTGTTCTTGCAGTCATAACATCTTCTGCAAATTTATCGTCAAAACCGATTACACTATCTATCATCTCACGTTCAACAGAATTGATTACACCTTGTTCTTGACCAACTTCCACCAATGATTTTATTTCCTCAAGGGTAATTTTCTCCTCTACCCCTTCAGCTTTTTGTCCCAATAACCTTAATATTGTATTAGTGGTTGCTGATAAAAACCAAACAAATGGTTTCATAAATACCGCAACAAAACTAACTACAGGAATTGCAAACATGGAAAATTTCTCTGCATTTTGCAATGCAACTCTCTTTGGAACCAATTCACCAAATATTAAGTTGAAGAAAGCCAATACTATTGTTATTGCTAAAAATGCAATATTCCCAGAATAAGGTAATCCAATATTTTCAAAAACCGAACCTAGCTGTTGTGATAACCCTCTTGATGCAGATCCTGCTGAAAAGAATCCAGCTAAAGTAATACCTACTTGAATTGTAGATAAAAACTTTGAAGGTTCACTTAATATTTTTATTAATTTCTTAGCTTTTTTATTTCCGTCATCTGCTAAATTATTTATTTTCTTTCTATCTATTGACACCATTGCCATTTCTGAAGCTGCAAAAAAAGCATTAACTATTGTTAATATAAGTAAAGTAAGTATTTGCATCCCCACCGAGACCTCGGGTCCAGTATCTCCCATAATTTCCTCCTAAAACTTTTAAAAATTCTACATAATTTAATATATCACATTTTTTGTGTTAAAAAAAGAGGTTATCCCTCTAATTCAACAATAAAAGAATTTCCAATATCATCATATGGTTCCCATTTGATTTTTCCTTTATGATTTTCAACAATGTTTTTTGCAATTGAAAGTCCTAATCCATAACCTCCAACAGAGTTTCTAGCTCTAGATTCCGATTCTCTAATAAACCTTTCAAATATTTTTTTTGCATTTTCAGCTTTAATAACCTCACCTATAGATGTTATTTTGAAAAATATCTTTTTATCATTTTTATACAGATAAACATTTATATCATTTCCCGGATCAGAATATTTAACTGCATTGTCCACCAATATTATTAACATTCTCTTAAGCTGCTGTTTATCTCCTACACAGTAAATATCCTCTTCAATATTGTCATACATAAGTGATAAACCCTTTTCAAAAGCCAACGATTCAAAAGTAAGAAGAACCTCTTCAACGAGTTCGGAAAAGTTTACATCCGTTCCATTAAACTTATTATTTTCAATATCCCCTCTAGCAAGATATAACATCTCCTCTACTAAGTCCTTCATTCGAATAGCTTCATCATTTGTATTGTCAACCCATTTACTCTGTTCAGCCGTCAAACTTTCATCCCGTTTCAATATTTTTAAATTTGCTAAAATAACTGTCAGTGGAGTCTTCAGCTCATGAGAGGCATCTCCTATAAATTGTTTTTGTAGTTTCCATGCCCTTTCTACTGGGCGCAGTGCCCAATTCGCCAAAAAACTTGCCACAAAAAATATTAACACTAGAGCTGACATAAACGCAGTAAGCAATGCTTTAAAAAGATTTGAAAACACCATATATGTTTTAGTATAGGAAAGAGCTAAATACTCATTACCAGTATTCATAAAATCCCGTTTCATATATAGAATATTTTTTCCTGCATTTATTCCATCATTTACATATCCATCAGAGTCTTCTCTAGAACTTAAATATTTATAAATTATATTAAACTGTTCATCGCTTAAGGGCTCTTTCATACTACCATCTAGAAACTTATATCCTTCATCTGTTTTTAAATACAAGAATACAAATTTACCTTGTTGCATATCATTATATCGTTTATCTACATCATATTTATTTATTAGAATTTCAATAGCACTATTTTCTAAATCATTTTTTTCAGGAACTATTAATATTCTATAAAAAAACATAAGTATACTAGAGAAAATTACTATTAATACAAATGCTACAAGAGACATACTTATTGCTATAAATTGTCTCTTTAACTTAACCAGTATATTCAAGTTTATATCCCAACTTTCGTAAAGTGACTATATTAACATCACTTTTTAAAAATTTTAATTTCTTACGTAGAAAGGATATATACACTTCTACATTATTATCCTCTGCATCGGAATCGTATCCCCAAATCTTAGATATGAGTTCATCTTTCGTAACGACAATATTTATATTGCTCATTAAAAGTTTCATTATCTCAAATTCCTTAGCTGTTAAATTTATTGATTTTTCATTTGTTGAAATATTAAAATTCGATAAATCAAGCTTTAAATCCTCAAATTCTATTTCATTTATAAATACCTGTCCCTGTCTTCTGGTTATTGAACGTATTCTAGCCAGTAGCTCCTCTATATCAAAAGGTTTCGTCATATAGTCATCTGCACCATAATCAAGTCCTTCAACTTTATTGGAAATTTCATCTTTAGCCGTTAACATTAAAATAGGCGTTGAAATCTTTTGTTTTCTCAATTCCTTTAAAATAGAGAAACCATCTAATCCTGGTAACATGACATCCAAAATAATACAATCATATATATCCGACAAGCCATAATCTAGACCTTCGTTACCTGTATGTACCACATCTACATCATATTTCTCAGATTTTAATATTTCAGCAATCGCTTCGGATAATCTTACTTCATCCTCTACTATTAATACTCTCATAATTCACCTCTTAACATATCTATAATAGCAGATTTTACTTAAAATATACATAAAAAAAAGATGCTTTCGCATCTTTTTATATTAATTACCAAATAAATTTAATAATACGCCACCAAATTCTTTTACTAATGGAGCAAATACTAATGCAACTACAGTCATTAGTTTTATTAAAATATTTAATGATGGTCCTGAAGTATCTTTAAATGGATCTCCTACAGTATCTCCAGTTACAGCTGCCTTATGAGCTTCTGAACCCTTTCCACCATGATGTCCATCTTCTATATACTTCTTAGCATTATCCCAAGCACCACCGGCATTTGACATGAATATTGCCATTAAAACACCTGTTACAAGTGATCCTGCTAATAATCCACCTAATGATTCAGGTCCTAGTAATAAACCAATAGCAACTGGTGAAACAACTGCTAAAATTCCAGGTACAATCATTTCTCTTAATGCTGCTGTTGTGGAAATATCAACACATTTATTATAATCTGGTTGAGCTTTACCTTCCATTATTCCAGGAATTTCTTTAAATTGTCTTCTTACCTCTTGAATCATATCATTAGCTGCTGTTCCTACTGCATCCATTGTCAATGCAGAGAATAGGAATGGTAGCATACCACCAATGAACATTCCCGCAATAACTTCTGGTTTAGAAACATCTATACCTGCTAATTTAACAGCTTCGTTATATGAAGCAAATAATGCTAAAGCAGTTAAAGCAGCAGAACCAATTGCAAAGCCCTTACCAATTGCAGCTGTAGTATTACCAACAGCGTCTAATTTATCTGTAACTTCTCTTACTTCTTCTGGTAATTCACACATTTCAGCAATACCACCAGCATTATCTGAAATAGGACCATAAGCATCTACTGCTATAGTCATACCACAAGTAGATAACATTCCTATAGCTGCTATTGCTATACCGTATAAACCTTCTTTAACAGCCATATCTGAACTACCTGCACCACCACTAAATAAGTATGCAGCTATTATACCTATAGCAATTATTATAATAGGAGCAGCTGTTGATTTCATACCAATAGCTAAACCTGAAATAATATTTGTTGAAGCTCCTGTTTCAGATTCTTCAGCAATTTTTTGAACTGGCTTTTTGTCTCCAGAAGTATAATATTCAGTAAATTGAGATATTAATAAACCTACTACAATTCCTATTGTAACAGCTATAAATGGTTTATAGCTTTCTAATATCATCTTTGATAATATTCCAGATCCAATTATTGCTATAATAGCACTAGCAAAAGTACCCATATTCAATGCCTTTTGTGGATCTTTGTCACCTCTAACGAATAATACTCCTAGAATTGATGCTATAACCCCTACTGCAGCTACTGCAAAAGAATAATAGATTCCACCAACACCAAAAGCAACAACTCCCAATGTAATGCCTGATAAAATTGAACCAACATATGACTCAAATAAGTCAGCACCCATACCAGCAACGTCACCAACATTGTCTCCAACGTTGTCAGCTATAACTGCAGGGTTTCTTGGGTCATCCTCTGGAATACCAGCTTCAACCTTACCTACTAAGTCAGCTCCTACGTCAGCAGCTTTAGTATAAATACCACCACCAACTCTAGCGAATAACGCTATTGATGAAGCACCAAAACTAAATCCTGTTACTATTGAAGTATCTTCAAAGATAAGATATGCACCAGTAATACCAATAATACCTAAACCTACAACTATCATACCCATTACTGCTCCACCTGAGAAAGCAACGTTTAATGCTTTACCCATTCCGCTTTCCATTGCTGCATTAGCAGTTCTAACATTTGCCTTTGTAGCAGCTTTCATACCTACAAAACCTGCTAACATTGAGAATAATCCTCCAACTATGAAACAAATTGCAGTTGGTACATTTATAGCAACACCTAAAATTATTGCTACTACAACCAAAAACACTATAATTGCTTTATTCTGTCTTCCTAGGTAAGCCATTGCACCATCATGAATAAATCCTGAGATCTCTTTCATTCTAGCATTACCTTCCGCCATTTTAGCTATACTTGAATACTTTAAAAATGAAAATAGTATTGCAAGTACTCCAGCTCCAATAGCTATGTATCCAAAAATACTTGAATCCATAAAATACATTCCTCCTTAAAATAATAAAATAAAGCGATTATTAATAATCGCTAAATTTACATAATTAAACAACAAATAGATTATTTTGAAAAAATTGCTAATAATAAAGCTGATACTAAGAATAAAATTGAACACACGATTACAATTCTATCTATAAAATAATTTTTTGAAGTTTTTTTACCATATCCGCCAGTGTTTGAACTTTCTGTTAAAGAAGCCAAACCATCGGATTTCGAGTCTTGAAATAGTACGCTTACAATAATAACTATACTAGTTATAGCTAATATTATCTGTAAAAATAAAGACACCTTGCACCTCCCATTTTTAAATATCCATTCCGATAATACCATAATATACCTATATTTACAAGTAGATTCTATTATATCAACTTTAATATATTATTCAATGAATAAAGAGTATTTTATATTTAATATAAATCTTTAACCTAATTGATAATCGTTATTGACTACGGAAAACGACGATGTTATAATTTGCTTGATGATATTAAATATCATTTAAGGAGAGAGAATTTATATTGCTTAATTATATTATTAATCATGCTTCCCCACTATTTGTGGTATAAAAGTCGCAAATTTAATAAATATTCCTACAATTTATATATCTAGAGAAAAAATAAATTCATATAACTATATTCTAAACAAATATAATATCCATATTTATATTTTAAAGGAAAGCGAAAGCTCTACCCTACTATATATTTTTAATATTGTAGGACTTATGAAAAGATTGAACAAAAATAGTACTATTCAATTTCTTGAAAAATATAATTATCCTATTAATGATTTATTTGAATCAATTGTTTACCTTAGTAAAAGAATATTTTTTTGTGAAAAATTTCCTCATGAAATAGGATTATTTTTAGACTATCCTCTTTCTGATGTAGAAAAATATATAATAAATAAAGGAAAAAATTCTTTGCTAACTGGAACATGGAAAGTTTATGATAATGTAAGCTATGATAAAAAAAGATTCTCTTCTTTTAAAAAATGTACTATATTTTGCCAAAATTACTTAAATTTAGGATTTGATTTGGAAAATATTATAAAAACATACAAAGGAGAATTTAATGAAGAAACTTGCAATAGTGTATTGGACTGGAACAGGTAATACAGAAAACATGGCTAATGCCATTTTAGAAGGTGCCAATACTGTTACAGATAATGTAGATTTAATTTTTAGTGATGATTTTGATTCTAGTAAAATGGATGATTACGAAGTTATAGCTTTTGGCTGCCCCGCTATGGGAGATGAAGAGTTAGAAGAAGATTTTGAAGAGATGTATGCAGGCTGTGAAGATAAACTATCCGGCAAAAAAATAGCTCTATTCGGTTCTTATGAATGGAATAATGGAGAATGGATGGAGGAATGGACACAACGAGCAAAAGATTCTGGTGCAATTTTAGTAACTGAATCCTTTCCTTCTTATGATAATCCATCAGATGAGGATATAAATAAATGTAAAGAGTTTGGAATTGCATGTGCTAATGCATAATTAACTCTAAACTACCCCTATAAAAAACAAGACCAAAATTGGTCTTGTTTTATTTATATCTTTTTTCTATTTCCATCATGATTTCATCTAGTTCTACACCTTGATTATATAAAAGTACATTTAGATGATATAACAAATCAGATGCTTCATATATTAATTCTTCTTTAGAATTATTTTTAGCGCCTATTATTGTCTCTGCAGATTCTTCACCAATCTTTTTACAGATTTTATCTACACCTTCTTTTAACAAGTAATTGGTATATGACCCCTCTTTAGGATTTTTATCCCTATTTTTTATTATTTCGTATTCTTTATGAAGAATTTGTCTATTAACATAATCTTCATATTTTTCCACTTCATTGTGGAAACATGAAACTTCACCTGTATGACATGCTGGACCTTTTGGAATCACTTTTATCAAGACTGTATCATAATCACAATCTAATGCAATTTCAACTACTTTTTGTGTATTTCCCGATGTTTCACCTTTATTCCAAAGCTCTTTTCTTGATCTGCTATAAAACCATGTCTGTTTAGTTTTCAATGTTTTCTTTAATGATTCCTCATTCATATAGGCTACCATTAATACTTCTCTTGATTCAGCGTTTTGAACTACAGCTGGTACAAGACCATCTTTATTCCACTTAATATTATCTATTTTCATGTTCGTAATTGCTCCAATCTACTTCTATATTTTTAAATAATAAATATCTTTTTAAATCATGTATATCTATTTCATCAAAATGAAATACCGATGCACCTAAGGCAGAAGTAGCTCCTGCTTCAAAAGCTTCTTTAAAATGTTCTAATTTGCCAGCTCCTCCTGAAGCTATTATTGGAATTGTCAACTTATCCTTTAACTCTTTTAATAACTCTAAATCATACCCCATTTTTGATCCATCCCCATCAATAGAGTTCATGCAAAGTTCACCTGCTCCATAATCTTCAAGTTTTTTTGCTATTTCAATTACATCTAAACCAGTATTTTCTGAACCGCCTTTTAAATAAACATCCCAACTTCCCGAAGAATTTCTCTTGCCATCTATAGCTACAACAATCTTTTCCTTACCAAATTTTTCAGATGATTCTTTGACTAAATCCGGATTCATAATTGCAGCTGTATTTATAGAAACCTTTGTTGCTCCTGCATTTAATGCATCTTCTATGTCCTCTATTGATTTTATTCCACCACCAACAGTAAAGGGAATATTTTTTTTCTTAGTCATTTCACCAATTTTCTTTGCTATCTCCAACTGGTTACCCCTACCTTCATTTGAAGCTGCTATATCATAGTAAATGATTTCATCTACACCTTCATCAATATAGTATTTTGCTCTTTCAACTGGATCTGCTATTTCTTTTACTTCTTTGAATTTAACACCCTTTACGAGTTTACCATCCTTACAATCTAAACAAGCTACTATTTTTTTATACATATATTACTCCTATTTAAGAAAATTTCGATATTTCTTCCATTGTAATCTTACCTTCATATAATGCTTTTCCTGTAACTCCAGCATATAGACCAATTTCCTTTAATCGATAAAAATCACCAATATTACTTAGTCCACCTGCTGCAATAATATTATCTCCAAACATTTTTTGTAATTTGGAAAGAACTTCTATATTTGGTCCATCTAAAGTACCATCTCTATCTATATCCGTATATATTATCGTCTTTAACCCCATATCCTTTAATTCTTTACAAAAATCAAATATCTTTTTATCGCTTTTTTCTACCCATCCTTTTATAGCTACATCTTCACCATAACAGTCTACGGATACGGCTATTTTATCACCATATTTTTCTATTAAAGATTTTATTAACTGAGGATTTTCTACAGCGACAGTTCCTATTATAATCCTGCTAACGCCAATATTTACTAACTTCTCTACTATTTCTTCACTTCTTATTCCACCACCAACCTGTATTGGTATAGAAATATTTTTTACTATTTCCTCTATAATGTCATAATTTCTATTTTCATTGCTAAAAGCTCCATCTAAATCTATTAGATGAAGATATTTAGCACCTTTACTCTCTATATCTTTTGCAACTTCTACAGGGTTATCAAAATAATATGTTACCTCATCTTCCCTACCTTTATGCAATCTTACACATTTTCTATCCTTTAAATCAATAGCCGGCAATATAATCATTATAACACCCCTTTTGTTGAAGGAATATCGGTATTCCCGTCTTCTATTCTACAAGCAGCCTTTAATGCTCTACCCATTGCTTTGAAAATTGATTCAACTTTATGGTGTTCATTTTCTCCATAGAGATTATTAATATGTAAGTTCATTTTTCCGTTTATGGCAAAAGCATATAAAAATTCTTTTAACATTTCTGTTTCAAACTCACCAATTCTCTCTCTCTTTAACTCTACATTGTATACTAAGTAACCTCTACCACCTAAATCTAAATCCACCGTAGTTAAACATTCGTCCATTGGACAAGTAAAGGAACCATATCTATTAATTCCAGCTTTATTTCCAATTGCCTGTAATAAAACCTCACCTAGAACAATTCCTAAATCCTCTATTAAATGATGATTGTCTATGAAGGTATCGCCTTTAGTATATATCTCTAAATTAAAATTACCATGTTTTGTTAACAAATTAAGCATATGATCAAAAAATCCAATTCCTGTTTCGCCTTTTAATATACCTTTACCATCTATAGTGAGTTTAACTTTTATGTTAGTCTCAAACGTGTTTCTTTCTATACTTGCTATTCTTTCCATATTATCTCCTATACTTTGAATGAATCCAATATTAAATCATTAACCTCTTTTGTTGACATAGAAATCCTTATACAGTTCTCTAAGTCCTTTCTATTCTTGTATATCTTAGGTAATATACTATTTTTTTCTAAATTTAAAAGGATTTCATCAATATATTTTTCATCTATTTTTACCAATATAAAATTTGTAGAACTATCATATACCTTTAAGTAACTAAATTTCTTTAATTCTTCGGTAACTCTATTTCTTTCATATTTAAAGAATTCTATTCTTTTAATAATCGATTCCTTATTCTTTAAAACCTCTGTGGCAATCCTTTGAGTTAAACCATTTACATTATAAGGTGGCTTAACCTTGTTTAGACAATTGATCATATTTTTGCTGCCTATTCCATAACCGATTCTAAGACCAGCTAGACCAAATAATTTGGATAATGTTCTTACAACTATTACTCTATCATTATTTAAATAATTTATGGCTTCAATATCTGAAAACTCTATATATGCTTCATCTAAAACTATTATTCCTTCAGTACTGTCTATGATTTTTTCAATTTCATCTTTTTTCATCAAGTAGCCAGTAGGATTGTTAGGAACACATATAAATATCATTTTAGCTTTGAACTCATTTGCCTTTTCAATTATTTTAGCCGAATCGATTACAAAATCGTTCTTATCTTCAACCTTTATTATTTTACCATTGTTAATCGTTGTGCTTATATTGTACATTTCAAAACTTGGACTATGAACTACTACATAATCTTTCGGTTCTATAAAAGTCATAATAATAAGATTTATTATTTCATCTCCACCATTTCCACAGATTATATTTTCCAATTGAACATTTGTAAACTTGGAAAGTTCTTTTCTCAGTTCCATAGCATTTGGGTCTGGATATCTATTAAAATCATAATTTTTTATAATTTCTAAAATTGTACTTTTCATATTATCTTCATCTGTAATATTAAATGGACTTTCATTAGCATTTACAATATATTTTTCCTTTAAAGGTTTTGTTTCGTAGTTCTGAAAATCCAATAAACATTTCTTCAAGTATTTATCAGCCATTTTATTCCTCATTAAATCTTACATCAATTGCGTTAGCATGCGCATATAAACCTTCACTCTTTGCAAATTTTTGAACTTTATCTCCAACTTTTTTCAACGCTTCTTTATCATAGTACAGAATACTACTTCTCTTAAAATAGTCGTACACTCCTAAAGGTGAAGAAAATTTAGCTGTACCACTTGTTGGCAATGTATGATTAGGACCGGCAAAATAATCCCCTACAGGCTCTGGTGTGTATTCTCCCAAGAAAATAGCTCCTGCATTTTTTATCTTGTCCAAGTAATCTTCAGGATTATCATATAAAATCTCCAAATGCTCTGGTGCAAATTCATTCATCCATTCAATTGCCTCATCTTTATTTCTAGCTACAATTCCTAAGGAATAATTTTCTATGGATTTTAAATTAATTTCCTTTCTAGGTAGAAGATCAATTTGTCTATATACTTCTTTTTTTACTTCCTCTGCTTGTTCTTCTGATGTAGTAATGAATATTGGAGCTGCCATTACATCATGTTCTGCCTGTGATAATAAATCTGCTGCAATTATTCTCGGATTTGATTTTTCATCTGATAATATTCCTATTTCACTTGGTCCTGCAATCATATCAATATCAACTTTACCAAAAACCTGTTTTTTAGCAGTTGCTACGAATATATTACCAGGTCCAACTATCTTATAGACTGGTTCCACTGTTTCAGTGCCATAAGCCAATGCAGCTACTGCTTGTGCTCCACCAATTTTATATATTTCGTCTACACCTGCAATATATGCAGAAGCTAAAATGAAGGAATCCACCTTACCATTTTTATCTGGTGGCGTTACCATTGCCAATGAATCAACTCCAGCAACTTTGGCTGGTACTGCAGTCATAAGAACAGTTGAAGGATAACCTGCTGTACCTCCAGGTACATATAAACCAACTCTTTCAATTGGAGTAATTTTTTGACCTAGCTTTACACCTTCTCTAAAATCCTTAAACCATGTATACTCTTTTTCTTCCTCATGGTAAACTCTAATATTTTCCTTAGCTTCTTTTAAAATATTTAAAAATTCCTCTCCTACGTCTTTAAGAGCAAAATCTATTTCTTCTTTAGTTACTTTAAGTGAATCTAAAACTGCACCATCAAACTTTTCTGTATATTCCTTTACGGCTTTGTCGCCATTTTTTCTTATATTTAAAATAATATCTCTAACTATTTCTTCCACTTTTAAATTATCTTCTTCTTCGCGTTTTAATAATTCATTTAAAACTTTTCTTTTATTCATTCCATCTTCTATTTTTATAATTCTCATTTTTCACCTCTATATTTCTAATTCCCTTAATATTTCAACAATATTTTCAACTTGTTTGTTCTTAGTTTTAAAAGCAACCTTATTGCATATTAATCTTGATGATATATCTAAAATCTTCTCATCTTCCACCAGATTATTTTCCTTTAATGTACCACCTGTTTCTACTATATCAACTATTAAATCTGAAAGTTTAACTATTGGCCCTAGTTCAACAGAACCATTTAGTTTAATTAAATTTATTGAAATCCCTTTATCAGTAAAATATTTATTTGCAATATTAGGATATTTTGTAGCCACTAGAACTTTTTTATTATAATCAATAATAGAATCCTTAATTATAGCTGTAGAAATTCTGCAAAGTCCAATGTTTAAATTCATCAATTCATAAACTTTAAATTGCTCCTCAAGTAAAATATCATTTCCAACTACGCCAATATCAGCTGCTCCATTTTCTACATATATTGGTACGTCCTGTGATTTTACTAAAATGATTTCAACTTTTTTCGTACTATCAACAAATAAAAGCTTTCTACTCTTATCGCTATATTCTGGAAATACTAAGCCACATTCCTCAAATCTTTTAATAGCTTGCTTATGAACCCTTCCCTTAGCCAATGCTATATGAATAATATCATCATATTCATCATCATTTAAATATTCATTGACTAAATTTACATTTATACCGAATCCACAACAAGGTCTACTTTCTCCAAAATCTCCTGCTAAATTATTACACCTACCACCACTAGCCACTGGAATATGTAATGATCCTGCGTATACTTTAAATATTAAATCAGTATAGTAATTTAAGCTATTTGTAAATGACAAGTCAAGTTTAAATTCTATATTATTTTCCTTAGAGAATATAGTATATATATCTTCTATTCTTTTTAAAGCATTTACCATTTCATCATTTTTACAATATTCTCTAGCTATTGCTATGGTACTTTCAACATCTCCAAATAGTTTAGGTAGAATATAAATAAATTCCTTATCCTTTTCATCTAGTTCTTGTGTAGATAAATACTCTTCTATGTCTCCAATATTTTTAGTCTCCACTAAATTTTTTATATCATTTTTAGTATTTTCATCTATATTCAATGAATTGAAAAAACCATCTTGGAAAGCAACATTACCAATGTCGACTTGGATGTTTGAAAACCCTATTTTCTTTAGCATATTCGCAGCTAAGTCTATTATTTCATAGTCTATTTCTGAACTATCCTCTCCAAAAAGTTCAACTCCTCCTTGTAAAAAATCCTTTCCATAATTCTTAGGACTTTTATACTCTCTAAAAATAGTACTTAAATAGCATAATTTAACCTTTTCATTTGGATTTTTATACTTAGTTGAGACAACCTTTGCAATAGGAATTGTAATATCAGGTCTTAGTACTATTATTTTACCATCTTTATCAATTATTTTAGTCATATTTAACTTGTCCAATTTATCATAATTCTTATACAGTTCATAATTTTCAAAATATGGTGTACTTACTTGTACAAATCCCTTTTCCTTTGCACATTGTAAAATACTATTTCCAATATTATTTATTTTATCTATATTCTCTTCGAAAATATATTCTGAACCCTTAACAAAATATTTTTCCATTATTCACCTCTTATTATTAGTTAAAATACAATTATATATATTGTACTACGTACAATATATTTTTACATTTTTAAGTTTTTTATTTGTTAAAATAATTTTTAAAAGTAATTCTTGATTTCTTTACTTTCTTTTAAATTTATTTTCTACAATCTTTTTATTAGTAGTATAATATCTTAAACTCTTATATTATATAGAATAAAAAAATAGCCACTAAATAGTGGCTATAATATCCAATAAAAAACATTCTAAAATATAGCCCTATTCAATTATGAATGGCTATGATGTACAAAATTATTTACTTTTTTAATTCTTATCTTTAAGTTTATATTTTTCATAATATTCTCCTTCATCATATAATATACTAGTAATGAAGTAATGTCAACTTATTTAACAATTTAATATGCTATAATATCATAGTAAATTATTTTGATGAGTCCTTGTATATTGATTTTAAAAAAAGAGCTAGAAAGTATATGACTTTCATAGCTCTTAATTTTTATTTTAATATGCTTAATGCCTTTTCAACAACATTTTCAACTGTAAATCCAAATTTATCAAAAAGTAAATTTGCCGGTGCAGAAGCTCCAAAGCCTTCCATACCTATCGTAACACCATCAAATCCAACATATTTATCCCAACCATAAGTAGTCAATGCTTCTACAGAAACCCTTTTAACTATTTCCTTAGGAAGTACTGAGTTCTTATATGATTGTGATTGTAATTCGAACACATCTGGACTAGGCATAGAGACAACTCTAACTCCATATCCTAATTTATTAATTCTTTCAGCTGCATCCAATATCAATTTAACTTCAGAACCTGAACCCATTAATATAATATCTATTCTATCGCCTAAATCTTTTAAAACGTATCCACCTTTTAAAGCATCTCTACTAGTCTCTTCTAAATTTGGTAAAGTCTGTCTACTTAAAGCAAATACTGTAGGACCAGTTTTATTTGTTAATGCATACTCATATGCAGCTGCTGTCTCTTTACCATCAGCTGGTCTAAATGTAGCAATATTTGGAGTGGATCTTAACATAACCATTTGTTCTATAGGTTGATGTGTAGGTCCGTCTTCTCCAACTCCTATACCATCATGTGTAAATATATATAGTACCTGTTGATTCATTAATGCTGATAGTCTTATTGTAGGTTTTACGTAATCACTAAATACAAGGAATGTTGAACAGTAAGGTATTGCTCCACCATGTAAAGCTATACCGTTTGAAATAGCACTCATAGCTAATTCTCTAACGCCAAAATGTATATTGGATCCCTCTTTGTTTTCAGGACTATAAAAACCACTATTTTTCATTTCAGATTTATTTGATGGTGCTAAATCTGCAGAACCACCAAATAGGAATGGAACTTTTTCAGCAACTCTATTTAATATAGTTCCTGAATACCCTCTTGATGCATCATCTTTTTCAAATTTGTAGAAATCATCATTGAAAAGATCTTCTGGCAATTCTACATTTAACGAATCTTCAAATTCCTTTGCATCATTTGGAAATTCCTTCTTGTAGTTTTCAAATAATCTATTCCAATTTTCCTCTTTAAGACCACGATTTATATTTGATTTATTTATAGATTCCTTAACTTCTTCTGGTACGAAGAAAGATTCTTCATATTCCCATCCGATATTCTTTTTGAAATCCACTATATTCTCTTCGCCTAAAGGCTCACCATGAGCTGAAGCCAACCCTTCTTTTACGCTTCCAGCACCAATTTTAGTCTTTATTTCGATTAAAGCCGGTTTATCAGTCTTCTTAGCTTTTTCTATCGCTTCAGTTATTGCATCAATTGAAGTACCATCTTCAACTAGGAAAGTATCCCATCCTAAGGCTTTGTACCTATCAATAACATTTTCAGTAAAGGCTAAATCAGTACTACCTTCAATTGAAATATTGTTTGAATCATATAAAACTATTAATTTAGATAATTTATTTGTACCAGCAAAGGAAGATGCTTCGTTTGTAATTCCTTCCATCATACATCCATCTCCAGCTATAATATATGTATAATGATCTACTATATTATAACCTGGCTTGTTGTATTTTTCTGCTAAATGACTTTCAGCTAGAGCCATACCAACTCCCATAGCTAAACCTTGTCCTAAAGGTCCAGTTGTAGCCTCAACTCCAACTGTATGTCCATACTCAGGATGACCTGGTGTAAGACTATCCAATTGTCTAAAGTTTTTAATATCATCAATACTTAGTCCATAGCCAAAAATATTTAATAATGAATATAACATCATCGATCCATGGCCTGCAGAAAGTATAAATCTATCCCTATTCACCCAATTAGGATTTTTAGGATTATGGTTCATTACATTATTCCAAAGGGCATATGCCATTGGCGCTGCTCCCATTGGTAAACCAGGATGTCCTGACTTAGCTTTTTGTATTGCTTCAACAGATAATACCTTAATTGTATTCACTGCTAAATTATTTACGTTCATTCTCCACCTCTACGTTATAATATATTCTATTTACCCTTACTAAGTTTATCAATTTATTATAATAAATGCAATCTTTCAGCAGTTTTTATAAAAATCAAAATTGCAATTACTAAGTAATTGCAATTTTTTCACTTAATTCCCCATATAGTTCTTTCGTTTTTTCTTTATCTATTTCATTGAATATATAATAGTTTTCCTTGTCCTTTATTATTATAAATAGGTTATTACCATTGTTAGAATATAGTTTTACCCTTCCATATTTCTTTAGTCTAAAATAACCATAGCTGTACTTACTAGCACCTACTCCATTTATTCTAACTGCATTAGAAAAGTCTATTTTATCTGAAATTTCTAATTCCTCTATATCAGTTAATCTTATATCTGCACTATAACCGTAGCTCTCTATTCTAAGAAAATTATTTGTAAGGCTATATTCATACCCACTACTTGTAAAGCTTGAAAAAAATACTGTTCCTCCTATTAGTAAAATTGTAATAATATAAGTAAGGGCTATAACTATTTTACCTTTTGCAGTACCTCTATTAAATATGGCACCTACAGTAATTTTATCTGAAACCATTATTCTATTATCATAAGGATTGCTATATCCAAAGTAGTCATAAAAATCTCCAGAATTGCTTAAAGTACTATAATCGTTTTTTACTTTATATTTACCATAAATCCTTAATAAAAATACAAGGGCATATATTATATCTAAGACTAGTACGACTAAAAAAATATACATACCTATATTTAAATACAGTCCAAATACAGTAATAAAAATATATAGCGTTAAATTTAAATAGTTTACTATAATGAAATTTCTAAGTACTTTATAGACTTCATCTATTTTTTTCTTATTATAGTCATAATTTTCTTTAAAATCTTCAGAAATATAATTGTATTCATCTATATTGGCAATAAAAACAAATGTTATATTTTCTATAAATATGGATAGTATCATTATTAGACTCATATAAAAGTCAGTTTTTTCTAAAATAATAAATGATAATATTAAAAAAACGAGTAGAATAATCATATTGTATCTAGATAATTTTTTATATTTATCCTTTAAACCACTGTTCAGTAGTTTAGTGTCAATATATACTTCATTATACTCTAACCAGTTATTATCATACTTTATTTTTAGTATTTTACTTCTCTCTATTTGTAACTTTACGCATAGATAACCATAAGGCCCTAATAATGCAATCATATAAAAAATCATAAATATTCCAAAATAGTCCTCATACTTTTCTAAAAAAAACCATATAGAATTTATTCCTACAATAAAAACAATACTAGATATAAGAAATTTCTTAGTTGCTTTTTTACCAACTTCTGCAATCTTTGTAATATCTTCATTATCTTTATATTCATATGGAATTTTCACAAGCATTATTTCACCATTTTTATATTCAACAGTTTTTTTATATGCAAAGTACATATAAATATATGCAGGAATAATTAAAATACTCATGAATAAACCAATAAGTATCATTTCCATTATTTAGCTTCCCCATACTCTTTTTTAGTATTTTCTATTAATTCTATTATTTTTTCTATATTAAAACCTCTAACTAGTGACTCTGTTACCATTAGTTCCACTTCATTGTTTATTTTTGATAAAAAGAGTTCATTTGCTACAATATCCTCTCTTACTGTTACTCCATTTCTACCTTCTGTTTTTACTATCCCCTCTTCTTTTAATATTTGATATGTTTTGTTAACAGTCATTGGATTTAGACCAACTTGTTTTGCCATATCTCTTACAGTAGGAAGTTTTTCTCCAGGATTGACTTCTCCTAAAGCAATTCTTTTTATTATTTCATTTCTCAATTGTAAATAAACAGGTGTTTCTGAATTTATATTTAATTTAATTATCATATCATTATCCTCCTACTTATATTATATTGTTTTTTTGTATTACATTCAAGCATACATATTTAGTAAAAAAATTAAGGAACCATTATGATTCCTTAATTGCAATTTCTAAAACTTCATCTATTGTGCTAACAAAATTATATTTTAAAGTCTTTCTAATCTTTTGTGGTATTTTTTCTATATCCTTCTCATTAGCTTTTGGAAGTATAATATTTTTTATTCCGTATCTATTAGCCGCTAGTACTTTTTCTTTAACTCCACCTATAGGAAGCACCCTTCCTCTTAAAGTTATTTCACCAGTCATTGCTAAATCATGTCTAACCTTTTTACCTGTTAAAGCTGAAACTAATGATGTTGTAATAGAAACACCTGCTGACGGACCATCTTTAGGTGTAGCTCCTTCTGGAAAATGAATATGAATATCCTTATTTTTATAGAATTCACCTTTTATATCAAGTCTTTTTTGATTTGTCCTAATGTACGAAACAGCTGCCATAGCAGACTCTTTCATTACGTCACCAAGCATTCCAGTTAATTGAACCTTGCCTGTACCATCCATAATATTCGTTTCTATTGTAAGGATTTCTCCTCCAACTTGTGTCCAAGCTAAACCATTTACTACACCGATCATATCCTCTTTAGGTATATCGTCATCTATAATCTTAATATTTCCAATATATTTCTCTAAATTTCTCAAAGTTATATTTATGGACTTCTTATTATTTTCCACTATGTCCATTACTGATTTTCTAACGGCTTTAGAAATAAGTCTCTCTAAATTTCTAACACCTGCTTCTCTAGTATAATTTGTAATCATCTTTTTAATAGCATCTTTAGAAATTTTTAGTTGTGTTTCATTTAATCCGTGTTCTTTAATTTGCTTAGGAACTAAATACTTTTCCGCAATATTTAATTTTTCAAATTCTGTATAGCCAGCTATGGAAATAATTTCCATTCTATCTAACAGCGCTCCTGGAATTGTATTAAGGGAATTTGCCGTTGTAACAAACATAACCTTTGATAAATCATATGGTATTTCAATATAATTATCTACAAAAGCGTCATTTTGCGCAGGATCTAATACCTCTAATAATGCTGAAGCTGGATCACCTCTAAAGTCAGATGCTAATTTATCTATTTCATCTAGTAAAAATACAGGGTTTGTACTTTCAGCTTCTTCCATTGATTTTATAATTCTACCTGGCATTGCTCCAATATATGTTTTTCTATGTCCTCGTATTTCAGCTTCATCTCTAACTCCACCAAGTCTCATACTTACAAATTTTCTATTTGTAGCACGAGCTATGGATTTTACAATAGATGTTTTACCTACTCCAGGAGGCCCTACTAAACAGAGTATTGGTCCTTTTAATCCCTTTGTCATCTTTCTTACTGCTATAAACTCTAATACTCTTTCCTTAACATCTTCTAATCCATAATGATCTTCTTCGAGTATTTCCCTTGCACCCTTAATATCATATTTTTCCTTAGTGGATTTATTCCATGGAAGGCTTAATATCTCATCTAAGTATGATCTTATAACGTTGACATCTGGACTATTTGGAGCTAATTGGTTAAGTTTTTTAATCTCTTTTAAAACATGTTTTTCAGATTTTTTACTAAGTTTTAACTTTAAGATTTTATCTGTATAGTCAGAAGATATATCCTCATCTGTTTCTTCACCTAATTCCTCTCTAATAGCAGATAATTGTTCCCTTAAATAGTAGTCCCTTTGGTTCTTATTTATTCTCTTAGAAACCTTTATATTGATTTTCTCTTCTATTTTTAAGTATTCAATTTCTCTTAGTAAAATACCATGTAGTAATTCTAGTCTTTTATAAATATCCAACTCTTTAATAATTTCATAATAGTCTTTACCTTCTAAATTCATATATGAAGCCACTATATCGGCTAAACGACTAGGATCATCATGCTCTAAAATAGGAAGTAATAAATCTGGAGACATATTAGGGTTTAAGCTAATATATTCCTTAGCATCATTTATTACAAGTCTTACTATTGCATTTATATTATCATCAACAATTTCTTGCTGTTCTTCATCTTGTATATATTCTTCAATATCCGCATTGATATATTTTTCATTAATTGTAAAGTTTATAGCTTTAGCTCTATTAATTCCCTCTACTAGTACTCGCATATTACCATTAGGCAATTTTAAAGTCTGTTTAATTTCAGCAACTACACCTGTATCATAGAAGTCCTCAACTACTGGTTCTTCTATTGTAATATCCCTTTGAGCACATAAAAATACCAATGAATCATTTATCATAGCTTCATTCAAAGCATTTAATGAAATTTCCCTACCTATATCAAAATGTATAACCGAATTTGGAAATACTAAAATACCTCTCATAGGTATGACTGGTAAATTTGAATTTTTTACTTTGTAAATATTTTTATCCATAAAAACCTCTCTAAAAAAAATAGCTCACAATTGTGAGCTTTTTTATTTCAAAATTAACTTTGGTTCTGTACCTTTGATTATTGTATTAGAGTCTATTATAACCTCTTTTACATCTTCTCTAGAAGGTATTTCAAACATTATATCCATTAAGGTTTCTTCAATAATAGACCTTAACCCTCTAGCACCAGTTTTTCTATCAAAAGCCTTTTTAGCTATAGATTTTAATGCTTCTTTTTCAAATGTCAATTTAACATCATCCATTTTAAAAAGCTCAACATATTGTTTAACTATTGCATTTTTTGGTTCTGTTAATATTTTCATTAAAGAATCAACATCTAATTCCTCTAAAGTAACAACGACTGGAATTCTACCTATTAACTCTGGAATTAAACCGAATTTTAATAAATCTTCCTGTCTAATATCCTTAATCAATTCTCCAATCTTAGATTCTTTTCTATCTCTAATGTCGGCTCCAAAACCTATTGATTTCGTATCTTTTCTCTGTTCTATTATCTTCTCGATGCCTTCAAAAGCACCACCAAAGATAAATAGTATATTTGTTGTATCAACTTGTATATATTCTTGGTGAGGATGTTTTCTTCCACCTTGTGGTGGAACATTTGCTACCATACCCTCAATGATTTTTAATAATGCTTGTTGTACCCCTTCACCACTTACATCTCTTGTAATTGATGGGTTAGCAGATTTTCTTGTAATCTTATCTATTTCATCTATATAAATAATGCCTCTTTCTGCTTTTTCAATGTCATAATCCGCTGCTTGAACTAATTTCAAAACAACATTTTCAACATCTTCTCCAACATATCCAGCTTCAGTAAGAGATGTTGCATCTGCAATAGCAAATGGTACATCTAAAGTTTTAGCCAATGTTTGAGCTAGCAGAGTCTTTCCTGAACCAGTTGGTCCGATTAAGAGTATATTGGACTTTTGTAATTCAACATCTTTATTATTATAATTACTGTTAATTCTCTTATAATGATTATAAACAGCTACGGATAAAGCCTTCTTACCCATTTCCTGTTGTATTACATATTCATCTAATATTTTTTTCATCTCTATAGGTTTATAAAGCTTCTCATCAAATTGAGAAGCTTTGTTTTCAACTGTTTCGTCATCAATTATATCATTACATAGTTTAATGCATTCATCACAAATATAAACATTTGGTCCTGCTATTAATCTACGAACCTCATCTGAAGTTTTACCACAAAAGGAACAACTAACTTTTTTTTCTTCTATTTCTGCCATAAATTCCCCTATTTGGATTTTTCAATAACCTCATCTATTAAGCCATATTTTTTAGCTTCTTGAGCACTCATATAATTATCTCTATCAGTATCTTTTTCTATTGTTTCTAATGGTTGTCCAGTTTTTTCTGAAAGTATATCATTTAATTTAGCTCTTGTACTCAATATTTTTTCAGCTTGGATTCTAATATCTTCAGCTTGTCCTTGAGCTCCACCTAATGGTTGATGTATCATTACATCAGCATTTGGCAATGAAAATCTCTTTCCTTTTGTACCTGCTGCTAATAGGAAAGCTCCCATACTTGCAGCCATTCCTATACATATTGTACTAACATCACATTTTACATATTGCATAGTGTCATATATAGCAAATCCAGCACTAACTGATCCACCTGGAGAGTTAATATACATTTGTATATCCTTTTTTGGATCCTCTGATTCTAAAAACAATAATTGTGCTACAACTAAGTCAGCCATAGTATTATTTATTTCACCAGTTATAAATATTATTCTGTCCTTTAACAATCTAGAAAATATATCGTAGGATCTTTCTCCTCTATTTGTCTGTTCAACTACCATTGGTACTAATGCCATAATATGCCTCCTTTAAATATCTATTATTCAGATTTTTCTTTAAAGTTTACTATACCAACAAGACTTTCTACTGCTTTTTTCTTTTTAACATTTTCGGTAATCATATCTAAATTACCTGATTTTTTCATATTTTTAATGAATTTTTCCCTGTTTTTAGGATCGTATTGTTCAGCTAATTCCTCTAATTCTTTATCTATTTCTTCCTCTGAAGCCTCAATATTTTCCTTAGCTATATAAGCTTCTAAAGCCAATTCTGTTTTAACTTTTCTTTCAGCATTTGGTTTTAATTCCTCTTTAGTAGACTCTTCTGTTGAGTTTGTCATTGAAAAATATTGATCAGCATTTAATCCCATTCCTTGAATTCTATAAACAAAGTCATCATATTCTCTATTAACTTCATTTTCTATCATAGATTCTGGAATTTCTACTTCCATTACATCAATTAACGCTTCAATAGCTTTATTTTCTTTTTCTATGTTTTTTCTATCTTCGTTTTGTTTAGCTAAATCTTCTTTAATATTATTTCTATATTCAACTAAAGTATCAAATTCTGAAATATCCTTAACGAATTCATCATCTAATTCTGGAAGAATTTTTTCTTGAATTGAGTTTAACTTAACTTCAAATACTACGTCTTTTCCCTTTAGACTTTCTTCATTGTAGTCTTCAGGAAAAGTAACATTAACATCAAATTCTTCACCAATTTTTTTACCGATTATCTGATCTTCAAAACCTGGAATAAAGGAGTTTGAACCTATAGTTAAATCATAATTATCAGCTTGTCCACCTGGGAATGCTTCACCTTCTAATTTTCCTAAGAAGTTTATATTAACAATATCTTTATCCTTTACTTCTCTATCCTCAACGGATACAAGTCTAGAATTTGCTTCTAGCTCGCTATTTATTTTTCTATCTATATCCTCTTCAGTTACTTCAAATTTTTCTATTTCAGCTTCTAATTTAGAGTAGTCACCTAATTTAGGCTCTGGTTTAACATCAACTTCAAACTTGATTTTAATTGGATTCTCTCTATCTAATTCATCAATATCTATTTCTGGATTATTTACTGGATCCAAATCTAATTCCTCTAAAGCTTCTTCATAAGCATTTGGAAGGATTATATTAATTGCATCTTCATAGAATACTCCTACTCCATAATTTAATTCAACGATTTTTCTAGGTACTTTTCCCTTTCTAAAACCTGGAATTGAAAATCTTTTTCTATTTTTTAAATACGCTTGTTGTATAGCCTCTTCAAATTTATTTTGCGGAACTTCCACTGTGAATACCGCTCTGTTCTTTTCTTTATTTACTAAAACTGCGCTCATCGTATACCTCCAATATTATAATAAAACTACTCACATTCAATTAGTATAGCATATCTTTCCATATTTTGCATTAAAAAAGACTACCAAAGTAGTCTTTTAATTTTTATTATTTAATACCATAGTAATTAGCAATTACCCTTGCCATATTCTTAGCTAAAGCATCAGCATTTGCTTCATACTTTGCAACATCTGAAGCATTATCATGGAAACAATGTTCTATTAACATGCCTGCTGGTGCTGCATTATTTCTCAATACTCCATAATAATTTGATTTTGGATTTACTCCACTTGTGTTTTCACCGTAGTATCTATATTTCAATCCTCTATTGTTTATACCTAATGTTGATGAAATTGTACTAGCTAAACTTTTATTCAATGTTGTTGCCCTTGCATTAACATCTTCATATATCTCAACACCACTAGCTGATCCACTTGCAGATCCACCTACTGCATTTGTATGAAGTGATATAAATAAATCGTATCCTTTAGCTGATTGTCCTCTTGTACTTAAAGGTATATCATATGTCGTATTACTCGTTCTTGTAGTCCCAACTATTATTCCGTATCTTTCTAACTCTTTTTTTAGAAGTACAGAAAAATGATAATTTCCATCGCCTTCATGTTTCCATTTAGGACCAACATATCCTCTATTATGACCTTTTGCATGGCCTGGATCCAGTAAAATTTTCACCTTACCGCCATTATTACCACCTTGTATATTGGAACTGTTGTATATTTCATTTAATGTATTATTTAAGCTTGTTTCAAAGTTTGAACTAACACTTGCTGCTCCACCAAAAATATTTATACTTTTAGCTTTAGAAGAAGAAATATAACCTTTCAGTCCTGAACTTACAGAATTACCTTGAACTAATACAACTGGTGAATTATTAAGACCTGCTACTGGTGCACCAGCTACTGAATCTATAAAAGTAACTCCCGTTGCCACATTGATTATCGAAGATGAAGAGAAGTATCTACTAGCAATATTTAAACTAGTTGCATATCTATCCTTACCCGAAACTCTCGTTACAGTTTTTCCTGCTGTTTTCAAAGTATTTAAAACAGAATCTGAAACAGTTACATTACCACCAACAACTATTACGTTAGTAAAATTTCCTGATTTAATATAGTTCATAGTTGTTGCCGGGATAGATGACTTATCTGTGTATAGTATTGGATAAGCCTTTGCTGCTGATAAAGCTGCTGCTGATAATGAATCAGGATAACTAGTTGATGATGATAGTATCAAAGTTTTTTCATCAGTCTTGGCTTTCGTATGTTTTGCAACTGAAACAGCTGTACTATAAACGTCCGAGCCAAAAATCCTTGTTACAATTTTTCCACTTGACTTTAATCCATTTTCTACAGCATTTGTAATTTTACCGGTACTACCAATAATATATATATTTTTAGCACCTAATCTATTTATTTCCCCACTTGTATAGCTATTTAATGCATTTTGTTCAGTAAGTAGAATTGGAGAATTCAACTGTTTTGCCAAGCTTGAAGCTGCCAAAACCTCATTTATAGAATCTCCATTTACAATAATAACATTATCGGCTTTTGTAAATTTAGATTTTGAAATCTCAACTGCTGTTGCATATCTATTCTTTCCTGAAAGTCTTTTAACTGAAAAATTACTTGAAAGTGTGGATTCTGAATCTATAGATCTTAACTGTGGTCCATTGTTATAATCAATATCTTCAACATTTGTATATGATGATGTTAGATTTATGTTTTCCTTAATCGTGTAGCCATCAACAGATAAATTTAAAGTATAGTCACCAGTGTTCAAAACTATATTTTCTGGTATGTTAATAGATGAAGAGTCACCATCAAAATTTACATAAAAAGTAGCTGAAGTATTACCATTGCTTATTGTCGCATTTACTTCAGAATAATTACCATTTCTGTCCAAACCCTTTATTTGTGATAAAAGTCCCTCTAATTTATCTCCAGAAATATTAGAATTTTCTTTTACTACAGTAGTATCAATAAATCCAGTAGAAGAACCTGTCATTGTGTTTAAATCATCATAAACAACAATATCAAACTCTGATTTTTCACTTTCTCCCACAAGATTATTTTCATTTAAAGACCAGTTACCAGCTTTTCCTATTACTATTTCAAAATAATAAAGCCCTGTATCATCATTATATTCTGGAGTAAATAATACTTTTTCACCATTCTCATTTGAATACACCATCTTGGAATTAGAACTGATACTTCCTGATGATGTAATATAAATCGGATTATTCTTGACTGTTTCGTTACCACTAATACCTATTCCATTGCTAGAACTAGCCTTGGATACAGTATCCAACCTAAATGCTCCCATTACAATTGTAAGTAAGAACACAAAGATTAATGTAATCGAAAAATATTTATTTAGTTTTTTGTTCATTATTTTCTCCCTTTCTCTCCCAAATCCTAAACCAATTATATAACAGTTACTATGACCATTGCAAATATTAGTAGATGATTATTATATTTTATGTTAATATAATGTAATATATATAATAAAATTAACATTTAGGAGATAAATTTGGATATTTTAGAAAATCAATTAATACGAGCAGTTTTAATGAAAGATAATAACAAAACTATAAAATTAGCCGATCAAATTTTTTCTACAATTACAAAGACTAGTTCAAGTTTTGCTTTTTTCAAATCATACTTAATACAATTTAATGGTATTTTTTATTGGAATACTATAAAAAATATAAAAGATAGCAAATATGTCAATGATATATTAAATGAAAGAAATTCATTTTTATTAAAAATGACAAATTCTGAAGATATTGAATCATTAAAGAAAGTTTTTGATGAAATGCTTTTTTTCTATACTGCATCTCAAAATAAGATTATTTATAACTGTACTAACCCATTAATCAAAACCGTTTTAATATATATTTATAATAATTCACATGAGAAAATAACTTTGGAATTATTGGCTAGCAAGTTTCATATTAGCAAATCATATCTATCCAATTTAATTTCAAAACATGTTAAAGTTACATTGCCAAATATACTTTTGGATTTTAGAATGGAAAAGGCAGTTTCTCTACTTTTAGAATCCAATTTGTCCATTAATGAAATTTCACATTTAACCGGTTTTGATAGTACCTCTTATTTTTGTCATCAATTTAAAGCAAAGTATGATCAAACGCCTAAACAGTTTAGATCTAACAGTTCAGAATTTATGATATAACAAAAAACACCTTGATTGATTTTATAAAAATCAATCAAGGTGTTTTTATTTATTCTATCTTTCTGTTAAACAATTACGGATACAATGTAATCTATTGTTTTTTCGCACCACAGCCACTTACATGACAAGAATCACAACCACAATTACAGGAACCCTTTTTCTTTATTCGTTTTACAGAAAAAATTACCAATCCCAATACTGCTAATAAAACTATTGCTGTTGGCATAATATTACCTTCTTTCTATATTGCCTTACTTATATTTACCTTGTTTGGGTCCTTTCTAAACAATAAATAAATATAAGTTGCTAAAACTACTACTGCAACTGCTGTCCAAATTGTAAATCCAGTTCCTAAGAATAACATTGAACCAAATTGGAATATCATAAGTGATATTGTATAAGAAAATATCATTTGATAAATTAATGCAAAAGCAGTCCATTTTCCGCTTTTCATCTCATTTCTTATGGCACCTACTGCAGCAAAACAAGGAATGCATAATTGGTTAAACATTATAAAACTCATTGCTGAAACCGTTGTAAATGTTGTAGATACATATTCTATAATTGTAGGGCTCTCTTCCGTTAACTCAGCTCCAAGTCCTGCAACTATACCATAAGTTGCAACTACATTTTCCTTTGCAACTAAACCCATTACAGAAGAAACAGTAGCTTGCCAGTTTCCAAATCCCAATGGTGCAAATATTGGAGCAAAAAATCTACCAATTACTTCTAATATGGATTTACTCTTATCGGAAAATTCTACAAATTCTCCAGATGTACTTATATTTGTTAAAATCCATATCACTATTGATGATAGTAGTATTATAGTACCTGCTTTTAATATGAACGCTTTAACCCTTTGCCAAGTTACCTTTAATACATTAGTTAATTTTGGCAAATGGTATGATGGTAATTCCATAACAAATGGTGTAGCCTCTCCAGAAAACCTCTTAGTTTTCTTCAATATAATTCCACTTAATATAACCGCCAATATACCTGAAAAATAAAATATTGGAGCAACCATCCAATTTCCACCCATTATAATCGTTCCAAACAAAGCTATTATTGGAACTTTAGCTCCACAAGGCATAAAGCTTGCTACAACTATTGTCATTCTTCTATCCTTATCAGACTCAATAGTTCTTGTTGCCATAATACCTGGAACAGAACAACCTATTCCTATTAAAATTGGAATAAATGATTTTCCTGATAAACCAAATTTTCTAAAAACTCTATCAAGTATAAACGCAATCCTTGACATATAACCTATATCTTCTAATATAGCTATAAAGAAGTATAGAATAGCTATTACAGGTAAAAATCCAAGTACTGCGCCTACACCTGCAATAATACCATCTACAATTAAACTAACTAACCAAGAATCTACTCCCCAACCCTCTAAAAGGCTTGCTGCACCACCTTGGATGATTTCTTCTATTAACGTACCATTTACCCATTCACCGATAATATTATTTCCTATTGATATGGAAATATAATAAATTGCAAACATAAATAATGCAAAAATGGGAATAGCTAAAAATCTATTTGTAACTATTCTATCTATTTTATCCGATGTTGAAAGTCCAGATCTTTTGTTTTTTACAATATGTTTAGTTATATCACTAACGAAATTATATCTTCCGTCTGTGATTATTCCTTCTCCATCGTCATCAAATTCTTCTTCAAACTCCTTTAAAATTGACGATAATTTATTTTTTTCATTATCATCTAATCCAATTTTTTCTATAATCTTTTCATCATCTTCTAGAAGTTTAATTGATACCCATCTAATGCTCTTGTTATAATCAACTTTTGGAAAGTCTTTTTCTATTCTTTCAATATAGCTTTCAATTTTTTTATCAAATATGTTTAATGCTTCATATTTCTTCTCTTTAGCTTTTCTTGAAGCATCTATTAAACCCTCTACACCAGTTTTTTTCAGTGCAGATATTTTTATTACCTTACAACCTAAATGATCTTCTAATTCCTTAGTTAAAATTTTCTCTCCTGATTTATCGACTAAATCCATCATGTTTAAAGCAACTACAACTGGAATACCAAGTTCCATTAACTGTGTTGTCAAATATAGATTTCTCTCTAAATTCGTAGCATCAATAATATTTATAATAACATCTGGATTATCGTCTATTAAGTAATCCCTTGAAACAACTTCTTCCAAAGTATATGGTGACAGGGAGTAAATCCCTGGTAAATCCACTATTTTTACATCTTTATCCTTTTTATATAAACCCTCTTTATGTTCTACTGTTACTCCCGGCCAGTTTCCTACATACTGGTCACTGCCAGTAAGCAAGTTAAATAAAGTTGTTTTACCACTATTGGGGTTACCCGCCAGTGCAATTGTAAGTTGACTCATTATATCTCCTCGATTTCTATAATTTCTGCATCTAGTTTTCTTAGGCTTAATTCGTATCCTCTTAATGTTATTTGAACAGGATCTCCTAGAGGAGCTACTTTTTTAATGTAAAGCTCAGCACCTTTTGTAATTCCCATATCCATAATTCTTCTTCTTATGGCGCCTTTCCCATTGATTTTTACAACTTTATAACTTTTGCCAACCTCTGCATTATTTAACGTTTCCACTATTAAAACATCTCCTTAAATTACTTCTACTTGAATCCTATTTGCCAATTCCTTACCTAAAGCAACTCTACAACCTTTTACATTTACGATTAAATTACCATGTAATTCATTGACAATAATAACTTCAGCATCAACAACAAAACCCAAATTTGCCAATTGCTTCTGCTGTGCATCCTTTCCTCTAATCTTTATTACTTTTAGAGAAACCCCTCTAGGTGCAATTGTTAAAATCATATTATCCCTTCTTTTCTAATTTCAAAATTAAATAAAATCTACTAACTCATATTTTAAAGTTAATAGATTAATAACTAGTATCACTAAAAGTATTCTATCACGCATCGAGAACTTTTATCAATACCTTACTAGCACATCTGTTACTTTATTATATTTTTTGTAAAAATATTATTATTTAAATATTTATAAAAAAGAAACTACTTATAGCAATAATTTCTATAAATAGCTTCTTCAATTTATTCTCCTAATTCTAAGTTTGGATATACCTTTAAATCCAGTTCATCCCTTTTTCCATTAATATAGTCATAATAGGCCGCGCAACCTATCATAGCAGCATTATCTGTGCTAAGTATCTTTGTTGGGTAATAAACTTTAATATTATTTTCCATTCCCATTTTTTCTGCCATCTCTATTAGCTTTGAATTAGCTGCTACTCCTCCAGAGATTACAAATTTATTCATATTCTTTTCTTTTAATAATCTTAATGACTTTTCTATTAACACATCTAATACTGCTTGTTGAAAACTTGCACAAATATCTGGAACATTTATTTCCAAATTCTTTTGTCTTTGATTATTTATATAGTTTAAAACAGATGTCTTTAAACCACTAAAGCTAAAATCGTAAGTCTTTTTATCTATAATTACTCTCGGAAACTCTATGGCTTTTGCATTTCCAAGCCTTGCTTGTTTGTCTATCTCTGGACCTCCAGGATATGGCAATCCTAAGGCTCTTGCAATTTTATCAAAGGATTCTCCAGCTGCATCATCTCTTGTTCTACCTATTATTTCAAAATCGCCATAGCTTTTTACATGAACTAGGTAAGTATGGCCTCCTGAAACAATCAACCCAATAAAAGGTGGTTCTAAATCACTATGCACTAAATAATTTGCACAAATATGGCCTTGCATATGGTTTACTCCAACTAATGGTATATCAAGTGCATAGGAAATTGCCTTAGCGGAAGAAATGCCTACAAGTAAAGCTCCTATTAAACCAGGTCCTTTTGTACAGGCAACTATATCTATATCATTAAAGCCTAATTTTGCTTCTGATAATGATTCCTGAATTATTAAATTAATATTTTCCAAATGCATCCTACTTGCAATTTCAGGTACGACTCCACCAAAGATTCTATGTGTAGGAATTTGTGATGATATAGTATTTGATAAAATTTCTCTACCGTTTTTTATTACAGAAACCGAAGTCTCATCACATGACGTTTCTATAGCTAGAATTTTCAAATCTTTCAATTTCTTCTCCCAAATCTACTCTCATTAATAATCCATCCTCTGTAGGATTAGTGTAGTAACCTTTAATTCTACTCATTTTTTTAAATCCATACTTTTCATATAATTTTATTGCTTTAAAATTATATTCCCTTACTTCCAGTGTAATATAATTAATATTGTTTTTATTACAATAGTCTATTATAAATTCCATAATTTTATTGCCATACCCATTATTCTGTTCTTCAGATAAAATACCTATATTATGGATTTGACATTCATCTAGAACAATTATCATTCCAAAGTATCCAATTATCTCATCGTTTTTTTTCACTATAAAATAATGGCTAAAGTTATTTTCAAGTGCTCCTTTAAAGCTTTCATATGACCAAGGATTTTTAAATATTCTCTTTTCTAATAATGAAATATCTTCAATATCCGAGTCAAGCATCTTTCTTATTTCTATCATCTATTTTTTCATCTCCATATCTCTTTCTGCCTGAGATTTTCTAATATATTCAGGCTTAAGAGTTAAGAAACTTTTTTCTTCAACTTCCTTCGTTAAATCATTTGATAAATAGCACAGACTTCTTCCAATACAGTTGTTCAAAGAGGATGGTGAAATAAAAAAGTTTTTATTTTTTTTAATTTCCTCTTGTAATTCATCCGTAATATCTCCTACAAAAACTATTTCTTCCTTAATTTTTACTAGTTTTTCCAATAGTTCATCAAAATATATTAAATTATCTTTTTCAACTTCTTCTAGTTTTCCAAAAATATTTTTATAAATTCCATAATAAACTCTTCCACCTCTGGCATCTATAATAGGAACTACAATTCTATCCGTAATTACTTGAGATGCTAGTGCTTCCAATGTGGAAATACCTATAATATCCTTATTGTATATCTGTGCAAATGTCTTTGCTACAGTCATACCAATTCTAAGCCCTGTAAAAGATCCAGGTCCCTTACCTACTACATATAAATCTATCTCAGAAAGGTCTATATTCAATTTCCCAAGTAGATCCTTAACCATAGGTACTAAAGTTTCACTATGGGTTAGTTTTTGATTTACATTATAATCTCCAATAATTATTCCATTGTCCATAACTGTACAACTGGAAATCATCGTTGAAGTATCTATACTCAATATTTTCATATATTCAATCTTTCTATTAATCTATTTTCTAATTTGTTTCTACCTTCAATTATAAACTCTCTCGTATTATTACCCATTTTTACTATCTTTATCTCAATATAGTCCCTTGGCAAGTAATTTCCTGCCCTTTCAGCCCATTCTACCAATGTTATACCATCTGGATAATAGTATGTATCTATATCGATAGATTCTACTTCATCCTCATTTTCCAATCTATATAGGTCTAAATGATTTAATTCCTTATCACCCTTGTATGTGTTTACTAATGAGAAAGTAGGACTTGTAACATAATCTATAATATTCAAATATTCTGCAAATGATTTTGTAAATGTTGTCTTTCCTGCTCCCATTTCTCCATTTAAAGAAATCACCGTTCCATTATCTATATTATCTGCAATCCTACATGCTAAAATCTTTGTTTCTTCTTCATTATTGGATATATATTTAAACATATTTCCACCTCTTGATACATTTTATTTCGATTCTAAAATTAAAAAAAGAATCGTATTTCTACGACTCTATATTATATTTCATATTATATAATTATTCAAATATTTAACTATTTTTCATTATAGGGTTTAAAGGTTTAAATATAGCAGCGATTACTACAAGATTTAAAAAACCTTTAACTAAATTAAATGGAATAATAGAAAATAGTAAAAATGTTGGAACATTTGATACTAATGGGTTTATCTTGCTCATAGTCGGTGCAAAAGTTTCCATTGGCATTCCAAAAGCTGGAAATACCAAGTAATAATTACTAATTACGGCTATAAGGGACATTATTATTACTCCTAGAAAAGTTCCTATCATAGCAGATTTAAAAGTCTTATTTCTTCTATAGATTAATGATGCAGGCACTACAAATGAAGATGCAACTATTAAATTGGAGAATTCCCCTACTCCAAAGGTTGAAGTATTCTGTAAAATCAATTTAATTATCAATTTTAATGCTATTTCTACAATTGCCCATAAAGGACCAAATAAAAACCCTGCTATTAAACCTGGTACTTCTGAAATATCCACATCCATAAATCCTGGTGCAAATGGCAGTGGAAATCTTGCATACATTAAAATTGCTGCAATGGCACTTAGCAATGCCACTATTATCATCTTTCTTAAATTACTGTTTCTTTTCATACATCCTCCTAGATTTTAGGGGTTAAAAATAGCCCCGATACTACTTCGGGGCTATGGATATAAAATATAAACATTTAAAAAATGTCAGTTTCTTCTTTCATCCAGACTATACTGTCGGTATTGGAATTTCGCCAATTCAACCTTTCGGCTCGCGGACTTTACCGCCGGTGAGGAATTAAACCTCGCCCTGAAGACAAATTCATTATAGCATTACATAATAAATTATTCAAGTACGATGCTTTGTAATTTATCTTTGTTATATTTATTTCTAATTTTCTTCAATATTTAAATTTGTATTATACATGTAGTAAAATAATGCAAAAATCATATATAATTTTTCATTATTAAAATCTTCCAATGAATTTGCTGATAATGTAATTACAGGGTATCCCATCTTTTTATTGGCCTTAACACCAAACATAATTGCTTTACCTAAACTCTCAATATACTCTTCTTCATTATCTATATCAATACACACAAGCTCTTCTGTTGTCATACTCATTACTGAGATCTCTTTAACACGTGACCAAGGAATAAATTCAATTTCTTCAGAATATGATTGATGTTTATTTGCAAATCCTTCTTTATTTAATATTAGCACTGGATCTTTTTTAAATATTTTCTAAATATGACTACAGATCCTAGTCCAAAAAATAAAATACCTACTTTTCCAATTATTTTCATTATGACGTTATATTCAAAATCTATGAAAAATATAACCATCGAAATTATCATCATACCCAATGATAATATAAATAATTTCGTATTCTTTTTTTTGCTTTCATATATGCTTATACCCGACTCATACATTTCTAGAAACTCTTCATCTATTTCTAACTCTTCCATAATTCCTCCCTTTTTCCTTTGCAAGTATACTATAAATAAAATATCTTGGTAAGTTCTTTTTTATATTTGATGTTATAATTAATATGTAAAAAATAAAAAGAGGTGGATTATGTATAAATTAACAGATAAATTAATGAATTTTATAGAGCAAAGTCCTTCTGTTTTTCATGTAATAGATAATTTTGAAAATACTTTGAATAATGCTGGATATACAAAATTGAATAGAGATGAAAAATGGAATTTAAAATCAAATGGAAAATATTATTTAACAAATAACAATAGTGCTATTATAGCTTTTCAAGTCGGAAAAAGTCTAAAGAATAATTTTTTTAGAATTATAGGATCTCATAGCGATTCTCCTACTTTTAGAGTTAAACCCTCCCCTGAATTATTTGAAAAGAACCATTTTGTAAAATTGAATACAGAGGTATATGGAGGTCCTATACTTAGCACTTGGTTTGATAGACCACTTTCTCTAGCTGGAAGAGTCGTTCTAAAGTCAGAAGATCCTTTTAAACCAAATGTTAAAAATATAGATATTGACAAAAATCTTTTAATTATTCCAAATTTGGCCATTCATATGAACCGAGATATAAACAATGGTTATTCCTATAATAAACAGAAGGATACATTGCCTTTAGTAGGTTTGATTAATGATAAATTAGAAAAGGATAATTATCTATTAAATATTCTATCTAAAGAATTAAATGTTGATATTAATCATATACTAGACTTTGACCTTTTCCTATATGATAGACAAAAAGGAGAGTATATTGGTAATAACAAGGAATTCTATTCTATTGGAAGAATAGACAACCTTGGCATGGCTCATGTAAGTATTGAAGCATTAATCGATTCTGAAAAGTCCAACTTTACAAAAATGGTGCTAATCTCTGATAATGAAGAAGTTGGTTCCATGACAAAACAAGGTGCAGGATCTCCTTTCCTAAGGGACACTCTAAAAAGAATAATAACTTCAACTGGTGGAAATTTTGAAGACTTCGATATTGCTATATCAAAATCTTTTATAATATCCTCTGACCAAGCCCATAGTGTTCATCCTAATTATATGGATAAAAACGATCCAACAAATTATCCTTTAATAAACAAAGGTCCTGTTATAAAGGTTTCAGCTAGAATGAATTATACATCTGATGCATATTCTTCTAGCGTATTTGCCAATCTTTGTAAAAAGGCAAATGTTCCCGTACAATATTTTGTAAACCGTTCTGATATTCTAGGTGGTTCTACTATTGGTCCAATAACCACTCAAAATTTGAATATTGATTCTGTAGATATTGGTAATCCTATTCTATCCATGCATTCTATTAGAGAATTAGGTGGAGTAAAAGATCAGGAATATATTTACAATGTTTTTAAAGAGTTTTATAAATAAAATTTATTAAATAAAAAAACAACAACTCCTTGTTATAACAAGGAGTTGTTGTTTTTTATTCGTAAATATGAAGACTAAATATTTCTTAATATATATTAAATGCCATTACTGTTTAAATAATATATTGCAAGCTGAGTTCTATCACGTAAATTAAGCTTTTCTAATATTAAGCTTACATAATTTCTTACCGTACCCTCACTTAAAAATAATTTAATTGCTATTTCCTTATTGTTTAAACCATTTGCTACTTCTTTTAGAATTAACAACTCTCTATCTGTTAAATTTCCCATTACTTCTTTACTACATTTTTTACCATTATATATTTGACCAATAACATTTGATCCAAATACTTTTTGCCCAGTATTTACAACTTTAATTGCAGGTACTATATTTTCAAAATCATCCTTTAGAATATATCCATAAGCCCCTAAAGAAATTGCCGAATTTATATAATCATCATCTAAAAAAGTCGTTAGAAATAATACTTTTACTTCAATATTATTTTTAACAATATATTCCAGTATATCTATACCTGTTTTTTCACCCATTCTAATATCTAACAATGCTATATCTATTTTTTTATTATTTAAAAGATTAATAGCATCTTCATAACCATGTCCTATTCCTACTATATCAACATCCTCATCGGATTCAACTATTGTTTTTAAGGCATATGTTATCATCTTATCATCATCTTGGATAGGATATATTCCTCAAGATATTTCAGTTATATATGACTTAAATGTTTATGACAATATAGATTTTTTCTGTGGCCTGTATATTACCAATAATGAAAAACGAAAAAAATATGTAGAAGAAGCAATAAATTTTGTGGACTTAAATGAATTTAGAAGATTTATGCCTGGAAAATTAAGTGGTGGACTTAGAAGAAGACTAAATATTGCTTGTGGAATCGCACATAAACCAGAACTTATTATATTCGATGAACCTACTGTTGCCGTTGATCCTCAAAGTAGAAATAAGATTTTAGAAGGAATTAAAGAATTAAATAAAAATGGTGCTACTATTATTTACACCTCCCATTATATGGAAGAAGTCGAATTTCTTTCAACAAAGATTTCCATTATAGATAAAGGACATATTCTCGTATCAGGAAAATCTAAGGAGTTAAAAAGTTTTGTCGGTCTTGGAAATGCTTTAGAGATAAATAACATAAATATGAAAAGCGAAATTAAGAATAAAATTAATCATATTAATGGTGTTAATAAAATTATTAAAGATAATAATAATTTAAAGATTATAGTTGATAACGATATTGCTATTAGTTCTATAATAAATACTTTTAATGAAAACAATATAATATACGATTCCTTAAATATTTCAACTCCAACTTTAAACGATGTGTTTTTAGAGATAACAGGAAAGGAATTAAGAGACAATGATATTTAATAATTACGTATTTAAATTAAAAGAATTTTTACAAAATAAAACCACTTTATTTTTTAGCCTTGCCCTTCCTATTCTATTAATAACATTTTTTAATTTAACAATTGCAAAAATGGATACTGCAAATAATTTTTCAACAATTCCGATTTCTGTTGAAAACAATGAAGTAAAGGAAACATTGAAAAATATTGAAGTAAGAGATGGGGAAAAACTTTTTAAAATAGTCGAGTCTAAAGATTATAGTAAGGAGTTAAAATCCGAAAAAATCACTGCTTATATAAAAGGAAATAATAATTTAGAGGTTATTGTTGAGGACCGTACAGTATATTCTTCAATCGTCTTTGAAACCATTAATATGTACAACCATATACATAAAATGTATAGAAAAGTTTTAGCAACTGATTTTAGTATTAATCCAGACGAAATAATGGAAAATTATAACAAGGATAATAATATAGTAAATAAATTTGATATATCTAATAAAAACCAATCTTTAATATATTTCTTTACTATTATTGCCATGGCTTGTCTTTCTGCTTCTAACCAAGGAATTGATATTGGAGAAATACTAAATCCAAAATCGGAAATGGAATATGTTAAAAGAATTTTAATCTCACCTACAAATAGATTTAAAATAATTCTAGCAGAATTTTTAGGAGCTTTAACATTTTCTTTATTTGTAACATATATAGGTTTAGCATATTTAGCAATAGTTCAACCTGCTATTATTAGCTTTTTACCTAAAATAATAATAGCATCAACTTTAGGAACTATGCTTGGACTTTTATTTGGAATATTTATATCATTATCATTTAAAACCAAATTAACTACAAAATATAATATATCTGCTGTACTATATGTTTTTAGTTGTTTTCTAGCCGGCATGATGGTAAATACCATTCCATTTCTAATAGATGAAAAGGCACCTTTTATAAATTATATAAATCCAGCAACTGTTATAACTAAAACTTTGAAAAATATATATTATTTTGAAAACAATAGTAAGTTCTTACTTGGTATTTCAAATATTTTTGTACTGATTATTATTTTTACGGTTTTAATACTATTTTTAAGCAGGAGAAGAAAAAATGAAAACATTTAAAAATTACTTTAAAATAATATATGCAAATAAATTTTCCTTAATAATATATATAGCTTTATTCCTAATTCTCTTAAACATTAATAACGCAAGTAATGAAGAAAGTTTAAATATAAATTATAATATTTCAGTTATTGATAATGCCAATAATGAAGAAAGCAAGAAATTAATAAATTTTCTAGAGAGTAAGTATACTGTTACTAAAGAAAAACTTACTGACGATGAAGCAAAGGATAAACTATTTAGTGGAATGGTAGCATACGTATTATTTATTAAAGATAATAATAATCTATCATATATTGCCAAAGAGGATTCTATAGTACCTTCTGCTATAAATTTATCTATAAATGAATATTTAAATACTAGCAGAACATTAGAAAAATATAATATTGCAAATAGTAATGAGGAAACGGTGAATTTATTATCTGAAAATATTGATTTTAAAATTCTAAATAGTTCACAAAGGGACAATACAGATTTTTATTATAATTATTTGGCATATGTAATAATATTATTTTCTCTATCAACAATTTATTTGGGATATAATGCATTTTTAAGAAATGGTGTGGAAAATAGAATAAGGGTTTCTAAGACGAGATTCAATAAATTTATTATCTCCATATATATGTCCTCCCTACTATTTATGTTTTTAATATGCATAGGCTTTGCCATAATAGAATTATTGAAAAATGGAACCAATATAAAACAATTCTTCCTATATACGATTAATTTATTATTCTTTTCAATGTCCATGGTAGCCTTAGCATATTTAATAAGCTCAAAGTCTAAGGACTCTCATAATAATGGAGCGTTAAATAATATAATATCTTTATCATTATGTTTTATTACTGGAATATTTGTACCACAGGAGTTTTTACCAGAATATCTATTGAAATTTTCATCATTATTTCCTCCTTATTGGTATTTAGAAGGAATTAAATCAGCTGGTAAATATAACTATAGTATTTTTTTAAAAGTTATACTTATACAATTATCTATGACTATAGTTATAATATTAATAAATGCTGTTTTAAATAAAAATAAAAACGGCGAATTCTCATACTCTAGATAAAATGTTATAATCAAAGCATAGGAAAAGAGGGTGAGTACTTGAAAAAGAAAATTTTAACTTGTATCTTGGTTTTAACTTTAATTACAACAGTATCTTGTAGCAAGAAGGATAATAAATCCAGTGGTACAGACAATAGTAAAATAACACCAGAAGTTGTAACAGAGAATAATCAAATAGAGAATGATGAAGAAAAATTTGTCGTAAAAAATGGAGAACATCCAATGGCAGAAGATATAGTAATAGTGCTTTCTGAAGAGTTTATAAATGGTAAGGGTTCAATTAATATTACAAATAATAGTATTTATGACATTTCTTATTTTTCTTTAGACTTAAGTGACAATAATGGAAATATCATTAATATTAAATATGATAAGGAATTGAGAAAAGAAGGCGGTTATGATAAATTTTTCAAAGTAAAAATAGATCCCTCTCTAAATTATGATGATTTTAAACCGATTTATCATGAATTGGAGTTTAAAAATAAAAATGTTGAAAAAGAAATATCTAAATATGATTATGATTTAAAAGAATATTATTAAAAGCTAGAGATATCTCTAGCTTTTTACTTTTCCACCTGAATATTCAATTGATTTATTGACTAAAATGTCCATAGCATCTACATAATTTCCCTTTAACTCCTCCGGTATATCTAAACAGCTAAGTTCTGTACAAGCTAAAATAGAAATTACATTTTCTTTAGATAGTCTTCTAAGTAAATTAATGAACTCTTCTGCTTCTAAGTCCATATTTTCCTTAACATTATAAATTGTATCAACGGAAATTTTTTCTTCGTCCTTTGAAAGTTCATAGCTATCCAATCCATTTAATAATGCATATTTTTCATAGACCTTGCAGCCCATTGTTCCATAAGTTCCCAGAACAGCTATTTTACTAAATTCGGTTTCATCTTTTACGTATTTAATAGTCTCTTCTATCATATTAATAATATTTATATTTGTCATGTCCTGAATACTATCGAAATAAAAATGAGAAGTATTGCAAGGAATTGCTATATTTTCAACTTTAGCATATTCCATTAATTTAATATCATCTTCTATTTTACTAAGAAATTCTTCTGGTTTATTCTTCTTTATTATCTCCGTCCTATCAGGAAGGGTAGCGTGATTTGATACTATTGTGTTTATATGGTCTTGATCCTTATGAGCTACAGTCTTTTCAACAATTCTTTTCATAAATAAAGAAGTTGCCAAAGGACCCATACCACCTATTATTCCAAGCTTTTTAATATTGTTCACCAACCTTTATCAAGTAAATCTCTATAAAATTATACTTTAAAATAAAGAATTGTCCAAATTTTATAATTATATATAAATACGAAGGGTATAAATATATTGAAAGGAGATCATTAAAATGAATAAAAACGAAAGAAGGGCTCATGATTTAGCTATAAAAGCAGTTGAACTAAGTAAGCATTTTGAAAGTTTAAGAAAAGACATAGACAATTCAGAAATTTATAAAATTTATATTAATGCATATAATGATTTCTTAGAGGCATTGAATAGAGAAAATGAAGATATTAATTAAAGTAGCCAATATATTGGCTACTTTTTTAACTTAGTAATATTGTAGAAATTAAATAATGATTTTTATGTTAAAATGATAATATATTGAATAGGAGGAATTTATGAAGAAAAAAATATTAATATTGGCAACAATTTTAACTTTATCGTTGACGGCATGTAACAATAATAAAGTTTCAAATACTACAAATACGAATTCACCAGTTGTAGAAACGGAAATCAATAACGAATCAACTGATAATGTTGAAGAAACTAAAGAAACAGATGTTACTGTGGAAAAAGAAGAGTTTAATGCTGATGAAGTTATTTCAGATATGAAGAAAGAGTTCATAAGTGAAGAATCATACGCTGAAATAAGAGATTATGATATTGTTATTGAAAATAATAAAATAAGAATAGAAGCCGTTGTAGAAGAAGGAATTTCAGAAGATACTGCAAAAGAAATAGGCGTTAAATCAATGGAAAAATTAGATGAATTATTAAAAAATAAAGGCAAATCATCTAATGACTTTAATATTTCAATAGAAATAATTGAAGATTCTACAAATAATATACTTTATTGTAAGTAGAAAAAATGGAATGGTTCTTAATAGAATGCATTCCATTTTTTATATAATTTCTAATTCCCATAATTTAAATTGTATTATAAAAATCTTTCAAACCAATCATTCATACTATCTGCAATTGAGTTCAAATATTTTTCTGTTCTTTCAGATATTTTTCCATTTTCATCATAACTGCTTTCTATATTTGAAATATAGGCTTCAGGTTGTTGCATTACAAATACATTTAAAAATGTCATTGTCTGTCTTAAATGATGATTAGCTCCAAATCCTCCAATATTACCTGTAGAAACAGATATAATTCCTGCTGGCTTTCCACTCCAAATATTTTGACCATAAGGTCTAGAACCAATATCGAGAGCATTTTTTAAAGCTGCTGGTACAGATCTATTATATTCTGGTGTAACGAAAATATATGCATCCATATTCCCTGCTACTTCACGTAATTTTTTCCATTCTTCAGGAACTATTCCTTCTTGATCAAGATCTTCATTATAAAGAGGAAGTCCATCTATAGAAATAAATTCTATTTCATATTTATCTTCTAATCGTTTTGAAATTATCTTTGCAATTTTTTTATTATATGACTCTTTTCTTAAACTACCGACTATGATACCAATTTTTTTCATAATATCCTCCTAAAATTAATCTGTTTGTTATATACCCAATTATTATCTTAAAATATAATATCTAATAAAATAATTTATTTATATAAAATATCAATTTATATAGTATTTCATTTTATCTTAAAATAAAGCTTGCATTTATTTTTTAGATGTACTATAATTAAAAAGTCGTCAGTTGATGATGACTTCGTCGGGGTGTGGCGCAGTCTGGTAGCGCACGTGGTTTGGGACCATGGGGCCGGGGGTTCAAATCCTCTCACCCCGACCAAAAAAACTCTAATATCATATTAATGATATTAGAGTTTTTTTATTTATAGCATAAAATATCTGTTATATTGAATCAACTTAGTAAAATGGATTTAGATTAGATGTAAATTACTTAAATTATAAGACACAGATTTTATTCTGTGTCTTTTTATTTGTAGAAAATTTTAAATAAAAAATGAAATTAATTAATCTTTTACAATTTTATAAAAATTAGAAAGATTAATAGTCCTTCTAATTTTATTATAAATTTACTTATCACTATACTTAAAGTATATAGTTAAATAAAGCTACTAGGTAAAATTACACTTCCTCTATTATCTGTTGGCATTTTATGGTTATCCAACATATTACAATATTTTACTGACTTATCTCCATATCTTTTCTTTATATTGTATATACTCTTTTCAATATCAATATATTTTTCATGCTTTTTTATATCGTCCATAAAATTAATCTGAAATACTTCATTGCCTATTATTAAATCTATAGCTCGTATAGTCACTGTTCGTAAAGGAGTTTTCCAATCATAATTTTCAAATAAAATCATAGCTGCGTTTGTTAATTCTATAGACGAGTATGTAGGGTATCTTAATTTCATTTGATATGATTTACTATTTAATTTATTGCTCCTTATGTTTATTGCAACTCCTCCAGCTAAAAATCCATTTTTAATTAATTTAATAGATATATCTTGTGATAATTCTTGAAATATAGCCCTTACTTCCTTTGTATTTACTAAATCTTCCCTTGTTGTAATGCCGTGGCCAATGCTTTTTACTGGTGGCTTATAATTATAATCTGTAACCAATGAATTATCTTTTCCATTAGCCCAATTCCATAATTTTATTCCATTTATACCAAGAATGCTTTTTAATATTTTAGGACTGCATTTAGCAATATCGCCTAATGTTTTTATTCCTACTTTATTTAATTTTCTCTTAGTTGCCTTTCCAACCATTATCATTTCTTCACATTTTAATGGCCAAACTATTTTCCTAAAATCATTTTTACTAATTATTGTTACCATATCTGGTTTTTTCATATCACTACCCAGTTTTGCAAAAACTTTATTAAAACTTACACCAATACTTACCGTTAAGTTTAATTCTTTTTTTATCCTATGCCTTATCTGTTCAGCTATTTTATACCCTGATCCAAATATTTTTGTTGACCCTGTTACATCTAGCCAACATTCATCCATTCCATAAGGCTCTACAAGGTTTGTATATTCATAATAAATTCTATGTGCCTTTTTGGAATATTCTAAATATTTTTCATAATGTGGTGGCAATATTAATAGATTAGGACATTTTCTTCTTGCTTCCCATAATGCCTCTCCTGTTTTTACACCCATAACTTTAGCCTCTGGTGTTTTTGCTAAAATAATTCCATGTCTATTGTCTTCACTTCCTCCAACAGCTAAAGGTTTACCTTTAAACTCTGGATAATCCAATAGTTCTACAGATGCATAGAAGGAATTCATATCACTATGTAATATAACTTTTTCACTTAAACTCATCATAATATTCTCCTATTATAGAACGTATGTTCGTATAAATATTATATTTTAAGTTTGGAATTTAGTCAATTTAAAATTGAAACAAAAAAAGGTGGAAATCAATCCACCTGTCTCTATAATTTTATACTATTAATTTATTTAAATATTTTGTAACTTTTCTAATTTATAACTACCAAAACTAATTAATACTATACTCATTAAAAATATTGGAATTATATTTATAAGATTATTCGTATCTAAAACCTTTTGAACCCAATATAACGGATTAACATATAGTAAGTATTCTAATTTTCCTAAATCCATATTTCCATTTAATGCAAAAACAGCTGTAAAGAAAGATACCATAGCTATTACCATTGGTAAAATTGATAATAAAAATTCTTTTTTACCAAATCGCACTATTAATATAATATATGATAATGTAAATGATGCTATAGCAAATACTATTGCTATTATAGTTAAAAGGCTAATCATCTCTACATTTAAAATTTTAAACCCTATTATTACAGCTATGGTAAAAACAGAACCAAGTAGCAGTAAATATGTTAGAAATAAACTAAGTATACTTTTAAAATTCTTTATTGGAGATATTAACAATCTACTAAGTATTCTAGTCTTACTAATTTTTATAATATCCATTCCTATTGTTCCAGAAAGTAACATCATTAGAAAACATGATATCAGTACAATTATATTTGCAAATATATCTACTTCAGTATTATTATTTACCGTCTCAATATCCACAATTTTACTTCCTAGTATTTCTTCTTTCTCAATTCCCTGTTCTAATAAATAATTTTCTTCCATTATTTGAATTATTCTATCATTTAATAATTTATCTTCCATTTTAAATCCAGAATCTTCTACAAATAATTTTTCAATTCTAGGTTCAATATTATTTTCAATATTTGAAGAAAAATCCTCATCTATTATATATAGTGTTTTTATATCATAATTCTCAAGCTTTTCCACTGCTTCTTTTCTAGTTTTTATTATATTTGGTTCCTCTCCAAATATATCCATTATTTCTTCGTATCTTGCTCCCTTATCCTCAATTACAACTCCTGTATAACTTGTATTCATAGAATCACTACTAAACATCACTAGATAAATTAAAAACATGGCTACTGGTGCAATAATAAATCCTATCTAAGTTCCAGGACTTTTTATAAATCTTTTTATATTTGCGTAAAGACTATTTATAAATTTCATTATGCACCTACTCTCTTCTTATTATCAATTTTTATTATTACTATACCTATTAGTAAACATATTAAAGATACTGCTATATGTGGTATAAATGTTTTTATGCTTAGGCTATTGTTAAAAACATCCATTAATGGTTTTGAAAATATTTTATTAAAGTTAATATTTGATAATGACTCTATAAATGTACCACCAAACAATTTACCAACTGGTCCTATCATTCCACCTAGTATCATTTGAATACCAAGAACAAAATACATAATTATAATGGCAAATTCCTTTTTTATATTACCTAGTAACAACGAAATAAAACCTACTGTTATGGAAATAATAAATGATGCTACTATATACTGAATTATATTGTCTTGAAACGCCATTCCTAATAAATTTACTATTACTATATACATTAATGTGAATATGAATACAAATAGTCCATTGGATAAAGCTGTTACTATATTTAATTTAACCTTATTTACCGGCAACAATTCTACACGCATCTCTAATGATGTTGTTTCCGATAGTTTTTTTGCATCAACTGCCATTGTCATCAAATAATTTATAAATATAAATTGCATAAATGTTATTGATGAGTAAATTTTACTTGAAATTTTATTCTCAGGTTCAATTTTTATATTTTCTACAGTATTTCCTTGTTGAATACTATATAATTTTTCTTCAATCTCTTTTGCTAATTCTTCATTATTAACAGTACTTATTATCTTATTATTATTTTCTGTTACCAGTATAGAATCCCCTATAGACTTTAAGAACTCCTTTATATATTCTAATTCATAAATACTTGCTTTTTCCGACAAGGTTTCAACTTTAATATTTATTTTATTATCCAATAAATTCTTCTCAAAATTTTCTGGAATAACTATTTTAAAATCAGGATCTTTACTTATTTTATAATATTTTTCTATTTCTTTATTTTTAAATATATCCTTTATGGCTTTTGAATAGTCAGAGTTATCATTATCCACTATTTCAATTTTTGTTGCTTTAAAATCTATTTTTCCAGAGAACATCTCTTCTTGAGTACTGGATAATATCAATGCAAATACAACTGGAAATATTACAAATGTGATTATAAATGCTAAATAACTCTTTTTAAAAGAACTTATTAATTGTTTTATACTTGCTACTATCATATTGCACCTAATCCCTTAATTTCTTTCCTGTTAAGTTAAGAAATATCTCTTCTAAATTCGTCTCTTTCATTGAAAAATTTTCTATCTCTAAATTGTTATTTTCTAGTATTTTAAATACTTCTGTAAAGTTAAGCTCTTTTTTATTAATACTTAAAATAATCTTTTTCTCATCAATATTACAACTATATACACCATTTACTCGCTTAATTTCATTTTCTACTTCATTATTAACATTCTCCATATAAATAGTCATTTCACTATTACTTCCATACATATTCTTCAATTCATTTTTTTCTCCATAGTCGATTTCCTCACCTAAATCTATAATAAATATTTTATTACATAGAGTTTCCACTTCTTCCATATAATGGGAAGTGTAAATAATAGTTGTACCCTCTTTGCTAATTTCTCTTAAAAAGTCGAATATATTGTTTCTAGACTGAGCGTCTACTCCTACTGTAGGCTCATCTAATATTAAAAGTTCTGGCTTATGTAGAACAGAGCAACCTAAATTAAGTCTTCTCTTCATTCCACCTGAATATTTTTTAACTAATTTCTTATCCTTCATATCAAGTCCAATAATATTCATTACATATTCTATTCTTTCTTTTAATACTTTACCCTTTAGTCCATACATTCTTCCAAAGTATTCTAAATTATCCTTTGCAGTTAGTTCTTCATATAATGCCAACTCTTGAGGAACTAATCCTAACTTCTCCTTAATTCCAATTTCATCGTTCTTATAATTCATTCCAAATAATTCCACGTTTCCTGAATCTGCTACTAATAAACCTGAAACTATCTGTATCAATGTGGATTTACCTGCACCATTTGGACCTATTAGTCCAAAAATATCACCTTGTTCAACTTCTAAGCTTATATTGTTTAATACCTTCTTTTTACCATAAGATTTATTTAATTTGTTTACCTTTAAAATATTCATAACTACCTCCTGAATATATATTACAAAATTTTAGACTATATTAATAATATCTTAAGTAATATTCATACATTACTTTAGTAATATAAGAGCATATTACTTATTATAGTAATATGCTCTTATATTTATACTATTTTGTTTTCATATGCAAATATAACTATTTGCGTTCTATCCCTTAATTCTAATTTTTGTAATATTATGGATATTGCATTTTTAACTGTTCCCAATGAAAGATATAGGCTATCTGCTATTTCTTGATTACTTAAACCTTTGGCTACAAGCTCCAAGATTTCCGATTCCCTTTTTGTTATACCGTATTTTACATAGTCAAATTCTTCCACATTATTTCTATTATTCAAAAGTTTTTTAGAAACTTCTTCATTTAATACTATATTTCCAGAAAATGCAGATTTTATCCCACCTATTATAGCTTCAATTTCCGAATCCTTTAGTAAATATCCAGATGCTCCCAATTTAATTGCTTCATTTATATATTCTGTATCATTAAATGTTGTAAGTATTAAAATTTTAGGGTCTACTTCCTTATATCCCTTTATTAGTTTTATTCCCTCTATTCCATTTGACTCTGGCATTCTTATATCCATAAGTACTACGTCAATATCATTTTCCTTATATTTTTAAAAAGCATCTTTTCCAGAATTAGCCTCTGCTACTATTTCCAAGTCCTCATCTAATGATATTAATATTTTTAAACCTTCCCTTATTAATTTTTCATCATCTACTAACATTATTTTAATCATAATTACCTCTCAAATACTATATTCGTTGAAAACCCATTATTTTCTGACGATTCAATAATTAATTGTCCGTTATTCTCTCTAACTCTTTCTTCTAATGCCTTTAAACCAATTCCTTTAACAATCTCATTTTTCCTATTCCATTATCCTTCATATTTAAAATGATTTTTCTTTCCTTAAAGAATAGCTTTATATCGATTTTACTTGAATGTCCATGTTTTATACTATTGGAAACGAACTCCTTAACACCATTAAATATGGTATTTTGAATATTATATTCTAAAGGATACCTTGTAGCAGAAAATTTAAAGTTAATATCAATTCCTTTTAATTTCCTATTTTCTTCAATAAGATTTTCTATTAATATTATCAATTCATTTTCACCTATATTTTTAGGTTTAGTCTGCCTTAATACCTTTCTTATCTCCTCTAAAGAATTTGCTGCATATTCCCTTAAATTTCCACTTAATTTAGAAGCCTTTTCTCCGTCTTTTATTGCTATTTTTTCAATTGCTGACAATTGTATTATAATAGCTGATAGACTATGACCTACACTGTCGTGAATATCTCTAGATATTCTATTTCTCTCCTCTGCTATATAAATATCCTTTAATATTGAATCCTTTCTTTTATTCTCTAATTCAGAAATATTCTTTTCATTTAATAATTCATCTATTTTTAGCTCTAATTTTATATTTCTATTTTTTCCCTTTAAAAGATTTCCAATATTAGTAGAAAATAAATACATCAATAAAATTATTATTATTTTTTTCAAACTTCTACTCTGACTTATCAAAAATAATATCAGTATTAAATATACTATATTTATAAGTATAATTCTTTTGAAATTTAGATATTTATAAATATCAATAACAGGATTCACAATTAAAAGAGATAACAATATAAAATCACCATTGTATAAAAATAATATTGTTACAAGCTGTAATAATAAATTTATAATTATTATATTTTCATTTGAAGATTTAAATAGCAATAATTGTATCAATACAATATATATTAAAAAAACACTATAATATAATATATTTAAATCCATGAAAAATGCTGAATATACAAAAACTATAACTATAATAAAATACCTTAATATATATTCTAATATACGACTCATTATCTCGCCTTTCTTTACTATATTTATAGTACGCTAAATATGTAATAAAACAAACAAATATTTATAGAGAGCTTAAATCAATATATAAATATTTTGAAATATAAAAAGTTCTTAGAATTTAATCTAAGAACTTTTTATATTTTTTTTATATATTTAATTGTAAATTCACTTGCTTTATTAGCAGCTAATAATTCAAAATCATCATAATCATTGTCGCCATCATCATCGGCAAAGTCCGAAATACATCTGATTACTATAAATGGTAAATTACTTAAATATGCTGCGTGAGCTATTGCAGCTCCTTCCATTTCTAAGCATAAAGCATCAAATCTACCTTTAATTTCCTCTTTTACTTTTGATTCAGTAATAAATTGATCACCTGTTAGTATTAACCCTTTAAAATACCTGTCATCTTTTAATATTTCCTCTGCAAGTTCTAAATATTTCTCTTCTACTTTAAAGGAACTAACATTAGGTGAATATGATTCTAAAAGTCTTGTTTCAAAATCATGATAGTTTAATTCACTTCCTAATACTAAATCCGTATGTTTTAATCTACTATCCAATCCTCCAGCTATTCCAGTATTTATAATAATATCAGGAGAAAACTTATCTATTAATAATTGCGTCGTTATTGCTGCATTTACCTTTCCAACACCTGATTCTGTAAATATTATTTTCTTATTATCTATACTGCCAGTAAAAAATATATGTTTGTTAATTTCTACTGTTTCCATATTTTCAACTTCATCCTTAAATCTATTGATTTCAGAATCTAAGGCCGAAACTATTCCCACTGTTTTAATTTTACCAAGCATTTTCGATTACTCCACCACCAACTATTATATCTCCATCATACATTACTGCTGATTGTCCTTTTTGTGGCGCTCTAACAGGCTCTGCAAACTCTAAAAACAATTTGTTGTTCTCTTTGTATGCTAAAGCTTTATATTCGTTAACACCATGTCTTATTTTCGCTGTAACCTCAACTGGAGAAGTAATGTCTTCAATGGATATAAGATTATGCTCTCCTATTTCTATTTTCTTCTTGTACAAAGATTTTTCATCGGATAAAGTAACCTCTTTTGTCTTTGGATTAATCTTGCTTACAAATACTCTCTTACCAAAAGCGATACCAAGTCCCTTTCTCTGTCCTAAAGTATAATTTATTATTCCTTTATGACGTCCTAATACCTTGCCTTCGTCGTCTATAAAGTTACCAATACCTACTAACTCTGGATTTCTCGTCTCTATAAAGCGACCGTGGTCATCATTATTTACAAAACATATTTCTTCACTATCTTTTTTACTATATGTTACTATTCCAGATTTTTTTCCAATTTCTCTTACTTCATCCTTTGTATATATACCTAAAGGAAAAATTGCTTCCTTTAAAGCTTCTTGTGTTAAATTATAAAGGAAATACGTTTGATCTTTTGTAGAATCTTTTGCCTTCTTTAATAAATATCTCTGTCTATCTTCATCATATTCAGTATATGCATAATGACCTGTAGATATATGGTCACAACCAAATTTTTTTATTTCTTTTCTAAAGGCATTAAATTTTATATATTTATTACATGTTACACATGGGTTTGGTGTATATCCTAATGAATATTCTCTAACAAATGTTTCTATTATTCTTTTGTTAAACTCCTGTTTTAAATCAATAACATGATATTCTATTCCTAAATCTTCTGCTACTGCTTTTGCATCAACTATTGCATCATTTATTGCACATCTTTTTGCTTTGAACAATTCTCCTTCAGGAATTAAATTCATTGTAACTCCTACTACTTCATAACCTTGTTCCATCAGCAGCTGTGCTGATACGGAGCTATCAACTCCACCACTCATTCCTAGTACTACTCTATTATTCATAAATCTCCTAAAAGGCCACTATAACTCCACCAGTATTTGCATATACTGACGATAGCATACCTGTTTCCACTATTTCTATATTTTTAAAATTATATCTCTTACCAATTTCATTTTTTAATTCTTCTGCTCTGTCCTTTGCCTCACAATGTGCAATTACAATTGTTTTATCTTTAAAGTCAGAACCTTCCTCACCTATGGATTCAACAAGTTTATTTGCTGCATTTTTATATCCTCTTGTTTTAGAATGAACTTGTATTTCTCCATCTTTATCTGTCATTACTGGTTTAAATGATAACGCCTTAGCTATTGTGCCTGTAAATTTAGACATTCTTCCATTTTTTACCAATGTATCAAATTTATCCAAAATGAAGTATGTTGTCATATTGTCTCTAAATTTTTCAACTTCTTCAACAATATCTTCAAAAACCATACCAGAATCTATGCATTCTTGAATTTTCAACGCAATTAAAGTTTCGCCTGATGCTGCAGATTTACTATCAAAAACATGTATCTTAGCTTCTTTATCCTCTAGAAACATAGTTCTAGCTAAAACTGCATTATTATGTGTTGCACTTAACTTAGACGAAATAGTAACTATAAAAGCTTCCTTATGATTTGATATTTTCTCAATAAAAAGATTTGGTGAAGGTGCAGCTGTTGAAGGAGCCTTTTTACTCTCATCTACTTTTTTCATAAATTTACTTAAATTCGTTTTTCCATCATCAACGAATGTTTCATCACCAACATCAATATTAAAAGGTACTAATTCTACTTTTGTTTCCTTTAATATCTTATTATTTACATCACAGCTTGAATCAGCTATTATTATTTTTTCACTCATATTTATCACCTAAGAATATCTTTCTTCTAAAATTGTTACAAGCTTTTTAGCTTCAGATTCTAGCATATCTTGATCTTTTCCCTCTATCATAACCCTTACTAAAGGTTCTGTTCCTGATGGTCTTATAAGAACTCTTCCTTCGCCATGAAACTTTTCTTCAACCTTACTTATTTCCTCTAATATGAACTCATCTTTTTTATATGCATTTTTATTTTCATTTTTAACCTTGGCATTTAAAAGAACTTGAGGATAAGTAGTCATTAGTCTATTTAATTCCGACACCTTCTTTTTAGAACCTACCATCACTTCAAGAATCTTAAGTGAAGACAAAATACCATCACCAGTTGTATTATCGTCTAAAAATATTATATGACCTGACTGTTCACCACCAAGATTGTACCCCTTTTCTTGCATGATCTCCAAAACATATCTATCTCCTACAGATGCTTTTTCTATGCTTACATCTATAGTCTCCAAAAATTCGTCCAATCCAATATTTGTCATTACCGTTCCAACTATACCAGAATTCTTTAACGTATTTTTTTCTTTCATATAATATGCACAAGCTGCTAAAAAATGATCTCCATTTAATGTATCACCATTTTCATCAACAGTAATCAATCTATCTCCATCACCATCATAGCTAAAACCAATATTTGCATTTGTTTTTCTTACTAAGTCCTGTGTTTTTTCAGGACATGTTGAGCCACATTCATCGTTAATATTTAAACCATTTGGAGAAATATTTATACTTTCTACATCTGCTCCTAATGATTTGAATAATTTTGGTGCAATTTCAGAAGTTGCTCCATGGCCACAATCAATTGCTACTTTTATACCCGTTAAATCCAATTGAACTCTTGATGAAAGATATTTTACATAAATGTCTTTTGCATCTGTTTTATATTCTACAATACCTATTTCTTTTCCAATAGGTCTCATATCAATATTTTTATAATTATCTATTATTTCTTCAATTTCTTCTTCAACATCATCCGGTAACTTAAATCCATTGGATCCAAAATACTTAATTCCGTTGAATTCAGCTGGGTTATGTGAAGCTGATATTACAATTCCAGCTTCTGCTCCGTAATATTTTGTTAAGTAGGCAACTGCTGGCGTTGGAATAACACCTAGTAAGTACACATCATACCCCATTGATGTATATCCTGAAACCAAAGCTGATTCTAACATATCACCAGACCTTCTAGTGTCCTTACCTATAATTATTAATTTATTGTTATCACTATTTAGTTTATATGCAGATGCTCTTGCCAATTTATATGCTAACTCTGGAGTTAGTTCTTTATTGGCAACACCTCTAATACCATCTGTCCCAAAATACTTTCCCATAATTCCTCCTAATTATTAATCGATTTGAATGGTAATCTTATCAGGATTTATCTTTATATTACTTACACCATCAATATTATCTGACTTAATTTGAACTTCATGTTTACCACTATTTAAATCACTTATATCTATACTCAATTTTAAATTTTCACTTTTTATATTCTCGAGTTTTTCCTTATCTCCATATAACATAACATTTATTTCTTTATCTTCACTTAAAAATGTTATTTTTCTATTTAATTCATCATCTCTGATCTTTAACTCATCTAGTTTTATAATATGTGCTTGACTTGATTCTCCACCGTTTGAATCATCGGACATCACCAATTTAACCTCTATATTCTCTTCATTCATTAGAGAAACACCATCTGGTAAAATCAATCTCGTCTTCAAAGTAGCATTATTTGTAACATTTTTTAAATCCACCGGTTCAGTTTCAATAGCTTCTACTTTTTTCAAAGTTTTTTCATCACCAAGAATTGTAATATTTTCCTTATTTAACTGAATATTGGATTCCTTAAATCCTTCTGGTTCATTTTTTGTTACAACTTTTATAGGGACTCTTTTATTGCTGGCAACATCAACACTAATGCTTGCTTCTGTTTTACTTAAAATTATATTATCCATTTTGTCCCCATTTTTGTCAAAGACTTCAATTTTACTATTAACAGTTCTACTATCCGTTATTAATGATAAGTCTAATAAGGCTTGAACCTTATCTATTTTCTGCAGTTCTTTACTCTCACCAGAAATTTCGATTTTTTCTGGTGTTATTTCTGTTTTCAACTCCACTAAATTCTCTGATGGCAATTTACCAGTTTTAGATATTTCAACTTCTTTTTCAATGGTTTCCACTTTATCGAAAGTAAATTTCATTTCATCATCTGATACTTTTTCTAAAGTAACTTCTTCTGGAACTGAATAATTTAGCTTAATAGTTGCAGTATCCTTGTTTATACCCCTAACATCTGCAGTTACTATAATATCCGATCTAGTGACTTTATTTACATTTTTTCTAGTTCCACTTATTTTTACATTAACAACTGGATCAACAGGATTAACTATTTTTATCTTTCTATCCTTTAAATACTCCTCGTTTTTAATTTTAACTTCTATGTCGTTAATATTCATTGTAATAAATGGATTTTTTTCTAATACTACATAAAACCAAAGTGCTATTGCAAAAATTAAAGAAACTAATTTGACAGGCCAATTATTTTTCATTCTATCCATTTTGTTCCTCCAAATTATCTTCATTTTTTACACCATAAAAATCAATTAGAATTTCTTCTAATGTATCATTATCAATATATCGCTGTAATTCTCCCTTTTCAGCAATAGAAATAGTTCCTGTCTCCTCTGATACTATTACTGCTAAACAGTCTGACTTCTCTGATATACCAAGAGCAGCTCTATGTCTTGTTCCCAACTCTTTAGATATTGATTGATTTTCGGACATAGGTAAAAAACATGCTGCAGCTTTTATCTTATCCTCACGAATTATAACAGCTCCATCATGTAATGGCGTATTTGGTATGAATATATTTATTAAAAGTTCACTGGAAATATCGGAGTTTAAAAGAGTACCCGTTTCAATGACTTCATTTAAACCCGTTCTTTTCTCAAATACTATTAATGCTCCTATTTTCTGTCTTGATAAAGACGCTGTAGCTCTAGTGACTTCCTGTACAGTATTCTTTATCATCTCTAATTGCATATCTACAAAGGATTTTTTAAATATATTTGTAGTTCCAATATATTCTAACATCTTCCTTAGTTCAGGTTGAAATACTACAATTATAAGAACAAAACCTGCCGTCATAGCCTTTTGCAATATCCATGAAACAGTATACAAATCCAATAATTCACTTAGAATTGAAAAAAAGAAAATAGCAAGTACACCTTTCATTAGTTGTTCTGCCCGAGTTTCTTTTATTAAAATATAAATTTTATAAATTGCTACTGCAACAATTAGAATATCTATTATATCCCAAACCCTTATTGTAGATAAAAAACTCAAAAACTTATTTATTACATCTGACATATTATCATTCCTTATTTTTACTTCAACTATAATTCTATCATATGTTTTATATTATAAAAACAAATAATCTCGTATAAACGAGATTATTTTAAGATTTTGTCGATAATAATATTTACGGTTTTACCATCTGTTTTTCCATTGAATTTAGATAATACTTCCTTTATTAAAATTCCCTTACTCTTCATAGATTTTTCAAGGTTTTTTTCTTCCATTATCTTCTTTATTTCCACTTCTAATTCGTCTTCACTTAACTGTTCAGGTAGGTAAGATTCTATAATGGCAATTCTTCTATTTGTTTCTTCTATAATATCTGTTCTATTATCTGGCGTTGATTCTAAAGTATCTTTAGCTTGCTTTAATTCCCTTTGCACAAAAACCATTGCCTCATCTTCTGATAACTCTTTTTTATTTTCTTTTTCAGCTAATGATACAGCAGACATAATAAGTGTAATTACATTTACTCTATCCCTGTCTTTAGCTTTCATCGCTTCCATTTTATCTTTTCTTAATTTTTCTAAAAAACTCATAATACCTCCTATATGAATAACCACTTAATATAATATCCTATGTTGTACAAATAAAACGACCAGTAACTACAAATTAATCCTAAAATTAACCCTGTAATTACATCCGTAAACCAGTGTACTCCTAAAACAAGTCTAGAAATACCTATTAAAACCCCTAATGTAAAGGTAATAACCGCTATTGTCATACTTCTTTGAGAAAGTATTAGACCTAATGTTAAATAATATGCCATACCTACAGTAGAATGACCGCTAGGAAATGAGTATCCTATATATTCAAATTCTTTTGACTTAGTCGGTCTACCTACTTTAAATAAAAACTTCAATAACTGACTTATTCCAACTGAAAAAATTATGGATATAATTATTGATGAAGCAGTAATATATTTTTTTTCTTCTACTAAGTAAAACATTATTGGTATTGTAATAATTATTATTGTCTCTACATTTGCAAGTTTAGTGATCATATTCATTACATGCTTAAAGGTATTTGTAGCATTTTCTTTAAAAAATGCTCTAATACTTAAATCCACTTTAAGTCTATCAACTTTCATTAAAAAGATTCCAAAAATAATTATTAAAAATATTACAATTATTGTAATTATTGTAATTATTCCAATATATAAACTATCCATTGCTTCTCACCTTTAATCTACTGTAGATTTCAATACTAATCCAAGATATACAAAGACCTATTAGTAGTCCTATGGCTACATCAGAAGGCCAATGAACTCCTAGAACCAATCTGCTAAATCCAATTAATATGGGCAATATTATAAAAAACATACTAACAATTCTATTTTTTTTCCAATAATTAAGCAATTGATAAATAGTGAAATAAAATACACCACCAACTGTTGAATGACCACTTGGATAGCTATAGCCACCTTCTTCAATTACAAAAAACTCCTCTGGTCTAATCCTTTGAAATATATTTTTAAACAAACTCATAAATAAAGCTGAGAATAAAACTGAAAAAAGCAATATAGTCAGTATTTTATACTCTTTTTTGTACAGTAATATTATCGTCAAAGGTATTAAAATCAAGAAATATGATTTTACATTTCCTATAGTTGTAATTATTTTAAAAAATTTACCAGGATATATATTATTTCTTATAAATGCCAAAATATTGTAATCAATATTATTTGTATTATTACCTGAAATTTTAATAAATAGTCCAAAGGATATAAATATTACTAGTATTAAAACCGTAATATATGATTTTTTCTTTGATTTCAAATTATACACCTTTACCAAATTCACAATTAGGATAATGACATGTACTACATTTTAAGCAGTATCCACCATAGCCAAGCCTTGCTATTTGTTCCCTTGTTATTTCTTTTCCTGCTACAACATATGGGAATAATATATCAAAAACCGTTGTGTCTATATACATTACACAACCTGGTAATCCCATTACAGCTGTACCATCTTGGAAATATCCAACTAGAAACATTGAACCAGGTAATGTAGGAGCACCATAGGTAACAATATTAGCTCCACTTTCCTTTATAGCAGCAGGTGTTAAGTCATCTGGATCCACACTCATACCACCTGTACAAAGAATAATATCAGCTCCACTTTCCTTTATTTTAACTATTGCATCTTTTATCATATTTGTGTCATCATCACATATTTCATGATGAATTAATTCAACATCGTATTCTTTTAACTTTTCTTTAACTACTGGTGTAAATTTATCCACTATTCTCTTATTGTAAACTTCCGAACCAGTCGTTACTATTCCAGCTTTTAATTTTCTAAATGGAGTTATTTTAAAAAGAGGAGAATTATTTTTTATTTCAACTGCTTTATCTAATTGTTCTTTTTCAATCAATAACGGAATTATTCTTGTACCTGCAAGAACATCACCTTTCTTAACGGGTAAATTTCCCGTTCTAGTTGCAATTGCAATATCACCTAAAAAGTTTATTTCAAATAATCTATCTACGTCTATTTCAAAGAAACCATCTTCAGTTGCAATTATTTCAATTTTTCCCTCTTGTACATCAGTCATCTCCATATGATCATTAATGCAAATATTTGCTAATATTAATGCAGCATCATTTTCATGAACCATATCTTCATCTTTTTCAAGTACATAAATATGTTCTTTACCCATATCCAGTAGTAGAGGAATATCCTCCTCCTTTATAATATGTCCCTTTTTAAAACCTATTCCCTTGAATTCATCCTTTATAATTTTAGTCATATCATGTGGTAAAACATGACCAATAGCATCTTCTACTCTAATTTTTTTCATTTCTTTCCCCTTATATTATTCTATACTATATTTTACCATAGAATAAGTATATTTTGCTTAAATAAAAAAGAAGCCTATAATATATAGACTTCTTTAAAAATTAATTATTTTTTACAACATTAACACTATGAATAGATGCTCCCTCTAAACCATGAGATGCTTCCATAAAAGTTTCAGCTAATGTTGGATGCGCAAATATTGTTTTATTCAATGCTGATACAGGTAGATCATTTGCCATAGCAATTGCTCCAAAGTGAACTAAATCATTTGCATGAGGTCCAAATATATGAACTCCTAAAATCTTTTTATTATCTGGGCTTGCAAGTATTTTTACAAATCCATCAGTTTCTCCCATAGAAACAGCTTTACCATTTCCTGAGAACAAGAATTTAGACTTAATATATTCAATTCCCTCATCTTTTAATTCCTCTTCAGTTTTTCCAACTTGAGCAATTTCTGGTAAAGTGAATGTCGCAGCTGGAACTACATCCATAACTATATGTGGTTCATTACCCATAAGTGATTCCACCAAATTTAATCCTTGATTAGCTGCTACATGTGCTAATTGAACATTACCTGATATACAATCACCTATTGCGTAAATATTTGGCTTATTGGTCTTCAAGTTGGAATCAACTACTACCCCACCTCTATTGGTTTCAACTCCTATACCTTCAAGATTAAGTCCTTCAGTATATGGAATTCTACCAATTGCCAGTAAAACCAATTCTCCTTCTGCTTCTATTACTTTACCTTTTTTATTTTCTGCAAAAACCGTTAATCCGTTTTCAGTCTTTTCAATTTTGCTAGCTCTATATCCCTTTTGAATATTCATTCCTTTTTTCTTGAAAACTGATTGAATTCTCTTTGAGATTTCACCATCACAAGCTGCTAGAACATCTGAACCTATTACAGTTACTTCTGTTCCAAAAGAATTATATATGCTGGCAAATTCCATACCAATTACGCCTGTTCCCACAACTACTAAGCTCTTTGGTAAAACTTCTAAATCCAACAATTCCGTACTTGTAACTACATTTTCAAGTCTCGAACCCTCAAAACCTGGAACTAAAGCTGCAGATCCTGTTGCAATAATAAAATTATCACCTGTAACTTCTTTTTCTCCATCTGCAGTTTTAACGATTACTGTATTTTCATCTTTAAAGCTTGCAGTTCCCTTTATAAATTCTATATTAGGATACGAAGATATTAAGAAGTCCACTCCTGTGTTCATTGTATTTGCAACATTATCTTTTCTTTGTTTTACAGATGGTAAATCTATTGATGGGTTTTCAAGTTTGATTCCAAAATCAGTAGACTCTTTTACTTGCTCATATAATTCAGCTGTTTTCCATAATGTCTTAGTAGGTATACAACCAATATTTAAGCATGTACCACCTGATCTATCTTTTTCTATTAGTACTACATCTGCACCAAGTTGAGCTGCTCTTATAGCAGACTCATATCCCCCTGGTCCAGCACCAATTACTACTATTTTAGGCATTACTTAACTTCTCCTTCATATTTTAAAACTAAATCTTTAGCAGCTTTAGTTTCATTTGGTCTTCTAACCGGAGTGTTATGAGGAGCAGATTTAATAAGATCTGGATTTTCCTTAGCTTCTTGTGCTATTTCCTTCATTGCTGCAATAAATCCATCTAAAGTATCCTTAGGCTCTGATTCTGTTGGTTCAATCATCAATGCTTCTGGAACAATTAATGGGAAGTATACAGTTGGAGCATGATATCCTTTATCCAAAATTCTCTTAGCAACGTCTAAAGTAGTTATTGTATGAGTATCATCTTTAATTCCAGCAAATACAAACTCATGTTTATATAATCTATCTAATGGTAAATTGTACTCATTCTTTAAACTTTGAGCTATATAGTTAGCGTTTAAAACAGCCATTGTACTAGCAGCTTTAAGCCCGTCACTACCCATAGTCAATATATATGTGTATGTTCTTAATAAAATACTAAAGTGACCAGTAAAAGCCTTCATTTGTCCTAATGATAATGGACGATCAAAATCTAAGTAATATGATCCATCATCGTTTTTCTCAACTAATGGTTTAGGTAAGAAAGGTTTTAAGAACTCTTTAACTCCAACAGGACCTGCTCCTGGACCACCACCACCATGAGGTGTAGAGAATGTTTTATGTACATTGTAATGTACAATATCAAATCCCATATCTCCTGGTCTACTTTGGCCTAATATAGCATTCATATTAGCTCCATCATAGTAAACTAGTCCACCAGCGTTATGAACTGTCTCAGTAATATCTTTGATATTTTCATCATATATTCCCAATGTATTTGGGTTTGTAAGCATAAGTCCTGCAGTATCATCGCCTACAGCTGCTTTTAAAGCATCAATATCAACCATTCCATTAGGCTTAGATTTTATTTCTATTATTTCATAACCAGCCATTGCTGCTGTTGCTGGATTAGTACCATGAGCAGAATCTGGAACTATTATTTTATTTCTTTGGTTTTGTTTGTTATGCTCGTGATATGCTTTTATAAGCATTACACCAGTGATTTCACCATGAGCTCCAGCTGCTGGTTGCAATGTCATAAAGTCCATTCCTGCTACTTCTGATAAAGCGTCTCCAACATTGTATAAAGCTTCTAATGTTCCTTGTATATCTTCATCTTTTTGATAAGGATGTACATTAGCAAAACCTTCTAATGAAGAAACATCTTCATTTATTTTAGGGTTGTACTTCATTGTACAAGATCCTAATGGATAAAATCCTCTGTCAAGTCCATAGTTTTTCATGGAAAGATTAGTAAAATGTCTTATTATATCAACTTCACTAACCTCTGGAAAATCCAATTCTTCCGTTGCTAAAAACTCTTGAGGAATATATTCACTTAAATCTTTGCCTTCAACATCTAAAGAAGGTAATCTGTAACCAGTCTTTCCTGGTTTAGATAATTCAAATATTAACTTATCGTAAGACATTATAATACCTCCTTCAATGTTTCAACAAATTTGTCCATTTCTTCTTTTGTACGCTTTTCAGTAACAGCAATAATTAAACCATTACCTAATTCTTTATTGATTCTACTTAGACTAATTCCACCTAGTATTCCGTTTTCTTCTAATTTATCAAGAACTTCTTCTGCGTCCTTATCAAAACCAATTGTAAACTCTTTAAAGAATGGTCTATCCGTTAATATCTTAACTTTATCTAATTTTGTTAATTCATCATATAGATAATGAGATTTTGCAATACTATTGTATGCAACTTCTTTCATTCCTTCTTTTCCAAGTAATGACATATAAACAGTTGCTGTTAATACATTTAGTCCTTGGTTAGAACAAATATTTGAAGTTGCTCTTTCTCTTTTAATATGTTGCTCTCTAGCTGAAAGAGTTAGTACCCATGATCTCTTACCATCCATATCCTCAGTCTGTCCAACTATTCTTCCAGGAATCTTTCTAATGAAAGCTTTGTTAAAAGCTAAAATTCCTAAGTATGGACCACCGAACTGTAGTGGAATTCCCAATGCTTGTCCTTCACCTACAACAACGTCTACACCTAGTTCTCCAGGTTTTTTCATTATTGGTAATGAAGTTGGATCTGTTGATTGAATTATATATGTTTTCTTTTGTGAATGAGCAAGCTCTACAAAAGGAGCAACATCTTCAATATAGCCATAGAAGTTAGGACTTTGAACTATAATAGTACCTACTGTTCCATCCATTATTTCTTTAGCTTTTTCTAAACTAGTAACCATACCATCTCTTGGTATTATAACTAGTTCCATACCTCTAGCGTGTGCATAGGTTCCTAAAACAGTTATAGCTTGTGGATCTACTGTTTCTGATATGGCAATTTTATTTTTCTTTGACATTTGTGCTGTCATTATAGCAGCTTCTGCAACTGCTGATTGTCCATCATATAATGATGCATTTGCATAATCCATACCAGTTAAATTAGCCATTAATGTTTGGTATTCAAATATATATTGTAATGTACCTTGACTAACTTCTGGTTGGTAAGGAGTGTAAGCTGTATAAAATTCTGATCTACCAGTTATATGAGAAATTACAGATGGAATATAATGATCATATGCTCCACCACCCATAAAACAAGCTAAGTCTGCAGTTGATCTATTCTTTTTAGCTAAAGAGCTTAAATAACTGTAAACTTCACCTTCAGATTTTGACGTAGGTAAATCCAATGCTCCTTTAAATTTCATTTCTTCAGGTATATCTGAAAAAAGATCTTCTAGAGTATTAACTCCAACTACGTCTAACATCTCCTTAATTTCTTCATCAGTATGAGGAATGTATGGGAAATTAGACATTAATTATGCCTCCTTTAAGAACTCTTCGTACTCAGCGTCGCTCATTAACCCTTCTAATTGTGAATTATCTGAAACTTTAACTTTTGCTATCCAGTTTGCATATGGATCTTGGTTTAATAAAGCTGGGTCATCATCTAAGTCTTCATTAACTTCAACAACAACTCCATCTATAGGAGCAAATACTTCTGCTGCAGCCTTAACTGATTCAACTGAAGCTAATTCGTCTTCTGCTGCTAATTCATCATCTACGTCTGGTAATTCAACATAAACGATATCTCCTAAATTTGATTGAGCAAAATCTGCTATTCCTATTTCTGCTACGTCTCCGTCAACTTTTACCCACTCATGGTCTTTTGTATATAATAATCCTTTTTCTACTTTCATTTTAAATCCTCCTATATAATATATTATTTATTTCATAAATTTTTTACTGATTAATGTTGCCTTTGATGGTTTATTTCTAATTATTACCTCTACCTCATTACCAATTACAGCTTGATCTGCATCAACTAAAGCATTTGCAATTCTTCTGTTCAATGTTGGTGATAGGTAACCTGTTGTAATAACACCAATAGTTTTACCATCTTTTTGTATTTCATAACCGTGTCTAGGAATTCTCTTATCTCCCATTTCAAGACCTATTATTTTTCTCTTTGGTCCTTCAGCTAATTCTTTTTCCATTGCTGCTTTACCGATGAAATCATCTTTATCAAATTTTACAGCAAATTTAAGTCCTGCTTCTAATGGAGAAATATCTTCGTCCATTTCATTTCCGTATAATGGCATTGAAGCTTCAAATCTTAAAGTATCTCTACAGCCTAGTCCAACTGGCATAATTCCAAATTCTTTTCCAGCTTCCATAAGGTCATCCCAAACTTCTACTATTGCTTCTGGAGTTGCATATACTTCAAATCCGTCTTCGCCTGTATATCCTGTTCTAGAAATAAGAACTTCATGATTTTTGTACTTAACATTGTCTTTAAAGTAGTAATACTTAATTTCATCTAAATCAAGATCTACTAATTTTTGAAGTACCTTTTGAGAATTTGGTCCTTGAATTGCCACTTCTCCAATACTATCAGATATGTTTTCAAGTTTTACATCATAACCTTTAGCCTGTTCACTTAAATGATTGAAATCCTTTTCTGTATTTGACGCATTTGGTACTAATAAAAACTTGTCATTATTGTATTTATACACTAATAAATCATCAATAATTCCACCATTTTCGTTACCAATCATAGTGTAAACTATTTGACCATCGTTAGCTTTAGTAAAATCGTTAGTAAATACATAATTCAAGAATTTTAAAGCATCTTTACCTTCTACTATGAATTCCCCCATGTGAGAAACGTCAAATACTCCAACACTTTCTCTTACAGCCTTATGTTCTTCTTTAAGACCAACAAAATCTACTGGTAAAAACCAACCTGCATAATCAACTACATTTCCACCTGCTGCTATATGACGATCATATAGCGGTGTCTTTTTTGCGCACATAATTATTCCTCCTTAGAATAGCAAATATTTCTACATAATTAAGAAACTATCCTTACTAGACCATTATAAGATAAATCATTTTTTTTTACAATATGAAAACCTTAACCTATTTATGACATTTCTTATTGGTGCTATAATATATAGTATAACAAAAAAGGGAGTATTACAATGAAATATAGAAAATTTATTAATAAAAATATCAATGTTTCTATTCTAGGCTTTGGATGCATGAGATTTCCATTGTTAAATTACGATGACAATGGTAGTATTGATGAAGAAACATCATTTAAATTAATTGAAGCAGCTTTTGAAAATGGAGTAAATTATTTAGACACTGCTTATATTTATCATAATGGTAACAGTGAAACTTTCGTAGGAAAATGTTTAGATAGGCTTGGAAGAAATAATGTTTACTTGGCTACTAAAATGCCTGTATGGTTATGTGAAAATTTCGAAGATTATAATAGAATTTTTGAAGAGCAACTTTCTCGACTTAAAACAAATTACATAGATTTTTATTTAGCACATTCTTTAAGTGAAAAATCTTTTAGAAATATGGTGAAAAATAATATATTCGATTTTTTCGATACAGAGAGAAAAACAGGTAGAATAAAGTATGCTGGTTTTTCATTTCATGATAATTTAGAGTTATTTAAAGAGATTGTAGATTCATATAACTGGGATTTTTGCCAGGTTCAATTTAATTATATGGATGAAAACTATCAAGCAGGCATTGAAGGAATAGAGTATGCAAAATCTAAAGGATTGGATATAATCGTAATGGAACCTGTAAAGGGTGGAAAGCTAGCTAAGGCTCCTACTGAAATAGAAGGTTTGTTTGACAAACTTAGTCCATCATACTCTATGGCTCAATGGGCTTTAAAATGGGTTTATAATAATGAGGACATCTCCATAGCATTAAGTGGTATGTCAAGTATGGAACAAGTTTTAGAAAATATTGAAGTGTCCAGTAATGCTAGTCCAAATTCCCTATCCGATAATGAATTGTCTACAATAAAAAAAGTAAAGGACTTTTTGTTAAATAAGACAAAGGTAGCATGTACTTCTTGTGAATATTGCCTTCCATGTCCTCAAAATATTAGAATTCCAGAAATATTTTCACAATATAACAATGCCGTAATCTATGATCAAAAAGATTTTTACAAAAAAGACTATTCTACATTGATAGAAAATCACCAAGATTCATCTCAATGTATTGAATGTGGTAATTGTGAGGATATATGTCCTCAAAACTTAGAAATAATTAGATATTTAGACGATGCCAAAGAATTTTTTGAAAATTAAAAATAGGTAGCCTATCTTGTAATGCTACCTATTTTTCCATATTTTATTTAATTCTATTATCATTTGCTTTTTCATATCTTCATCAATATGAGAAAAAATATCTACAATTATTTTTTCCTGGTCTGGAAATATTTCCTTAACCACTTCTTTTCCCTCATCCGTTATGGATATAATATAGCTCCTTTTATCTTTTTTAGATTTAAATCTTTTTACAAATCCTTCTTTTTCCAAATTGGAAATTACAACTGTAATATTACCACTTGTAGTCAGTATAGATTCCTTAATTTCTCCTACTGATAGATCACCTTTTGTATTTAAGGCCTCTAATACTGCAAATTGTGACAAAGTTACACCTAAACTATTACAAGATTTATTTAATTTTCTCTGTAATGTCATGTTTGCTCTAAAAAGATTGATAAATAAATCCAAGGAATTTTTAACACTGTTTCCCATATTACCACCTTCAAAATAATTTCTATTTTATTTTCTTTTTATTTGTTTTTATTTTAAAGGATATTATTACACTAAATTTGTAATCTTCTGTTTCTATTTTCAATTTACCCTTCATTAGCTCTATAAGATTTCTTGAAATATACAATCCTAACCCACTTCCTTCAGAATTCCTGGACTTTTCTCCTCTTACAAATTGCTCTAATAAATCCTCTGCTTTAACTTCAATTTTTTCTTTTGTCTCATTGCTAGTTATTATTGTTAATTGACTATCTATTACCGATACCGTCATAGTTATTTTAGAGTTTTCCTTTGAATAATTTGTAGCATTTCCTAAAATATTTTCAAAAACTCTACTCAGTTGGTCACCATCGATATTTATAAATATATTATCACTAAAGCTATTGTAAACAAACTCCAATCCCTTCTCTTCAAATCTTGTGTCAAATTGACCATATACCTGTAATATTAGCTCGTTAAGCTCTATAATTTCATAGTTTAAATCTATATTTCCCGTTCCTGTCTTCGATGCATCTATTAAATCCACTACCATGGATTTCAACCTTTTAGCATTGTATTCCAATATATCTATATACTTTCTTCGTTCCAGTTCATCTTCTGTATTCTTAACTATATCAACATAATTGATAATCGATGTTAGCGGTGTTTTTATATCATGAGAAATATTCGTTATAAGGTCTGTCTTAAGTCTTTCACTTTTATATTTTACATCCAGTGACTTTTTCATTGATTCATAAAGATGATCAATTAAATAAATCGATTCAGAAAAGGTGCTTTCCATTATTCTTACATCAACTTTTTTTCCTTGATTCAATGCCTCTATTTTCCTGTTCAACGATACTTTTCCCAAGTAATTTTTCATAATTGAGGTAGAAATTCTCTGTATAATTATTATTACAGGAAAAATCCCTAGAATATCACTGTTATCATTTTTTAAGAATAAAAACGCAACTATTAAAAACACTTGGATTATTAAACATTCTAAATATACTGAAAAGTATTTAAATCTAAAACCTAAAATAAAATCCACAATTAAAAAACTATGTATTCCATATTTTTTAATTGTTAAAAACGCTTTATATACACATGCAACTGCAATATATATATAAAATATTTGGTAAAAGATACTTGGAACCATACTTGTACCATAATCATATCCAAAAATAATATCTAGAATAAATTTATATATTAAATATTGGACAACAAAGTATATTGCTATATAGAAAACCTGATCTTCCAAATATCCATCTATATTAAGAAATATACTCTTTACCTTACTATATATTTTTTTAGTCCATTTTTTAATGAAATTTAATATACCATTAATAAAGTTCATTATCACTCAATTTTATATCCCATACCATACACTGATTTTAAATGGTCTGGTTTTCTTGGATTTATTTCTATTTTATCCCTTAGTCTAGAAACATGAACAGATACTATCTTCTTTACATCATATGGAGGACTATCCCATACTTTTTCATATATTTCATCTGAGTTAAAAACTCTGCCTTTATTTGATATTAATAAGAGTAAAATTCCATATTCATATGGAGTTATCTTTATTGGTTCACCATCTACAAGTACCTCTTTCTTACTGTTATTCACTCTTATCCTGCCAGAACTATATATTTCTTGATCTTGAAAATTAGCCGTCTCTTTGGCTAATTCTACTCTTCTAATATTTGATTTAACCCTAGCGAACAACTCTACTGGATCGAATGGCTTAGTAATATAATCATCAGCACCTATCTCTAATCCTTGAACTTTATCTTCAAGTTCACCTTTTGCTGACAATATTATAATCGGTACTGCAGAAATTTCTCTAACCCTTTTTGTAAGCTCCATACCATCCATAACCGGCATCATTATATCTATTAACAATAAATCCATATGATTATTTGAATTTATTATTTCCATTGCCTCTTTACCATTGTAGGCTTTAAATACATTATAGCCTTGTTGGTCTAAATATATTGATATAGCTTCTACTATATCCTTTTCATCATCACATACTAAAATATTATACATATTATCACCCATTTAATTATATAACATCTTTAACGACTTTTATCCGTTAAATATTACAATAATTCAACAAAAAAGGTTTAAGTTACCTTAAACCTTCAGCTATTGATCTAATTTTTTTAAATCTATGATTAACTCCTGATTTACCTACAGTCGGGTTTAACTTCTCCCCAATTTGTTTTAATGAGTATTCAGGAAATCTCAATCTGATTTCTGCAACTTCTCTCAAATTAACATCTAAGGTATCCAGTCCTACAGTTCTTTCTATAGTTTCAATATCGTCAATCTGTTTTAAAGAAGCCTCTATGGTCTTATCCATATTGGCAGATTCACAGTTCATTACCCTATTAACATTGTTTTTTATATCCTTAACAACCCTTATATCCTCTAACTTAAATAAACTTTGGAAAGCTCCTATTATAGAAAGAAAATCGGATATCATTTCGCTATCCTTTATGTATAGAATATAATTTTCTTTCCTCTCTACAACTCCTGCAGTAATATTAAATTTTTCAAGTAATTTTACAAAGTCATTGCTGTAATCCAATTTTCCAGTAATAATCTCTAAATGATAAGTTTTTTCTGGGTTAGATATAGAGCCTGCTCCTAAAAAACTACCTCTAATATACGCTTTTCGTTTTATATTAGAATCTATTAAACCATTTGGAATATCTAAAGATAGAAAAGAGAAAGGATCATCAGATAATTTAATATCCTCTAAAAATTTTTGTACAATATCTGATTCAATATTTACTCTGTACAGATTTTTCTTTCTTAATTGATTATTTTTACTAACCTCTATAATAGCATCATAATTATAAACTTTTTTGAATTCTGCAAAGATACGTCTTGCTATAGAATTGGTTTCAGTGGTAAACCTTAATTTAGTCTCATGATTACTTTTAAAAATAGTACCATTAACCCTAAACATACCACCTAATTCAGATATAATCTCTTCATTTTTCCCAAAATCTATCCGAGATACTTCATTTTTTACATCATTTGAAAAAGACAAATTTATCCCTTTCTTTCCTTGTTGTGAAAATCTTTAACCTTTTTTATCATATTTTTTTCAGCATCATGCCTAATATAATGAATTGCCTTTTCAAAAGGCATATATACAGCTTCTGTAAAACCTTCCTCTCTTTGAGGTGTTAGCTGACTATCCTTTGTTTTCATATAGTAATAATGAACAGTCTTTTGAACTTTCATGCCGTCAATATGTTTGTACCAATACTTGACATAACCTATATATCTTACAATTTCTGCTCTTATGCCTGCCTCTTCATGTACTTCTCTTAAAGCAGCTTCTTCTCTAGACTCTCCTTTTTCAAGACGTCCTTTAGGAAGAACCCAATCGCCACGGAACTTTCTTAGTACAGCTACTTTACCTTTGTGAATGACTACTCCACCTGCACTTATCTCCTCCATGCAACTCCTCCTTATCCAATAATAATATAAACTACCCTTTATTGTACCAAATATTAAGATTTAATGCAGTATATTTATTTTAATAATGATAATAAAACATATTTTAATTTACAAATAAAATAGAGAGCTAAATTGTTCATTAACTCTCTAAAATAATTTTATATTTTAATTTCCTATATAACCTTCATTTACAGCTCTTAATATTACTATACATAAACCTATAATAATTATTACCCAACTAAGAAAAGCAATTCCTTTACTCTTATTTACAAAGGGGTATCTTCCAAATTGCCATTTCCACTTTGTATTTAACACAGCTATTATTAATCCTATACCAAATATTACAGCACCTATTAAAATTATTTTATCCATATTCACCTTAACTCTTTTATTTTTCCAATTATTTCCAATAGTTCCTCTTTAGAAACCATATCGTATTTACCCTTATATTCCCTATTGTAATCATAGTCTACAAAAGAATTGGAAGTTATATCATCTATCCATTTCTTACATGATCCATGAACTTGGGATATATTTGTTTTCTTAATGAAATCTACTATATTCTCTGAATTTATTCCTGAACCTGCAACAATATCAATATATTTTCCATAATTTTTTTCTAGATTTTTTATAATTTCTCTACCTTCAACAGCAGTTTTTTACCTCCACTTGTTAGGACTCTACTACAACCAATATCAATTAAATACTCTACGGATTCCTCCTTGTTTTTAACATTGTCAAAAGCTCTGTGAAACACAGATTTCTTCCCTGAATCATTTATTATATTAATAAACTCCTCTGTTTTTCTTTTATGTATTTCTAAATCATCATTTAAAAAGCCAAAGGCAATACCCTCAATACTTAGTTTTAAAAATTCCTTTAAATCCTCTTTCATTGTAATATAATCATTGTGGGAATAGTTAAATCCACCACCTCTTGGTCTTACCATTAAAACCGCTGGAATATTTATGTTTTCTAGTACCTTTTTTACAAGTCCCATAGATGGAGTTTTACCTCCTAAAAAAAGTGATGAATTTAATTCTATTCTACTTGCTCCATATCTATCTCCAATTATGGCATCTTCTAAAGAACCACAACATAATTCAAAAATCATAGAATCATTCCTTTCCAATTACCTATAATTATTGTAATATATATATGGTAGAAAGCAAAAACTAATTAAAACATGATGATATATTTTTATGTTTTAACTTAGTTAATAAATATACTACAATTAATTAGAGGTGGATTATGACAATAGATAATAAATATATCTTAAGTTTTTTAGAAGAGTTACTTTTAATTCCAAGTCCAACTGGCGACACTAAAAAAGCAATTGATTTTGTAGAAGATGAATTTAATAAATTAAATATTAAAACATATAAAACAAATAAAGGTGCTTTGATTGCAACAGTAGTTGGTAAAAAAGAAAATGCTATTACATTCTCAGGACATGTTGATACTTTGGGACTGATGGTTAAAGAGATAAAAAATAACGGAAGATTAAAAGTAACAAAATTAGGAGGATATTCCCTTTCTACAATAGAAGGAAATTACGTAAAGATTAAAACTTTCGATAATAAGGAATATTCTGGTACTGTAGTAACTGAACATCAATCAGTACATGTTTATGACGATGTTAACACCCACGAAAGAACATTGGACAATATTGAAATTAGAATTGACGAGATTGTTAATTCAAAAGAAGATGTTGAAAAACTAGGTATACAAGTTGGTGATTTCATATATTTAAATCCAAATGTAGAATTATTCGATAACGGATTTATTAAATCTCGTCATCTTGATGATAAAGCTGGCGTTGCTGCAATGATAGGAATTGCAAAGTATTTATCGGAAAATAAAATTATCCCAGAATATACAATTAATTTCTTTATAAGCAATTATGAAGAAGTTGGTCACGGAAGTTCTGCATCATTACCTATAAATACAGAATACTTTATTGCAATAGATATGGCAGCTATTGGAGATACACAATCATCATCGGAAACTACAACAACAATATGTGTAAAAGACGGTTCTGGTCCATATGACCTAGAGACTAGAAGATTGTTGGAAACTGTCGGAAGAAAAAATAAATTAGATTATAAATTGGATATATTTATAAATTACGGTTCTGATGCTTCAGCTGCACTTAGAGCAGGACATGATATTAAATGTGGTTTAATAGGTCCAGGAGTTGATGCATCTCATGCTTTTGAAAGAACACATATCAATGGAATAACAAATACTATAGCATTGGGTATAGGATTTATAGAGGAAGTAAAATAGTAAAGACAAACAAATTATTAAAGACTAGAGATTTTCTCTAGTCTTCGTTTATTAATTCTATTCCTATATCCTCTGTATCTTCAAATTCTATATTAAATGTACCTTTACTTCCCTTACTAACCATTTTCAAAATATAAATTCCTTCTTCTAATTCTATTTCCTTATTATATTCTCCAGTTCCTTCAAAAAGATTGTGTACTTTTCTATTAGAATTAATTAATACAATTTTAAAATCATCATTATCCGTATTTATTTCAGACACTAATTTCATTTTATTTTTACTTGGAAATTTAATTTCTGCTATTTCATACCTTCCTGCAAAATAATCAAATTCACCAATAATATTATTATCTTCCTTATTTATATGTATATTAGCTCATGAATGACTTGTACCTATTTCTGCTATTTTAATATTATTATCATAGTCTTTAATGAATCCCTCTGCTGCTTTATCAATAACTTTATCAACATATTTATCCAAGTTTTCCTCAAATTTATCTTCACAACTTGTAAATACCAATAGACATATGATAAAAATTATAATTAATAATATTTTCTTCTTCATATAATCAAGTCCTTTTTAGTATTGTCTAAATAATACACTACATATGTTTATTTTGCAATTTATAAAATATTTGGTGTTATGATAATATATATTAAGAAGTATATATTATTTTTGAAAGAAAGGTAATAATATGAAGAGAGATTATTGGCCTACAGACAGTTGGAAAAAATCATCTAAGGGCTTTTCAGAAAAAGATATTATAGAATTAGAAAATAAAATAGAGAATGGATATAGTAATATTGCTGGTATTGTCGTAGTGAAAAATGGATATATACAATATGAAAATTACTTTAATGGACATAGTAAAGATGAAAAATATTCTCAAGCTTCAGTTACTAAATCAGTACTATCATCATTAATTGGAATATCAATTAAAAATAACAGTATTAAAACTTTGGATGAAAAAGTATTAAACTATTTTCCTGAATATAAAACAGATAATTTAGTAAAACAGGATATAAGAATTCTAGACTTAATAACATGTGTTGCTCCCTACCCTTTTGAATCAAGAAATGAACCAATAGGTGATTTAATAGATTCCCCTAATTGGATGAAATACTCTTTAGATATTCTTGCTGAAAACAAGGGAAGAAGAACTTTTAAATACTCAACCATAGGAACTCATATTCTATCTGGTGTTTTAACTAAGGCTACAGGTTATTCAGCTAGAGAATACGCTAATAATAATCTATTTAATAAAATTGGACTCGATATTATTCCCAATTATGAAATGGAATCTTACGAAGCTAAATATATATTTGGAAAGAAAGCTAGAGGTTGGCAACATGATCCACAACTTTATTCCATTGGTGGATATGGTTTAAATTTAACCCCTAGAGAAATGGCAAAATTTGGTTTTCTATATTTAAATAATGGGAAATGGGATAATGAGGTAATACTTCCAAGTAGCTGGGTTTTAGAGTCCACTTCCAATACAAAGTACGATTATGGTTATCTTTGGTGGCTTTATAAATATAAAGATATTAACGCTTACTGTGCCATGGGCACTGGAGGAAGATGTATATGTGTCATACCTGAAATGGATACAGTTATATCCATAGTCTCAGATTATATTCCTAAGGCTAGAAACCGTTGGATATTTATAAAGAAAAATATTTTACCAATTATTGAGAGATTATAAAACAACCTACTATTGTTTAGTAGCAGGTTGGAGCCTGTGAAAAAAAGTCTGTAAATAAAGCCTTCTATGATAAGATAAAAAATATCATGGAGGGCTTTTAAAATGGCAAAAAGAAGAAAAGTTAGTAAGGAAAAGAAGGAAACTATCGCTAAACTAATCGAAATGTACGATATTCAATCAGCAGAGGATATTCAGGAAGCAATGAAGGATCTTTTAGGAGATACTATTCAAAGCATGTTAGAAAGTGAATTTGACGAACATTTAGGATATGACCCTTATGAAAGGTCAGATACAGAAAATGCTAGAAATGGATATAAAAACAAAACGATACGCTCATCTTACGGAGAATCAGAAATATCTGTACCACAGGATAGAGAATCAAGCTTTGAACCACAAATAGTTAAAAAACGCCAAAAGGATATATCAGAAATAGAACAAA
>CAYFSP010000001.1:141251-160151 GCA_964345925.1 uncultured Gallicola sp. | reverse complement strand
ACATCATTTTTATTTTACCAATCATATTCTTGGTATTTTAATTGTTGATCCTGGAATAATGTTATTTTTTATTTCATTTTCGTATAATATTATATCAACATAATCTCGAATATCCATTTTATTACTTTTAAACCTAGTAGCTATATCCCAAATAGTATCATTTTCTCTAATAGTGTAATACTCATATTTCATCTCTTTACTAGAAGCCCCTAAAGATAGATTACTACCTATAAATGTGAAAAGTGTTACAAATAAAACTGTTGTTAATATAAATACAAATGTATAGAATCTAAATTTATTTTTTATTCTTAATTTTTTCATATAATCCTCCACCAAACGAATGTTCTCATTGATTATTATAATACATGAACATTTGTTCTTTGTCAAGTATTTAGAACAAATATTCCTTAAAAAAAGAACTTTTGTTTGTTAATACTCTTTTATATGATATACTTTATTTATAAAAATACCGAGGTGTACTTGAAATGTATGAAAATTTATCAGATAAACAAATAAAAATATTAGAATTTATGAAAAATTATATTAAATATAAAGGTTATCCCCCAGCTATTAGAGAGATTTGTAATGAACTTAATATTAGTTCCACTTCTACTGTTCACAGCCATATAGTAAAATTGGAAAACAAGGGCTATATAAAAAGGGATCCTCTTAAGAATAGAGCAATTGAGATTATAGATTTAGATTATGATGAGGATATAAAAAAAGAAACTTTTGATGTTCCAATCATAGGTAAAGTCACAGCAGGAGAACCAATATTTGCCATTGAAAATATTGAGGATACATATCCCCTACCAATTGAATTATCGACTAAGGGAAATCTCTTTATTTTAAATGTTCAAGGGGAATCCATGATTGAAGCCGGTATATTAGATGGTGATAGAATAATTGTTAGACAACAAAAAACTGCTAATAATGGAGATATTGTTGTAGCAATGATTGATGAATCCGCTACTGTTAAAAGATATTATAAAATGAGTGATCATGTTGAATTAAGACCAGAAAATTCTACAATGTTTCCAATAATAGTTCGTGAAGTAGAAATTTTAGGAAAGGTTATAGGTCTATATCGAAATATTTATTAATAACAATTTAACAATACTAAAGCCATAGTGGATATAACTTCCCTATGGCTTTTTCATATATCATAACTTATATTTATATTTTAATACAGCAGTAATTAATAAGTTTCAATAATAATTTACTTAAAAAACTCTTAAATATAAGAGCTCGTTTAAACTTAATATTTAATTCAATTTTATATATTCTTTTTCCAGAAATTTTTCGATTATATTCATTAAAGCGTACTTACATTGAAAATAATTAAGCCCACCTTGGAAATATGCTATATAAGGTTCTCTTAATGGACCATCAGCACTTAATTCTATTGATGAACCATCGATAAAGCTTCCTGAAGCCATAATCACCTTATCTGTGTATCCTGGCATCTCCCAAGGATAAGGTGTTACAAAAGCGTCTACTACTGAGGATTCTTGAATAGTTCTACAAAAATCTATAACCAAGTTTTCATCATTGAATACTATGGCCTCTATTATGTCATATCTCTCTGAATCCGAAGAAGGAAAAGTTTTAAATCCTAATTTTTCAAAGGCTTTAGCAAATAATAAAGCACCTTTTAGTGCTTCCATTGTAATTTTAGGTGCAAAGTAAAGGCCTTGCAATGTTGACCTTGTCGTTCCAAATGTCAAACCTGTTTCCTTTCCTAGTCCAGGAGCCGTTAATCGATTGGCAATTCTTGCTATATTTTTTTTGTTTCCAACGACATAGCCACCAGAAAGTGCTATTCCACCACCTGGATTTTTTATTAATGATCCAACCGCTATATCCGCTCCTACTTCTGTAGGTTCTAATATTTGCGTAAATTCTCCATAGCAATTATCTATCATTATAATAATATCTTCTCTTATATTTTTTATTTTCTTTATAATATCATGCATAGATGATAAAGATATTGCTTTTCGTAAACTATAACCTGTAGATCTTTGAATCATAATTAATTTTATATTTACATCTCGTATTTTTTCTAATACAATTTTCTCATCAATACTTCCATTTTCCATTAATTCAATTTTACTATAGATAATTCCATTTTCTATTAAAGTACCTACTTCATTTCCTTCAATACCTATAACCTGTCGTAACGTGTCGTATGGGTCTCCTGTTATTGACAGAAGGGTATCTCCTGGTAATAACAGCCCTTGTAGTGTTAAAGCTAATGCATGTGTACCTGATGCGATACTAGGTCTTACTAAAGCATCCTCAGTTTTGAATATATTTGCATATATGGCTTCTACCTTATCTCTTCCTATATCTCCATATCCATAACCAGTTGACCAATTGAAATCCGTAGCTGACAATTTTTCCTCTTGCATAGCTTTTATAATCTTGAGCAGATTATACTCTTCAATACCGTTTAATTTTTCAAATTTATCATGAAGTTCTTTTTCTATTTCTAGTATAAAATCATATGCTTCTACACTAATATTATAATTTTTTAAATAAAAATTTTCTTTAATCATTCATTACTTCCCTATATATTATTTTAGCAATTTCATCGTAATTATACTCTGATAAGTTAAACCAGTTAATTCTATTATCCCTATTAAACCAAGTCAATTGTCTCTTTGCATATCTTCTAGAATTCTGTTTCAACTTTTCAATTGACATTTTTTTATCATATACTCCCTTATAGTAGTCTATTATCTCTTTGTATCCTATTGCTTTAAAAGCTTGTGAGTCAGTATCATATTTTTTCATAAGATATTCTACTTCTTCAAACAGTCCTAAATTAACCATCTTATCAACTCTTTTATTTATTCTATTGTAAAGTAATTCTCTGTTATCTGTTAATCCATATATATAAAAAGAATAGTCCTTATTCTCCTCTCTAAAACTCTTATTCTGCTTTGAATAAGGAATTCCTGTAGTTTTATAGACTTCAATTGCTCTGATAATCCTCTTTATATTATTATGTTCTATATTGTTATAAGAATCTAAATCCATTTCTTTCAATATATCTAATATATATTCTTGACCATTTTCTTTATACGATTTCCATAGACTATCTCTTAATTCTTCATCTGGTTTATCCGATTTAAAATCTAATTTATAAACTAGAGAATTAATATATAAACCAGTACCACCAGCTACAATAGGGTTTTTTCCATCTTTAATAATATTATCAATTATTTCAAAACTATCATTTTGAAAATCTGCTACGGAATAACTATCATTCGGGCTTATAATATTTACCATATGATGTTTATATTTGTTTAAAATATCATCAGTTACTTTTGCAGTACCTATATTCATCTCTTTATATATCTGCATTGAATCAGCAGAAATTATTTCAGATTTTATCATATTATATAGCCTTAACGACAATTCCGTTTTGCCACTACCAGTAGGCCCTACTATTACTATTATTTTTCTCATTATTTAACTCTCATAAATTCTTTCTCTAATTCATATTTTGTCATCTCTATTAATGTAGGCCTTCCATGTGGGCATGTATATGGTTCATTACATTTCATCAATTTATTAATTAATTCCTCTACTTCAATATTTCCTAAAAAATCTCCTGCTTTTACAGCAGATTTACATGACATTTTAATAATCTTATTATAAATTGAATCAAAACCTTCACTAGTATTAAATTCCGATAATTTATCTATTAAGTCTAAAAAGAACTGCTCATTTTTAGGTATTCCTAAGATTACTGGAACCTCTCTTATGATTAAAGTACTATCTCCAAACCTATCTATTTCATATCCTAATCTTAAAAATAATGCTTTGTTCTTTTGATACATTTGGATTTCATCATCTCTTAGTTCAACAGTTATTGGCTGTATTAATGGTTGTACTATTGTATTTTCTTCTTTGAATTCTTTCAAATACTTTTCATACAATATTCTCTCATGAGCAGCATGTTGATCTATTAAAATTATTTTATTATTTTCTAAATCTTCATAAATAATATATGTTTTAAATATTGTTCCAATATAATTATATTTTCTTAAATCCTCAACATTAAAAAATGATACTTCCTCAACATCTAATTCCTCTATTGGTGAATTACTTTCTACTTGTTCAATTTTAATGGAATACTCTTCTCTATCCTCTGCTATATTTTCAGATTCAATATATTCAAAATCAATATTCTCTTTTTCAACTGTGCTATCTTCAAATACATTGCTTTCCACATTTAAAGAATCTTTATTTTTATTATCGAATTTTTCAAGCAAATCCTTTATACTATTGTCATCGTTAAATAAAATGTTTTTTCTTTCTATTTTATCTTCTTGAGTAGTTATGCTATGAATACTAAATTGGCTATTTAGTAAATCTCTAGTAATATTCTTTAAATCATCTACAATATTTTCAATAATCGTTATTTGAACTTTTTCTTTATTTGGATGTATATTTACATCAATAAATTGTGGTTTTATATTTAAAAATAATTGATATATAGGATATCTTCCATTTGGTATTAACGATTTATATGAATTTTCTATGCTCTGTCTTATTTCTTTATTCTCTACATACCTTCCATTTACATATAAATATTGTAATGACCTATTGGCTCTGTAATTTTTATTATTGGATATAAATCCTGTTATACTAAATTCTCTGTTTTTAATATCCACCTTTAACATATTTTTAAATGTTTCAAATCCAAATAATTCAGTTAAGGTGGACTCTAGATTTTCATTCTCCTTTGTTTCAAAGATTAATTTATCATCTTTTATATACGAAAATCCTACATTAAAATTTCCCACGGCCAATTTATACATTAAATTTGTAATATTATTTGCTTCAGTAATATTGCTTTTTAAAAATTTTTTTCTAACTGGTACATTATAAAATAAGTCCTCTATAATTATATTAGTTCCTATGTTTTTAGCAATCGGTCTACTTCCCGTTCTCTTGCCATTTATATAATCTATTTTTATTCCAATTTTATCATCTGCAGTCCTTGTTGAAATGGAAAGTTTACTGACTGCAACTATACTTGCCAATGCCTCTCCTCTAAATCCTAATGAATCAAGATTATATAGATCATTAAATCTATCTAGTTTAGAAGTTGCATGGCGCATAAAAGCCAAATCCACTTCTTCTTCTTTAATACCTGATCCATTGTCAGTAACGGATATATATTCAATACCACCATTTTTAATTTCAACTATTATCTTTGAAGCACCAGCATCTATTGAGTTTTCAACTAGTTCCTTCACAATAGAACTTGGCCTTTCTATAACTTCACCAGCTGCTATTTTTTGTATTGTCTCATTTGATAAAATTTTTATCATACATTTACCTATAATTCCTTTGCTTCATTTATTAAATCATTCAATATAGTTAATGCTTCAATTGGAGATAAGGAATTTACATCGATCTTAGTTAAAGCATTTATATATTCGTCCTTTTTAACATCTGTGAAATCCACTTGTAGTTCTTCAACTATATTATCAAAAATATTGTAATCTTCATCTTTATTCTTATTTTCAACTGCTTTTAGAATTACTTTAGCTCTATCTGTTAAACTCTTTGGAAGACCAGCAAGTCTCGCTACTTCAATACCATAACTCTTGTCTGTCTTTCCTTTGATTATTTTTCTTAAAAAGATTATTTCTCCTTTATATTCCTCTATTTGAACTTGTAGATTTATTACATTATCTAATTTATTTTCTAATTCCGTAAGTTCATGATAATGTGTTGCAAATAAAGTTTTAGCTTTAATATTTTTACTTATAAACTCTAAAATTGCCCATGCAATACTAAGTCCATCAAAGGTACTTGTACCTCTTCCAACCTCATCAAGTATTAACAGACTATCCTTAGTTGCATTTCTAATTATATTACTAACTTCATTCATCTCAACCATAAAAGTACTTTCACCTTTATATAAATTATCTGAAGCACCAATTCTTGTAAATATTTTATCAACTATTGAAATATTAGCAGACTTAGCTGGAACAAACGAACCTATTTGAGCTAATATTGATAAAATGGCAACTTGTCTTAAATAAGTTGATTTTCCACTCATATTTGGTCCTGTTATTATTTGAATATCATTATATCCACTTCCTATATTAATATTGTTGGATATAAAGCTTTCCCTTCCCATACTCTGTTCAACAACAGGATGTCTTCCTCCTACAATATCAATTATCCCAATATTGTTAATATTAGGTCTAACATAGTCATTACTGTATGAAACTTTTGCTAACGAATTAAATACATCTATATACGCTAGATTGTTGGAAGTTTTTTTTATTATATTAACACTATTTAAAATTATTTCTCTAATTTCATTGAATATATCATATTCTTTACTTGATATTTCATCTTCTGAACTTAAAATCAACTTTTGAATTTCTTCTAATTCATCTGTGGTAAAACGTTCAGAATTTGTTAATGTTTGTTTTTTAATATAGTAATCAGGAACATTTCTCAAATTTCCTTTTGTTACATCTAGAAAATATCCTAATTTCTTATTAAAAACAATTTTTAAATTTTTAATTCCATTTTTTTCTTTTTCTTCTTTTTCGTATTCTATAAGTCTTTCTTTACCAAGGATTTTATTATTTCGAACTTTATCTAATTCCGAATTATATCCAACTTTAATGAGATTTCCCTCTGTTATTGTAATAGGAGGATCATCCACTATGGAATCATCTATTAATTTATAAATATCCTCCAGTCCATTTATATTTTTCGAAATATCGACTAGCAGTTTATTTCCACTATTTTTCAAGTCATTAATAATATTAGGTATATTTTCAATTGATACCTTTAAAGCTATTAAATCTCTTCCATTTGCTTTTCCATATGATAATTTTCCAATAATTCTTTCTAAATCATAAATATTTTTTAAGGAATTACTTAATTTTTCCTGTAAAATTCTATTTTCAAAAATTCCTTCAACTATATTTTGTCTACTTACTATCTCTTTTTTGTTCATTAAAGGCATTTCTAAAAAACTATGAAGTAGTCTAGATCCCATAGATGTATTTGTTTTGTTTAGAACATCAAAAAGAGAACCTTTTTTATTTCCTGTATAAAGGTTTTTTTGTATTTCTAAGTTTGTTAATGTGTGTGAATCTATATTTAGAAAACTATCTATTTCGTAAAAATTAATTGAATTCAAATGTTCTAATTTTTCATTTTGAAAATTATAAATATAATTTAATATGCTTCCAATGGCTCCAATACTTGAAATATTATTATTTTCAAGCTCATCTATATTAATACTTAGTTTTGAGTTGATAATATCAATATATTCCTCTGTTCCAAGCAAATTAACAGTAGTGAATATCAAATCACTACTGCTACTTATATTTTCTATTATTTCATCTTTTAATAAATTGTTTTTATTTAAAATAATCTCAGATGGCGAAATTCTACTAATTTCATTTTCTATTATCTTAATAACAGAATCGGTATTTGAAAATCTAATCTTTGTATAATTAATTATTCCTTCTAAAATATCACAATATGAAATACCTATATTTTTCCCGTCAATATAAATGGACATTAAGTAATTATTATGTCCTACTTCTGTTGACATATCATCTATGATAGTACCCGGTGTAACTATTTTTACAATATCCCTTTTTACAAGACCTTGAGCTGATTTAGGATCTTCAAGCTGTTCACAAATAGCTACTTTATAACCTTTTGTTACTAATTTGGATATATAAATTTCTGAAACATGGTATGGTATTCCACACATGGGACATTTTTCTCCGCCACCACAATCTCTTTGTGTAAGTACTATCTCCAATTCTCTTGAAGCAGTAATAGCGTCTTCAAAAAACATTTCATAAAAATCTCCCAGTCTGAAAAATAATATACAATCTTTGTTTTTATCTTTAATTTCTAAATACTGTTTTATCATTGGAGTATAATTATTCATATTTTCTCCTATACTAAATATCCACTTAATGAAAAGGAATTATGATCCTCAATTTTAACTTTTACTATACTTCCAACTAAGTCAGAACTTCCTTTAAAATGCACTAGTTTAAATCCTTCTGTTCTACCTGTAAGTATATTTTCATTATTTTTACTAGGTCCCTCAACCAACACCTTTTGTATCGTTCCAACAAGTGGTTCGTTTTTAATGTAAAAAATTCCATACATTTCTTCTAATAGTTTATCAAATCTTTTTTGAACTACATCTCTACTTACTTGATTCTTCATAGTTGCTGCTTTAGTCCCATCTCTTTTGCTATATATAAAAGTATAGCCTTGATCAAATTGAACTTCTCTAACAACCTTTAGAGTCTCTTCAAAGTCCGATTCACTTTCATCGGGAAATCCAACTATAATATCTGTAGACAATGTAATATCAGGTATTTTATCCTTCAACTTATTAACAAGCTCTAAATATTTTTCTTTAGTATATTTTCTATTCATACTTTTTAAAATTTTATTACTTCCTGACTGAAAAGGTAGATGTAAGTTTTTACAAACCTTATCACATTCTGCCATAGCATCTATGAGTTCATCTGACAAATCCTTTGGATGGCTTGTTAAAAATCTAATTCGTTCAATACCGTCTACTTCATTGATCATTCTCAATAATTCAGGAAATGTTGTTTTATTTTTAAGATTTTTTCCGTAGGAATTTACATTTTGACCTAATAATGTTATCTCCTTATATCCTTTAGATGCTAAATCTTCAACTTCCTTCATAATGCTTTCAGCAGATCTACTCTCTTCTCTGCCTCTTGCATATGGCACTACGCAGTAAGTACAAAAATTATTACAACCTGTCATTATATTAATATATCCTATAAATGGATGTGACCTTATCATGTCTATTTGATTATCGATTACATCACTTTCCTCTATATCAACTACTGTTTTCCCAGTATTTAAATGTCTATTGACAAGTTCTGGCAATTTAGATATATTTTTTGTCCCAAAGATAATATCCACATGTTTATATTTATCCAAGATAATATCTTTAGCCTCTCCTGTTTGCATCATACAGCCACAAACTGCAATTATCATATTTGGATTCTTCTGTTTTAATGGTTTTAACGCTCCTAAGTGACCATATACTTTTAACTCTGCATTTTCTCTAATCAAGCATGTATTAAATATTATAAAGTCTGTTTCTTCTATATTATCGGTTCTTTTATAACCTAAGTTTTCTAAAGTGTAAGCTATTTTCTCTGAATCATGCTCATTCATTTGACAGCCATACGTTTGTATATTATATTTTTTATCTATCAAAATATTACCTCAATCGTTAATTTATTATTCGTACAAAGATAATTGTATCATAGTTTATAATAATCAAAAAGAAAACCATACTAATTTAATATGATTTTAAAATAAAATATAAACATGTATTAATTCTTCATATTACAATATATAAAATTATATATTATCTAATTACAAGTAGAAAATCTGTTGAATATTTCCCTCATGTATTTTTCTAAAATATCCTTAGCTTCATTTTTAGGCATTAATTTCTTATAAACTCTACCTAAGTAACTCTCATATAGACTTATGACAATATCGTCTACCATATTACTTTCCTCTCGATTAATTAAACCATCTTTAACACACATATCAATTAATACCTTTGATCTTTTATTTAAAGAATTGGAATGTAACATATTTTGTATATATATTGGAAATTTATCTACTTCTAAAGGAAAGATACCATAGTATTGCTCAACATATAGTTCCATATCTTTTTTTAATTCTGCTAAAAATAAAGCTTGATATACATTTGGTATTTTAAAAGAATTTTCTATATAGCAATCCCATACTCTAAAATATACTTCTTTGCTATTCTTCGCATCTTTTATATATTCAGGAATTTCTTCAATATAATCATATAGATAAGTCATGGCAGCAAAAAATTTCAAATGATTCAAATCATCAAAATACTTATAAATAGTAGCACTGTTATAGCCAGCCAACTCTCCTACTCTACGAATAGTAATATTTTGAATGCTTTCTTTTTCTATAATCTGTCTTGCAGCATCTATAAAATATTCAATCATACGTTTTTTCTGTACAAATTTATTTCTTTGTTTAATTAATTCATCCCTTCCCAAATAATCCCTCCTACTTACTAAAGATAATATATCATAAAAAATAAGCAAGAACTAGCCTTGCTTATTTTTTATCCTAGAATATAGTAGGTTCTTCAATTTCTACTGTAAGAGAGTCTAATGCTCTTTTTACTCTATCATATCTTGATTTATGTTGAACTACTTCTGGAGTACTAGGATCCCCTAAAGGATAAGGTATGGAAATGGTAGGTACTATCTTATTTACTCCTACCGTTTGTGCTACTGGAACTAAGTTACACATTTGTACTACAGGTATACCTGCTTTTTCTATTTCTTTAACCATAGTTGCACCGCAACGTGTACAAGTACCTCACGTAGAAGTTAGTATAACACCATCTACATTATCTTCTTTAAGGTATTCTACAATTTCTTTACCCATTCTAGAAGCTTCTGCCTGTGTAGTTCCTGTTCCTACTGTTGAATAGAAATATGGATGTAATTTTCCATAAATTCCTTCTTTCTCCATTTCTCTTAATACATCTATTGGGTTTATTCTATTTGGATCATTGTCTGCAGCCTCTGGATCGAAACCAGCATGAATCGTTTTAAATTCCCCACTCTTTAATGTATCCATTTGTGATATATCATATCTACCCCATCTAGTTGCAGATGCTGATTGTATTCTATCAGGATTATCAATAGGCACTATACCACCGCTTGTTACTACGGCAATATTTGCTTTCTTAAGATCCTTTATAGGGGCCGCCATTGGAATTACTTCCTTTGCTTCTATTACTAGCTCAGTTTTATATTCCTCACCTGCCAATTTTTTTATAAGCATATCTACACCACGTTTTGATGCTTTAACAGGTTTTTCTAGCCAAACTTGTCTTCTTATCCCTCTTGAGAAATATCCTTCTTCTTCTGCAGAACCTAAATCTTCACCATTTAATAATCTATTTAAATAATCTGCCATAGGTGCAATATTTTTTCTCATTGAAGCAGCTGACTTCCCGCCTTCAAAGATTATCATATCGGTTTTAAACATTTCTACACCAGGGTTTTCAATATTCATTGAAGTAATAACTGGTACATTAAATTTTTCTTGAACAGCTTTACATATATTACCACAAGCTACACTATATCTACCTGCTTGAAAAGCCGATCCAGCAACAAAAGCATCAAATTCTAAATTTTCAAGCATTCATAATATTTCTTCTATTGCTGCATCTGTATTACTTCCAAAATAGTTATCTCCACAAATAATAGTATGAGTAACTTTTCCATCTATTTTTTTATCTAATTCTAATCCTGGCCCTACAACTCCTTCTCGTATTTCAGGTTTAACATCGGCTTTTTCTTCTCCACCGATACCAGCAAAAAATTGATTTATATAATGTACAACTTTTTTCATATTTACCTCCTAAAATTCCTTAACGGTTTTTACAGACCATCCACTTATACCATCACCACAGAACATAGCATTATTCTCTAATATAATTGATCCATCTTCTCTAACTGAAGGTCCTAGTTTTTCATCACCTTCCCAACCTCCTGATAATCCATCTCTACCTAATGCTGCTAATTCTCGATAAACAGTTTTACATGGTGGCAATTCAACTAAATTTGAAACATTTCCTGTTGAAACTAAAGCATTGGCTTTTTCATTTAATACTACTAAAGGTTGAGACATCCCATCTCTTCCTGTACATTCATTACTAATACCTACAGTTTTTACTCCTACATCCTCTAATGCTACAATACATCTAACATAATCAACATCAGAATTTCCATATCCTTCTTCTGTAACTATCGCTCCATCTGCTCCTAATGATTTTGCTATATTTGCAACAAATATTGCTGACCTTTCCTTTTGCTCCAATGAAACATTTAAATTTGAAAGAATAACTCCTAAGAAGTTAATCTCCTTACCATGTCTAGAATATAATTCTTTAATAGTTTCAAAGTTTTGCATATCGTAAGTTGACCATTTTGATGAGGAAGGCATAAAGCTTCCTGATATTAATGCACCATCTAGAATTTCATTAGGATTAATAAAGGTTGGTACATAATGGTTCATATCCCATCCATAAATTAAATCATTATAACCCATCATCTCCATTTGAGATTGTGGTTGCATTACTAAAACTACTGATGGTAATTTACTTGTATTATCATCCCTTTTAGTAACGCCTTCAAATTCATAAACTTCCGTATCCTCTGGTACTAAGTCCTTAACTGCAGCACCAATATATTCAGCTAATCTATGAGCACCCCATCTTATTGCATGATTTTTTTCTGTTGTTCAAATCTCTCTTCTTCCTCATCGGTGTCAGCAATCAATACTATATTAATCAATTGACCAAATAGAGTATATTTTTGACCTTTTCCGCCCATATCTACTACACCATCACCAAAACTACCATAATGCTTTCCTACACCTAAAACACTAATTCCTTTTAAAGCATGTACAATACCTTCTCCTGTTGGAGCAAGATCACCTGTTACTCCTGGAAATAATGGTCTACCATCAGGTCTTATTCTTGGTTCAACAGCTTCTTTTACTGGAACTATTCTAATATCCTCTCCAGGTTTGGCAATTTTTAAGTCTAAAGATGTAATATGTTCATCTTCTAATATATAATTCATTGCCTCTTCTTTGTTAATGATCAATAAACCATCTTTATAAGAAGTCTTATCACCAAAAACAACATTCTTTACATGAAAATTTCCTATTTCAAGTCTCTTCATAATATCCTCCTAATTTTTTATGCTCATTTTCTCTTTTGCTAATTTTTTCTCTTTTTCCATTTTTATAATATAAGGATCCTTATCCAAAGCTTTCTTTAGCGCATACATGACAAAGAACATTATAAATATAAATGGAAATGCTGCCACAATAGAAATTGTCTGTAACATATTTAATCCATTACTTGTTCCTAACATCAATGCCAATGTTAATGCAGAAATTAATACTCCCCATACTCCCATCTTCTTTTTACTAGGTTCTAATTTTCCTTCATCACAAAGCATTCCAGGAACAAAAGTTGCTGAATTTGCAGAAGTGATAAAAAATGTAAATAATAATATTATAGTAACAATGGATAAAATGTTCCAAACGGAATTTCATTCATTACTATAAAAAAATGCCGTTGTCGTATTTTTTGCAGCTTCTGCAAGAATTGACATATCCATTTTGAAATCGATACTTCCAAATATAGCAAACCATAAAAATGATAATATAGCTGGTACTAATAAAACTCCAGCAACAAACTCTTTAATAGTTCTTCCCTTCGATATTCTTGCAATAAATATTCCAACAAAAGGTGCCCATGATATCCACCATGCCCAGTAAAAAATAGTCCATCCACTATACCAAGTGTCCTTGTTAAATGCTCCCATCTCTAAAGAACTACTTAAAAATCTCTGTAAATATAAACCAGTGCTCTCTATGAATACACTTAAAATTTTAACTGTTGGTCCAAACATAAATGATCCTAGTAATAAAACTGCAACTAAAACCATATTCAAATTAGATATTGTCGCAATGCCCTTTTCTATACCTGCTACAGCAGTACCAGTATATATAATTGTAATACCAATTACTATAATCAACTGTACTGTAGTACTTTCTGGAATACCAAATAAATAGTTAAGTCCACTGTTGATTTGGTATGTTCCTAACCCTAATGATGTTGCCATACCTCCTGCAGTTGCAAAAACCGCTAAAATATCAATTAGTTTACCTATTCCACCTTTAGCTTTTTCCTCTCCAAGTAAAGGGATAAATATACTACTAACTTGAGCTGGCTTATTAAGTCTAAACTGAACATATGCCAAGCTTAAACCGATGATACAATAATTTGCCCAAGGATGTAATCCCCAATGGAGAAACGATTTCTCCATTGCAAATTTTGCTGCTTCTAAAGATCCACCTTCTATTCCAACCGCAGGTTGTAAATAATGGCTTAACGGTTCTGCAATACCCCAAAACACCAATCCTATTCCCATTCCTGCTGAAAATAGCATTACAAACCACGTAATAGTTTTATATTCAGGTTTTGAATCATCAGAGCCTAATTTTATATTTCTATACTTGCTTAAAAACCCGATCCAAATTGCAAAAACTACAAACGATGTCATTGCTAAAGTATAAAGCCAACTAAAATTTTTCGATAAAAAGTTAAAAACTAAGTTAGCAGTGCCTTCAAAACTTGCAGTATGTAATAAACCCCAAAGCACTATAATAACTACTAATAGCATGGAAACAATAAAAATCGTTTCCTTTTTGAAACTATTTTTTTCTCTTTTCATACTTCACTCCTTTTCTCCTTAATTAATTAATCATATTGTAATTATGATTTTATTATAATCATGATTATATTATGACATAATTTATCATAAAAATATAATTAAAGCATCATATTTATATATTTTTGGATTTATTTGATTTATAAATTAGTTATGATTATTATTTAATAATAATTCTTAGGAATATGTCCTTCAAAATATACTATATCTTGAATCCATTCTTCTTTTATTTCCCATATATTGGCTTGAATAAATTCAATTGGGGAGTTTTTAATATTAAAAATCCTAGGCCAACTATCTATTATTTTTTGTCTTTCTACTAAATTCATATTCCCCTTTCTATCATCAAAAATATCATATTCACTTTTAATACCCTTACTCTTTAAATATTCAATATATTTTCTATAGTCATTATCATCTTTTGGAACATATCTACGATTTAACACATGATCCCATTTTATTGAATCAAAAAAGATAACCATGTCTATTGGAACTTTTAATATGTAAATAACTTCATCCTCAATTGGCTTCATGCAATTTTCTGCATTGGTACTACACCATATATGATATTCAGCTCCAGTTGGTTTTACAACCCTTTTTTCTGCTTCTTTTATGAACCAATCATATCATCGAATAAATATATCAGCTATTACTCCAAAACTCTCTTCAATATAATCTTTTTTGTTTACTATTCTATTATCCCTCTTTAATATTTCTAAAGATTTAATATTTTGACAAGTAAAAAGATTTATCTTATCATCTTTAATTTTTAATCTATCCATATTTTCTCCTTTCATTATTTTGATTATTAAATAATCATGATTTTGAATCATTATAACATAACACAAAATAAAGGTGCCTTTAAGTATATATTTTAAGGTACCTTTATTTTTATATTATTTATTTTCACTAATATTTTTTGCAATTTCTACAATCCAATCTTCTTGACCACCAACAGCTTCTCTCTTACCAAGTTCTAACATAATATCACGATAATCAACATTAAACCTTTCAGCAGCCCTTCTAGCATGTAGCATGAAGCTAGAATAAATTCCTGAATATCCTAACATAATTGAATCAACAAGTACTGGTAATTCAACATTATATTTTTTTAAAATAGGGTTTAATATTTTAGAACTTGCATCCATAGCTTCAAATAGATTAGCGTTATGATTATATCCAATTTTATTTAAAACTGCTACCAACATTTCAGTATTGGTATTTCCTGCACCAGCTCCAAGGCCTCCAAGTGAACTATCTATATAGGTTGCTCCATTTTTTAAAGCAGCTAAAGAATTACCTATTGCTAATCCTAAATTATTGTGAGAGTGAAATCCTACTGGGATATTTAAACTTCGTGAAAGCAATCCTATTTTTTCTTCTACTTCACTAGGAACCATTGCTCCAGCAGAATCAGTTGCATAAACAACATCAGCTCCATAAGACTCCATTTTTTTGCTTCTAATAATACTCTATCAGCTGGAGCTCTATGGGCCATCATAAGAAATCCAACAACGAAATATCCCATATTTTTTGCTTCTACAATATGTTGTTGAGCTATATCAGCTTCAGTTACATGTGTTGCTATTCTTACTATATCCACTCCTAATTCCTTAGCTTTTTCTAAGTCAGTTACTGTTCCTATACCTGGAAGTAATAATGTTGCAAGTTTCGAATTTTTTATAACTGACTTTGCAGCTTTTAACATTTCAAAATCATTATATTTAGAAAATCCATAATTAATTGTAGATCCTGTTAACCCATCTCCATGACCAACCTCAATAATATCAACACCTGCATCATCAAGACCTTTACATATATCTTTAATATTATCTAATGTGAAATTATGCTTAACGCTATGACTTCCATCTCTTAAAGTTGTATCGGTTATAATTATTTTAGACATATTATACCCCCAATAATATCTTTGCTTTTTCTTCTGCTATTTTTATTGCAGATGCGTTTATAATATCTAAATTTCCTGAATATACTGGTAAAAAATCTCCAAGGCCTTCAACTTCAATTATCATCATAACAATATCATCCTTCAAATCTTTAAAAGTTGGCTCCATCTTAAATCTAACACCTGGAACATATTCCTTCATTTTATTTAAACAATTTTTAGCAGCGTTGTTAATTTTTTTCATGTCAAGATTTCTTACTCGTACATAAATTGTGTTACTCATATATAGGAGGCTCTGCTGGATTTAATATTATTATTACTTTTGCATTATCGGCTCCTCCTATTGATGTAAGTGCATTTCTAGTGGTTTCTGTGAATTCATCTATATTAGCTCTAGTTCCAGCACCTGCACTTTTTGAACTTAGAGAAGAAACGATTTCTACGTAATATACATCTGCTACTTCATTAATAGCTGCAACCATAGGTGTTGTAGCTTGACCAGCACATGTCACTAGATTTACTTCTTTTTTCTTTAGCATATTTTTATCTAAATTAACAGCAGGAACACAATAAGGAGCCACTGCTGCAGGAGTTAAATCCAAAACAAACATACCTGCATTCTGTAGTTTTTTATATGCTGCTAAATGAGCCTTAGCTGATGTAGCAGCAAATACTATCTTAATATCATTACTATATTTTTCAATCATATAATCCACACCTAATGGTGATGCATCTACTCCTAGTTTTCGAGCATGCTCTAATCCTTTTGATTCTCTTATATTAACTACACAAGCAAGATCCAAGTATTTACTTCTTCCAATTTTAATCATTAAATCTTGACCAATATTACCTGGTCCGATGATTCCGACTTTTATTTTATCCATAATATTTCTCCTATGCTTATTCAAATTGTATCTCTAATTTCCCATATTCATAATAATCACAAAGGAATTTATCATTTTTGGAAGCTGGTATAGCAGCAATGAAAGCTCCTGATAATATTATGTCATCCTTATTAAATTTTACTCCATATTTCCCTAGAGTTTTAGCAAGCCATACTACGGCGTTAACTGGATCCCCTTGAACTTCTGTAGCATAACCGCTATTTATAAATTCATCATTTTTATAAATTGACATTTTTATTTTTTTAAATCAACCTTTTTAGGATTAATTTTTGTATTTGAAATTACATATTGACCACAAGAAGCATTATCTGCAATAGTATCTATTATTGAAACTTTCCAATCCTTTATTCTACTGGCAACAATTTCTATTGCTGGAGAAACATAAGCTGTAGCATCTAATATTTTTTCATATGTTATTTCACCAGTAATATCTTCTTTTAAAATAAATGCCAATTCTCCTTCTACTTTAGGTTGTAATATTTTATTAATTTGTATAATATTATTCTTTACTTCCATATCATTAAATAGCAATCCGAAATCTGGTTGATCTACACCAATAGCTTTTTGCATTCCTTCAGATGTTAACCCTATTTTTTTACCAGTAACAAACTTACCTTTTTTAATTTCTTTTTTATGGTTGATTAATTGAATATTATATGCATCATCTATGGTCAATTTTTTATAATCATCGACTATTGGATTTATTTGATATAGATTGTTTGCAGCATCATATAATTTATCTGCTATTATATTTAATTTATCCATATTTCTCTCCTAATTTATAAAAAACATAGAAGCCAAACAGCGACTTCTATGTTTTAGATCTTTATTTTCCTATGAAATACTTAACTAAATTAGCAAAGTCATCTGCTCTTTCAATTTGTGTCCAATGACCACAATGTCCAAAAACATGTAACTAAGCATTATTCATTAATCTTATTAATCTAAATGAATTATCTACAGGGATTACTTTGTCTTCACGTCCATGAACAATCAATGTCTCATTTTCTACTTTCCTTATTTGCTCCTCAGCAAAGGACATATTATCTACAGAATTTTGTCTAGGTTCTGGAAACATTGAACTAAAAGCTTCTTGGAATCCAGGTTCAGTACTTGCACTATATCTAGTTTCTGCTAATTCTTTAGTTGCATATTCTTGGTTATAACAGAAAATTTGAATGAGTTTTAACATATTTTCCTTAGAAGGTTTATATACCCATACTTCATTTAATCCATAAGTAAGGTCAAAATTTATTCCCATAGGTCCCATCATAATCAATTTTCGTACTCTATTTGGATATTTTATAGCCATTGAAAGAGCTAAAGAACCTCCAAATGAATTTCCTACTAAGTCAGCTTTTTCAATTTTTAATGCATCCATAAAATCTATAATTTGTTTAGTCCATAGTTCAATTCCATAACTAACATTTAAGGGCTTATCAGAATATCCAAATCCTAGCATATCTAAAGCATAGCAATGAGCAGCTTCAGCTACTTGTGGTAACACTAATCTCCAGTTTGCATATGCAGATACCCCTGGACCAGATCCATGAATAAATATTAACGGATAACCTTTTCCTTCTTCTAAATAATTTATAGTATAATCTCCTGTTATTACACTTTTTCCAATTTCAGGTTTATTCAAAAAATTACCTCCTTAATTATATATTAACTATATACTGATAAAAATCTATCATTTAAA
>CAYFSP010000001.1:0-141151 GCA_964345925.1 uncultured Gallicola sp. | reverse complement strand
AATTACCTCCTTAATTATATATTAACTATATACTGATAAAAATCTATCATTTAAAGATTTATCATAATAAAATATTCCTGCTCCTGCTTGTTCATAATCCCAAACTCTTACAGGGTGATCTGGGAAGTATTCATATCCTCCAGCAAATGTTTCATTTCTATTTCCTGATGGATCAAAGAAATAAATAGTCTTTCCTCTTGTAACACCATGTCGCATAGGGCCAGCATCTATTTTTATATTGTATCTAGCCATAATATCAGCAGCATGTCCTATTGCATCCCAGTCTTATAAATGAAAAGACAAATGATGTAATTTATTAGGTTCTGGAAACTCTAGAACAGCAATATCATGACCTCTAGTATTAGCTGACATCCATGTACATAGATGTTTTTTACTATTTTCTTGATATAATACTTCTGTTATAGACAATCCCAATACTTCATTTAACCATTTTACCGTTGTAGCTTGATCTGGTCCATAAAGTAATGCATGATCAAAATGAGTAACAGACATACCTCTAGGTTCTACTTTCCATAAATGAGGATTCTCTATCATAGGACCATCTTCAGCTAATTCTACTTCATGATAAATACCAATTTTATGTCCTGTTGACACTGTAAATGTATGAATTTCTCCAAATCCAGGTTGGTCGCTCATTATTTCATAATTAAATTCATATTCTTCTTTTGTTTTTTTTATAATACCATCTATGGTTTTTTGATTATCTGCCTTAAAAGCTATAAAGTCAATCCCTGCTGTATCTGATCTGTGTAAAACTACAGAATGATGATCAAATTCATCATAAGCTTTCATCATAAATCTATCTTCATCAATATTCCCAACTACATCAAGTCCAACTCGATCTCTATAATGGACTAATGACTCTTCAAAGTCTAAGACTTTGATTTGTATTAAACCTGTTCGTAAAATTCCTGTAATAGCCATACTCTTATCCTCCTTTAATTTTAATACATAAATTACTATAATTCATTCTTAAATAGGTATTTCATTTTTTAAGTAATTGGTGCTGTAATATAGCACTATGTTCTCATTTATTACTATAAAAATACAAATAACTATTTGTACTTTTATAGCATAATATAATTTAAAATTGTCAAATTAAATTGAATAAAATTTTTTTTAATTTCTTTTTAATAATCAATAAATCATCTATTATTTTTTTTTCTAAATCTTTGTCTATTCTAAATTTAGGAATGGATATGCTAAGAGCATATTCTTCCTTTTCTGTTTTAAATCCAACTGCTATACAATACAAATCATTTTGTGTTTCTTCATTATCTATACTGTATCCCTTTTCCCTAATATCATATATTTCATCTAATAGTTTATATTTATTTGTAATTGTATTTTTTGTATAGGTTTTTAAACCATAAGAATCTATATATTTGTTGACTTGTTCATTTTCCCTCAATGCTAGTATTGCTTTACCAACACCTGTGCAATGTAATGGCAATTCAGATCCTATTTTAGTAAAAACAGAAATTGACTGTGTACCATCAAGTTTATCAATATATATTATTGATCCTTCAGTTCCAATAACTAAATGGACAGTTTCTTTATATTTATTGTTAAGCTCTAAAAGATATGGCTTTATTGCATCAATAACTGGTAAACTATTAACAGATTTGCTGGATAAAGAATAAAATTTATAAGATAATAAATATTTACTACCTTTACTGCTCTGTGTAAGATATCCAAGTGTTTCCAAGGTTTTTATTAATCCAAAAACAGTACTTTTATTTATATCCAGTTCTCTAGAAATTTCCGATACTCCAGCACCATTCTTTGATGAAATATACTCTAATATTCTAAATGCTCTATCAACAGACTGAACAAATACATTTCCCATTACATACTCCTTATTTTAAAGAAATAGCTATTGAAGTCATATTACTTAAAGTTTTTTTCTTAGTAAATATCCAGGCTTTATAGAATGATCTATTTTTGTTTCAAATATTTCTCTAGCTCTTGGAACAACTTCAACTTCTTCTCCCTTTCCATTTAGCATAGTTCCTACTTCAAATTCAAAAAATTCTTTTTCAGGACCAAATACCTCTAAGATGTCTCCTTTAAATATTCTATTTCTCTGTTCAATTGTAGCTATTTTATTATCTTTGTCATAGTCTAAAACAATTCCTACAAAGTCATAATTTCTAGTATATGAACTAGAAGTATATAGTTGGTCTTCTTCCGTAGGTTTATTGTAGAAAAATCCTTTAGTAAAATCTCTATGGCTTGATTTTCTTATTTCATTTAATAGATAGTCTGCAAGCTCCTTCGTATAAGTACCATTATAATATGCATCAATAGCAAGTCTATAACTTCTTATTACTGTTGCAACATAGTATTGTGTCTTTACCCTACCCTCTATTTTAAGGCTATCTACTCCTGAATTTATCAAATCCTCCAATGAATCAATCATACATAAATCCTTTGAGTTATATATAAAAGTTCCATCTTCTGTTTCTTCGATAGGATAATACTCTCCGGGTCTTTTTTCTTCAACTAAATTATACTTCCATCTACATGCTTGAGCACAATCCCCTCTGTTGGCATCTCTACCTGTCATGTAGTTACTCAATAAACATCTACCTGAATATGAAATACACATTGCACCATGTACAAATACCTCTAAGTCCATATCCGGTACATTTGCTTTAATTTCTTTAATTTCCTTTAAAGATAATTCTCTTGCAAGTACTATTCTCTTAACTCCTAAATCATTCCAAAATTTTACTGTCTCATAATTTGTAACAGATGCTTGAGTCGAAAGATGTACTTCTATTTCTTTATTTACAGAACGCACAATGGAATAGATTCCAGGATCTGAAACTATTAACGCATCAACATTTATACGAGCTAAAAACTCTACATATTCTTCTAACCCTATTAAATCCTCATTATGAGGTATTATATTTAAAGTTATATATATTTTTTTACCTTTACTATGGGCAAACTCTACTCCTTCTATTAACTGCTGTTCATCAAAGTTTTTAGATGCTTTACGCATTCCAAATGCTTCTCCTGCTAAATAAACTGCATCTGCACCATAATCGATTGCTATTTTTAATTTTTCTAAATCTCCTGCTGGAGCTAGTAATTCAACTTTTTTCAAAATATCCCCCTACATTTATAGTATATCCTAATACATTATACTATAAATAAGTTTATAATAAACTTGTTATTCTTTTAATAAAAAATAATAGTATTTACTTGGAATAATTCCACAAATACTATTATTTTCTAAACAAAATATTAATTTAAAAACTCTTTACTAATTTTTTTTATAAGTTATTGTCATACCATCATCTATTGGAACTATAGATGTTATTAATCTTTCATCTTTAAATAATATTTCTATATATTCTTCCAATCTTTTTACTATTGTAATCTTTCTATGTCGATTGTTTCTAAACTCTTCTTTTGCAACCATTCCTCTAAATAAAATATTATCCGAAATCAAAAGGCCATCTTTTTTTAATTTAGAAATAGATTTTTCAAAGAAATTAATATACTGTCCTTTTGCTGCATCTAGAAATATCAAATCATATTCATCATCTAATATATCCAATACTTCATCTGCATCACCTAGTATACAGTGAATATCCTTTTTAAATCCAAATTTTTCAATATTTTCTTTAGCTTTTAAAAATTTCTCTTCACTGATTTCTATTGTGGTTATTTTAGATTTTTCTGATGCCATCTTCATTACAATAGCAGAGTAACCTATTGCTGTACCTATTTCAAGAATTTTAACTGGCTTTTTTATTCTTAAAATAATATCTAAAAACTTTCTAACCTCAGGTTCAATAATCGGCACATTATTATCTAATGCAAATTCTTCCATTTCTAAAAGATATTTATTACTAGTCTTGGAAATATTTCTTATATAAGATTGTACATCTTCATCAATTATCATATTAATCTAGCTTAATCTCTTCTTCTAAAGCATCATAAACAGATTTTAAATCCATTGAAAAATTGGCTTCAGCCATTAAAAATTTTGCAACATCTTGATTCATCATCAATATATTTTGCAAATTTTCCAACTTTTTTACCTCTTCTTCAGATTCTTTTCCTTGACTAACATAATTCATTTGATACTCCATAACTTTTTTTCTAAAGTCATCTATCATATCTTTATGTTTTTCATCTTTATATACTCTATTATAAAGTTCCTTATATTCAACAAAATTATCACTTTTTGCTAAAAGTCTTCCTAATTCTTTAGCCTTTAAATTTAAATCCATCTCTTCACCTACGCTTCTATTATTACAGGTAATATCATTGGTTTTCTCTTAATTTGACCAAATATAAATCTTTTTAAATCCTCTCTAACGCTATTTTTTATAGTAGACCAATCTTTAATATTATCATTTCTACATGAATTTAATGTTTTTTCAACTACTAATTTAGCGTCTGTCATTAAATCGGTATTTTCTTTAACATAAACAAAACCTCTAGAAATAATATCTGGTTCTGCAAGTATTGTACCTGTATCCTTATTAATTGTTATAACCACTACTATTAATCCATCTTCTGAAAGATGTCTTCTATCCCTTAGGACTATATTACCTACATCACCGATTCCTAAGCCATCTACTAATATATTTCCAGCAAAATCCGTTTCTATCAATCTTCCAGATTTTTTTGTAAATTCATAAGTATTTCCATTTCTACCTACAAATATATTCTTCCTATCCATTCCTAAACTCTCTGCAAGTTCAGCGTGTTTTTTTAAATGTCTATATTCACCATGTATAGGAATGAAAAATTTAGGTTTTATCAATGTATGAATCAATTTTAACTCCTCTTGACATGCATGTCCTGAAACATGTACATCTGCTAATGAATCATATATTATATTAACCCCTATTTCCGTAAGCTTATTAATTATTGAAAATACTGTCTTTTCATTTCCTGGTATTGGAGATGCAGATATAATTACTGTATCCTCTGGAACAAGTTGGACTTTTCTATGTTCACCATATGCCATTCTAGTTAAGGCACTCATTGGTTCCCCTTGACTTCCTGTAGTTAAAAGCACAATTTTATTACCATCGTATTTATTAATATCCTTAAGTTCTATAAAAGTATCGTCTTTAACCTTCAAATAATCTAATTCTTTAGCTACTGATACTATATTTATCATCGATCTACCAGATAATGCTATTTTTCTACCATAATGTTCTGCAGCATAAATTACTTGTTGTATCCTATGAACATTTGAAGCAAATGTTGCCACTACTATTCTGGATTTAGCTTCAGAGAATAAATCTATAAATGTTTCCCCAACTGATTTTTCACTTAATGTATAACCTGGTCTTTCAACATTTGTACTTTCAGCCAAAAGAACTAATACGCCTTTTTTACCGAGCTCAGCAAGCCTTGTTAAGTCCATTACATCACCATCTATTGGTGTAAAATCTATTTTAAAATCTCCTGTAAATATGATTACTCCTACTGGAGTTGTTATAGAAAATGATACTGAATCTGGAATACTATGACTAGCTTGAATAAATTCTACTGAAAAAACTCCTAAATTAATACTTTTTCCTTTTTTTACTTCATGTAGATTTTCTTTACTAATGCCGTGCTCATCTAATTTATTCTTAATTAAACCTATAGTTAATTTAGTAGCATATACTGGAATATCAAATTTTTTTAACAGAAATGGTATTGCACCTATATGGTCTTCATGACCATGAGTTACTACTAATCCCTTAATTTTATCCCTGTTTTTCTCTAAATAATCCGTATCAGGTATTACTAAATCAATTCCAGGCATATTTTCATCTGGAAATGTTAAGCCGCTGTCCACTATAATAATATTTTTATTATATTCGACTACTGTCATATTTTTCCCAATTTCAGATATTCCTCCTAAGGGAATAATCTTTAATTTACTTTGTTTTTTCGTTCTTTGTTGTGTTGTCTTTTTTTGCGTTACCTTTTGTTTCATTGTTTTTTGTTGTGTTTCCATTCGACTCTCCTTGTCTTTTTTCTTCTAGTTGACATTCAGAGCAGAGTCCAAAAAATTTAAGCATATGATCTTGAATTTTGAAATCATAAATTTCTTCTATAGTAGCTTCCATATTTTCTAGTAAGTCAAATTTAACCTCTTGAACTTTATTGCATTTAGAACAGATTAAATGATGATGTTGATGTTTTTCACCTTCAGCTACAATCTCATATCTATATCTATTATCCTCAAAATTTAATTTATATACTAAATTTAATTCCTCAAATAATAATAAAGTTCTATAAACAGTCGCTATTCCTAAATCCTTATCCTCTTTACTTGCAATTTCGTGGATATCTTCAGGACTTAAGTGAGTTTCATCATTATCTAATAAAGCTTCATATATTATTTCTCTTTGCTTTGTTACTTTATAACCATTTTTAGTTAAAATCTCTCTTAACCTTTCCAACTCCATAAATCCTCCTTCTACTGTTGACTCTCTTCTTTTAACTTTTCATATATCTCTACTGCATCTTTTAACTCTGAATCGTCTTCTATTCCTTCTAAAATAATTTCATCATTATTACTCTTGTTCATTCTAAAAATATAAGTTGTATCATCATTTTCTTCCATTGATACCAATACTGCATAATCGGTATCATCCATTCCAAAAGTATCTAACAATTTAAAATTATGTATTTTTCCCTTTTCATCATATAGCTCAATAATATCCATATATCCTCCTAAATGGTATCCAGATATGATTGTAGAATATAAGTTGCAGCAACTTTATCAATAAGTTTTTTTCGTTTTTTACGACTTACATTTCCTTCTATTAAAATTCTTTCTGCTGAAACCGTTGTTAATCTTTCATCTTGATAAACAATATCTATTTTCGATTTATTTGAAAGTTTTTCAGCAAATTTCAATACTTTTTCACCTTGGGGACCAATTGTATTGTTCATATTTTTAGGCAATCCAACTATTATTCTTGAAATATTCTGTTCTTTTATAATATCAAGTATTTCAGCTATATCCTTCTTTTGATTTTCTCTAAATATAGTACTATAACCTTGTGCTGTAATAAAAAAAGGATCACTAATAGCTATTCCTATAGTTTTATCTCCTACATCTAGTCCCATATATCTTTCCATTATACCACCTTTATATAAAAATCCGAACATACTGTTGCACAATACCCACATAACACACATTTACTATTGTCCACTGTAGATATTCCATCAATAAGTTTCAAAGCATTTTGCCCACATCTTTCGATACAGTTTCCACATCCTGTACAGTACTCTTCTATAATCAATTTTCTTTCTTTTCTTTTTAATCTATCTATAATATCATTAGAGCAGTATTCATTGTTGATTAGCGCAATATTACATTCAATTTCATCAATACTCTGCATACCAACAGCAATTGAATCAATAAAATCCAAATTTTTTAAAAATTTAAAAGATTCTTCTATATTATCGATTAAATGCCCTCCGCCTAAAGGCTTCATACTATAAATACCCTTGCTAAGTCTTTTGGATTCTTTTAATGCAGATATCATATCAGTAACATTTCCATCACCAATTCCTAAACCATCTTTATTTAGAATAGGATGAATTAACTCTATTTCATTGTATTTGTTTGCTCCTTTAACACCTGATATTCTATGAGTAGAAAGTCCCACTGACCTTATATACCCTTTTTCCTTTGCTTTAATAAAATATTCTAAAGCTTCATAATGACCCTTAATAGTATATTCTGATTCTTGCTCATGCATAAGAAAAATATCTATATAATCCGTATTGAGTTCTCGTAATGCATCTTCTAACGCTTTTTCTGCAAGTTCCTTATTCCAGGCATAAGATTTAGTAGAAATGATACAATCATTTCTACTAAATCCTTTTAATGCTTCCCTTATATATGAATAATTATCATAGAGCTCCGCAGTATCTATAAAGTTTATTCCCTTGTTAAATGCATATTCTATAAGATATGCTCCTTCTTTAATCGATAAGTTACTTTGAAACGGAGTCATTGTTAAACTTCCAAAGCAAATATTTGATGCTATTATTCCCGTATTTCCTAATTTATTATATTTCATACTATTTTATATTGTTATTTTTTAAATATGATTCTAATAATTCCTCTAGTAAATCATCTCTATCAACTTGTCTAATTATATTTCTAGCATTTCCATGACTTGTAATATAAGTAGGATCATCTGATAGTATATATCCTATTATTTGGTTTACAGACTTATATCCCTTTTCTTCTAAAAGAGAATAAACTGTACTTAAAATCTGTTCTATAGATTTTGAATCTTCTTTTTGAGGTTCAAACATCACTGTATTGTTAATATTATTTTGATCTTTCATAGTTCCTCCTATTTTGAAATCTCTTTTAATATATCTCCTACAGAATTCATTGCAGCATCTATTTTAGTTATATCCTTACCACCAGCCATAGCAAAGTCCTTTCGGCCTCCACCATTGCCACCAGTTAAAATAGCAACTTTCTTTACTATATTTCCTGCAAAAATTCCTTTTTCCACTAAATCTTTACTAACTAAAACTAAAAAGTTTAACTTATCCTTATTTAGATTGGACATTACAACTACTCCAGATCCCATCTTATTAACTATTATATCACCTAAGTTTCTAAAAGTATCCATATCTAAATTTTTTGCTTTATATATTATATAGTTTATATCATTTACCGTTTTTATATCTTTTAATACAGAATCAATGTCTTTTTTACTTTCCTTATTTTTTAGAGATGTATTCTCTTTTTCCAAACTTCTTATATTTTTATGCATTGAAACAATTCTTTCAACTGCAGATGATTTATCTACCTTTAGTTCATTAGTTATATTCTCTATTAAATTATCTTGACTCTTTATATAATCATAAACAGCTCTTCCAGTTATAGCCTCTATCCTTCTTACGCCAGCTGCTACAGATGACTCAGAAAGTATTTTAAACATCTGTATATCAGAAGTTGAATTTGTATGTGTTCCACCACATAGTTCTACAGAATGTTTATCCCCTATTGAAATAACTCTTACAATATCCTTGTATTTATCTTCAAAGAGTCCAATTGCTCCTATATCCTCTGATTCACTTAATTTCATATTATTTATTTTTATTTGCATGGATTGAGAAATATCGTTGTTTACATAGTCTTGAATTCTTTCTAAGTCAGACTTAGATATTGACTCAAAATGTGTAATATCAAATCTCAATCTATCAGGTCCTACATATGATCCAGCTTGGTGAACATGATTTCCTAATATATCCCTTAATGCTTTGTGTAGTAAATGTGTTGCAGTATGATTTCTCATCGTGCTTTTTCTTCTCTCAGCATTGACAATTAAATCGGTTGTCTCTCCAATTATGAAACTTCCTTCTTCTACTTCCACATGATGTAAAATAGCTTCATTTTTATTTTTTGTAGTGTTTAGAACCTTAGCTCTTGATTTATTGTTTATAATAGAACCCGTATCACCTACTTGTCCTCCACCTTCAGCGTAAAATACTGTTTCATCAAAAACCAATATGCAGTTTTCGCCTTTTTCTACTCTTTTTACCTCTTCACCATTTACAAATATTTTAATTATTTTACTGTTTATATTTAAATTATCATATCCGGAAAATTTGGTTTTTTGTAAGTTTTTAATCTCTTCACTGTAGTCACCTGACCATCCAATATTATCTTCATGTCTTGACATTCTTGAACGTATTCTCTGTTCTTCCATCAATTTATTGAATTCTATTAAGTCAACTGACATCTTGTTTTCTTCAAGTATTTCTATTGTTAAATCTATTGGAAATCCATAAGTATCATATAATTTAAAAGCTTCTTTACTATCTATTTTTGCAATATCATTTGCTTTATTCTTTTTAATAATGCCTTCAAGTATGGATAAGCCTTGGTCTATTGTCTCTTGAAACTTGTTCTCTTCGGCTTCTATAATTTTAAATATTCTGTCCTTGTCTTCAAGTAGTTCAGAGTATTCACTTTTGTATATTTCCATAACTTTATGGGATAAATTAACTAGGAAATTATTATTTACTCCTAATAATTTACCATGTCTAGAAGCTCTTCTTAAAAGTCTTCTAAGTACATATCCTCTACCTTCATTACTAGGAATAACACCATCATATACTAAAAACGTCAACGCCCTTACATGGTCTGCAATAATTCTTATAGAAATATCATGGTTTTCATTCTTTTTATATTTTTTTCCCGATATTTTTTCAATTTCCTTAATTATTTCATTTACAAGTCCTATTTCAAAAATATTATCGGCATTTTCTAGAACCATTGCAATTCTTTCAAGTCCCATTCCCGTATCTATATTTGGATGTTCTAATGGATGGTAATTTCCTTCTGAATCCTTATTAAACTGTGTAAAAACTAAATTCCAAACCTCTAAAAACCTATCGCATTCACATCCTGGTTTACAATTAGGATCTCCACATCCATGTTTTTCGCCTCTATCTACATGTATTTCAGAGCAAGGTCCACAAGGTCCTTCTTCTAACTCCCAGAAATTATCATCTTTTCCAAGTCTTACAATCCTATTAGCAGGTACACCTATATGATTATGCCATATATCATAAGCTTCATCATCTTCTAAGTAAACAGAAATCCATAATACTTCCTTTGGAATCTCCATTCTTTCTGTCAAGAATTCCCAAGCCCATTCTATTGCCTCTTTTTTAAAATAATCTGCAAAGGAAAAATTACCTAACATTTCAAAAAATGTTCCATGTCTTTGAGTTTTTCCTACAGACTCTATATCTCCTGTTCTAATACATCTTTGTGAAGATGCAGCCCTGTTTTTTGCCATCTTTAGTTCACCTGTGAAATACTTTTTAAGTGGCGCCATTCCAGCATTTATAAGCAGTAAACTGTTATCGTCCTGTGGTATCATCGAAAAACTCTTTAGTATATTATGGTTTTTCTCTTCAAAAAAATCTAAAAACTCTTTTCTAATTTCATTTAATCCTAAATTCTTCATATATCCTCACTTTAATTATTATCTTCTTCATTATCCTTATTTATAAAAAAATCTTTAATATCATCTTTATAATGTTTTACAATTACTTTAAAAGTTGCAAATAGTGGAACAGCAAATATCATTCCTGCGACACCAAACATACCCGCTCCTATGATCAAACAAAGTAAAATTACCATTGGATTTAGGCCAATTGTATTACCTAATATCTTAGGGGCCATTATATTATTTTCTAGCCATTGTATCAATACAAAGACAACCGCAACAATTACCGCTTTTACAGGACTATCAAAAAAAGCGATTAACACTGCCGGAATAAAACCTAACATAGGTCCTATATATGGAATTATATCGGCTATACATGTAATTATACCTACTATTAATGCATACTCTATCCTCATAGTAAACAGGAATATAGCTGTCAATACTCCTACTGCTACCGCCATGATTATACGTCCTCTAATAAATTGTGAATTCACTATATCTATATCATGAAATAATTCCAAAGTTTTTTCTCTATTCTTCTCTGGAATGATTTTTTTTATTCCATTAGTATATTTTTCTTTATCCATTAGAAAATAAAATGCAAAAATAGGTATTAAGACCAACCTTACAACTACACCTGCAATACTTGTTACCTGTTTGCCAAAATTCATAACCGTATCAAGTAATTTCCCCTGTATGGATAACATACTATCCGTTAAAGCTTTTCTTGCTGAACCGACTAATTTAGTCACAGTATCATTGCCTTGAAAATTTTCATTGACAAATTTAGAAACCGAATTTATAAGCAGTTCAAAAAATGATGGTAGGCTATATATTAATCTTTTTAACTGAACGCTTAACTTAGGAATTATTAATACAAATATTAAAGCAAATACCAATATAACTGCAAAGTAAACTAATAATATTGCATAGGCTCGTTTAATTCCCTTATTTTCCAATTTCTTTACAAGAGGATTTATCAAATATGCTATGACTATGGATATTATCATTGTAATAATAGTATTTAATAAAATTTCATGTTTAGTAAATAGAAATAATACCATTAAAATAAAAATTACAACTACTACAACTCGTTTTATGTAACTTTGTTCTAGTTTAAGTCTATTTCTCAAGCTAACTTTAGTATTACCAATATTTATTAAATAGTAAATACCTAAAGCTATCATGGCTACTGTTAAAATCAATATAACGTTTATTAATGTTTCTCTTACATTAAACGGCATAAAACACCTCCCAAAAGTATAATACCTCAACCTATATCTTAATATAAAATGCAAAAAAAATATAGGGCTATGCCTATATTTTTTAAACTTGTCTATAATTAATGTGCACTAGTATTCTTTCGGTATTCGCCATTTATCATTTCTTCTAAAGACATAGAATATGTTTTAGCATATATTTCTTTTGATATCTCTATCCAAACCCCTCTTGCTGCACAAAACCCCTCTCTTGAACAATAGCCATCTTCAATTGAACATTCTGTCATCCCGAAAAAATCTTCTAAACATTCTAGTATTTCTCCAATACTAATATCTTTTGGATGTCTAGTTATAAAATAACCACCTTGAGACCCTCTTGTACTTTTTACAATATTTTGTTTTTTTAATCTTCTTATTAACTGCTCCAAGTAACTACTTGGCAAACCTGTCTGTTTGGATATTTCACTAAGGGGTATTGGATCCTCCCCATAATTTTTTCCCAAAACATACATAGCATGTAGACCATAACGTCCTCTTGTTGATAGTCTCATTACTTCCCTCCATTTACTACAGCCATATTACTTATTTAAATTTCTATACTTACCAAATAGAATACCTACTGTTCCAGGCCCTACATGTGAACCTATTGATGGAGATACCTCTTCAAAATAAACAGGTATATTACTATATTCTTCCTTTAATCTTTCATATAGCTTTTCAGCTTTTTCTTTTTTATATACATATACAATTGATAAATATTCAATATCATCTTTTAAATAAGATTCCATTTTAGATATTGCTTTATTATATCCTCTAATTTTATGAATTAAACCAAGTGACCCATCTTCTAATACTGAGATAATGGGTTTAATACTTAGAACATCTCCAACTGTTGCAGAAACTTTCGATAGTCTACCTCCTCTTTTAAGGTATTCTAATGTTTCTGGAATAAAATATACTTCTTGACCCTCTCTAAAAAGCATTATTCTATTTATAACTTCATCAATATCTAAATCCAATTTTCTCAACTCAACCAAGTACTCCACTATTCGTTTTAAATTAAGAGTAGTAGTCTTTATATTCAATACATGTATCCTACTATCTCCTATCATTTCTTTGGCCAGCAAACAAGAATTATAAGTGCCACTTAATTTTTCAGAAATTGGCATCACTATTACTGCATCTGGGTTATCCTCTAATGCTTTCTTAAAAGTATCAATAAGCTTTCCTAAAGGTGGTTGAGATGTAGTGGGAAAATTCTTACTCTCCACTAATTTTTCATAAAATTCATCATACATACTAGGATATGGTTCTTCATATTCCTCTCCCTCAAAAGTATAATATATAGGAAATACATTTATTTTTTCTTTTTCAATAAAATCTAGAGGCAAAGTAGCTGAAGTATCAGTTACTATATTAATTTTCATATAATTCTCCTAGCTTTAATTATTTAACTACTATATTAAATATTTTACCATTAACATATATTTTTTTAATAATATTTTTTCCTTCTAAATATTTATTAATGGAATCATTTACTAAAACTTTTTCAAATATACTATCTTCGTCTTCGTCTATGGATATTTCTAGACTACCTCTAAGCTTACCATTTACTTGGATTGGTAATTCAATGAAACTATCCTTTGTCTTGTCCTCATCATATTTTGGCCAAGTCTGTTGACAAATATTATTTCCAAATCCTGACCTTTCCCATATTTCTTCTGTTATATGAGGTGCAACAGGATTTAGTATAATTAAAAATGATTTTAATTCTTCTGTGTTTATTTCACCCTTACCGTGAAATTCGTTTAATAATGTCATAATTTGTGCAATACCGGTATTAAATTTTAAAGTTTCAAAATCAGATGAAACCTTTTTAATGGTTTTATGAATCAATGATTCCATATCCTTGCTATACTCTTTACCTTCAACTGTAATAGACTGTAATTTCCAAACTCTCTCAAGGAATTTTCTACATCCTTTTACGCCATTTTCTGACCATGGAACGGATTTTTCAAAGTCTCCAATAAACATTTCATAAGTTCTTAATGTATCAGCACCATAATCTCTAATAATATCATCAGGATTAATAACGTTACCCCTTGATTTAGACATTTTTTCACCGTTGTTTCCAAGAATCATACCGTGACTAGTTCTTTTTTCATATGGTTCTTTAGTTTCAACAACACCTATGTCATATAAAAATTTATGCCAAAATCTAGAGTATAGTAAATGTAATGTAGTATGTTCCATTCCACCATTATACCAATCCACTGGGCCATAGTAATTTAAGCTTTCTTTACTTGCTAATTCTTTATTATTTCTAGGATCCATATATCTTAAATAATACCAAGATGACCCTGCCCACTGTGGCATGGTGTCAGTTTCTCTTCTAGCTTTTTCTCCACATTTTGGACATATTGTATTGACAAATGAATCAATTTTTGCAAGTGGAGATTCACCGTCATCTGTTGGTTCATATTCTTTAACATCTGGTAATTTTACTGGTAAGTCCTCTTCTGGAACAGGTACCCAACCACATTTTTCACAATATACTAGTGGAATTGGTTCTCCCCAATATCTTTGTCTTGAAAATACCCAGTCTCTTAATTTATAATTTGTCTTCTTATGTCCTAATTCTTTCTCTGTAATAAATTCAGCTATTTTATCTTTGGCCTCTTCTACGGATAATCCATTTAGGAACCCTGAATTTATCATAACTCCAGTATCAGTATCAGTATATGCTTCTTTAGATACGTCTCCACCAGCAACAACTTCAACTATATTCAAATCGAATTTTTGAGCAAATTCATAATCCCTTGTATCATGAGCAGGAACTGCCATAATCGCCCCTGTTCCATAACTCATTAGCACGTAATCCGAAATAAATATTGGTATTTCTTTTCCAGTTGCAGGATTAATAGCTTTAAGTCCTATGATTTCCACACCTGTTTTATTTTTATTAAGTTCTGTTCTTTCAAATTCAGATTTTTTTGAAACCTCTTTTTGATATGAGTTAATCTCTTCAATATTTTCGATTTCATTTTTATATTTTTCTATTATTGGATGTTCACAGGCAATTACCATGTAAGTAGCACCAAATAAAGTATCCGGTCTTGTAGTATATACTTTTATATTATCTTCTTTATCTGAAATTTTAAAATTTAACTCACATCCATATGATCTTCCTATCCAGTTAATCTGTTGTGATTTAATTCTGTCTGGATAGTCAACATTTGCAAGATCGTCTATTAATCTATCAGCATACTTGGTAATCCTTAACATCCATTGATTTTTAACCTTGTGTTGTACCTCTGACCCACAACGCTCACAAGTTCCACCAACTACTTCCTCATTAGCAAGTCCAACTTTACAAGAAGGGCACCAATTAATTGGCATTTCTTTTTTATATGCTAAATTATTTTCAAACATCTTTATAAATATCCATTGAGTCCATTTATAATAGTTCGGATCCGTAGTGTCTATCTCCCTATCCCAATCAAAAGAAAGACCAATTGATTTTAATTGCTCTTTAAATCTTTCTATATTCTTTTCAGTTATAATAGATGGATGAACTTTATTTTGTATTGCATAATTTTCTGCAGGTAAGCCAAAAGCATCCCATCCCATAGGATATAGAACGTTATAGCCTTGTAATCTTCTTTTTCTTGAAACTATATCCAATGCCGTATAAGGTCTTGGATGACCAACATGTAATCCTTGTCCTGATGGGTAAGGAAACTCAATTAAAGCATAAAACTTTTTGTTATCATTATCTATTTCTTTTTTAAATGGTTTCTCTTCATCCCATATATTTTGCCATTTTTTTTCAATTGCATTTGGATTGTAAATATCCATTAATTCCTCCTTAAAATAAAAAAACTCCCATCTCTAATTAAGAGACGAAAGTTAAATTCGCGGTACCACTCTTATTGGTAAAAACCCTCTTTAAGACATTTAACGGTGTCCCGTATAAGTTAAACTATAGATAAGTTCAGCAACCTACAATACTATTTCACACCAACAATAGCTCTCTTTAAAAAGTAAAATTACTTACTACTTCTATAAACTTATATAATATCCACAATATTATACCATTATGTATGGCATAAATCAATTAGTCTAGTTCATCCTTTAATATTTCAAAAAGTACCTTCACTTCATCTTCTGTAAAGGTAACACCTTTGCTCATTCTAGTATGATCCGGATTCCACTCTCTTATATCATACTTAGGGTCACGTTCACTCCAACTAACTAAGTTAAGTTCTTTTCTCCACCCTTTTGCATTTTCCGATAAAATCCCTAAATTCTCAACTATTTCAAATTTAAACTCTGACATAATTCCTCCTACATAATATAATTATTTGTTGTTTTAGGTATTGACATTAATATTATTTGATCTATTTCATCTATTAGTTTATCCAATTTAACAATATCATTATTAACACCTTTTAATATAATATTTTCATTATTTAAATCAATATTATTCTCTTGTTCTATTTTCTTTATTGAACATTCCAACTTCTCTCTCGTTATATTTCCACTTTTTAAATTTCTATTAAAAATTTCTTCTGATAATAATCCATAAAATTTCAATAGTTTTTTATTATTGAATATATATGCATAATTTACTTTATCCTGTAAGTTTTTTATAAATTCTATATCCTCCTCATATAGATATTCACAAAGAAAATATTTAATATTAAAGTATATTTTTCTATTTTCTTCATCTATTCTACTATTATTGATTCCATTATAAGAATTATCAACTAATTCGTTTCGAGCAATATTATTTATATATGAGATCAAATTGATTCCAGAATATTTATTATTAAAAATCATATTCTGTAAAAGTTCAATTTCCCTTAACTTCAATAATATATTTTGTTCTTTTAAATCTTTTTCATATTCTAGGTTTACTAATTGTTTTTTTATATCTAACTCATTTCGTTTATTATAAATTGTCATACCTAATTGTACTAATAATTTATCATTTATCATAACGCATCCTACTTTCATAAATATTTTAACATTAAATGAAAAAAACTCAAGTTATAGCAAAATAATATACAATATGATAAAATCTGCCTAGAGGTGAGTTATGAAAAACAATAAGAATTTAATAAGAATAATATCCCTTCTTCTTCTATTAGCAATGGTAGTTCCTGTTATTTATTCCATCATTATACTATGAAAATTTTAAAAATAGAATTTCAAGATAGGGAAAATCATTTTAAAATAATACTTGATAATGATAAAATCCTATATGCAAGCTATGAACTATATAATGACTTATCCTTACAAGTAAATAAAGAGTTGTCCAATTCCGAAATGGAAATACTGTTAAAATACGAAACCGATAAGGTCTTATTCTCCAAAATAAACAACTTTATTAGTTATCGTATTAGGTCGGAAAAGGAAGTAAGAGATAGGCTTTTAAAAGAAAATGTTAATGAAGACCAATTAAATGAAATAATTTCAAAATATAAAGATGAAAAGATAATTGATGATAATTATTTTGCTAAAATTTTCTTTGATAATAAAGCTAAGTACAATAATTGGAGTATTAGAAAAATAGAATATGAATTAAAACTAAAGGGAATATCTACAGAGATAATAAATACTCTTAAATATGATTATTTAGATCTTGAATTTGAAAACGCTAAAAATATAGTTGATAAAAAAATATATAATTGGAATAAGAAATACGATAAATTTAAACTTAAAAATAAAATATATTCATTTTTATCTCAAAAGGGTTTCTCCTATGATGTCATTAATACAATTGTAGAGGAGTATTCAAAATGAATTATGTATATATATTAAAATGTAATGACAACACCCTGTACACCGGCTGGACAAATGACTTAGAGAAGCGTATAGCCACTCACAATAGCGGTAAAGGTGCAAAGTATACAAGGGGACGTATTCCTGTAGAACTAATCTATTACGAGAATTTAAATAGTAAAGAAGAAGCTTTAAAAAGAGAAAGAGAGATAAAGAAATTAAATCGCGAGAAAAAATTGAAACTAATAAATAGTAAAAGTCTATTTGAAACCAAATAGACTTTTACTATTTATATAATATCTAAACCATCACCAATCTCTTCTCTGCTTACAAAGATACCAATACACCCAGGGCCTGTATGAGCTCCTATTGTAGATCCAATTTCTACAACGATAATATTTTTTATTCCCAATTCTTCAACTACCATATCCTTTAAAATATTTGCATTTTTCAAACTATCAGAATGACAAATAAAAATTGTCTGTTCTTTTAAAATATTATTATTCTTTGTAATGTCTTTAATTCTAGAAATAATTTTTTTATATACCTGGTTTAAACCTCTAGCTTTGTCTATTGATATTAATTTCCCATCTTCCTTGTTAACTGTCAACATGGGTTTAATATTTAAAACCCCTCCTAAAACCTTCTGAGCAGCAGTTACTCTTCCACCTCTATACAAATACTTCATATCATCAACAGTGAAAAAATGTTCCGTATTATCTGCCATGAATTTTACTTTTTCAAAAATATATTCTGCATCATATCCTTCATTTATAAGTTTTGAGGTTCTTATAGCTATTAACCCTATGCCAAATGCAGCACATTTACTATTGTATAAGTAAATCTTAGCATCGGGATTTTCCTGAAGTATTTCTTTTTTTGCCATTTCTGATGAATTATAGCAGCCCGATATGCCTCCTGACAAGGAAATATATATAATCTCATTGCCTTTTTTCACTTCTTCATTAAATTTATTATAGAATTGTTCAAAGCTAACTTGAGAAGTTGTAAATACATCCCCTTCCTTCATTCTATCGGTTATTTCTTTGGGACTAATATCTATTCCATCTCTATATTCAATATCATTTGAAATTACCGTTAATGGTAACACATCTATATTATACTTACTAGCTAGTTCAATAGGAGTATCAGCTCCTGAATCTATTATTAGTTTTACTGCCAATTTTATCACCTCTACTGTAGTCTTTTACAAGTTCAGTATAACATATTATCAACTGACTAAGTATAATTGACCGATTTTTCAACATAAAGTATAATTATAGTATTATTTTAGGAGGTAATAAATGTCAAACCTTGTAATTCCAAAAGATTATAAATCTGATTTGAATTTATTAGAAACACAAAAAGCAATAAAATTAATAAAGGATTATTTTGAATTGAATCTATCAAAAACTTTAAATTTAACTAGAGTTTCTGCTCCCCTTTTTGTTGAATCCAATCTAGGATTAAATGACAATTTATCCGGTGTAGAAAAACCAGTTAGTTTTAATGTTGAATATAAAAATAGAATAACACAATTAGAAATTGTACATTCTTTAGCAAAATGGAAGAGAAATGCCCTAAAAGAATATAAGATCCCTGCTGGAAGCGGTATATATACCGATATGAATGCCATTAGAGCAGCTGAATACTGTGATAATACCCATTCATACTATGTTGACCAGTGGGACTGGGAAAAATCTATAAACGAAAATGATAGAACTGAAATATTTTTAATTGAAACCGTTAAATCCATTTATCAAATATTGTTAGATACACAGAAAATGTTAAAAGAACATTATCCAAAATATAACCCTGTTTTAAAAGATACGATAAGCATAATAACCAGTCAGGAATTAGAGAATAAATATCCTAATTTAAGTCCAGAGGACAGGGAAAAAGAATATTGTAAAAACTATGGATCCATGTTTTTAATGAAGATAGGAAAAAAATTAAAATCTGGAAAACCTCATGATACACGATCTCCTGACTATGATGATTGGAACTTAAATGGAGATATTATAGTGTGGAATCCTATTTTAAACGATGCTTTAGAATTATCATCAATGGGAATTAGAGTTAACAGCAGTGTATTATTAGAACAATTAGAAGCTTCCAATAATTTAGATCGTGTAAATTTAAACTTCCATAAAAACTTAATAGAGAACAATTATCCTCAAGCTATTGGTGGAGGTATAGGTCAATCAAGACTTTGTATGCTGTTTTTGCAAAAAGCTCATATTGGAGAAGTTCAAGCTAGTACATGGCCATCTGAAATGATTGATGAGTGTATAAAATATAATATAAATTTATTATAAGAATTTTCTTATAATAAATTTTTTTATTTTAGTCCTTATAGTTAATTTATTTGTTAAAATAATGTATAATGGTATTATAACCAAACAAAGTAGAGGTAATATTTATGATTAAATTCGTAGTTGTATCCGATTCAACTGGAGAAACTTGTGAACAGATAGTTCATGCAGCTATAGCTCAGTTTGATGTTGCTGAAAAATCTATGAATAGGTTTTCCCATGTTAGAGATATCATTTCTTTAAATAATATTTTCGAAAAAATTTCTGAACCTGAAAGTACATTAGTTTTCTATTCTTTAGTCGATGAAAACTTAATAGAAGCAATGAAGAAGAACTGTGATTTAAAAGGTATCACAGGAGTTGATGTACTTACTCCTGCAATTATTGCTTTAGAAAGAATTACAGATCAGGAACCAAAAACAAAACCTGGTGCTTTAAGAAGTCTTGATGCTCAGTATTTCAAGCGTGTAGATGCAATCGATTTCGCTGTTAGATATGATGATGGCAAAGACCCTAGAGGTGTATTAAAAGCAGATATTACTATTTTAGGTGTATCTAGAACTTCTAAAACACCCCTATCCATGTACTTAGCAAATAAAAATTATAGAGTTGCAAATATTCCTTTAGTTCCTGAAACGCCAGTCCCTAAAGAAATATTCCAGGTTCCTGCAAAAAAAATAATAGGATTAACTAATTCACCTGAAAAATTAAATTTAATAAGAAAGTCAAGATTACAAGCCTTAGGCTTACCATCTAACTCTTCCTATTCAACTATTGATAGGATATTATTAGAATTAGAACATGCCCATTCTATTATAAAGAGAATAGGATGTCCTATAATAGATGTATCTGAAAGAGCTATTGAAGAAACTGCAGATATTATTATAAGACATCTAAAAAAAATAAATAATGAAGTATAGGAGTGAAAAAATGACTAAAAAATATGTTTATGATTTTAGTGAAGGTAACAAAGAGATGAGAAGCTTGCTTGGTGGAAAAGGTGCCAACCTTGCAGAGATGACTTGTTTAGGGTTGTCCGTGCCACCAGGATTTACCATTACTACAGAAGCTTGTAATCGTTATTATGATGAAAATGAATCATTATGGGATGAATTAATAGACGAAGTTAAAGATCATATAAAGCAAACTGAGGAAAAATTGGGGAAAAAGTTTTCTGATACCAATAATCCATTGTTGTTCTCCGTTCGTAGTGGTGCTGTTTTTTCAATGCCTGGCATGATGGATACAATCTTAAATTTAGGATTAAATGATAAATCCGTTATTGGGTTAATAAATTCCACAAAGAATGAAAGATTTGCTTACGACTCCTACAGAAGATTTATACAGATGTTTTCTGATGTTGCTATGGAAATACCAAAAGTTCATTTTGATACAGCTTTAGAAAATATGAAAGAAGAAAAAAATATTGAATTAGACTCAGATTTAACTGCAGAAGATTTAATAAAATTAATAAAAATATATAAAGATATATATAGAGAAGAAATCGGAGAAGAATTTCCAGAAGATCCTTATGATCAGTTAAAATATTCTATAGAGGCTGTTTTTAAATCTTGGAATAATCCTAGAGCCGATATTTATAGAAAATTACATAATATTGATAGTTCATTAGGTACAGCTGTCAATATTCAATCTATGGTATTTGGAAATATGGGTGATACATCAGGTACTGGTGTTGCTTTCTCAAGAAACCCAGCAACTGGTGAAAACAAGTTATTTGGTGAATATTTAATGAACGCTCAAGGAGAAGATGTTGTAGCAGGTATCCGTACTCCAGAGCATATTTCAACATTACATGAACAAATGCCTGAAATTTATGATGAATTTCTAAGTACGGCTAAAAAATTGGAACATCATTATAAGGATATGCAGGATTTAGAGTTTACTATTGAAAACGGAAAACTTTTCATCCTACAGACTAGAAGCGGAAAAAGAACTACTCAAGCTGCATTAAATATTGTTGTAGATTTAGTTAACGAGGGTTTAATCACAAAAGAAGAAGCTATTATGAGAATTGAACCTGATAGTTTAAACCAATTGCTACACCCTACTTTTGACAGTAGTCAGTTAGATAAAGCTACTTTAATTTCAAAGGGTTTAGCTGCTTCTCCTGGAGCTGCATCAGGAAAGATTTACTTTAATGCTGAGGAAGCTGTAGAAGCACATAAAAAAGGTGAAAAAGTAATACTTGTTAGACAGGAAACATCTCCAGAAGATATTGAGGGAATGGTTTCTTCAGAAGGTATTTTAACTGCAAGAGGTGGTATGACATCTCATGCCGCTGTAGTCGCTAGAGGTATGGGTAAATGCTGTGTAGCCGGTGCTAGTGAAGTAGTTGTCGATGAATTACAAAAAACTATGAAAGCTAATAATTTGATACTACATGAAGGCGATGTTATTTCTTTAAACGGAAATGATGGTTCCATTTATTTAGGAAATATTAATAAAGTAGAGCCTGAATTATCCGGTAATTTTGAATTATTTATGACATGGGTAGATGAAGTTAGAGATATGAGCGTTAGAACCAATGCAGATTCCCCTAAAGATGCAAAACAAGCATTGCTATTTGGAGCTGAAGGAATTGGTTTAACAAGAACAGAGCACATGTTCTTCAATGAGGACAGAATTCCAGTAGTTAGAGAAATGATTTTATCAAAAACTACTGAACAAAGAAAAAATGCTCTAGATAAAATTAGACCAATGCAAGAAAATGATTTTTATGAAATCTACAAGGTTATGGAAGATAGGCCTGTTACTATTAGGTTGTTAGACCCACCACTACATGAGTTCTTGCCAACATCTAAAAAGGATATTGAAGCATTAGCAAAGGAAATGTCTTTAACTTATGATGAAATCAACGATACTGTAAATGATCTACATGAAATAAATCCTATGTTAGGTCATAGAGGATGTCGTCTAGCAGTAACATATCCAGAAATATATAGAATGCAAGTTCGTGCTATAATTTCAGCTGCATTAAGACATAAAAAAGAAGGCAGAACTATAGTACCTGAAATAATGATTCCTTTAGTTGGAGATGTTAAAGAATTAAAATATGTTAAAGACGAAGTAATTGATGAAATAAATATGGTATTTGAAGAAGCTGAAGATAAAGTAGATTATCAAATAGGTACTATGATTGAAGTTCCTAGAGCTGCCCTATTAGCTGGCGAAATTGCTGAAGAAGCTGATTTCTTTAGTTATGGTACAAATGACATGACACAAATGGCATTTGGTTTCTCTAGGGATGATGCTGGAAAATTCCTAAGCGAATACGAAGATAAAAAGATTTATCCTAAGAGTCCTTTTGAAGCATTAGATCAAAAAGGTGTTGGTATGCTTATGGAAATCGCTACAGAAAAAGGTAAAAAAGCAAATAAAAATCTTCATTTAGGAATATGTGGAGAGCATGGAGGAGAACCTTCATCCATAGAATTCTGCTATAAGTTAGGACTTGATTATGTATCTTGTTCACCATATAGAGTTCCTATTGCAAGACTTACTTTAGCACAAGCAAATATTAAGAAAAATAATATTGATACCGGACATAAAGATAAATAGAAGTATTTTATAAAGTTTAGAAGTGGAAATTTAATTCCACTTCTTTTTTTTATAAAAAAAGAACCATTTTAATGGTTCTTTCCTACTTTAATTATAATAATAATTTTCTCTGTTCTTCTTTTGATAGAGTAGATAAATATGAAACGGGTATATCAAATACGGTTACTGCTCCTATTTTCCCCTCTTTTGCCAACTTGTAAACTGCTCTTGCATATGCAACATTCACAGAAGATGTAAATTCAGGATTGCTTTCTAATTCCAGCTTGAATTCATAAACTTGATTAGTATTGTTGGAAGTTTCGCCTACATGTATTACTCTTCCACCATGTGGCATACCACTATGTTCATTATCTAGTTCTTCTTCTGATATAAAATGAACATATGTATTATAATCTGCAAAATAATTTGGCATATTCTTTATTTCAGACTCTATTCTAGATTTATTGGCATCTTCTTCTACAACAACATAACAGTCTCGAATATGTTTATCCCTAGTGGTTAATTTTAGATTTTCACCATTTTTAATCCTATTGATAACTTCTTCTACAGGTATTGTATATTGAACAGCCTTTTTTACACCATCAATATGCCTAATTGCATCACTATGGCCTTGACTAACTCCCTTACCCCAAAATGTATAAGTCTCACCTTTTGGCAAAATAGCTTGAGATAACAATCTGTTAATCGAAAATAATCCAGGATCCCATCCAGTGGAAATCAATGATAAATTACCACCATCTTTTGAAGCTTTATCCATCTCAGCAAAGTAATCTGGTATTTTAGCATGGGTGTCAAAACTGTCAACTGTATTAAATTTTTTAGCTATTTCAGGTCCTTGATTTATCAAATCCGTTGCAGAACCACCACATAGTATACAAATATCAATCTTATCTATAAAATCATCCAATTCTGAAATATTGTATACTGGTGAGTCACTCTTTACTAAAGATTTATTCCTTCTTGTAAAAATTCCAACCAATTCCATATCATTGTTCAATTCTATAGCCTTTTCTACACCTTTACCTAAATTTCCATAACCTACTATTCCTATTTTTATTATTTCCATAAAATCTCCATTAAAAATTAAATATATCTCCCATACTAAACAATCCTTTTTTCTTAGTGATAATAAATTTACACGCTTTTAAGGACCCTGTTGCAAATATTTTTTTAGAATTAGCCTTATGTGTTATTTCTATTACTTCATCAAGGCCTGAAAACATCACTGTATGCTCCCCAACTATGGTTCCACCTCTAATAGAGTGCATCCCCACTTCTTTTTCATCTCTAGACAGATTATTACCTTCTCTACCATATTTTACATATAGTTCATTATTTCTTCCTTCATTGACAGAATCAAATAGCATCGTAGCCGTTCCACTAGGAGAGTCTTTCTTCAAATTATGATGTTTTTCCATAATTTCTATATCAAACCCCTCTAAACCTTCTGAAAGATTTTTAACTACATTTAGTAAAATATTAATTCCCAAGCTCATATTTCCAGAAAAAAGAATAGGTATTTCATTTGCAACTTCTTTTATCTCGTCAATTTGTTCATCGGAATAACCTGTTGTAGATATTACTAAAGGCTTTTCCTCAGCCTTACAATATTCTAAAATATTGGATATTAAATTGTGATTTGAAAAATCTAAAACAACATCTATATTTTCCTTTATAAAAGAAAAATCCTCATATATTGGATATGAAAATATTTCATCTGTATCTTTTCCTACACCTGCTACAATATTAAAATCTTTAGAGTTTTTACATATTTCTGTAACAGTCTTTCCCATACTTCCTGTAGCACCAACTAATAGTATATTCATATTACACCTATAAAATTCCTACTTCTTTCATAGTCTCTGTTAGCAACTCTTTAGTCTTATCACTTGCCTCATATAATGGAAGTCTTAAGCCACCTACATTCATTCCCATTAAATTCATAGCTGCTTTAACCGGTATTGGGTTTGCTTCAGCAAATAAAGAATCTATAAATCTCTTATATTTTATTTGTAATTCTGCAGCCTCTTTAGTCTTTCCATCTAAATACAAATGAACCATTTCACTTGTTTCTTTTGGAATGATATTTGCAGATACAGAAATTACACCTATTCCACCTACTGACAATAATGGTACAACTACATCATCATTTCCAGAATATACAGCAAAATCTTTACCACATCTTCTCATTACTTCTACTGTATAGCCTAAGTCTCCTGTAGCATCTTTTAAACCTACAATATTTTTATGTTTAGAAAGTCTTTCCAATGTATCAGGAGCTATTGTCATAGCGGTTCTTCCTGGAACATCATATAGTATTATAGGAATATTAACAGAGTCAGCAATTGCTAAAAAATGTTCCTCTAATCCCTTTTGAGACGTTTTATTATAGTATGGAGTTACTTGTAGGAGACCATCTACTCCACATTTTTCAGCTTCAATACTTAAGTTTATTCCATGTCTTGTATCATTACTACCTGTACCTGCAATTACTGGAATTCTCTTATTTATAATATCCACTGCAAATTTAATTGTTGATAGATGTTCTTCATCTGTCATTGTGGATGCTTCTCCAGTTGTTCCTGTAATAATAATCGCATCTGTTCCATTCTCTACATGAAATTCCAATAATTCTTCTAATTTATCAAAATCTATATCCCCATTATCTTTAAAAGGCGTTACAATCGCTACGCCTGACCCTTTATAAATCGCCATGTCTACCTCCTATAATCTCGATACTATAAGTTCAGCTATTTGAACTGTGTTAGTTGCAGCACCTTTTCTTATATTATCTGCTACACACCATAAATTGATTCCATTTTCAACACTGAAATCCCTTCTAATTCTACCTATGAAAACCTCATCTTTTCCATCTGATGTTTCTTCCAAAGGATATATTAAATTATCCAAATCATCTTGTACAACAACACCATCAGCATTTTGTAGTAGTTCAAATATTTGAGAAACTTCAAATGGTTTTTCAAATTCAATATTTATACTTACTGCATGAGAATTTTTTATTGGAACTCTTACTGTTGTTGCAGTTACTTGAATAGTATCATCATTTAAGATCTTCTGTGTTTCCTCTATCATCTTCATCTCTTCTTTTGTATAACCATTTTCTAGAAAATCATCTATATGCGGTAAACAGTTCCTAGCTATTGAATATGGATAATTTTCACAAGTATCATTTTCTAAATCTGCAACACCTTTAACTCCTGATCCAGAAACAGCTTGATAAGTATTATAAATTACTCTCTTAATTTTAAAATTATCATGTAAAGGTCTAAGTGGGACAACTGATTGTATAGTTGAACAGTTTGGATTAGCTATTATACCATTGTTTTTAAAAGCATCTTCACCGTTTACTTCAGGCACTATTAGAGGAATATCATCATTCATTCTCCAGAATGAACTATTGTCGATTACTACTACCCCTTTACTTGCTGCAATTGGTGCAAATTTTTCTGAAATTGTACCTCCAGCTGAAAACAATGCTACATCTATATCTTTGTCAAAGGACTCTTTTGTTAATTCTTCAACTTTATAATCTTTACCATTAAACTCAACGTTTTGACCTGCTGACTTCTTAGAAGAAAATAAATATAGATTCTCCAATGGGAAGTTTCTATCCTTTAAAACTTGTAATATAGTTCTTCCTACCATTCCTGTTGCACCAACTACTGCTAAATTAAAACTTTTTCTCTCTGACATTTGAAATCCCTCCATTATAAATTAAACTCTTTTGCCAATATTCCTACTATAATATTAACATTGAAATCATCAATAACATATGAAATACTAATTTCAGATGTGGATACTTGATGAAATTCAATATTGTTCTGTTCTAATATTTCAAAAACCCTTGATGCTACTCCCGCTTGAGTTCTCATTGCATTTCCGATTATTGAAACCTTACTTACCTTTTCTATGAAGTTGAAATTCATATTCATACTATTTAATATCTCTGTAACCATTTCCTTATTATCATCTGTTGTAGTGAAGGAAATCAAGTATTTGTCATTTGAAAATTTATTTTGACTAATTATATCTATATTTATATTCTTATTTCCAAGTTCTACAAAAATATTGTTTACACAATCTGTTTCTTTAGATAATATTTCAACATTTACCAATAGAATATTGTCTATTATTGAAATATTTGTAATACTATTTTTTTCCATATTTTTAACCTCTTCTAAAATTGTTGTTCCCTTCACATCGTTTGTGTTAAGTGCTATATACAAAGGAACCTTATTTTTCCAAGCGAGTTCAACACTTCTTGGCTCTATAACTTTAGCTCCTAAACTGGCCATTTCTAGAGTTTCCTCATATGACAAATAATCAATTTTTTTTGCAGGTTTGAAAATTCTTGGATCAACGGAATAAATTCCTTCCACATCTGTATATATTTCACAGGAATAACCTAATTTAGCCGCTAATGCAACTGCTGAAGTATCAGATCCTCCTCTTCCTAATGTGGTTATATCATTATTATCATCTATTCCTTGAAATCCAGCTACTATTACAACATATTCTTCATCTATATATTTTTGAATAATCTTTTCATCAATATCTTCTATTTTACTTTTCATATGAAAACCAAAAGTTTTTACTCCTGCTTGCCATCCAGTTAAGGAAATTGCTTTACACCCCATATTATTTAAAGCCATAGAAAGCAATGAAATTGTTATTTGTTCACCAGTTGAAAGTAAGGTATCCATTTCCCTTCTACTTGGGTTTTGAGAAATATTTTTTGCCATACTTATTAATTTATTTGTAGTCTTTCCCATTGCTGATACAACAACTACTAGATTATTATCAATTTTCCTTCTCTTGATTATTCTACTTGCAACCTCTTGAATCTTTTCTGTAGTAGCAACGGAAGAACCTCCATATTTCATTACAAACCCTTTACTCAAAATCAACATCCTCTCTGATTAAATCCTCATAGCTCTGCCTTCTTACTGCTAAATTTACCGAATCTTCCGTTACAAACACCATTGCCGGTTTCTCTACTCTATTATAATTACTACTCATTGAATAAGTATAGGCACCAGTAGATGATATTAATAACAAATCATCTTCTACTGCTTTTGGTAATTTATAGTCTGTAATCAATATATCTCCAGATTCACAACATTTACCTGCTATAGTATATATATTGGTTTCTTTATCATTTGCCTTATTTGTAATTATGGATTCATATTTTGCTTGATATAAAGCTGGTCTTGGATTATCCGTCATACCACCATCTACGAAAATATAATCTTTACCACCAAAAGTTTCCTTAACTCCACCTATGGTATACAATGTAGATCCACTGTTGCTAATTAGGGATCTACCAGGTTCTATTGAGAATCTTTTTATTGATAGATCATATTTATTCATATATTTTACCAAATTTAGAGATAGTTCATTTAAAAATTCTGAAACAATAAATGGATTATCCTCCTCAGTATAGTAAACTCCAAATCCACCGCCTAAATTCAACTCATTGATCTTATAATTAATTGTATCCTCAACTTTTTTAGAAAATTCCAACATGGTCTCAGCTTCTTTTTGGAATGATTCCTTCTCAAAAATCTGTGAACCTATATGGCAATGGAACCCTTCAAAACTTAAATATTTATTATCGATAATATTATTTATTATTTTAAATATATTATCATCAAAAATTGATTCACCAAATTTTGAATCCAATTTTGTAGTTTTTATATATTCATGAGTATGAGCATCAATACCAGGATTTACCCTTAATAAAACCCTTTGCTTTTTATTTTTCTTCTCTAGTATCTTGGATAATCTTTCCACTTCATCTTTATTGTCTAGTACTATTGTACCTATATTATTATCAACTGCTAATTCCAATTCCTTCTTAAGTTTATTATTACCATGAAAATATATTTTGTCTGTTGGAAATCCGGCTTTTAGTACTGTATAGAGTTCTCCACCACTTACAACATCTATGAATATATCCTCATCTTTTATTATTTTAGCCGTATATATATTTAACATGGCTTTTGAAGCGTATATAACTCTAGTTTCAAAAAATTTACTTTGAAAATTATTCCTATATAGTCTTATCTTATCTCTAAAGTCTACCTCATCAATAATAAATAACGGTGTTCCAAACTCCTTTGCTAGTTCAGAGCAAGATTTTTTATTTATATATAATTCATTATTTTTTATATTCATATTCCCCAACAATTTCAATATAATCACCTCTAATTATTGTATAAAAAAAACTATGAGCAAAAGGCACTCATAGTTAATAAACATTCCTTCTGCCCTCAACATATAAAGTCCTCCAATAAAGAAATGGGCATATCCTTATCGACAGTGCTATACTTATTCAGTATAACCCCAATACTTACGTATTTCGGCGACTTAACCTTTCGACATCTACTTATTTAAATCGCGGCCTCTTTATATATTGAATATTCTATTGTATTAAAGATTATCAGATATTAATCTTTTTGTCAAATTACTTTATAATAATATTTAGATCTGTACAAATCCAACTTTCTTGTATACTTTTCTTAATGTTTTATAAGACTGTCTCCTAGCTTTTTCAGCACCATTTCTCATAACTTCCTCTAAGTAGGCTTTATCCTTTATAAGTCTATTATATTCAGTTTGTATTGGATCTAAGCTCTCTGCAATCAATTCACCTAAATCAGCTTTAAATACAGAATAGTTTTCACCTCTATACTTACATACAATATCATCTACTGATAATCCAGAAAAAGTAACATAAATATTTATAAGGTTCTTGAGACCCTTTTGTTCATCTGAATAGTTAAACTCTCCTAATGAATCAGTAACCGCTCTTTTAATTTTTCTAATTATTGTATCCTTATCATCAAGCATTAAAATATAACTATTTACATCTTCATCTGATTTTGACATCTTTATTTCAGGATTTTTTAAACTATATATTTTTCCCGTTTCCTTTTGTATTAAATTATCAGGTACCTTAAATGTATCACTATATTTACTATTAAATCTTATTGCCAAGTCTCTAGCTAGTTCTAAATGCTGTCTTTGATCTTCACCAACTGGAACATAATCCGTTTGATAAAGTAAAATATCAGCTGCCATCAAAACAGGATATGTAAATAATGCAGCATTTAGATTTTCCTCAGATTTAGAAGATTTATCCTTAAATTGAGTCATTCTGCTTAATTGACCCATATACGAAATTGAGTTTAACACCCAGCATAGCTCTGCATGAGCAGAAACATGAGACTGTACAAATACTGTAGATTTTTCAGGGTCCAAACCTGTGGCTAAGTATAATGCCAAAACTTGAAATGTTCTGTGTCTTAAATCCTTTGGTACTTGTGGAACAGTTATTGAATGCATATCTACAATAGAATAGATACTATTATACTCATCTTGTAATTTTGAAAAATTTTTTATTGCTCCTAAGTAATTTCCTATTGTTAATCCACCTGATGGTTGTACACCACTAAATACTATTTTTTTTTCCATAATTCCTCCTATTAAAAAAGTCCTCTATAATATAAATTATAGAAGACGAAATTTTTCCGCGGTACCACTTCATTTGCAATTGCCACTTAAAACTCTATATAGTGAGTTACACTTTTGAATATATATCAAACCCATTCATTAGAAATTTATAATTGGACTTTCACCATTACCAATTCGCTATGTATAAATTATTCTAATTACTATTTTGAAATCAATTATTAAATTATTGCCTAAAGGCAAGTGACCAGAAAATAAGCCGTGTTCTGTATTAAATAATCATCTATCTAGGCTAATTGTTACCAGTTAGCTCAAGCGATCTACCTTAGGAGTGACGAGCAGCCACTTACTATTCCACTTTGATCTTGCACCGAATGGGGTTTACATAGCCATACAGTCACCTGTATGCTGGTGAGCTCTTACCTCGCCTTTCCACCCTTACCTTGCGGCGGTATCTCTCTGTTGCACTATCCTTAAGGTCACCCTCACTGGACGTTATCCAGCATCCTGCTCTGTGGTGCACGGACTTTCCTCGTATTAACGCGATTATCTTTTCTACTCACTTCACAATTATACCATATTTTATAATATTTTTCTTAAGGATTTATCCTTATAAAAACTACTCACCTTTAATCCCTTATCCTTAAAATAATTTAATAGCCCTTCAATAATATATTTTTCAGTAATATAATGACCTAAATCCACTAAAATCAAATTATTTTCCACTGCAAATTCAGCATTATGATATTTTATATCACCAGTAATCAATAAATCAATATTTAAATCTATAGCTTTTTGTATTGCTGATGAACCTGAACCTCCAACAACACCTACAGATTCTATATATACATCTAAATCACCATATACTATAATATTATCTTCAAATATTCTCTTCTTTATAAATTCAATATAATCCTTAACACAAATCTTATCTATTTTAGCATATCTTCCTAAGCCTATTTTTTGATCAAATTCATGTTCTATAATAGGATTGGTATTATATAGACCTATAATTTCTGCTAATTTATCATTTACACCACCACTAACATAGTCCAAACATGTATGACTACTATAAACAACTATATCATTTTTAATTGCTAATTCCACTGCTTTTCCAAAATCACTAATAAATTCTATTGATTTTATTTCGTTAAAAAAAACTGGATGATGTGTAATGATTAAGTTAGCACCAATTTCTATTGAATGCTTTACAAGTTCTAAGCCAAAATCTAAGGAAATTAATATGGATTCTAAATCATTATCTATATTTCCAAATTGTAACCCACTATTATCCCAATTATCTTGCAAGTATAAAGGTGAAAATTCTTCAAATTGTAATAAAACATCTTTAATTTTCAATTTTATCCCTCAATTTATTATAAATATATATTTCGTTTTCTAATTCCTCTGATCTACTTTTAGCCGATACACTATTTTTAGATTTTAATTTTTCTAGAATTTTCTCATCAGAAATGATAATTCTTTTAATATTTTCTAGTAAATTTTCTGATTTATTTTCTACTAATATTTTACCGAATTCATATTCATATTCATTCTTATATTTTTCTAAGCCATTTCCAGTTTTAATTATTTGGTAATATTTATCGTTTTCGAATACATCCTTCTCATCAATTATTGTAAATCCATTTTCATGTAAAAAATGTCTCAATTCAGATAATCCATTATTGCCCTGTAGAATCAAATTATTTGCAGATTTTGCAATATCCAAATTATCTTCCAATATCTGTTTAATCAATAAACCACCCATTCCTGAAATAATAATAGTATCTACTTCAAAAAGCTTATATGAATTTAATCCATTAGAAACTCGTGTTTCAATATTATCTATCCAATAAGCATCATCTAATCTACTTACTAATTTGTATAACGACTTCTCACTAATATCAGATGCTATTATCTTTTTACAGATTTTATTTTCAGATAAAAATATAGGTATTAACCCATGGTCAGTACCTATATCTGCAACTATTGAATTTTTTTCAACTAAATCAACTATTTCTTTTAATCTTAATTGTTGCATTTTTTACTCCAAGAAATCCTTAAGTTTTTGACTTCTACTAGGATGTTTCAATTTTCTTAAAGCCTTTGCTTCAATTTGACGAATTCTCTCCCTTGTAACATTGAATTCTTTTCCAACTTCTTCCAATGTTCTAGGAGTACCATCTGTAAGGCCAAATCTCAATTCTAAAACTTTTCTCTCCCTATCATTTAAAGTAGCTAATATCTCATTTAACTGTTCTCTTAACATAGTAAAGTTTGCAGCTTCATCAGGTGCTACTGCTGTTTCATCCTCAATAAAATCTCCTAGATGGCTATCTTCTTCTTCCCCTATTGGAGTTTCCAGTGATACAGGCTCTTGAGCTATTTTTCTAACTTCTCTAACCTTTTCAACTTCAATACCCATCTCTTTAGCAATTTCTTCATTTGTAGGATCCCTTCCTAACTCCTGAATTAATTGTCTCTCAATTCTAACTAATTTATTTATTGTTTCAACCATATGAACTGGAATTCTAATAGTACGCGCTTGGTCTGCTATAGCTCTAGTAATTGCCTGTCTTATCCACCAAGTAGCATAAGTCGAGAATTTGAAACCTCTCTTGTAGTCAAATTTTTCAACAGCTTTCATTAACCCTAGGTTTCCTTCTTGTATTAGGTCTAAAAATTGCATACCTCTTCCTACATACCTTTTTTTTTTTTTTTCAACGAGTCTTAAATTTGTCTCAGCTAGACGCTTTTTAGCATAGTTATCTCCTGCTTCCATTCTCTTAGCAAGAGCAACCTCCTCATCAGCGGTAAGTAGTGGTATTTTACCAATTTCCTTTAGATACATCTTAACAGGATCATCTACATTTAAACCTTTAATATTGGACAAATCCTCTACCTTTATCTCTACTTCTTCTTCCTTGTCCTCTTCCTTTTCATCTAGATCTTCTTCTAGAACATCATCGTCCTTATCTTCTTCCTTTTCAATAAGTATTTTTTTATCGGATTCTTTTATTAATTCTATGTTTTCTTCAATAAGTATTTTTTCTATATCCTCAATATCCTCATCGGAAAGTTCAGAATAATAATCTATTGATTTAAATTTTTCCTCTGTAATCATTCCATCATTATCAGATGCAATACTAATGATTTCATCAATAATATCCTTTTTAATATCTTCTATTTCCAATTCGTTCTCATCAAATTCCTTGTTCGATTTACTATCTCCCATAACGAATCCTCCCATTACATCATCTTTTTAATATCTTTATCTAACCTTAATATATCCATTGCAAGGCTGTTGTAAACATTTTTCAATTCATCACTTAAGCTTTCATAATCTGATAAGAGAGAAAACTGTTCTTTTAAAGTATCTCTTTCAATTATCAATTTATTCTTTTCCATAGAATTAATATAGTTGTTCGCATTATTTGAATCTAAATAATATTTTCTATCCTTAACCATAAATACCTGATTTATTATTTTTCTTATATTAGCATCAATTCTATTTTCCTCTAATTGATCGGCTACTGTCTTTTCAGAATTTATATTAATTTTTAATATAGACGACAAAGTATCCTTCCAATACTTCGTCTTATCATTTAAGAAATCTGAAATACGAATTATCTCTTCTCTTTTTTCTGAGTTAAAAACAATGAATCTTAAAGATTCTAATAAAATCCTCTTATAACTATTTTGACTCTTTACAGAAATTGGTTCTTCATTATTAACCAATTTAGTATTGAGTTTTGAATTGCTACTTTTTAATATATTGTTTACTTCAAAGGATAAATTATCCTTATCTAAGTTTAAATCCTTAGCAAATCTATTTATATATTCATCTCTGACCAATCTACTATCAATTGTTGTCAACAGCTCAGTCAATTCTTTTAAAAACTCTATTTTTTCATCTATATTCTTTAAATCGAATTTTTTTAATAAATTATTATACTTATATAGAATTGGATTAAGTGAATTTTCCAACAAATTAAAAAAAGACTCTTTTCCATATTCCTTTAAATAATCATCTGGATCCAATCCATCTGGAATCTTTACTATATTAGGAAAAATCTCTATTTCCTTGAAAATATTCAACGCTCTTTCAGCTGCAAGAATACCTGCATTATCTCCATCATAACAAATAAATATATTTTTTGTATATCTTGATATAAGCTTTGCTTGTTCTTTTGTTAAAGATGTACCAAGACTGGCTACACTATAATCAATTCCATAATTAGATAAGGATATAACGTCCATATAGCCTTCAACTAAAATAGCTTTATTCTCTTTAGATATATTTTTAAAATTCATTGTACCATATATATGGTCACTTTTATGATAAACAACTGATTCTGGTGAATTAATATATTTAGCTCTATCTTCACCTAATGTTCTTCCACCAAAACCAATAATATTCTTTCTACTATCTATAATTGGAAACATCAATCTATTTATATAAGCATCATAAAGTGATCCATTTTTTCTTGATTTTTTAACCAATCCCAGTTCCAGTAAATCATCAAGTTTGTATCCTTTTTTCATTAAGTGATTTAATAAACCTTGTGAGTTTTTCGTTGCATAACCAATCATGTACCTGTTTATTAAATTCTTGTTAATGCCTCTATCTTGAATATACCTTTTTGGAATAGGACTTGCTAAAAGATTTTGAAAAAAATATAATTTTGCTTCATCATTTATTTGAAATAATTTTTTTCTATGATCATATAATTTTTTATCAACTTTACCAGTTTCAATAAAAATTCCTAATTTATCTGCTAAGAAATGAATTGCTTCAGGGTAGGATAAACTTTCCTTTTTCATTATAAATGAAATTGCATCTCCTCCCTCTCCACATCCGAAACAGTGAAATATACCTTTTTGTGCAGAAACAGTAAATGAAGGAGTTTTTTCATTATGAAACGGACATAATCCTAAATAATTATTACCTGACTGTTTTAATTCAACATAATCAGAAATAATTTGAACTATGTCTAATTGATCTTTAATTTCATTGATTTTATCCTCGTGAATATATGCCAATATATCCCTCCTAAATTGACCACTGTTTTGGAACAAATAAGTCCATATATTTATGAATTGCAAATGTATCTGTCATTCCTGCTATATAATCGGTGATTATATCATCTTTAGTTGAATACTTTAAGTTTTCATACTTTGTATATAGAGATAAATGGTCCTCTGGTAAATTATCGAAGTTTTTCATATAGTATTTATATAATTTTTCAATAATACCTATTGCTTTACCTTCATCATTTTTTACTTTAGGGTTATAATATACATTATCAAACATAAATTCCCTTAGCTTTATCATATTTTTATACTTTTCTTCTGACATTGTAATATAATCTTTATTATAACTATTTTCAATTAAATCATTCACCATAGTATTTATTCTATCACTGGAAACCAAGCCAAATTCTTCTGTTAATTCGCTGGGAATATCTTCAATTCTTAATATACCAGCCCTAATAGAATCATCTATATCATGATTTATATATGCTATTCTATCAGCATATTTTAAAATATTTCCTTCTAATGTATTTGAGATATTTCTGCCTGTATGATTAACAATTCCATTTAACACATCTAAAGTTAAATTTAAACCTTGATCTTTTTTAGATTTCTCCAACTTTTCTATAACCCTTACAGAATGTAAATAATGTTTAAAGCCCTTAGGATTTATATTATTTAGTGCATCCTCACCAGTGTGACCAAAAGGGGTATGTCCTAAGTCATGACCTAATGCCATAGCCTCTGTTAAATCTTCATTTAATCTCAAGGCTCTTGCAATTGTTCTAGCAATTTGTGCTACTTCCAATGTATGGGTTAATCTAGTCCTGTAATGATCCTTTTCTGGAGAAATGTAAACTTGAGTTTTATGTTTTAGCCTTCTGAAGGATTTTGAATGTATTATTCTATCCCTATCCCTTTGATATGCTGTTCTAAGTAGATCCTGTTCCTCAAATTTATTTCTTTTTGCATTTTTACTTAAAGTAGCGTACTTACTTAAATTTTTTAGTTCAAATTCTTCTTGATTTAATCTACTATACATAATATACCTCTAAATACAAATCTTATTCTATTATCAAATAAAAAAGATAGAGATTTCTCTATCTTTTATTATTGTTTTTATTCTTCAGTATTTTTATTTAACTCTGCGTCTAGTATATCGCCTAAGTTATTTTCTAATTCCTGATTCTCATATTCTGGAACTTTCTTTTCTCTAGGTTTTTGAACTTTCTTTGGTTCTGGTTTAGCTGGTGCTGCTGGTTTTTCTAATGTTTCTTTTATACTAAGAGCTATTCTCTTAGTCTCAGGGTTTATTTCTAAGATTTTAACATTTATTTCATCACCAATATTTAACTCATCTGAAGGTTTTTCAACATGCTCATAACTAATTTGAGAAACGTGAACCAATCCTTCAACACCTTCATCTAATCTAACGAAAGCACCAAAATCCAATAAGTTAACTACTTCACCTTTAACTATATCACCAACATTGTTATTTTCCATAAATAACTCAAATGGTTTTTTACTTAATTGCTTAATTCCTAAAGAGATTCTATTCTTTTCTTCATTAGCTCTTAAAACTTTTACTTCTACTTCGTCACCTACATTAAGTATATCTGAAGGATGTTTGATTCTCTTCCATGAAATATCGGAAATATGAACTAAACCATCAACTCCACCAATATCAACAAATGCACCAAAGTCAGTTAATCTAGCTACTTTACCAGTGATAACTTTATCAACTTCAATATTTTCCCAAGCTTTAGCTAATCTTTCTTGTTCAGCAGCTTCTTCTATTTGTCTTCTTGATAGAACCAATCTTCTCTTCTTGTCATCTATGCTGATTATTTTACATTCTAATGTTTGACCAACATATGGTGACAAATCCTTTACATAGGATGTAGTTATTTGTGAGCCTGGAATAAAGGCGTTAATTCCAAGTACAGAAGCTAGTAAACCACCTTTAACCTCTTTAATAACTTCAGCATTTACCAATTCGTTATTTTCATAAATTTCAACAAGTTTTTTCCAGTTTTTCAAACCTTCAACTCTTCTAGTAGATAAAACAACATTTCCTTCACCATCATCTAATTTAATTACATATACATCAATTTCTTGACCTTCTGTAAATAAATCCTTTGGTTTTTTTGTTGAATCTGTTGATAGTTCATCTAATTTTATTATACCATCTGAACTATACCCTATATTTACCATAACCTCGCTATCAGTAACATAAATAACGCTACCTCTAACAACGTCCTTTGGGTAAATCTTAGTTATACTACCTTCTACTTGCTCCATAAATTCATCTTTGCTGTAATTATCCATTACTTGAACAACCTCCTCAATTATCCACGCAGGTGTTGATGCTCCTGCGGTAATCCCTATTTTATTATATTTAAATACTTCTTGTAAAGATAAATCATTTTTTGTTTCTATTCTAAATGAATTTTTACAATGCTTTTTGGACAATTCAAAGAGTTTGTTAGTGTTAGAACTAGTTTTTCCCCCAATTACAATCATAGCATCCACTTTCTTGGATAGCTCAATTGCTGCCTGTTGTCTTACCTTTGTTGCATTGCATATTGTGTTTTTTATCACTACATTAGTATTACTCTTATCTATTATATCAGATAATAATAAAAATTTCTCTATTAAATTAGTAGTTTGTGAAACTACATATAAATTTTTCTGATTTTTTATATCTCTTGCACTATTTTCAGAATTTATTATTATCGGTTTGTTTTTTAATTGTCCTGCCATAGCTATGATTTCAGGATGATTTTCCTCACCTATGATAATTATGGTATATCCTTCATTTTCAGCTTTTATAATGCGTTTATAAATTGATATTAATACTGGACAAGTTGCGTCTATAAGGTTATATCCATTATTAATAATACTCTCTTTTATAGCCTTGGTCTCACCATGACTACGAATTATTAAATTTTCGTTATTTTTAGCAGGAATCATTTTATTAATAACTTCTAATCCATTTTTTTCAAGTCTTTTCACTTCCTGTGGATTGTGTATTAACTGTCCTATTGAATAGGTTCTATTGCTATTTATAGAATTTTCTGTTAACTCTATAGCCCTTTTTACTCCAAAACAAAATCCTGCATTTTCTGCTATTATAATTTCCATTTAATCAGCTACCTTGTAGATTTCATTATATACTGCTAATGTAACAGTTTTTTTCTTATCCTCTTTAGGAATATCTTTAAATTGTTCTATTTCCACAATAGGTCTATAATTGACAGTAACTTTTCTAAATAATTTATACTCAGTAACTATATGTACTGGTAGAATATTTGAATTCGACTTACTAGCCATAAGACCAATTCCCTCTTTTAAATTTTCTTGACTAATGGTTTTTACTCTCGTTCCCTCTGGAAATATTCCTAATACTTTTTCATTTTTCAGTATTTTCAAAGACTCTTTTACACTTTTAATATCAGCCTTTTCTCTATCTACTGGTATACAACCCACCATATTAAAAACTCTTCCAAATATAGGAATTTCAAATAATTCTTTTTTAGCCATAAAATGTATTTGCCTATTATAGGTAATTGCCAATATTAAAGGATCTAATAAACTAATATGATTTGAACATATTATTAATCGATCATCTCCTTTAATATTTTCTTTTCCTTTTACCTCAATTCTAAATATAATTCTTAAAATCACCCAAAGTATATTTCTTAAAAACCAGTACATTATATTCCCCTTATTCGTTTAACTATAATTTCTATTACTTCATTTATATTCATATTTGATGAGTCTATTAAAATAGCATCTTCTGCTTTTTTCAAAGGAGAGATCCTTCTGTTCATATCCAAATCATCCCTTCTAATAATATCCTTTAATATTTCTTCATAATTCATATTCAACTTACTATTTGTATCGTTTAATCTTCTTTTTGCCCTTTCCTCTGCTGATGCGACAATATAAAATTTATAATCTGCCTTTGGAAGAACTACAGTGCCAATATCTCTACCATCCAATATGATTGAATTGCTTTTTGCTATATTTTGCTGCAATTCAACTAATTTTTCTCTTACACATTCATAGCTGGATACTTTGGATACATTTTTTGTTATATTCTCAGTTCTGAGTTCATCTTTCAATTTTAAATTATCTATAAAAATATATTCTCCTTGAACCTCTAATTCTATCTTATTTATACTTTTTTGAATTTCAAATTCATTATCCATATCAATATTATTGTTTAATAAATAAAATGTAATTGCTCTATACATTGCTCCAGTATCAAGATAATCTATTCCCAATATTCCACTTAAAATCTTTGAAATTGTGCTTTTACCTGAAGCAGATGGTCCGTCAATAGCAATTGTATATACTTTTTTTTCCATAATTTTTATCACTATTTCACCACTTGACTCCATAGTATTCGTAATAAATATATTTATATGTCCAATATCATTTAAAATTTTTTCATTTAGCAAGGTTATTTCAATAGGCAATTGTATTATAATAGAATCTATATTATTTGATTTTTTCACTACTTCTCTTACTATTATATTACTTAATCCATCTATATCGTCTATATTGAATTCTTTAATAACAACTGTCTTATTCATTACATCTTTCCTTTATACTAATTCCTGCTGTATATCCTGTAGAATATGCAACCTGTAGATTAAAACCACCTGTCATAGCATCTACATCTATAGTTTCACCAGCAAAATATAGATTTTCAACTATTTTACTCTCCATTGTTTTAGGATTTATATCCTTTGTAGATATTCCTCCCTTTGTTATAATGGCTTGGGATAATGGCATAAAATCAATAAATTCAAACTCTAAACCCTTAATTGTATTTATTAGAGAAATTCTTTCTTCCTTTGTTATTTGATTTATTTTTTTTGTACCATCTATATTTGATCTACTCAAAACCACCGGTATTAACTTCTTTATTAACAGTTCATTTAATCCATTTTCTATATTTTTATTACTAAATTTTTCAAAATCTTTTTGTATACGTCTGTCTAATGTATCTATATCCAATTTTGGTTTTAAATCTGTAGAAACTAATATATTCTTATGTTTTTTAAGTATATAATTAGAAAGTTTCAAAATTATTGGGCCTGATAATCCAAAATGGGTAAATAACATCTCTCCAAACTCTTTGTGTATTAATTTATTGTTGTTCTTCAAAGATACTTCAACATTTTTTAAACTTGTTCCCTGTAATTCTTCAACAAATTCATTTTTCACCTTTAGCGGTACTAAACTAGGTTTTAATTCGGTAATTCTATGACCGAAACCTTCTGCAAATTTATATCCATCGCCAGTAGATCCTGTTAAAGGATAAGAAACTCCTCCTGTAGCAATTACCAAGAAATCAGCTTCGTATTTGTTCTTCTTACTATAAACTTTAAATATATTATCTACTTTTTCTACATAGTCAATATTTTCATCTAAAATAATTTTTATATCTAAGGATTTCAAAATTTTCGAAAAAGTCTTTATTACATCACTTGATTTATCACTACTAGGAAAAACTCTATTTCCTCTTTCAACTTTGTACTTAAGACCATTGCTCTCTAATAGTTTTAAAATATCAATATTATCAAATTTATTAAAAGAGCTATACATAAATTTAGGATTGTTGTTAATCATTGAATAAAAAGTATTTATATCGGCAAAGTTGGTAATATTACATCTACCCTTTCCCGTAATAAATAATTTTTTTCCAATTTTTTCATTTTTATCTATTAATATTACTTCATTATCTGAACCTTTAGAAGCAATTGCCGCTAAAATCCCCGCTGGCCCTGCTCCAATTATTATTGTTTTCTTCAAATTAACCTCTCTATTACTATTACATATGGTGGATTATTCACTTGGTTGATAAAATCAAATTTAAGAATTCTGTATTTTTTCTGATCTTTTGTTTTTAAATACTTTTCAATCTCTATTGATTCTAATTTACCACTTTTATGACCTGGATAAAAAGTGATAAGAATAATACCATTTTTGTTCAATATTTTAAATACTTTATTTAAACTATTGATTACAGTATTATAATCCGTAGTAATGTTTTTGTTTCCCTTAGGTAAATACCCTAGATTATAAATTGCCAAATCCAAATCATCTTCTATATAATTATCTATATTCTCATGGCTATCCAAAATCAAATTTATATTCATATTTTTATGAATTTTTAATTTTTCAGTTGATTTATTTATAGCTTCTTCCAAAATATCAAATCCATATATATGACTTTCTTTTCCTATAATACTACAAATATTAAATATATCATTACCATTTCCAACTGTCATATCAACTGCTGTAATTTTTTTATTCTTGAATTTATTTATAAAGTAGCAAATAATGTCAGTTGTATTATTATATAAATTATTTTCCACCACAAGTTCCTTTAAATAGTTCATCTAATTCAATAATTTCATCATAAATACTATAAAATTCAATTTTATCTGTTTTGTTCTGCATAAAGTCAAACCCTAAATCTTTTACCTTTGAACCAGTTCCCTTTAAATAAAATAATTTTTCAAATATATTAAATTTCTCATCTATAATAAAATCTGTTAATTTTGCATCATCTTCAATGGTAATTTCTCCATATCCTACTATTTTCTCATCCTCCATAAAAGTAAAAAATAGTTTTGGTTTATTAACGCTCAAATCTATATTATATTCTGACTTTAAATAGTCTAAGTCGTTTAAATTGGAATCTTTTACTACATACATTATAAATTTTTCAAATACTTAATCTCTTCATCTCTTAAATATCTGAATTCTCCTTCTTTTAATTCATTATCTACAATAGATCCTATACTTACTCTTTTTAAATCTATAACCTTATATCCTATATACTCAAACATTCTTCTTATTTGTCTATTTCTTCCTTCGCTTATTCTTACATTGTATAAGCTTTTTTTAATTCTTTTTATATATGCTTTCTTGGTTTTAACACCATCTAAAGGTATTCCATCCCTTAGTAAATTTACTTCACCTGACAAAGGATCCATATTTAATCTTACAATATATTCCTTTTCTATATTTGAACTGGGATGAGTTAATTTAAAAGTAATATTTCCATCATTTGTTAATAGAAGCAACCCTCTACTATCCTTGTCTAATCTACCTACTGGATAAACTCTTTTATTAGTTTTAACTAAATCCAATACAGTTTTTGTGGCATAAGGATCTTTTACAGTGCTGACATAACCTATAGGCTTATTTATAAGTATATATAGATACTCCTCTTTTACACCTATTTCTTTTCCTTTATACTTTACAATATCATCTTCTGTGACCCTAGTTCCCAACTCTGTAACAATTTCATCATTAATGGTTATTTCACCAGCCAGTATTAATTCTTCAGCTTTTCTTCTAGATGCTATTCCTGCTCTAGCAACGAATTTATTGATCCTCATTTAACTCTTCTTCCTTTAAAAACAATTCTATTTCTTTAATATTTGGTAAAGAATCTAAACTTTCCAAAGAAAATACCCTTAAAAATTCTAATGTTGTGCCATATAGTATGGGTTTACCCATTTTATCCAACCTTCCTACTTCTTCTATCAATTCCCTTCTCACAAGTAAATCAATTGAACTATTGGATTTTACACCACGTATTTCTTCAATTTCTAAACGCGTAACAGGTTGTTTATACGCAATTATGGATAAAACTTCCATTGCAGAGTTGCTTAATTTATTTGTCTTTTTTTTATTAATTAATTTACTAATATAATCAAAGTTTTCTTTTTTTGTAACAAGTTGATAATTATCGTCATAAGATTTTAATTCCAAACCTCTATCATTTCTCATATAATCATCTTTCATCTCATTTAATGTGAGTTTAATTTCTTTACTTGGTTTATCTATCACCTTAGCTATTTCTTTAAAAGATAAGGGCTCTCCCCAAATAAATAATAAGGATTCAATTATTGATTTAATATTTTTCATAAAATCATCTCAATTCAACTATTATCTCTGTAAATATATCCTCTTGGAATATTTTTACAATATTTGTTTTTACCAATTCTAAAATAGATAAAAATACAACTATTATCTCTTGTTTAGTTCCATTTTTCTCTATTAATCTGCTTAACGGAAGTCTTCTATCCCCTTCAAGCTTCCATTGAATATTATCCATATACTTTTCAACAGAAAATTCTTCTGCTCTTATTATTTCAAATTTCTTTAAATTTTCTTCTCTAACCTTATTTTGTTTTAAAATCTTAAGTAATTCCTCTAATAACAAATTACTATCGCCTATAATTTTATTCTCCGTATTCTCAACAATATAATCTGATAAGTCCTCTTGAAGTTTAGGTATAAAATTATCAGAAATTCCTTTTATGGACATAAGTTCCTTGCTTAATTGTTTAAACTTTTTATATTCTATTAACCTTTCCAAAAGCAATTCCTCTGTCACTTCTTCCTCTTCGTCTAAATATTCATTTTTAGGAAGGAGTTTTCTAGACTTAATCTCTAACAAAGTGCTTGCTAGGTATATGAATTCCGTAATATTTTCTAAATTATCCTCTTTTAAATTTTCCACTTCAAGTAGATATTCCTCTGTAATATCACTTAATACAACATCATAAATATCGATTTTATTCTTTTCTATTAATTTTAACAATAGGTCAAAGGGACCATTATAATAATTTGTATCTATATTTATAGTCATAGGAAAATCCCTAAAATCCAATTGATTATTGGTTCGTATAAAAAACTCATCATTTTACTTATTGTGTTTGTCATTATTAAAATAATTAAGATAATATTTGAGTATTTTTCTATTGAGTACAATTTATTAACTATATTGTAAGGTAGAAAAGTATAAATTATTTTAGATCCATCTAAAGGTGGTATTGGTATTAAATTAAAAATTCCTAAGAATATATTGTACATCAACATATACTGTAAAAATAAAAGAATAAATCTATTTTCATAATTATTCTTCAAAGCCATAATAAATAAAAATGCTGAAATAATTGCAAGTAAAAAATTCGTTGCTATTCCTGCTATTGAAACCAAGAAATTTCCCAGTCTTTTTTTTCTAAAATTATTTGGATTTATTGGTACTGGTTTTGCCCATCCAAATTTAAATAATATCATAGATATAGTTCCATACAGAGAAAGATGCTTAAAGGGATTCATGGAAATTCTTCCACTATTTTTAGCAGTATTATCACCCATGAAATATGCTACAATTCCATGGGCGTTTTCATGTAGTATTAAAGAAAATAAAAGGGCTATAACCATTGCCCCAGTATTTACAATATTAAAATTATTTATCATTGTTCTCATACTTTCTTGAAACATATAAAATACCTGTTATTGTTTTTCCATCCTCAATATATCCATCTTTAACCAGTTTCATAGCTTCATCTATACCATAGTCTAAAACTTCTAAATATTCGTCATCATCGGCTTCTAATTTACTTTCAAATAAATCTGTAGCTAAGAAAAACGAAGTTTTTTCATCTGTAAAACCTGGTGAAGAATAGCTGTCAAAAAGAAACTCTAGTTTGTTAGAACCATAGCCTATTTCCTCTTGTAACTCTCTTAATGCAGCTTCTCTAGGAGCTTCATTAGCATCTATAAGTCCTGCTGGAAGTTCTAATAACACTTTATTTACCGCTTTTCTATACTGTTTAACAAAGAATATTCTATCATCCTTCATTGCAATAATAGCAACGGCATTATTATGTTCAACAATTTCCCTTTTAGAGTATTTTCTATCTGGCAATTCTACAGTATCAACTCTTAAATTCAAAATTCTTCCTTCATAGATCATTTCACTCTTAATTGTATTTTCTTCGTGAATCATTTTTTTCTCCTTTTGGATAGAATCATTTTTTCTCCCTGTTCTAACATTTCTTCTGCCTGTTTAATTGTGGTTTCAGTAATATTCACACCGCCAATAAGCCTTGCAATTTCACTGACCCTGTCATTATTCATAATTCTATATATATTTGAAATAGTATTATCGTCAAACTCTTCTTTATCTATTAATAAATGGTAATCTGCCAAGGATGATATTTGCGGAAGATGTGATATTACAATTATTTGCCTATAATTAGAAATATCTATTAATTTTTCTCCTACAAGTTGAGCCGTCCTACCACTTATTCCTGTATCAATCTCATCAAATATCAAAGTTTCAACATTGTCTACATTTGCTAACGCCGTTTTGAAACCCAACATTATCCTTGATAGTTCTCCACCTGATGCTATTTTATTCAATGGCTCTAGTTTTTGACCAATATTCGTTGATATTAAAAAGTTAATATCATCCTTACCATTAATACCAGTTGTTTCCAAATCATTAAATTCAATTTGGAATTTTGCACTTGCCATATTTAATTCCCTAATATTATCTAGTATATCTTCTTCTAATTTTAGAGAAATATTTTTTCTTATATTCCTTAGTACCTTAGCAACATTTTCTATTTCTAAATCTATATTTTTTATTTTATTATTCAATATGGAAATATTTTTTTCAATATTTTCAAGTTTATTAAGTCTTTCATATATGTTTTTTTTGAACAATAAAAGTTCTTCAATATTTCCACCATATTTTCTTTTTAAATTAGTTAAAATCTCTATTTCGCTATTTAATAGATTTAATTTTTCATCATCTATAAATAATCCATTATTATATCTATTAATATCATTAACAATATCTTCTAATTCATAATATATATCGTTTAATTTTTCAAAATATCCTGTAAGATTATCATCTTTATCCTTTATATTTTCTAGTAAATCCTTAGATCTACCCATCATTGTAAGAATATCCACCTGTCCATAATCATCAGATTTAAAACTATAGTAAAACTCATTTAAATTTTTAATTATCTCTTCTGCATTACTAAGTAATGCATATTCCTTAAACATATTCTCTTCATCTATATTTTCTAAATCCAATGACTCCAGCTCTTCTACTTGATATTTTAAAATATCTTTTTCTCTATCTATTTCCTGAGATGAAATATTTAATGTTTCCAATTCATCAACATATGTTTTTTTTATGGATATCATCTCTTTTAGTTTTGACTTATAATCTTCTGTAGTCTTAATATCAAAAGAATCTATTAAATTTATATAATTTTCCTTTTTAAGCAATGTCTGATTTTCATTTTGACTATGGATATCCATAATTCCTGCCATTAACTGTCTTAAAATGGATATATTTACGTTTCTACCATTAATTCTATTAGAAGTTTTTCCACTTCTATTCAATTCCCTAGTTATTATTAATTCATTGTCCTCTAAATCATATCCTAGTTGCCTAAACTCCATTAACTTACTTTTCTCATTTACTAAGAATTTTCCCTCTACTATGGCTTTGTTACCATAATTTCCTAAAAAATTCTTTTGAAATCTACTTCCGAGTAGGAGTTGTAAAGAGTTTACCAATATAGACTTACCCGATCCTGTCTCTCCTGTAATAACATTATATTTTTTAGAGAATTCAATATTCAATTTTTTTATAATTATAAAATTTTCAATATATAATTCACAAAGCATAATTTTACCTTATTATCGATTTTATTTCACTTACTATACCGTCTAATTTCGATTTATCATCAACTGCTATAAATATAGTATCATTGCCGGCTATAATTCCACTTATATTATCTATCTTTGCATTTGTAATAGACGTTGCACATACCGTTGCCGTATGTGATATGGTTTTTATAATCACTATATCATTATTATGTTTTACCGTCAGAACTGCTGACTTGAATATTTTATCAAGTCTTTCATTTAAAGAATCGTGTACAGTATCTATAATTGCATAATGGTACTCTCCATCCCTTGTTTGAACCTTTGAGATTCTAAGCTCCTTTATATCCCTAGATATTGTAGCCTGTGTTGCTCTAACACCACTATTTTCCAATAATTCAGAAAGTTCTTCCTGAGTATGTATTTCATTTTCTTGAATCAAGTCAAGTATCAGTCTCTGCCTCGTATACTTTTTCATTCTAACTCCTTGTTATTAAATGCTTCTTCTACTATTTTAGATATACTATCATATGTAAATATATTTAAATTTTCATTTTTTGTTAAATTGACCAAGTATTCAATATTTCCATTTTTCCCTCTAATAGGAGAAAAATCTATATTTTCAATTGAAAATCCAACTTTAGAAATCTCTTCAAATATATTTTTCAATATCCTGTAATGAAATTTCTTATTTACAATACCCTTCTTAATCGTCTCTACGCTTCCCTCGAACTGTGGTTTAATCAATGTGATGATATTAACATTATCCCTTGAAATATTCCATAGAACATCCAAAATCTTTACTATGGATATAAAGGATATATCAATGGTGATAATATCCAAATTAAATTTTCGAAATGATTCTATATCAATATCTCTAATATTTGTATTCTCCATAACTACTACTTTTTTATCATTTCTAATTAAATTATCTAGTTGGTTTGTTCCCACATCTAAAGCATATACTTTGGATGCTCCTCTTTCTAGAAGAACTTGTGTAAATCCACCTGTTGAAGAACCAATATCAAGACATATTTTACCTCTAACATCTATGTTGAAACTATTTAAAGCCTTTAATAATTTATAAGCCCCTCTAGATACATAGTCCTTTCCCTCAACAACTTTAACAAAGTCCTCTTCAACCAATAGCGATGGCTTATTTACAATTTTATCCTTATAAAAAACTCTGTCCTGTTTTATTAATTCCTTTGAATATGTTCTAGATTTAGATAAACCCAAATTCACTAGGACAATATCTATTCTTTTTTTAATCATTTAATACTCTCTGTTTATTAAGTATTTCACCAATTCTTTTAAAAATCTTGTATTACCTGGAAATTCCTCAATAATTTCCAACGATTTCTCCGAATAGTAATTTAATTTTTCAATAGCTATTTCCATAGAGGAAATATTTGCCATTGTCTTCTTATTAATTTTTAAATCCTGCTCATAGTCTAATATATCATCTTGTATTTGAAATGCTAATCCTAAAGCTTCTCCAAATTCCTCTGATAAATCAATAAATCTATCATTTGCACCAGATAATATAGCACCACATTTACAAGCTGATTTAATCAAACCACATGTTTTCTTTATATACATTTCAACAATTTTTTCTTCATTTGTTAAATCATTTGAAATGTCCAATATTTGTCCACCTATCATACCAGAAGAACCTGATTGTAATGCCAAATATTCACATGCTTTAATATAATCTTCCTTAGATTTTGAATATTTAAATCCATCAAACAATATTTCATATGATTTATTTAACAGATTATCACCTGATAATATTGCAATATCCTCACCAAACTTTTTATGAACGGTTAAATTACCTCTTCTATAATCATCATCATCCATAGATGGTAAATCATCATGAACTAAGGAATAATTGTGTATTAATTCTAAGGATGTTGCGAATTCATATACTGTTTCATCTATGTCGTTAAAAAGTTTTGCAAATTCTATAAGCAATATTGGTCTTAATCGCTTACCTCCATTTAATAATGCATAATTTGAAGCTTCATCAAGCAAAGTTTCATCTTTAAAAACCTTTGATAACATATTATTTATTAATTGTTGTTGTTTTTTTAATTCCTCATTGAAATTATAATTTGTGTTACTCATCTAAAAAACTCATCTCATCTACTTCTACAATTTTTTCTTCAGATATAAGTCTGATTTTTCCTTCTTCTTTTTCTAAAATTTTAGATAGTCTATCATGAAGCTTTATTCCCTCTTCATAAAGTAATACATTTTCTTCTAAAGAAATATCACCTTTCTCCAATATTTCAAGTATCTCATTAAGTCTTTCTATTCCTTTTTCATAATCTTTAAAATTATTACTCAATATATTTCTCCTTGTCAGTAATTTTAGCATTTGCATAACCATCTACAAATTTAATCTCTACTTCTTCATCTATTTTTAATCCATCTATATTCTTAATTGGTTTACCATTTGTGTATATTAGAGTATAACCCTTTTCCAGAATTCTCCTAGAATCATATCTTTTTAGTTTTTCCTCTAATCTACTTATCTCATTTTTTTCTTTTATTAAGAAATTACTTCCATTTAAAATCAAAACTCTCTTTAATATCTTTAATTCTTCTTTTTCCTTAAGAATAATACTTAGTGGATTAAAGTTCTTTAATTTTAATCTAAAGTTTTCTAGACTATACTTTTCCTTAATATAATAACCCTTCGATAATTCTTGTAGTCTTGAAAAAGAACTATTTAATTCTTTCCTTAGATTAAATATCTTTTCTTTAGGATTATAATAATTTAATTCCTTCAAATAGTAATCCAGTATTTTTTTCTCTTCTAAGAAAAAATTATCATAATTTTTTCTTATTCTTTCTACTTTGTCATTTAAATCTTTTTTTAAATCTTCAATTCTAGGTGTAGCTAATTCTGCTGCTGCTGTTGGAGTAGCAGCTCTTAGATCAGCAACAAAATCGGATAACATACTATCAACTTCATGACCTACTGCTGATATTACAGGAGTTTTTGTTTTGAATATTTCATATAGTAAAGATTCATCGTTAAAACTATTTAAATCTTCAAAGGAACCTCCTCCTCTACCAATTATAATAGTATCTACCATATTGGAAGAATCAAAATACCTTAAGCCATCTATTAAATTTTTAGCAGCATCCGTTCCTTGAACTTTTGAAGGATAAATATAAATATCCGATATTGGAAATCTTCTCTTTATTGTATTTATAATATCTTTAATTGCAGCACCTGTTGGCGAAGTTATTACACCTATAGATTTAGGCATAGATGGTATATCCTTTTTTTTATCAGTATCAAATAAACCCTCTTTAAGCAATTTTTCTTTTAATATTTCAAATTGTTGATATATATCACCAACACCGTCAGAAACTATTTCTTTAACTAATAACTGATAATAACTTCCATAATCATAAGTCGTCAAAGAACCTCTTGCAACAACTTTCATACCATCTTTTATAGATATTGTTTTTGCGAGAGTCATATTTTTAAATATTATACATCTAAGTGCTGCTGATTCATCTTTTAAAACAAAATACACATTTCCTGAAGATATTTTAAAATTGGAAACCTCTCCTTCAACATGTAAATTTGCAAGAATAGGATCCCTCTTAACTAGAGAGTTTATATATTTACTTAACTCTTTTATCTTTATTGCTTTACTCATCTTTTATACTCTTTTTAGCTATAGCTCCTAAAACTCCATTAACAAATTTATATGCATCCTCTGATGAATATTCCTTTGCTAATTCCACTGCTTCATTTATAGATACTTCCGACGGTATTTCGTCATTAAATAATATTTCATTTGTGGCAATTCTAAGTATTGCCTTATCTATATTATATAATCTGTTAAATTCCCATCCCTTCAAGTTAGATTTTATATTGTTGTCAATCATATCCATATTTTCAATAATTGAGCTAACAGACTCCTCTATAAATTCCTTATCGACTTCTTTTACTTCATTATTTAAATAATATTTTTCCAAATCATAGTTTTCATATTCGTCATTAATTGTTAATTGGAATATAAATCTTACTATTGATTCCCTAGCTGTCTTTCTACTCAAAATTCCTCCACACAAAAATCCCCTCTTTAAATCAAGAGGGCATCTTCTATATTATTTTTTTCCTACAACATCTATCTTCACTTGTGTAACGTTCAAGCCAGTCATATTCTCTACATCTGATTTGATTTTTTCTTGAACTATCTTTGTAATCTCAGGGATTTTAGACTCTACTTCTAATACCAATCCTATACTAATAATCACGTAGTCCCTACCAATTTCAACTTGAGTAGATTTAATAGCACCTTTTCTTGGATCTTTAATTACCTCACCAAAAGCTCCTGCTAAACCCTCTACACCTTTTACCTCTAAAGCTGAAGTGCTTGCTATTAGATTGATAATTTCATTTGATATTTTTACCGTGCCATTTTCAAATTTATTTTTATTCAACATAACGTACCCCCGTCGTTTAATTTTAACAAAAAACTAGTTATTTTTCAATTATTCGTATAATTATTAATTAAAGATCGCATCCACAAAATCACTTGAATTGAATTCCATCAAATTATCGATTTGTTCTCCAACTCCTATTAATTTAACAGGTAATCCTAATTCTATCTCTAAAGGAAATACAACTCCTCCTTTAGCTGTTCCATCCAATTTTGTAATTACCACTCCAGTTAACTGTGCAGCTTCTTTAAATTCCTTGGCTTGAAAGATTGCATTCTGTCCTGTTGTACCATCTACAACTAGTAAAGTTTCCTTAAATGCATCCTTATATTCCCTTTCAATAACTCTATGAATCTTGTTTAATTCATTCATTAAATTCTTTTTATTGTGAAGTCTTCCTGCTGTATCACATATTAACACATCTACATTTTTGGATTTTGCAGAGGATATTCCATCAAATACTACTGAAGCAGGGTCTGCACCTTCTTCATGAGAAATTATATCCACATCTGCTCTTGTAGCCCATTCGGTTAGCTGTTCAATGGCTGCTGCTCTAAATGTGTCAGCGGCTACTAACATAACCTTCTTACCCTGTCTTTTATATTTTGCAGCCATTTTACCAATTGTAGTGGTTTTCCCAACTCCGTTAACACCTACAACTAATATAATTGTTGGAGAATGAGAAATATTTATTTCATTATTCTCAACACTGCCTTCCAATTTTTCTTTCATTATATCTATTAAAATACTCTTTACTTCTTTAGGATCTTTTATTCTATCATGTTTTACCTTTTCAGTTAATTCGTCAATAATCTGCATAGTGGAATCAACGCCTATATCTGCTGAAATTAAAGTATCTTCTATATCTTCAAATAGCTCTTCATCAACTTTTTGATAAGATGCCAAAATATCATCAATCTTTCCAGAAATATTATCTCTAGTCTTTGTTAATCCTTTTTTTAGTCTGGAGAAAAAACTTTCCTTTTCCTCAACTACTTCTTCCTCAACTTGTTCTACCTGCTCTTCTTGATAATCATTATTTTCTTCATTTGAAATCTCTTGTTCCTTAATTTCTTCTTGTAATTCCTCATTATCTAGAGTTTCATCTTCATATTCTTCAGAAATTAAATCTTTGTTTAAACTATCTTCATCATTCTCTTTTGAAATTTCTTCTATTAACTCTTCATCATTCTCTTTATTTTTAAATTTATCAAAAAACTTTTTAAACATATTTCCTCCTATTCTAACTCAAGGGATATGACTTTACTTATTCCTTCTTCCTCCATACTAACACCGTATAGAATATCTGCAATTTCCATAGTCGTTTTTCTATGAGTTATCATTATAAATTGTGTTTTATCAGTAAATGATCTTAAATATTTTGTATATCTTGAAATATTAGCTTCATCTAAAGCCGCATCAATTTCATCTAGTATACAAAAAGGTGAAGGACTTGTCTCAAATATTGCAAAAAGCAACGCTACAGCAGTTAATGCTCTCTCTCCTCCTGATAATAAGGATAGATTTTGCATTTTCTTTCCTGGAGGTTCTGCTATAATATCAATTCCACCATTTAACATATCATTTCCCTGTAACTCTAAACTTGCATGACCACCATCAAATAAAACTCCAAAAATCTTGTTAAATTTTTCATTAATATCCTCAAAGCTTTTAGCAAACATAACCTTCATATCTTTGTCTAAACTCTTTATTATATTTTCAATATTATCTTTGGATTTTAATAGATCATTTTTTTGATTTAATAAAAACTCAGCTTCTTCATTTACGATTTTAAATTCCTCAATTGAGTCTACACTAAAATATCCTAAATTCTTTAATTTGTTCTTTAAGGATTTCAAATTGCTTTTACTAGGATTTTCTACCTTTTCTATTAAAGTAAATTTCTCTATTTCAACATTGTATTCTTCGTAAACGAAATTTCTTATCTTGTTTTTATTTATATTCAAATTATCTATTTTGTTATTTACTAAATTTAAACTGTATTCCAATTTTGAAAGAACATTCTTTATATCGTTTACTTCATCTTTTTTTTCTAAATATTCCTTTAGCAACAATTCATAGTTTTTCTTTTTTTCTGGAATTATTGAATTTAATAATTCTGAATTCTTAATAGCTTTATCCAATTCAGATTTTAATATAATGGAGTTGTTTTTTCTACTATTAAGCTCCTCAATTAATTCATTATACTGAGTATCATTACTTTTCATTCTTCTAATAATATCAGTTTTTTCAAATTCCATTTCTTTTTGATTGTCTTTATTAAGATTAATGTCCCTTTCTATTGATTCTTTTTTAGAGTTAAGTTTTACAATATCATATTCTAATTTATTAACTTTATCCTTTAAAATATTTATTTCATCTAAAAGCTCATTATATTTAATATTGCTTGTTTTAGATTTTAACTCTAAGTCTGAAATGTTAATATCATTATACTTACTAGAAAAACTTCCACCATACTTTTCGATTTGTTCATTTAAGTCCTTTAGATTACTTTCCCTTATAGCCATATTAGTGTTTATCTCATTTATTATAATCTCTTGAGTATCTAGTTCTTTTTCTAATATTTGTAATCCATCTTTTTCCTTTATTAATTTTACATTGATATTGTCAATTTCTATATTAAATTTATTTATATCATTGCTAATATTAATAATATTATTGTTGCTTTCTTCAATTTTAGATTTTAATGATTCAATTTTTTTTCTTCTATTAATAATATTTATGGTCTTTTTATTGTTAGTATATCCACCTACAACTGATCCCCAAGAATTAAATACATCTCCATCTAATGTAACTATACGATATTGTTTGTAAATCTTACTAATTTCTATTGCATCGTTTAAGTTTTCTACCAATAATGTTTTACCTAAAAAATAATTAATTATACTTTTATATTTATTATCACAATGAATTATCTCAGAAGCTACTGCTATTATCCTATTATCGTCAAATTTAGGTATATTATTTCTACCTTTAATCTTATTTATTGGTAAAAATGTCAATCTACCAATTTTTTCGACTTTAAGAAAGTTAATCAATGTTTTTGCATCTGACTCATCTTCTACTACAATATTTTGCAACACTCCTGATAAAACATTATTTACTGCTTTAGCATATTTTTCTTCTATATTAATTAAATCGGCTACTGTTCCTAATGGAATTTTAACATAACTAGTATTTTTAATTTTTTTAAAAAAAGTACTAACCTGTTTGTTAAAGCCTTCATAATTATCCATTAAATTCTTATTAAAAATATATTCTCTATTAAAATCCTTAACTCTTAATTCCAACTCCGCTTTTTCATTGCTTGATTTATTAATTATCTTTTTTAAATCTTCTATATTTTGTTCTAATAAATTAATGTTATTTAAAATATTTTTAATTTCTAAAGATTTGTCTTTGGATTTCAATTTTTCCTTATGATATTCTTCTTTTAGTTCTTCAAAATCTATAAGTATTTTATCTCTATTGGCTATATCTATTCTAAGTTTTTCTTTTTCAGATTTTTCAATACTTTCCTTAGTTCTTTTTTCAACTTCTATTTCTTTTAATATCTCATTTGTTTTTAAGATTTCATCATTTACTTCATTTAGACTCTCTTTTTTATCGTCTAATATATTTTTAATTTCTTCTTTATCCTTAATTATCTTTTCAATCTGTAATTTTAAATTATTATAATCCTCATCAATTTTTTTATATTTTCCAAAATTGTTTTCAATTTTTTTATTTAAAGATAATTCTTTTTCTTCTAAATATGCCCTATCTTCTTTCAGTCTTTTAATTTCAGAATAATTATAATTAAGTTTTTCCTCATTTAGTTTAAAATCTAAATTGAATTTACTTACATTTTTTTCATTCCTAGTATATTCCTCTTGAAGTTTTTCATATTCAATTTTAAAATTATCCGAATTGATTTTTAAGGAATCTATTTCTGGACTAATGGTACTAATGATATTTTCCTTTTCTTTAATTTCATCTATTAAAGATTTTGTTTCCAATAATAATTTTGAATTATCCATATCAATTTTTTCTAAATCTAGTTTATTATAGTATAAATCCAATAATTTTATATCATTAGTCAATTTTAAACCTATGAAAGCTTTTTCAGATTGACTTTTTAAATAGTCTCTCTGGTCTAATTTTTGTGTAAGAATATCTTCAATTCTTCCTAAGTTTGATATGGTTTTATCGAGTTTTCTTACAGACTCTTCCTTTTTATATTTAAATTTCGAAATACCTGATGCTTCTTCAAATATATAACGTCTATCTTCACTTTTAGATGATAGGATTTCATCAATTCTACCTTGTCCAATAATAGAATACCCTTCTTTACCTATACCAGTATCCATGAAAATTTCTCTAAGGTCTTTTAATCTACATAGTTTTCTATTTATATAATATTCAGACTCCCCTGTTCTAAAAACTCTTCTAGTAATATTTACTTCTTCATATTCTAAAGGAATCCATTTATCCTCATTGTCAAAATTTAAGGAAACTTGAGCAAAATTTAATGGTTTAGACTTCTCTGTACCAGAAAAAATAACATCTTGCATCTTTGTTCCCCTTAGAGATTTAACACTTTGCTCACCTAATACCCATCTTATAGCATCTGATATATTTGACTTTCCACTACCATTTGGTCCTACAATAGCACAGACTGGATTGTTAAATTGTAATTTAATTTTATCTCTAAAAGATTTGAAACCTTGTATTTCTATCGATTTTAATTTCAAATAAACACTCCTGCACTTTCTAAGAAATTTTTAAAATAATCAAATATGTCTATCTCCATTTTTATTCCATCAATTTCAATAAATATTTCATCTGAGTTATTATTGATAAACTTAATATTTTTCACTTTAAATTCTTCAAATAAAAACTTTTTATTACTTCCCTTATTTCCAACAATATAGGATATATTTTTATTGTTACAATATATTTTAACATCGCTATTGTTTTTTCTCTCTAAAAATATATTATATAGTATATCCTTGAAAATATCTTGTAATACCAACTGTCTATAAGCAGCATGAAAGGGTCCAGCAACAATATCCTTACCTTCATTTATATTGTCTGTAGGTTGTAACCCTATTCTTATTATATCAATGCCCTTAATATAATAGATCATATATAAAATCTTAATTATTTTTACAGATTCTTCAACGGTTAAAGGTATGTAGTTTCCTTCTTTATATATTCTTTCCAACTCTGTTTCCTTTATTATTAAAGTTGGATATATTCTAACAACAGCAGGTTTAATTTTTACAAATTCTTTTGCTGTAAAAATATTTTTATTATAATCATCCTTGTATAGCCCGACCATTTGCTGTAAACCTAATTTAATACCATAATCCTTAATGAGTTTTGAAGCTTTATAAACACATTCAGCATTATGACCTCTATTATTATATATTAGTACTTCGTCATCTAATGATTGAACTCCTAGTTCAATAGTATCAACATTATATTTTTTTAGTATATCAAGTATATGAGTATCTATATAGTCAGGCCTTGTTGATAACCTTATAGAGTCAACTTTTCCAATTTCTATAAATTCATTTGCTAACTTTAGATATTCTATCATTATTTCTTCTGGCAATCCTGTAAAACTACCTCCATAAAAAGCAATTTGTGTATTGTTTTTTTTATCAGAAAAAAAAGTTAGGTATTCTTTAATATCTAACTTTGTCTGTTTTAAATCATTTACATAGCTTTTATTAGTAATTTTTCTTTGATTACAAAATATACAATCATTTGGACATCCATAATGAGGTACAAATACTGGAATAATATTTTTCTTACTCAATTTTAATACCTAATTTCTCTATTGAATTTTTTGCTGCATCCTGTTCAGCAATTTTTTTATTTTTACCTTTTCCCTGTTCTAAAATATTATTATCATAAACAACTGTAACATAAAACATCTTATTATGATCAGGTCCTTCTTCTTTATCAAGTCTATATTTAATTTTGCTCTTAAAATTAACTTGAATATAATTTTGCAAAATCGCTTTATAATTATAATTTGAATCGTTGTTTTTTAAATATTTTTCAAATATCTCTATATGATTTTCGGTAATCAATTCATAGATCTTATCATATGAATTACAGTCTAAGTAAATCGCTGCAAAAAGAGCTTCAAAGGTATCTGAAAGTATTGAATTTCTACTTCTTCCTCCAGATTTTTCCTCACCTTTACCAAGTACTAAATATTTGCCTAAATCAAAATGTTTTGCAGCATTTGCAAAACTCTCCTCACAAACCAATTTACTTTTAATATTCGTTAAACTTCCCTCATCATATTCATTTAATTTTTTATATAGGTATTCACTAAATACCAATCCTAGTATAGAATCCCCTAAAAATTCCATTCTTTCATTTGATATATAATTACTATCCCTTTGTTCATTAACCTTTGAAATATGATGAAATGATGAATCCAAAATTTCAATATCCTTAAATTTATATTTTATTTTTTTTTCTAATTCATTTAATGATTTTATACGTTTGCTATTCAACTTAATTTAACCTTCTTTGCAAATTACTCTTTATTTAACTCTCTGTCTATCTTATTGATTATATCATTTTCAATGAATTTGACCATTGCATCTATACCTGTCTCCAGTGCTCTTGCATTACTGCTCCCATGAGCCTTAAAAACTGCTTTTTTCACTCCTAGCAAAGGTGCAGCACCATATTCATTATAATCCAACATATTCTTAACATCCTTAAGTACTGGTTTTAATAATAGAGCACCAATCTTGGCTTTAAAGGAACTCTTAATTCCATTTTTTAACTTATTCATAATGGCAATAGCAGTTCCCTCTGTTGATTTTAACAATACATTTCCAGAAAATCCATCAGTTACAATAACATCTACATTTCCTGATAATAGATCCCTTGCCTCAATATTTCCAGTAAAGTTCAAATCCATTTCTTTTAAAAGATTAAATGTTTCTTTTCTTAACTTATCTCCTTTACCTTCTTCTGCACCAATATTTAATAAACCCACCTTAGGATTTTTAGTATTTAGAACGCCCTCAGCATATATGCTTCCCATTACTGCAAATTGTTCCAAAAGATCAGCAGAACAGTCCATATTTGCTCCTGCATCTAACAATACACATGGATTGTTATCAGTTGGAAAAACTATAGTTAAAGCAGCTCTATCTATTTTGCTTAACCTTTTAGTAATCAAAGTTGCCCCTGCAAGAATTGCTCCAGTGCTGCCACATGAAATAAACCCACTATACTCGTCTTCATTTAAAGCCTTAAACCCTAAATGTAGTGAAGAATCTTTCTTTCTCCTTATAGCATATACTGGCTCCTCACTATTTTTAATATATTCATCAGAATTAATATATGAAACTCTATTTGCCACGTTCTCAGTTTTATCAATAATAGATTTTATATTGTTTTCATTACCAATAAATGTAATATTTAAATCCCTATAATTTTTTAAGGCTGATATTGACCCATTTACAATTTCTTCATATCCTTTATCAGCTCCTAAAGTATCCACTAATATTTTCATTAATACACCTCTTCAATATATAATATTTTATCATATACCGATTATATTTAAAATCGCAATAAAAAAAGATAGGTATTTACCTATCTTTTATAAATTATTCTTCTACAGATAATATTTCTTTGCCATCATAATGTCACAAGCTCTACATACTCTATGTGGTAATTTTGGTTCATGACAATTTGAACATTCCGTAATAGTTACCTTAGGTAATCTATATGATGATGCTCTTCTTTTATCTCTTCTAGTTTTAGATGTTCTTCTCTTTGGTACTGCCATTGTTACACCTCCCTTAACTACTAAGCCTATCCTTAAAATCATATTCAATAATTAGATATGGGTAGGTTAACAATCCCATATTACTATAACTAATCAATTCTGAATAAATCTACATACAACAAGAATTATTATACAAATTTATAGCAAAAATGTCAATTATTATTTAACAATTTCCAAAGTATCTCTTGCGATCATCAACTCTTCATTAGTAGGAACGATATAAACCTTGATTTTTGAGTCATCAGTAGAAATACAAGCTTCTTTTCTAGTTTTATTTTTTTCACTATCCAATTTTATTCCGAAGCTTTCTAATCCCTTTAATACTTCATATCTAGTATCTGGACCGTTTTCACCAACGCCACCTGCAAAACAGATAGCATCCACATTTCCACCTAGTTCAACCAAGTAAGCTCCTAAAAATCTTCTTATTCTATTGTGGAACATGTCTAAAGCAAGCGTTGCTCTTTCATTTCCTTCAGAATGAGCTTCCTCTAAATCTCTAAAATCGCTACTGATTCCAGATATTCCAAGTACTCCAGATTCTTTATTTAAAACAGCGTTAACTTCATCAGCTGATAAATTCTCTTCATTCTGCAAAAATGATACAATAGTTGGATCTAAATCGCCTGAACGAGTTCCCATTATTAAACCTTCTAAAGGAGTTAAGCCCATTGTGGTATCAACACATTTACCATTTTTAACAGCAGCTAAACTTGAACCATTACCTAAATGACAACTTATAATATTAGTATCCTTAACATCTTTACCAAGTAATTCCGCAGACCTATGAGTTATATATTTATGGCTTGTTCCGTGGAATCCAAATTTTCTTAATTTGTATTTTTCGTAATATTTATAAGGAATACCATATAAATATTTTGATTTATCCATTGTTTGGTGGAAAGCTGTATCAAACACAGCAATATTTGCTTTTCCAGGTACTATTTCTTCACATGCTTCTATACCCATTAAGTTTGCTGGATTGTGTAAAGGACCAAATTTTATGTATTCTTTTATAATATTCTTTACATTTTCATCTATTAAAGTAGATTCTATTAATTCTTCACCACCATGTAAAACTCTATGACCAATAGCGCCTATTTCATCAGTTGATTTTACAACACCATGCTCTGCATCAGTTAAAAATTCAAAAACCATTTTTATTGCTTGAGTATGATCTTTTATTGGTTCCTCTTTAGAAATTTTATCACCTTGTACATCTTGAGAAATTTTAGAACCTTCAATACCAATTCTTTCTACAATTCCTTTACACATTACACTTTCGTCATCCATATTGAATAATTGATATTTTAATGACGAACTACCACAGTTTACTACTAATATCTTCATAATTCCTCCTAAGTTAATTAATACTTAACACTCAAAAGAGATTATAACATATATTAATTTATTTTTATTTGATTCTAGACTCATTTCCCTTTAAAAGTCTAGAAATATTTGAACGATGTTTGTAAATAGTTATAATTGCTAAAATAATATATAGTAAACCAATATATAATCTATCCTTGCTAAAGATAAAATACATTCCTACTAAAATACATAATGATGCTACTGAAACCGATCCTAAGGAAACATACTTTGAAATTGCAACAATTATTATAAATATTACAAATACTACTAATATATGGATAGGAGAAACGGCTATTAAAGCACCGAAAGAAGTTGCTATACCCTTTCCACCTTTGAATTTGTAAATAACAGGCCAATCATGGCCTAATACTACAAATAATCCTGCAATAAACCCACCTAAATCTCCATATAAATTCATACCTATAAAAGTTATTATAAAACCTTTCAAAAAATCTATTATAAATGTATAAAGTCCCATTTTCTTACCAAATACTCTCATAGCATTTGTAGTACCAGTGTTACCACTTCCATGATCCCTTATATCCTTTTTATATAATATCCTACTTAAAATCATACCACCTGATATATTTCCAATACAATATGCTATTAAAGCTACTAAAACATATCCCAAGCTATTCACCTCGTTCTCTTAACTCAAATAATAGAGGAACTCCTGTAAAATGAAAATTTTCTCTAATTTGATTTTCAATATATCTTTGGTATGAAAAATGCATCAAACTAGATTTGTTTATATATATAATAAATTTTGGAGGTCTTACAGACACCTGTGTAAGATAAAATATTTTAAGTCTCTCACCTTTATCAGTAGGAGGTGGATTGTGTAAAATAGCATCATTTACAATGTCATTTAAGACTCCTGTACTTATTCTCATGGAATAATTATTATTAATTTTTTCAATAAGATCAAATAGTTTATAAACTCGTAAATTATTTTTTACCGACATGAACATAATAGGTACATAATTAATAAAACCAAGTCTCTCTCTAATTTTTCTTTCAAATTCACCTTGAGTTTTATTATCTTTCTCAATTAAATCCCATTTATTTACAGATATAATCATAGCCTTACCTTGATCATGAGCATATCCAATAATCTTTGAGTCCTGCTCTGAAACTCCTTCTTCAGCATCTATCATCAAGACACATATGTCCGATTCATCTATTGCCGATAAAGTCCTTACAACGCTATATCTTTCAACTTCTTGATTAATAGCTCTCTTTCTTCTTAGACCAGCAGTATCTATTAATATATACTCTTCACCTTTATATTTGAATTTACTGTTGATAGAATCTCTAGTTGTACCGGCAATATCGGTAACTATCATTCTCTCCTCGCCTAAAAGTCTGTTTATTAAAGACGATTTTCCTACATTTGGTTTTCCAATTATCGCAATTTTAGTTTGATCTGAATCAACTTCCATATCTAAATCCACAGGAAATTTTTCTACAATATCATCTAATAAATCGCCTAGTCCCAATGAGTTCTCAGCGCTAATTCCTCTAACCGTCTCTATGCCTAGTTCATAAAATTCATAAATTGCATTTTCAATATTTTTATTATCTATTTTATTGATAACTAAAATAATTTGTTTTTTCGATTTTCTTAATAAATTTGCAATTTCTATATCATCAGGAGTTAATCCAGCTCTTCCATCAACAACAAATAAAACTATTTCCGCTGTTTCAATTGCAACTTCAACTTGATTAATAATTTCCTTTGAAAATACTTCTTTATTATCCAATTCCATGCCACCGGTATCAATTAGAACAAAATGTCTATTTTGCCATTCTGCATCTTGATATATTCTATCTCTTGTAACACCTGGATCATCTTGTGTAATAGCCACTCTTCTTCTTACAATTCTATTAAATAAAGTAGATTTTCCTACATTTGGTCTACCTACTATTGCTACTATAGGTTTTTTCATTAAAACACCCCATTTCCTATGCTATAATACCATAATCTACTAGTTTTATCCAATAAAAACTCATGTTTAATTTGATTTTTAAAGATAAGCTTTAATAAAAATATTACTTTGATAAATAAACTAGCAAAATAATATACAAATATTTAAATTGATTATCTTTTTATCATATTTAACATAAAAAGGTAGACATATTTTAATATGTCTACCTTTTTTCAACAACTGAGGTATATTTATATTTTATTCGTATAATTTATAGTTGCTCATTAATTTTAAAACATCTGCTTTTATATCTTTAGCTGGTCTTTCTTTCTTCAATGCTTGAATCATATATTTACCAACTTCTTTAAATCCATCTTCCTTCATTCCTCTAGTAGTTACTGCTGGTGTTCCTATTCTAACTCCTGAAGTAACAAAAGGTGATTCTGGATCATTTGGTATCGTATTCTTATTAGTTGTTATATTTACTTCTTCTAATAAAGCTTCTGCTTCTTTTCCTGTTAAACCTAAATTTCTAACATCAAGTAATAATAAATGGTTATCTGTACCACCAGAAACAAGTCTTATTCCACCTGCTGCTAAAGTTTCGCCTAAAACTACAGCATTTTTCTTAACTTGTCTTATATACTCTTTAAATTCATCAGTTAAAGCTTCTTTGAAACAAACTGCCTTAGCAGCAATAATATGCTCTAATGGTCCACCTTGTAATCCTGGGAAAACAGCCTTGTCTATTTTTTTAGCATGTTCTGCTTTACAAAGTATAGCTCCACCTCTTGGACCTCTTAAAGTCTTATGAGTAGTAGTTGTAACAAAGTCTGCATATGGAACTGGATTTTCATGTTCACCAGCTGCAATTAAACCTGCAATATGAGCCATGTCTACCATGAAGTATGCTCCAACTTCATCAGCAATCTCTTTGAATTTAGCAAAATCTATAGATCTTGAATAAGCACTTGCACCAGCTACAATTAATTTTGGCTTATGCTCTAATGCTCTTTCTCTTACTTGATTGTAGTCTATAGTTTCAGTCTCTGGGTCTACACCGTAATCAACGAAATTATAATATAATCCTGAAATATTAACTGGTGATCCATGAGTTAAATGGCCACCTTCTGATAAATTCATACCTAAAACAGTATCTCCTGGCTTTAGTACTGATAAGTAAACTGCCATATTAGCATTTGCGCCTGAATGTGGTTGAACATTTGCATGATCTGCACCAAATAGTTCACATAGACGATTTCTAGCTAAATCTTCTGATATGTCAACAAATTCACATCCACCATAATATCTTTTTCCTGGATATCCTTCTGCGTATTTGTTATTCATTGTTGTTCCTAAAGTTTCTAAAACTGCCTCGGATATGAAGTTTTCTGATGCAATTAATTCAACATGCTCTCTCTGTCTTTGTGTTTCCTTTTTTACTGCATCAAATATTTCCTTATCAAATCTTTCTAACTCTGGTAACGGTCTTAAACTCATTTTTTACTCCTCCTCAAAATTTAAAATTCTAATTGCCTTAATCACATCATTTCTTTTATTAAATATTTTTTTATCTAGAATTTTCAGTATAAGAAATGATGTTAGTAAAGAAATTATTCCAATTCCAAAACTTTTCAGTTCATAATTGGAAACGTTATTCTCACTTAATATCATTATACCACTAACGAGACCAAAAACAAAGAATATTAGTGGTATAAAGTACATTATTAATGAATATCTTATTACGATACCGTTTTCAATCTGTAACAATATTCGATCTCCCACCTTAGCATCGAGTTCATTTAATAACTTTACTGTAATAGGTTTACTTTCTGAGCTGCAACCTGCACATGATTTACAGTTGCCACCACAACCACTTTCTCTTATGACAAGTGCTTCCAAAAAAGAATTTTCAGTCTTTATTACTATTCCTTCTTGTTCCATTTTACTCTCCTAACTCCATTAAATCCTTAGCAACTTCTCCAGCTATAATTAGTCCCGCTACTGAGGGAACAAAACTAATACTCGATGGTGAAAGTTTTTTATTTTCAGGGTTAATATGTTTTTTTCCTTTTGGTTCTTCATCTGACCAAAGAACTTTTAATTTTTTAACCCCCATTTTTTTTAACTTAGTCCTTATTACTCTAGCTAAAGGACATGTATTTGTCTTCTTAATATCTGAAATTTTAAATCTCTTTGGATCCATTTTATGTCCCGTGCCCATAGACGATATTAAATTTACATCATTTTTATAACAATATTCAGCTAAAGATAATTTACTATTTACACTATCTATTGCATCTACAACATAATTATAATCCTTAATATTGAAAATTTCTATATTTTTTTCTTCTAATTTATCTATATATTTTATCACATTACAGCAAGGATTAATATCCTTAATCCTATTTTCCATTATATCCACTTTATTCATTCCAATAGTTGAATGTAATGCGATAATCTGCCTATTTATATTTGTAATATCCACAGTGTCAAAATCCACTATGGATATAGTTCCTATTCCCAATCTTGCCAAGGCTTCCACTACAAATCCTCCAACTCCTCCAACTCCAAAGACAAGTACCTTGGAGTTGATAAGTTTTTCTAAGGATTCTTCACCAATTAATAATTCTGTTCTTTCCAAGAAATCTTTGTTCATATATTAATCCAATTTTATATGAATTTCTTTTAGTTGTTTTTCGGTAACAGATGATGGCGCTTCTGATAATAGATCTGTTGCTGATTGAGTTTTAGGAAATGCAATAACGTCTTTTATATTTTCCGTCTCACATAATAACATCATAAATCTATCAAGACCGTAAGCAAGTCCACCATGTGGAGGTGTTCCATATTTTAATGCATCTACAAAAAAGCCAAATTTACTCTCTATTTCCTCTTTAGAAAGTTTTAATGCTTCAAACATTTTTTCCTGTAAATCACTATTGTTTATTCTTATGGATCCACCACCTAGTTCTTCTCCATTAACTACAATATCATATGCTTGAGCTTTAACTTTCTCTGGTTCAGTTAATAATAATTCTATATCCTCATCATTTGGCTTTGTAAATGGATGATGTTTTGCAACTAATCTATCCTCTTCTTCATCATATTCAAATAATGGAAAATCTACAACCCATAGGAATTCAAAAACATCACTCTTTAATAAATCCAATTTCCCAGCAATATGTCTTCTTAACGCTCCTAAAGAATCTAAAACAATATTATTCTTATCTGCTACTATTAAAACAAGTCCATTTTCTTCAATATTAAACTCTTTTAAAATTCCTTCTAGTTCTTCTTCTGAAAGGAATTTTGCTATAGGTGAATTGACTTCTCCCTCATTTACTTTTATCCATGCTAGACCCTTTGCACCATAGTTTTTAGCATATTCTTGTAATGCATCTATTTTTTTTCTAGAAAATTCCTTTTGATAATCTCCAATATTTATTGCTCTAACAGAGTAACCATCTTTAACTGCACCTGAAAACACCTTAAAATCCGAATTTTTAACTATATTTGATAGATCATGTATTTCAAATCCAAATCTTAAATCAGGTTTGTCACTACCATATTTTTCCATGGCTTCACTATATGGCATTCTTTTGAATGGAATATTTAAATCTATATTCTTAACTTCTTTAAATACCTTCTTTATCAGTCTCTCATTTATATCGATAACATCATCTACTTCAACAAAGGACATTTCAATATCCACTTGAGTAAATTCCGGTTGTCTATTAGCTCTTAAGTCCTCATCCCTAAAGCATTTAACTATTTGGTAATATCTATCCATACCTGAAACCATTAACAATTGTTTCATAAGTTGTGGGCTCTGTGGCAATGCATAGAATTCATGTGGATTTACCCTTGAAGGAATTAAATAATCTCTAGCTCCCTCTGGAGTAGGCTTACCTAAAAAAGGTGTTTCTATTTCATAAAAATTATTATCATCTAAAAAATTCCTAATAATATTGGAAGTTTTAGCTCTTAATTTTAAATTATTTTGCATAAACTCTTTTCTTAAGTCTAAATATCTATATTTTAACCTAGTTTCTTCAGCAACATTATCATCATTTTTTATATATATAGGAGTCGTTTCAGCTTTGTCTAAAATTCTAAACTCCTTTGTTAAAATTTCTATATTTCCTGTTGGAATATTAGGATTTTTAGATTCCCTTTCCCTTACAATACCTTTAACCCCTACTACAAATTCAGTTCTTACAGCCTTTGCTTTATTGAATAACTCCTTATTATCCGTTTCATTGATCACTATTTGAACTATTCCCGTAGTATCTCTTACATCCATAAAGATAATACTTCCTAGGTTTCTTTCCTTAGCAACCCATCCCATTACAATTACTTCTTTCCCTATACTATCCTCAAATACTTGACCACACATATTGGTTCTTTTAAAATTTTTAATCGTATCCATTAAATCCTCCTATTAATTTACAATAAAAAAACTCGTCACAAGGGACGAGTTAACTCGCGGTACCACCCTAATTAGGTAAACCTCACTTAATGTTTTAACGCTTCTAGCGGAATTTTCTACTCCAAGATGTCCTCTTTAGTCTGCATGATAAGTTGCACCATCCCTTACCTCTCTAGAAATACAGTTGCTAAAATCCCCTTCTCTTCAATGTATTTATCTATTTATTATTATATAATATTAGAACTTTAAGTCAATTCTATTTTTTTCTACTTATCTTTCCTTTTATGCTCTGTAATAGTGATGTCAATTCTTTTACTCTTAAAATAATTAATAATAATAAGTATACTAAAGCTGCCACTACTATTGTAATTAGTAGACTAATATTACTACTAAATGTTTTACTTAAGAAGAAAAATGATAAATATGCTACTAACCCCATTATTAAACTAGAAATTATCATCTTTATATTTTCTTTTTTAAACGTATTAACTCTTGAAAATTTTCCAATCTTTTTTCTAAGCCTTAAATATAGAGTTATTGCACCATAGTAAGCCGCAACTGTTGTTCCAAATGCAAGACCTGCAAGTCCCATAAATCTTGATGCTACAATACTTACAACTATATTTACCATAATCATATAAACGGAATTTATAGTTGGTGTCTTAGTATCCTTTAAACTATAAAATGCTTTAAATAAAACATCCCTAGCACCTATTGCTAAAAGTCCCATTGCATAAAATAGTAGACAAGGTGCTGTTAACAGGGTATCTTCTGGCTTAAATTCGATACCTTCGTACACAAGCTTTACTATTGGGTGGGATAACACCATAAGACCTACCATAGATGGAAAAACCAATATATTCATAGAGGTTAATGTTTCAAGTATTGTTTTTTTAAACTCTTTAATATCCTTTCTACCTGCTATTTTACTAAGTAGAGGATATACTACAGTTGTAATTGAAACTATAACAATACCGTTTACAAATTCGCTTAACTTTGATGAGTAATTCAATATTGTAATACCTCTAGATTCCATTATTGCAGAAGCCAGATTTTTGTCTATCATTATATTCAATTGACTTATAGAAACACCAAATATAACAGGTAACGCCATAATAAGCATTCCCTTTATTTCTGGTTCCTTTATATCTAAAACCTTAGTCCATTTAAACCCTCTTTTTCTAACTGCTGGTATATATGGAACAAATTGTATTATTGTAGCAAATGTTAAACCTATGGCTAGAAAATATACATTTACATATTTACCTAAAAATAATGATATAAGTATGAAGAAATTCAATATAAAACCTTGAATTGCAGGTACTATAAATTCTTCCTTACAGTTTAAGTAACCTCTATACACTGTTGCAATTGCCATAAATGGTAGACTAAGGTAAGTTATTTGTGTAAATATTGTTGTTAAATTCCTTGCCTCTTCATTTATATTAAATGCAAATAAATAAGTTATAGGTCTTGCAAATATTTGACAAAGCAACATTATTATAATGCTCAATACTAGAGTAATATTACCTAAATTACTTGTAAATTTATCTGCAATTAAATAGCCTTCTCTATCTTCCAACCTTTTATATGTAGGAATGAATCCAGTTGTTATTCCTACAGCAATAAAGCTAAATATTACAACTGGAATGGACATTGCCAGTACAAATGCTGCTGCAACGTCACTAGTTCCAAATAATCTCGATAGAACGGCATCTCTCAATGCTCCTATAACCTTTGAAACTATGGTTATTATCATTAATATTATCGTTGTTGCTTTCATAAATCCTCCAATTTAATTTTCTTAATTGTTTCTTATTTTATATTTTATAAATAATTATTATATTTATTTAAATTAACCTCTTCCTTTAAATTTCCTTTTAAAGCTATCAACGGTTTTAAATAATTCGTCTACCCTTAATATATATAGGCTTAAAGCATATATCCCCATGGCTATTAAAACTGAAATTAGAAGGCTTATTGATTTTCCTGTATGATTTATTAAAAATTTATATGATAAACTAGAAATTATTCCAATAAAAATACTGGAAAGCATCATTTTAATATTTTCTTTTACAAATAGTTTAGTTCCTCTAAATCTTCCGATCTTTTTTCTCAATCTAATTGCTAAAGTAAATGAACCGAAAAATGCCCCTAGAGAAGTTCCCAAAGCTAAACCAGGTAACCCCATAAAGTAAGCTGCAATTAAGCTAAATATTAAATCCACAATAATCATATATACCGAATTTATTGTTGGTGTTTTTGTATCCTTTAAGGAATAGAAGGATTTAAACATAATATCCCTTAAAGCAATTCCTGCTAATCCTATGGCGTAACATTGTAGTACTATAGCTGTCATATCTGTAGCTGAAGCTTTCCAGCTTCCCCTTCCATATACTAATTGCACAATGGGCTTTGCAAATACAATTAAGCCTACTGTTGCTGGTAGCACCAATATATTCATAGAATTAATGGAAGAAAAAATCGTAATTTTGAATTTTTTTATATCTCTAGCTGCAGAACTTTCACTTAATGCAGTATATGCTACTGTTCCTATTGAAACTACAACAATACCATTTACAAATTCACTTAGCCTTGAAGCATAACCTGTTATTGCATATCCACCTATAGGCATAAAAAAAGTTGCAAGGTTTTTATCTATCATAGTGCCTATTTGACTAACGGAAACACCAAATATTATAGGTATTGCCAAATATAACATATTTTTTAAATATCTGTCTTTTAAACGTATTTTAGGCGTCCATTTAAAACCCGTTTTTTTAACTGCTGGTACATAATGTATAAATTGAACAATTGTACTTATACATAATCCTATTGGTAGTACCATAACATTTCCTGTAATACCACTGATTATAATTGCTCCAATGATGAATGTATGATGGGCTATTCTTCAAGCTGCTAATCGTATTTGGATTAGAGATAATACTTTTAAGGAGTATTATCTTAAAAAGAAATCTGAAGGAAAGCATCATCTTGTTGTTCTTACTCATGTTGCTAAAAAGCTCATAAGAGTAATTTTTCACTTACTAAAAAATGATTTAATATTTGAGCCACAGTCTTAATTTAATAGTTCCTATTTGTTATACTTGTTTTTTGTGTGTTTATTTTTAATGTTTTTATTTGTCTAGATTATTTTATTATTTACTTGACTTCATATAGTTAGTCTTATTATAAATCATGAAGTATATTATAATATAAGATTAAAGATTTTACCAGAAACTTACTATTGTGTTGATATTATCTATGTTATACTATAGGTATAATAAATAAAGGAGCATTTTAAATGTTTTTAAATAATTTAATTACAATCCCTAAACTAAAAATACATACACATAATATAATTAATAATACTATTATAAATACATTCAATAATTCAAATTTTGAAAATAATTCCAATATATTAAATATCGTCGATTTTAAAACCTTTGATTCCCTAAACAACAAAAAGGGAAATTACTTAATATATGGTGTTAATTATGAAAATATTATTTTAAATGATGAGTCTAACTATCTTATAACTGAGCTAAATGACTTGAAAATTATTAATGACATTTTAAACCAAGAATTTTTTAAGTTTAATAAGTATATATTTAACCTATATGACTGTATAGCCAAAGATAAGGGTCTTGATATTATTTTAGAAAAATTAAAGGTAAAATATAATAGCAATGTATGTATACTAGATAATAGTAAAAAATTGATCTATAATATTTTTGACTTTAAGAAAGTAAATAATATATTTCCTTTGAAAATTACAAAGAAGAATTCTTCAAGGGTATATGGTTACTTGGCTTTTGAGAATATAGATATGGAATACTCCTATGAAGTTACTGAATTGACAAATATATTAAATAATTATATTTATAATTATATTTCTAAGTTCATTTCTTCAAAGGATAAATTTTATACTACTATAAAAAATCTTTGTATAAACAATTTTTCTGATGATGATAGCGATATTATAAAATCAATAAATTGGAACTTAAACGATAATTATAGTATGTATTGTATCGATTTAGATGGTGGACTTTTCAAATATAGAGAAATGTTTATTCATGGCAATAAATTCATACTTGATCATCCTATTTATTTATACTCTATAATAGAAAATAATACTCTTTTATTGTTGTTAAACGAATCTAAAATTACCTCTAATAAAATAAAAAACGAAATTGATGAATACATTAATAAATATAATTTAAAATACTGCCATATATATTTACGAAAACAACTATTAAATTTTTTCAAAGTATATAATTTATCTATGTATATTCTAGATAATAATCTAAATATAGAAGAAAGTATTGATAATAATCTTTCTAATCTAATATTTAGTATATGGAAAGATAATGATTTTATAGATATGGCTTTACCTGAAGAATTGATTTACTTAAAAGAAAATGATAGTAGTAAAAACTCAGAGCTGTTAAAAACTCTATATTATTACTTAATTGAGGAGAGATCACTATTAAAAGCTTCTAAACAAATGGGAGTTCATCGAAATTCCATTGTATATAGAATAAATAAAATAAATGAATTAGTTGACATTGATTTAGAAAATTCCCATTTAAGACATAATCTGTTAATTGCTTTAGAAATATTGAATAAATTAAATCCAGGATTAATTGATTAATCCTGGATTTGTTCCAATAGTATCATAGCATTGTTAAATATATCATCAGATATATCATAATAACTTACAATATTTTCCAAGTCTTCTTTTGCCTTTTTGTTTTCACCTATATTAATATATATTACAGCCCTATTAAATAGTAATTTTTCATTATCTATAAATTCTTCTAGACCTTTTTCTATTACTGATAATGATAAATCCACATATCCGGCTTGTGATAAAAAGTAACTATAATCTATGAAAAATTCAACATCTTTATTTCCATATTCATCTGCTTTTTCATAATTTTTAAATGCTTTTTCATAATCTAACAATGCAAAGTATGAATTTGCCAAGTAATAATATTTTCTATAATCATCTATATTGTAATTTTCTAAATTGTTTATTAAATCATAATATTTACCTTTAGACAGAAGTTCTTGACTCTCAATAAGTAAAACCTCTGTTTGAATTTCCAATATTTTATTATTTATTTCATTTAATACTAGTTCGGGATTTTTTAATTCATCTATATTATTTCTAGCATGTATATAATAGTAATTGGCTTTCATTAGATTATTGTTATAATATTCTAAATCCCCTAGTAATAAATACGTTAATGGATATTTTTCATTTATAACAATATTTATATTTAAAACTCTTTCTGCTTCCTTAAAAAACTCCTCTTCTTTCCTTTCTTTAAAAATCTCTATTAATGACACTGCATAATAATAATTACTACTATAATTCTCAAACTCATTGTAATTAAACTTTAAAAATATATTACTTGTAATTATGTCTACTTTAATTTCTTCTAATGCCATATCTAAAACTATTTTATCCAAATCTTTGATTATACCTTTCAATAGTGAAAAATATTCTTCTCTATATTTGAAATTTTTATCTATTGCCAAATTGTATATTATTCCTCTAAGAAAGTATTTAAACTCTATCTTCTCATTAAATGTTCCAAGTTTTATCTCTTCCACAAAGTCTTTTTTAAGTATTGGCAATGGATAATCTATACCATTATTTTTATTCTTTAATTCTAAGTAGAATATTTCGTCTACTTTATCACTATAAAATTTTTCAATAAAATCCATTAATTAAATTTCCTCATATATTCTCTTTTCCTCATAGATGATCCATTTAAAATATCAAATAGATTTCCACGATATATTAATACTCCACTATATAATACTATTATGATAATCGTCTTTAAAACATGTTGTATATTTGTCGTAAGACTAAGATTAAATGGTAGTATATATTGTATTTCTAATATATAAGTAGCCAAATATATTAAGATATTTGGTACTAACCAGTTTAATAAGTTTTTTCCTAAGAATTCAACTGAGAACATAATTGTATTCAATCCGTCATAATTCTCCAAATATATTGATTCTGGCAATGCATTAAATGCAATTATAATTATTACCATTATATAAAAATCCAAAGCTCCTAATCTTAAAAATGAAATAAATAACTGAGCTATATAAAATATAAATCCTATTTGTATTAATTTCGAAACAAATCTACTATTATCGTCTTGGAAAAAACCCTGTGTATTAGAATTACTCCTTATTGCTTTGTAGAGTATATTCATAATAAAAGATAATATAAATAATTCTAAAATATATATCCCTAAATTAACGAAAATTCCCAAAGCTCCTATTTTGAAAATATTATATAAAATATTTGATATTACATTCATAGCTAACGACCCTGCTAATATTGTTACTGCAACTATGAAGATATATCTAATATTCTTAAATGTATTTTTAATTGCCGTTAATTGCACATTAATAAAATCTTTTAAATAATTCATTTTATCTCCTTATAATGATCTCCTATATTATAAAAGTTTCCATTTTTAGTATTGTATAAAACAATATATTCCGATTCTAAATTGCTTTCATAATTTTTTTTAATTATATTCATTATATCATAATTGAATTTTAATATAATAATATCCTTTACCAATTTTTTAGTTGTAATATTATCATCTTCTAATTTTAGAGATTTTAATATAATTTCATTTTTTAATAATTCATGTTTATATTTATTATCTATTATTTCAGGATTTAAGAAATAAGGTATTTTTTTATTTGTTAATACATAATCATGTATTAATAACTCTTCTAATAATTTATAACTTTTAAATTTCTTGTAATATATAAAATCTAAAAATATTTTATACAGATTATCCCTTGAATGATTTCTGGAGAAATAATCTTTACTTTGCCAATACTCTGCAAATTCTTCAAAAAACTCATATTCCCTTTTAAAGTAATTATTAACAATATATTCAAAAGTATTTATAAAATATTTTTCATTATAATATTTATCCAGTATCTCCTCCACCTGTTTTACCTTTTGTATTTCTTCATAGCTTATCCATCTTGTATTTATAACTTCATAAGGAGGAAAATCATCATATATAATCTCATATTCTTTACTCTTATTCTCTAATGGAGAACCTTTTAATATCTTTAAAAATCCCAACTGTAATTTATCGGGTCTAATGGATAAAATATCATTAAAGGATTTTTTCAAACTATTAATATCCTCATAAGGAAGTCCTGTAATTAAATCTAAATGCAAATGTATATTCCCATAGCCTATAATTTCTTTACATACTTTTTTAATTTGTTCGAATTCCCCTACTCTTTTAATAGCTTTACATGTTTCTTCGTTAGTTGATTGAACACCTATTTCAAATTGAAATAAATCCTTTCTAACGGTTTTAAATAATTTTAAATAGTCTTCATCAATTAATGTAGGATGTATTTCTAAATGAAATGTTGTACTTCCTCTATCATTATCTATAATAAATTTAATTATGGACAATGCATGTTCTTTATTAAAGTTAAAAGTTCTATCTATAAATTTTACAAGGGGAACCTTAAAGTCTATAAACTTTTTAATATCCTTTTTACATCTTTCCAAGTCAAAATATCTAACTTTTTTAGTTGATGATGATAGACAGAATTCACAATTATATGGGCAACCTCTAGACGTTTCGTAATAAACTATCTTTTTGTCCTTCATATAGTCTTTTGTATACTTAAATTCTGAATATCTTAAATCTTCAATTACTTGAAATATTTCGTTTCCTTCTACTCTATTATTACTATTTTTTAAAATACCATCTCCTAGATTATTCCTTTTGTTATTTAAATAATCTAATATGTTTAAAAAACTTACTTCTCCTTCTCCTACTAATATATAATCAATAAACTCATTATTTTTAAGTAGGTCTCTAGAATCATATGATACTTCCGGACCTCCTAACAACAATATAATGTCTTTATTTATTTTCTTTAACTTTTGACATATTTTTAATGTTTCTTCTATATTCCAAATATATGTTGAAAAACCTACAATATTATAATTATTCCTTATTATTTCATATATAATATCATCTAGGTTCTGATTAATTGTAAAATCTATGGTATCCACATCATAATAGTCTTTAACTGCTGCTTTTAAATATTGTATTGCTAAATTGCTGTGAATATATTTTGTATTTAACGATGTTAATAATGTTTTCATCTTTCTCCTATTTAAAAAAGACTAGTTTAACTAGTCTTACATTTTTTCTGGTGCTGCTATTCCAAGTAAATTTAAACTCTTGGTCAATACTACTTTTGTACCATAAGTAAGTAGCAATCTGGCATTTTTTGTACCCTCATCTGCTGTATTAATAGGACATGCATTATAGAATCTATTAAATGCTTTCGAAAGTTCTACAGCATATCTTGTTACAAAAGAAGGTTCTAATCTATTAGCTGCATTTTCAAGAACATTTGAAAAATTATCTAAAATTTTAATTATAGAAATCTCCTCTTCCTCTTTTAATAAATTGAAATCTATGTTTTTAGATGGCAAATAATTTGCTTTCGTTAAAATGGAAGAAGCTCTTGCATTAGCATACTGAACATAAGGTCCTGTTTCTCCATCAAAGTTAAGCACTTGGTCCCAATCGAATACATAATCCTTTATTCTATTGTTAAAAAGGTCTTGGAATATAACAGCTCCAACTCCAATTTCCCTTGCAACTTTTTCCTTATTCTCTAAGTCAGGATTTCTATTTTCAATTATCCCTTCAATTTTACCAATTGCTTGGTTTAAAACCTCTTCTAAGAAAACAACCTTGCCTTCCCTTGTCTTCATAGCTCCATCCTTCATTGAAACCATGCCGAAAGTTACGTGTACACAATCATCTGCCCACTCATATCCCATTTCCTTTAAAACAGCTACTAACTGTTGGAAATGTAATAATTGTTGCGATGCAACTACATAATTATTCTTATAGAAATCATATGTGTTTTTTCTATATATTGCTGTCGCAATATCCCTTGTTATATAGGTACTTGATCCGTTGCTCTTCTTAACTAGTACTGGAGGTAATTTATATTTTTCTAAATCAATAATCATTGCTCCGTCTGATTCTTTAAGTAGATTTTTGTCTTCAAGTTCTTTAATTACATCATCCATAAATTGTGAATGAAATGATTCTCCATTAAAGTTATCAAACTTCACACCTAGTAAATCATATACCCTGTTAAATTCCTTTAAACTTATCTCTTTAAACCATTGCCATAATTCTACAGCTGCTTCATCTTTTTTCTCAAGTCTATCAAACCAATATCTTGCTTCATCCATGAGTTCTTCATTTTCTTTAGCTTCTTTATTATATTTTACATAAAGCTCTAAAAGACCATTAATAGGGTCTTCATTTATTTTATCCTTATTGCCCCATTTCCTATATGCAGAGATCATCATTCCAAATTGTGTCCCATAATCTCCAATATAGTTTATTGCAATAGTATTGTAACCTTCATATTTTAAAATATTATTTATTGAATTTCCAATAACCGTTGACCTTAAATGCCCTATATGAAATGGCTTAGCTATATTTGTAGACGAGAACTCCACTACAACATTTTTGCCTTCGCCTATTGGTTTCGAACCAAAATTGTCATTATCAACAATCTCCTCAAGAACTTCCTTAGTCAATAAATCATTATTTACGAAAAAGTTTATATACGGTCCCATATTTGTCACTTTTGAAAAATATTCATTTAATTCTACTTTTCCAACTAATTCCTCTGCTATTGCATTTGGAGCCTTTCTAAAAATTTTCGCAAACTTAAACATGGGAAAAGCATAGTCTCCCATTTTACTTTCTGGTGGAATTTCAATTAAAGAAATTATCTCTTCTTTTTCTAAATTTAATTGTAACCCTTCAATTATATCTGCAACTTTTAATTTAAAATCTATCATTTTAACCTCACATTATTTTATTTCTACAGCTGTTACTCCAGTTCCACCTTCTGAATACGATCCTATTCTAAAGGACTTCACATGTTTATTTCTCTTTAAATAATTTTGTACTCCTTGTCTTAATGCGCCCGTTCCCTTACCATGAATTAAAAAAACCTCTTTTAATCCAACTATATATGCATCATCTAAGAACTTATCTATAACATAAATTGCCTCTTCAATATTATAACCTCTTAAGTCCAACTCCCTATTAATATTTGTGTTAGTTTTATTCTTTATAATATTTTTTATATTGGTATTAGCTTTTTTTACTTCTTTTGATTCAACAAATTTCAAATTTTTTATATTAGCATTGATTTTCATAATCCCAATTTGTACTTGTACATCACCTTTTTTATTAGGATTGGAAATAACCTCTCCTACTTCACCCATTCCAAGTACTTCAACCTCATCTCCAACCTCAATATCCTTTATGTTTTTTGTCTTTATTTCCTCTAAAATACTTTTTTTAATTTTATTATCTTTTAATTTTTCATTTAAGTTTTTTTCTATTTTACTAACTTCTTGAGCTGTGTTATCTTTGCTATTCTTCTCAAGAAACTTTAATTTTTTAATTAATTCATTGCTGGATTCTTTAGCCTCTAATACTATATTATAAGCTTCTTCTTTAGCTTCTTCAATTAATTTTTCCTTTAAATCCTTAGCCTTTTGAATTTCTTTATTCAGATTATCTTTTAATACCTTTAATTCTGTTTCTATTAACTCTTGTTTTAATTTACTATCTTCAATATTTTTTCTGTCTCTTTCAATTTGAGATAAAACATCTTCAAAGTCCTTATTTTCTTCTGAAATTAAATCTTTTGCTTCATCTATTATGCTTTCTCCTAGCCCTAGTCTTCTAGATATTTCAAAAGCATTTGATTTACCAGGTATTCCAATTCTTAGTCTATAAGTTGGACTCAATGTATTTACATCAAATTCAACAGAACCATTTTTTACACCTTGAGTATTTAATGCAAATAATTTCAATTGAGAATAATGTGTTGTTGCTATAGTTCTTATTTCTTTCTTTAATAGTTTTTCAAGTATCGCTATAGCCAAGGCAGCTCCTTCAGTAGGATCTGTACCAGCTCCTAATTCATCAAATAAAACCAATGAATTATACTCTAAATTATTTAATATATCCACAATATTTGTCATATGAGAAGAAAATGTACTAAGAGATTGTTCTATACTCTGTTCATCTCCTATATCAACAAAGATTTCATTAAAAATAGCAATTTCAGAATTGCTATTACATGGTATTAAAAGGCCTGACTGTGTCATTAATGTTAAAAGCCCAACAGTTTTTAAAGTTACCGTCTTACCACCAGTATTAGGTCCCGTTATAACCAATGTATTATAATCTTCTCCTATATAAATATCTATAGGTACTACTGTATTCTTATTAAGCATTGGATGTCTTGCCTTTTTTAAATTTACTATACCCTTGTTGTTAATCGTCGGTTTAGTACAATTTAACTCTACGGCTAAATTACCCTTTGCAAAAATGAAATCCAAGTAAGCTAAATTTTTCTGATTTAATATGATCTCATCTTTAAATTCCAATAAACTCAAGGATAATTCCTTTAGTATTCGCTTGATTTCCTCTTCTTCTTTTCCTTCTAAAATTCTTATATCGTTATTTATCTCTACAACAGCCATAGGTTCAATAAATGAAGTCGCTCCTGATGAAGATTGATCATGTACTATTCCCTTAATTATATTCCTATTAGCAGTCTTAACAGGAATAACATATCTACCATCTCTAATGGTTACAAAGGAGTCCTGTAATAAATTTTGACTGCTGCCAGATTTTAAAATACTATTTAATTTATCCCTTATGGAATTTGTTTTATTTGAAATTTCTCTTCTTATTCTCTTTAATTCTCTACTTGCATTATCACTTATTTCCGTTTCTGAAATAATGGCATTGGAAATTTCTGATTCCACTATATTGTTCTCAGTTAAATTACTTATTATTTCATATATAAAAGGATATTTTATCTTATTTTCTTCTGTTTCTGAAAAATACTTTTTAACCTCATGTACAGATCGCAATAATGAAGATGCATCTAATAATTCTCTAATACTTAAAATTCCTCCCTTTTCCACATGTTTTAAAGGAAGTATAAAATCTTTAATCTCATATATGGAAGGATAACCAAATGCAAAAATAAGACTAGTTGCCTCTTCGGTTTCCTCTAAACTTTTCTCTATGCTATTTAAATCATTCATAGGTTTAAGTTCCCTAGCTATTTTTTTCCCTAGCTGAGATCTTGAAAAATCTACTAATCTATCAATTATTAAATTGTATTCTAATATATTTAATGCTTTTTCATTCATTAATCAATACCTTTTTCTAAATGTCCTTTTGTATAATTATCAAAACTTATCTTTTTTATCTTTTTATTGTTTATATTATTATAATATAGTTCTTCTAAAGATTCTTTGTTCTTATAATTAATAATTCTAATGCTTCCTGAGCCATTAAAATCTATCTTGTTTATAATATCATAGCTATATAATTTATTACTATTGTATAGTTCGCTATAACCGTTATATCTATTTACTAGAAAGTACTCATCCCTGTCATTTTTCAAGTAATAATCATTTGCATATTTACAATTATTACAATAATTGTCATGTTTACAACCTTTTAATGGACTAAATGGACAGTTTTTTAAAACCATAGATGTTAAAATTCCATGAGCAACTATTTCAAATTTATCATCAATATGATTTATTATTTCATTTATTTCATCTATATTGAGTTCAGTAGATAAAGTTATCCTGCTAATATCTAGTTTCCTTAATACTTCATACGTTTTTGAATTTAATACATTTAATCCAATATCCCCAATTATTAATTTTTCTGGAAAATTTTCCCTAATAAATGAAATATCACCTAAATTATTTATTAGAAACCCCTTTACATTTTTATAATTTTTATTATTTTTAAGGTTATTTAAATCCTCTGTCATGGAAAGTCTCGGTAATTTAAAGTAATATTCAAAATCGTTTAAAAATTTATTAGAATATATATCTCCATATTCATTTATTATATTATCTACACCATTTATTATTTCTGAATTTACAGAGACTATATTTTTACTATCTTTTGTAATGTCTTTGAACTCAACTGTAGCATAACTTAAAAATTCTCTTTTATTGAAATTATTAATAGAACTATCCAACAAATTCACTGCATCTCTTCTCATTTTATTTAAGATTTTTATAGGTATAAACAAATTTTCTTCCATTTCTATTGATATGGAGTTTAATATATAATTTGTATTTCCCAGTTTAGATAGTTGTTCTTTAACCTTATCCATATGAATTGGTTGATTTACTGCTTTTAATATTATATTATCCGACTCAATTAAAAAATTAATATCCTTATAAAAAACAAATAATTTGGCTGTTTCTCCTAATTTAGCTGAAAACTTAAAGTCTATGCTTTTATTTGAATCTATTTTCTTATTCAACAATTCTTCTTTAATTTCTATAGAGCTAGTTCTAATAACAGAAGAATTAATTTTTGCATCATATATATATTCATCATAAATTGTACTCCCTAAAGAATAATCTTCTTTTAAAGTAAACTGTATTATTTTCCCCTTCTCAGTTTCAATTAAAAGAATATCCCCTTTTAATGTTTCCTTAGTGAATATAATTCCCCTTTTGTTTTTGTTCGAAATAATTTTACCTACTACTGTTCCCTTTTTACTCTTTGCTCTATTAGTTTCTATAAAGCTATTACCATATTCATGGAATATAAGTCCTTTTGTATAACCTCTATTGGAAACTTCATCTAATTTTTCTAAGTTGGTATTTTCATCATTAAGTTTTTTCTTATATGAATCAACTACTGTATAAACATATTCAGGTTTTTTCATTCTACCTTCAATTTTAAAAGATTTCACTCCTAAATCCCTTAATTCGTTTATATTATCAATAGTACATAAATCTTTGGGACTTAAATAAGATTTTGATTCAGTTGATACCCTTTCAAAGCTCTTATTATATACTTCATATTCCTTTCTACAGGGTTGGGCACATTTACCTCTATTGCCACTTCTTCCTCCTATATAAGAGCTCATTAAACACTGTCCTGATGTTGCTACACACAAAGAACCGTGGATAAAGACCTCTAGCTCAATATCCACATTTTCAGCAATGTATTTAATTTCTTCAAAAGTAGTTTCCCTTGATAGAACAACTCTTTTAAAACCCAGCTCCTTCATCATCTTAGCTCCATAATAATTGTATATATTTATTTGGGTACTAGCGTGAACTTCCAATTTTGGAATATGCTCTTTAATTAATGATAGTAAACCAAGATCTTGTATTATTACAGCGTCAACATCCACGTTGTATAAATCTATTATATAGTTTAAAGCTTCTTCTAATTCGTATTCATGAAGCAATGTATTTACTGTAATATATACCTTAACACCATTACTATGACATTTTTTAACTAAATCCTTTATATTATCAATTGTAAAATTTTCAGCAAAAGCTCTTGCACTAAATAATTTTCCACCTAGGTATACAGCATCAGCCCCTGCTTTAATTGCTGCAGATAACATAGCATCATTTCCTACAGGAGCTAAAACTTCAAATTTATCTTTATTCAATTACATAACCTTTCCCTTAACTTTTTCCAGTTCTCTCTTAACAGAGTTAACTATTATTAGCATTTGTGTGTATTCTTTTCTTAAATTACTATTTGTATCATTTAATTTTTGTATTACTCTATTTTTATTATCCAATTCAGCAATATTGTTTTTCATCTCTAACTTTAATGAGTCAATATCATCATTTAATTTTTTTATACTATTAGTATAAATCTCAATTTCATTTTTTAAGTCTTCTTTTTCTTTATTTAGATTATCTATATTATTTAAATATGAGTCATTCTTGCTTATAATAGCTCTTTTCTCTTGGTCAAAGCTATCTACTCTCTCTCTAAGCCCTATTAGTTCATCTTCCGTATCAGTTACTTCTTCACTAAAATATAGCAATGCTAAACTGAGTAGCATTTCGTGTTTTAAACTAGGATTGGCCTTTCTTAATTCTGATAACCTACTATTTATTTTATCGGTTAATCTATTTATAAATTCTTCTGATTTATCCGATTTTATAGTGTAGGTACTGCCTAAAATTTTTATATTATGTTTAATTTTTTCAGACATTCTTAACTCCTTAATTTAGCACCAAATACGCTTTCTAATTCTTCTAAAATATTATTGAATACATTGTTTACTTCATCTTCAACCAATGTTCTTTCCGGTGATTGGAATATAATTCTATATGCTAAACTCTTATGACCTTCTTCTACATGTTCTCCTGTATATATATCAAACAATTCAACATTTGTAACCAATCCATTTCCATTTTCCAATACTATCTTTTCAATTTCTGCAGTCTCTAGATTTTTTTCTACAACTATTGCCATATCCCTTTCAATACTTGGATACTTAATTATAGTCTTATACTTCTTATCAAGGTTTGCATACTCTGTTATCTTACTTAAATCTATTTCAGATATATATACTCTACTCTTAATATTATAGTTTTCAGCAACTTCAAAACTTATTTCACCAATTTGTCCAATTATTTCATCATTATAAATTATATTAGCTGATCTTCCTGGATGAAATGTTGGATTATTATTAAGAACTTTAAATGATAAATTATCCATTCCCATTTCTTTTAAATACATTGTCACAATATCTTTTATATCATAATAATCATACTTACCATACATTCCTATTGTTAGTTTTTTTATTTCCTTTGGAAGTTCTTTTTCACTTTCTCTAATAAATGTATTTCCAAGCTCATAAACTCTAAAATCATTAGCCTTGAATTTACTATTTTTTTCTAAAACGGATAAAATATTAGGTATTAATGTTGTTCGCATTACACTAAAGTCTTCTCCTAGTGGATTTTTTAATATAACCAATTTGTTTTCATCAACTTCATGTAATATTTTTTCGTATGATTTCCTACTTATAAATGAATATGTTGTTGCTTCATAAAGTCCTAAAGCATACATTATTCTCTTACTCTCATCCTCAAGATTTCTACTATAGGATTTTTTACCTCTTAATAGACCACCACCTAAAGGCTCTGGCTTTATATTATGGAATCCATATAGTCTTCCAACTTCTTCTACTATATCTTCAACAATTGAAATATCCAGTCTGAATTTTGGGACTGTAACCTTAATACTTTCTTCATTTTCTTTGACTTCAAACTCTAAATTCTCAAGGTATTTTATTATATCCTCTTTTGCAATACTAGTTCCAAGTAAATCATTTATCTTTTTAAAATCAACGTCTATAGATACTGTTTCCTGTTTTTCCTTATAAACATCCATTTCGCCTTTTACTACTACGCCAGAATTTGTCTCCTCTATTAGTTGACAAACCCTTTCAGCTGCATATTTTGAAATTTCAGGAGAAATACCCTTTTCAAATCTTTGAGATGCCTCTGTTCTTAAATTAAGCCTTTTTGCAGTCTTTCTAATGGATTCACCGTTAAATACTGCAGATTCTATTAATATAGTCTTACTATTATCTGTTATTTCACTATTTAATCCACCCATTACTCCTGCAATTGCAACAGCCTTATTCTCATCTGAAATTACTAAATCCGTTTCTTTTAATTTTCTTTCATTATTATCTAATGTTGTCATAATTTCGCCTTCATAAGCCTGTCTAACAACAATTTTCTTACCTTCAACATTTTCAATATCAAAAGCGTGAATAGGTTGACCAGTTTCTAGTAATACGAAATTTGTAATATCCACTATATTATTAATAGGTCTCATACCCGCTTGCATTAAGTAATTTTTAATCCATTGAGGAGATTCCTTTATAACTACATCCTTAACTATTTTACCTACATATCTTAAACAATTACTTGAATCTACTTCAATGCTTTTAAAGTAATTTTCAATATTATCTTCTTCTTTTTCAATTTTTATTTCTGGCATATTTATCTTTGTATTAAATGTTGCTGCTACTTCTCTACTAATGCCTGTTATGGATAGACAATCAGATCTATTAGGAGTGATTTCAAATTCTATCACTTCATCATTTAGCTGTAAAATATCTTTAATGTCATCTCCTGGATTTCCTTCATCTAATATCATTATTCCAGATGAGGAGTTTTTAGGTACAACACTGTCGCTAAATCCTAATTCCTCATATGAACAAAGCATACCTTTTGACTCTATGCCTTTCAATTCTATGGATTTAATCTCCATTCCATTTGGTAATTTAGCTCCTAATTTTGCAAATGCTACTAAGTCTCCAACTTTCATATTTTTTGCACCTGTAACAATCTCTATACTATCCTCTCCATAATTTAATTTAACAAGAGATAATCTATCTGCATTAGGATGTTTGTTTATTTCTAAAATCTTTGCCACTACGATATTTTCTATACTATCGCCTAAATTCTCTACTGATTCAACATGGGATCCCGATGCTGTTACATCTGTAATAAGTTTCATAATATCCGCATCTATCGTTACATAATCCTTCATCCAAATTATTGGTAATAACATTTATTCCTCCTAAAATTGTTCTAAAAATCTTTTATCATTTTCATATAATAGTCTAATATTATCTATACCGTGTTTAACCATAGTAATTCTGTCAATACCCATTCCAAAAGCAAAGCCAGAATATATTTCTGGATCTATTCCACAATTTCTTAAAACATTTGGATGAACCATTCCACATCCTAATAATTCCATGCTCCAACCCGTATAGTTACAACTTGGGCAACCTTTGCCATGACATGCAAAACAAGAAACGTCTACCTCTGCTGAAGGTTCTGTAAATGGAAAATAATGAGGTCTATATCTTGTCTTCATATCCTCTCCAAAGAATTCCTTAATAAATACATTTAATGTGTCCATTAAATTTGCCATAGTTACATGCTTATCTACAACTAAACCTTCAATTTGGTGAAACATTGGAGAATGTGTATCGTCTACATCATCAAATCTAAATGTTCTACCAGCTGATACCATTCTAATTGGTGGCTTATTGTTCAACATTGTCCTGATTTGAACTGTAGATGTATGTGTTCTTAAAAGTATATCTTCATCAATATAAAAAGTATCAGATAAATCCCTTGAAGGATGATTTTTAGGTGAGTTCAATAAGTCAAAATTATTTGCTACAGTTTCTACCTCTGGACCTTCCATTATAGAGAATCCCATAGTTTGAAATAAGTTTTCCAACTCTTCCATTGTCTTATTTAAAGGATGTCTATGACCAATTTCCTTTTTATTTCTTCTAGCTGTTATATCGATTTTTTCTTCTTCGATTTTAATTTTTTTAATTTCATCTTGAAGTTCATTTTTTTTACTAGAAAGATAATTTTCTATATCATTTCTAATTTCATTGGCAAATTGACCAATTATAGGTCTCTCTTCCTTTGATAATTTACCCATTTCTCTTAAAACTAAGGTAAGTTCTCCCTTTTTACCTAAAACTTTTACTCTAATATCCTCTAAATCTTTCAAATTAGCTATTTTTGAAATCTTTTCAATTGTACTCTCTTTAATATTATTTAATTTACTCTTCATTTTTCCTCCTATAAATATTCATTCAATGATATTACCTTAACTACTTTATAACAATTCAATATAATCTATAATCTCCAGTTATTTCTACTTTATCTTTTTATAATATGTATATATGTTTACAATATATCATAAAAAAAATCTTTCATCCCAAAATGGGACGAAAGATTCCGTGTTACCACCCAAATTATTAAAAACAACTTAATTTGTAACTATATATCGTTAGTCAACGCTCAGCATTACCTGAGTACTCTGGAGTGAATAAAAACAGTATAGTACTATGTTTTCACCTAGCCATAGCTCTCTAAAATCTATTTAACTGCCGTTTTTTCCATCTTCGTATTTATTAAATTGAAATAGAACATTGTCAATGATGCAGCTACTCCTGCATTTAATGATTCTACATTTTTTGATATTGGTATAATCAATTTTTTATCTGCTAATTGACTTACTTCCATTGTAATACCATTAGATTCATTTCCAATAATTATAGCATGTTTTCCAATATCTGTCATATTATATATACTTTCAGATTCTTTGGAAAGTTCCATTGAATAAATTTTATAATATTGTTTAATATCATTTAATAATTCTAAATTGCCTTTTACAATATTAACTCTAAATATTGATCCCATAGTTGAACGAAGAACTTTATGGTTAAATATATCAACACAATTATTTAAAAGTACAATATTATTATATTCAAAGGACTCTGCAGTTCTAATAATTGTTCCCATATTACCAGGATCCCTAATACCGTCTAATATCAATAGTCTATCTTCATGTTCCAATATTTTACTATTCTCCATTTTACAGACGGTTATTATTTGCTCAGAATTTTCCATTTCTGTCAATTCATCAAATAAAGATTTCTTTAAGATAATTAATTTGTCCTCATAGCCTTTTAAGTCCAATCCTGTAAAAAACTCTGAAACAATTATAATGTCTATATTAGCATTTGATTTAACAGCTTCTATAAACATCTTTTTTCCTTCAATTAAAAATAGTTTTTCTTTTTTTCTTATATTGCTTTTGCTTAATGATTTAAGTTTTTTAAACAGTTTATTATCTTTGCTAACTATTTTTTTAATCATTTGAAATATTGACCAATTCTTCTATATCCAATGTTTTACCTACAACTAGCAAAGTATCTTCACTTTCAAGTAAAATATCAGGACCTGGATTTATAATTGTATTATTCTTATTTCTAATTGCAATTATGGTTAAATTATATTTTGATCTAATGTTTAAATCCTTTAATTCTATATTAATCCATTTCTTAGGTGTTTGAACTTCCATAATACTAAATTCATCAGAAAATTCAATAAAATCAATAATACTTTTTTTAGTCAACGTATGTGCTAATCTAAGTCCAGTCTCTTTTTCAGGAATAATTACTTTATCCGCACCAATTTTTTCCATAATTGATCCATGTAAACTATCCTTTACTTTTACAATTACCGTCTTTACTCCAAGTTCTTTAGCAGCGGTTGTCACAAGTATAGAGGCTTCGAAATTAGAACTCATACCTATTATTACTGTATCAAAATTCTGAATTCCTAAATCTTCTAAAACACCTTCTGCCATAACATCAGCTGTCACAGCTTGATTTACATAAGGTCCTATTTCATTTACTAAATCTTCATCTTGATCTATTACTAAAACTTCTTGATTTAATTCTGCTAATTTCAACGCTAATGATTTTCCAAATCTACCACAGCCAATTACTGCAAATTGCTTCATATTCCACCTATCCTAAAATTATATTTCCATAAGATTCTTTATACTGCTTTTTCTTCTTGTTATTTGAAAATGCAAACAGTAAGGTTACCATTCCAACTCTTCCTAAGTACATTGTAAGTATTAACAATATTTTCGAAACAGTTGTAAGCTCTGGAGTTATTCCCCTTGTAATCCCAACTGTAGCAGCTGCTGATATCACTTCATAAAAAATATCCAATGCATCAAATGGTTCTATTATTATAATAATTATGGATACAAATAAAAACCAAAATGTAAATATCATAAATGCTGTAACAGCTTTTTTTACCGCTTCAAATCGTATGGATTTCTTAAATACAACTATATTTTCATTTCCTTTTATTTCATTTATAACAGTGATTATCAATAATGCTATTGTGGTTATTTTTAATCCACCTGCTGTACTTGCTGGTGCTCCACCAATAAACATGGCTATTATTCCTATAATTACACTACTATCTTTTAGAGATGCTTGGTCTATTGAAAAATAACCTGCAGTCCTAAGTGTAGTGGATTGAAAAAAAGAAGCCAATGTCTTATCTTTTAAACTTAAATTTTTTAAAGTACTTGCATTATCATACTCTATAAAAAATATTAATGATGCTACAGATATTAATAGAAATGCCGTTCCAATTAATACAATTTTTGAATGTAATGAATATTTTTTGAAATTGAATTTATAAGCTGTAATATTCATATATACATTAAAGCCTAGTCCACCAAGTATTATCAACAATACAACTGGTAGTATTACCATTGCATTAGTTTTATAAGGAGATAGACTTTCAGCTCCTAATATATCAAATCCCGCATTACAGAATGAGGAGATTGAATGAAATATACTATACCAAATACCTTTTGCACCAAATTCTGGAACAAAGGTAAAAGATAGTAATATTGCCCCTACTAGTTCAATAATAAAAGTGGATACTAAAACATATTTTATTAATTTAACTAGTCCTTTCATATTATCAGTACTCAATTGTTCCTTAATGACAAGTCTTGAAGATAATGTAATTCTCTTTCCTAATATTAATGCCATTAAAGTTGTCATTGTCATAATACCAAGACCACCAATTTGTATTAATAAAATTATTACTATATGTCCAAAAGTACTCCAATGGGTTGCGGTTACAACCGTCGTTAATCCTGTTACACAAACATTTGAAGTAGAGACAAAGAGACAATCCAAATAATTACTTACAGTTCCATCAGCAGATGATATAGGTAACATCAACAAGAAACTACCTACTAATATTACTAATAGAAAACCTAAAACCAAGTATAGAGAAGGATTATCTATAATTCTTTTTCTCCTTAAACTCTTCAATTAATCACTTCCAGTTTGAAAATTTATGGTATAAAGCAAAAAAACCCCAGTTATGGGATTTAAGCGTTTTTAGCAACTTCTACTAATTTTGAAAATGCTGTTGGGTCGTTTATTGCCATTTCAGATAGTATTTTTCTATTCATATTGATATTAGCCTTTTTCAATCCATGCATAAACTTGCTATAACTCAAGCCATTTTGTCTAGAAGCTGCATTAATTCTAGCTATCCATAATTGTCTAAAGTCTCTTTTTCTTCTTTTTCTACCAATATAAGAATAAGTCATTGACTTAATAACTGCTTGATTAGCAGTCTTGAATAATGTTGATTTTGATCCGTAATAACCCTTTGCCGCTTTTAATACTTTTTTATGTTTAGCGTGTGCTGTAACTCCACGTTTAATTCTTGCCATTTGTAATTCCTCCTAATATATTCTTATGGAATCATATGATTGATTCTTTTTTGATCTCCCTTACTAACTAAAGCACCTTTTCTTAAATTTCTAATTCTCTTAGGTGATTTCTTAGCAGTTAAGTGACTTTTAAAAGCTTTAAATCTTCTTAATTTACCAGTTCCTGTTCTTTTAAATCTCTTCGCAGAAGCTCTATGAGTTTTCATTTTTGGCATAATAACCCTCCTATTTATTGTCAACAGATGAATTAAGTATCATTACCATGCTTCTTCCTTCCATGGCAGGTCTTTTTTCAACTGTTCCATTTTCATTCGTTAATTCAGCAAATTTGTTAAGTACATCCTTACCTATTGCTGTATGTCCTAATTCTCTTCCTCTAAATCTAACAGATACTTTAACCTTATCACCATTAGCTAAAAATTTGTTTGCTCTAGTAGCTTTAACATTAAGATCATGAGTATCTATATTTGGTGATAATCTAACCTCTTTAACATTAACAATTTTCTGTTTTTTTCTAGATTCTTTTTCTCTCTTTATTGTTTCATATTTGTATTTACCGTAATCAATAATTTTACAAACTGGTGGTTTAGCTGTAGGAGCAACATTTACTAAATCCAGGTTACTTTCTCTAGCTAATTCTAATGCTTCTCTTATAGGTACTATACCTCTTTGCTCACCTTGAGCATCGACCAATCTAACTTCTTTTGATCTTATCTCATTGTTAATTTGTAATTCTTTAATAATATACACCTCCATATGTACAAAAAAATGGCAGGTAGAAATACCCGCCAAAATTACATATCTAATGTATAGTAATTCTATTATTACCTTATTCATGTATATGATAAGGTGAGAGCGGATAACTCTACTTATTCAACAATAATCATTATAATATCTATTATTATAAAAGTCAACTAATATTCACAATGCCCTACAGTTCTTGGGAAAGGCATTACGTCTCTTATATTTGTCATACCTGTTACATACATAAGCATTCTCTCAAATCCTAATCCATATCCACCATGTCTTGTACCACCATATTTTCTAAGGTCTAAATACCAATCATAATCCTCCGGATTCAATCCTGCATCAATGATTTTTTCCTTTAATGTATCATATCTGTATTCTCTTTCACTTCCACCAATTATCTCTCCTATTCCTGGAACAAGTAAATCAGTAGCAGCTACTGTTTTTTGATCTTCATTTAACTTCATGTAAAAAGCTTTAATTTCCTTTGGATAGTCTGTAATAAATACAGGTCCTTTTACAATTTTTTCTGAAATATATCTTTCGTGCTCTGTTTGTAAATCGATACCCCATTTTACTGGATAGCTAAATTTTTCACCTGATTTTATTAATATGTCTACGGCTTCAGTATATGTTATTCTCTTAAATTCACTATTAGCTACATTTAATAACCTTTCCTTTAATCCCTTATCTATAAAACTATTGAAAAAGTTCATTTCTTGAGGACATTTTTCTAATACATAATTTATTAGAAATTTAATCATATCCTCCGCTAGATCACAAACATCCTTTAAGTCTGCAAATGCAATTTCAGGCTCAACCATCCAAAATTCTGCTGCATGTCTTGATGTATTCGAATTTTCTGCTCTAAAAGTTGGACCAAATGTATATACATTTCTATGGGACATAGCAAATGATTCAACTTGTAATTGACCACTTACTGTTAAGTTTGTCTTCTTACCGAAGAAATCTTTCGTAAAATCTACATTTCCATCTTCGTCTTTAGGTAAATCATTTAAATCCAATGTTGAAACTTCAAACATTTCACCAGCACCTTCAGCATCTGATGACGTAATTATAGGTGTATGAACATATACAAATCCTCTATCGTTAAAGAATTTATGAATTGCATAACTTAATTCAGATCTAACCTTAAACACTGCATTAAACGTGTTGGATCTTGATCTTAAATGTAGAATAGTTCTTAAAAATTCAAATGTATGCCTCTTCTTTTGTAATGGATAATCATCTGTGGATTCCCCTTCTAAAAATATCTCCTTTGCCTGTATTTCATAGGGTTGTTTCGCATTTGGTGTTTTAACTAGTTTTCCTTTGACAATAATAGCAGAACTTAAAAATAATTTGCTTACTTTTTCATAATTATCTAAAGAAGACTCAACAACTACTTGTATTGGAGTAAACTGCGTACCGTCATTTAACTCTATAAAGCCTAAGTTTTTTTGAAATCTTGAGTTTTTTATCCAACCTGCTATTTCAATATCTTTATCGATGTATTTTTCTACATCTGCATTTAAATCTCTTAATAAAATCATTTAACTCTCCTTTAACTTTTTCATATATTTTTTTATTTCAACCTCATATCCATTATCCGTTGGTTCATAATATTCCCTTTCACTGTAATTAGTTGGGAAATATCTCTGATTCACATAGGAATTATCATAATCATGAGGATATTTATACCCTATTCCACTTCCTAGTTTTTTTGCACCATTGTAATGAGCGTCTAACAGATATTTAGGTATATCCAAATTAGGATTTTTATCTAAATCTTTTAAAGCATCTTTTATAGCGATATATGATTTATTGCTTTTAGGTGATGTTGCTAAATAAATTACTCCCTGAGCCAAATTTAACTGGGCTTCTGGCATTCCTATTATTTCAACAGCTCGAAATACTGCATTAGCTACAACAAGTGCTTCTGGATTTGCATTTCCAATATCTTCCGATGCAAATATAACCATTCTTCTTGCAATGAATTTAGGATCCTCTCCCGATTTTATCATTTTAGCCAGATAAAGTATAGCAGAATTAGGATCAGAACCCCTCATCGATTTAATAAAAGCAGAAATGGTATTATAATGATAATCTGAACTCTTATCATACAAATTTGAAGAACTAATAAATGAATTTTTTATAATGTCTTCATTTAATACTATTTTATCTTCTATTGGGTCAGTGGATAAAACTGCAATTTCTAAACTATTTAAAGCAGTTCTCACATCTCCAGATGATAAATTTGCTATAAGCATCAATGTGTCATCATCCACATGTACATTGTATTCCTTTAATCCGTCCTTAAGGTGCAATGCTCTTTTTAAAGCTCTTAGTATATCTTCATTTGAAAGACTTTTTAATTGAATTATCTTGCATCTTGATAAAAGTGCAGAATTAACTTCAAAATATGGATTTTCTGTTGTAGCACCTATTAATGTAATCAAGCCATTCTCCACATGAGGAAGTAAAGCATCTTGTTGAGATTTGTTAAATCTATGGATTTCATCAATAAATAATATAGTTTCTTTATTATATAAATCCAAATTTGTTTTGGCAGTAGAAACCACTTCTTTTATATCCTTAACACCAGAAGTTACAGCCGATAATTTCTCAAAAACCTTATTGGTACTATTGGAAATAACCATTGCTAACGTAGTTTTTCCTGTTCCAGGAGGACCATATAGTATTAACGAACCAACTCTATCAATTTTAATAAGCCTATTTAAAGGACTATTATGAAATAATATATGTTCTTGTCCATAAAAATCATCTATTTTTTTTGGTCTAACCCTTTCTGCCAATGGTGCATTTTTTTTAGCATTTTTTTTTCTACTATATTCAAATAAATCCATATCTACTCCTAAAAATATTTATTAGCATTTTACCACATTTAAGAATAATAATAAAATTAAAACACCCTAATCGTATTAAACTAGGGTGTTTAACTAATACTATTTAACTTTTTCAATTTCATCATAAAATGAATTAACATCTTGAAATTCTTTGTATACTGAAGCAAATCTTACATAAGCAACTTTATCTATCTCCTTAAGTTTTTCCATAATCAGTTCTCCAATAACTGAAGATGGAATTTCCTTTAGATTTAAATGATTTACCTCAATTTCTATTTCCTTTGTAGCTTCTTCCAAAACTTCCACTGGAACTTTTCTTTTATAACAAGACCTAATCATTCCCTTTAAGATTTTGTTTGAATTAAAAGTTTCTCTTTCCTTATTCTTTTTTATTACTATTAAAGAATTTATTTCATATTTTTCATAAGTTGTAAATCTTTTTTTACAATCGTTACATTCTCTTCTTCTTCTAATAGAAGTCTCTGAGTCCACCTGTCTAGAATCCACTACTTTTGTATTTGTTGAATTACAAAATGGACATCTCATAAATTAAAAACCTCTTTTTTTCAAAAATGATGGTATTTCTAAGTCGTCTGATTTATATTCTGAACCTTCGCCCTTACCATCTTCAGCTTTTTTATCCTTACTATCTGAATTTCCGCCTGAAATAATATTTCTACCTAGTTTTTCGTCAAATCCTGTAGCTATAACTGTAATCTTAATATCATCTTTTAATGATTCATCAATACCAGCACCGAATATAATATTTGCATCTGGATCAACAGCTTCTCTTATCAACTCTGAAGCTTCATTAACTTCAAATAATCCTAAATCAGAACCTGTAACGTTGATTAGAACAGCTTTTGCTCCATCAATAGAAGTTTCTAGTAGTGGACTCTTAACTGCAAGTCTTGCAGCTTCAACCGCTCTGTTTTCACCAGTAGCAATACCAATACCCATATGTGCAATACCTTGATCATACATAATAGCTTTAACGTCTGCAAAGTCTAAGTTAATTAAGTTTGGAACAGCGATTAAATCGGATATACCCTTTATACCGTTCATAAGCACTTCATCAGCCATAGAGAAAGCCTCTGCCATTGTAGTTCTCTTCTCTGCTATTTGTAATAATCTATCATTAGGTATAATAACTAAAGTATCTACCTTATCTTTTAAAGCTTCAATACCTTGTTCAGCTTGTAACTGTCTTTTTCTTCCTTCAAAAGCAAATGGCTTAGTAACTACACCAACTGTTAAAACACCTAACTCTTTAGCAATTTCAGCAACTACAGGAGCAGCACCAGTACCAGTTCCTCCACCCATACCTGCAGTAATAAATACCATATCAGCGCCTTGTAACATTTCTACAATATCGTTTCTACTCTCTTCTGCAGCCTTTTGTCCTACTGAAGGATTTGCACCAGCTCCAAGACCTTTAGTAAGCTTTTCACCAATCTGTAATTTATTTTCAATATCACTAGTAGTTAATATTTGTTTGTCAGTGTTAACTGCAATGAATTCTACTCCATTTAATCCATTCTCATACATTCTCATAATGGCATTATTACCACCACCACCAACACCTACTACTTTTATTTTTGCCATATCATCATTATTTGTTACTTCCATCTCAAAACTCATAATTTTCCTCCACGTTGTTATTTATCTCATTATTCTTTATTATATTTCAAATTCAACTATTATAAAACCTTAATATCTTAAGTCTATCTCCTTGTTGGAACTTCATCTTTTTTGTATTTAAAGTATAATATTTTTACCATTTTAAATTATATACATATAAACCAGCACTTTATTATATATTAATAGTATAATTATTTCTATTTTTTAAAAAATATTATTATTTAAAATATTTTTTATCTTCTGTTTACTTCGATATATTAATTTTATTGTTTGTTTTCTTAGATTTACTGTACTTTAAGTATATATTTAAAATATATTTATATATCTATAATCTCTATTTTTCAATCAGTAAAGGTTTTTCTAGATTTCTAATATCTATATTATAGTTTTTTGTATCATTAATACCAATATTCTTCAATGTTGTCTTTAAAACTTGAATTTTCTCTGATATATCTGTCGTATTTCCAAAAGAAATATCTAAATTGCTTGTTTTTAATTTAATATTGTCCTTATTGGAAAAATCATATTCTATTAATTCTATATTATTGTTTTGAACTTCATTTATGATTTTTTTTATATTTTCATCTTTAAATATATTCTTAGACTTTTTTAACAACTTTATATCTATGCCCTTAATCTCTGGCATATTTTCAATTTCTGTATAATTTTCTTTTTGAATATCTCCTAGAGTATCTATATAAATATATTCTTCTCCATTCTCTAAATATCCTATATTGTAGTTTTCTAATATCTTAATATCAAGTTCATTTGGATATTTTTTATTTACTTCTATATTTAATATTTCTTTTTTTTCTAAGTTTTTCTTTACTTTTTCTTTATTTAATCTAAAAATATTTTTTCCTAAACTATTTGTTTCTTTTATTAATTCATTCTTGTCCATTTTTTTATTTCCAGTTATATTAATGTTTTTTATATTAAAATAACTATGGGTTTGACATATTATTAAAGTTATTATAGATGTGCTAATAATAAATACAAAAATACATATAATTATTATATTTTTTTCTTTCTTTTTTCTTCTTTTAGCTTTTCTCATATTATATCCTTTAATATACCTTCAACTATGTCTTTAGCTGCATTTGGTGTAGCTAAAACCTTTACGGATTCTTTCATACTGATTAACAATTTTTCATTATTAGTAATTTCCGTTATTTCTTTATACAGTCCTCTATAGTTCAAATCCTTTTCCAATATGACTTTACTAGCATTATTTTTCTCATATTCTTTAGCATTATGTACTTGATGATTTTCAGTTGTATATGATTTTGGAATCAATATACTTGGAAGCCCTAAAAATGCCAATTCGGCCAATGTAATTGCACCAGAGCTTGTTATTGCTAAATCAGCTACACTATAAGCTTTTTGTATATCATCTAAGTAAGGGAAAATTTTAACGGTGTTATTATTTGTATTTTCAAGTTTTTTCATAAAATCTTCATAATGACTTATTCCCGTTACATGGATAATTTGAAATTCCTTAGAAAAATCTATATTATTTATTAAATTCAATATATTTTCATTTAGAATAGTTGCACCATTTGATCCTCCAAAGGAAAATACTGTTTTAACCTCTTGATTTAGGCTATATTCTTCAATTGTACTCTTCCTTAAAGAATCAATATTTTTAAATTTATTTCTAATGGGATTTCCCGTTACAACTGCTCTATCCTGATTTTTGAAATACTTTATACTCTCTTTGAAAGTAACAAAATATTTGTTTGCAAATCTAGATAATATTTTGTTTGTTATACCTGGATAACTATTTTGCTCATGAAAATATATATTATATTTTTGTCTAGATGCCATAAAAAGTACAGGTCCTGTAACGAAACCACCTGTTCCTACTACAAAATCGGGTTTAAATTCCTTTATAATTTTTTTCGATTCCATTAAACCTGCAATTAACTCTTTTGCCATTATAAAGGATTTTTTATTAATTTTTCTAGGTAAACCTTCAGCTCTTATTCCTTTAAATTCATATCCTAATTCATTTATTATCTTTTCTTCTAGACTTTGTTTCTTTCCAATATATAATATTTCAATATTTTCTTCTTTATCTTTCAGCTCTTCTATTATGGATACTGCTGGATAAATATGTCCTCCAGTACCTCCACCTGTTACTATTACTCTCATTATTACCTCCCCTTTTCAGTTCTAGAAATATTTAAAACTATTCCTATCATTACCATATATACCAATAGTGAACTTCCACCATAGCTTATAAAAGGTAATGTTAAACCTGTTGGAGGTATTAAACCCAACGCAACAGAAATATTTGTAAAAGATTGAATTCCCAATAAAAGCATTATTCCTATTACTAGGAATTTCCCGAATATATCCTTTATTCTAAAGGCTAGTTTCATTCCTAAAAAAATTAAGTAAACATATAAAAATATTATCATCATAGCACCAATAAATCCTAATTCTTCACAGATTATTGCAAATATGAAGTCATTATGAGCTTCTGATAAGTAGCTGAATTTATGTCTACTTCTCCCTAATCCTACTCCAAAAAAACCACCATAGCTAACTGCAAATAAAGACTGGGCAAGTTGCCATCCTTTATTTGAAAAATCTTTTAGAGGATTAAGCCAAGCATCTATTCTAGAAGCCCTGCTGTATACACTATTTTTGCTAAAGATACCAACAACTCCTACTGCTCCTACTGCACCTATGGAAAAGAATAAATAAAACATATTTATTCCTGCTATTACAAACATTGCCACTACTAATGCTAATATGACAATGGTTGTAGAAAGATCTGGCTGCATATATACCAATATTCCAGAAAGTCCTGCAAAACCAACCATAGGTAAAAAACCATATATAAATGTATTTATTTTATGGTAGTATTTTGAAACATACCTAGCAATAATAAATATAGTACCAAGTTTTAAAAAATCTGATGGCATAATTGTAGTAAATTTAATCTCCAACCATCTTTTAGCAGCAAATTTTTCTACATCCCCAAAAATTAATACTGCTATAGAAAGAATAATAGTTAAGAAATATATTATAACAGCATACTTTTTATATATTCTATAATCAATATTTGAAACAATATACATTACTATAAAACCTGCAATTGAAAAAATTATCTGCTTTTTTATGAATTCATAAGGATTGTTATGAAGCCTTGTCGCATAAGGCCAACTTGAACTAAATACCATAATACTACCTATTACTAGTAATATTATGGTTGTAATTAATATTTTTTTATCAATTTTCCCTTGTTTACCATTCAAAATTAATCACCTAATTCATTTACTATATTTATAAAGTCTTCTCCTCTTTCAATATAGTCTCTATACATACCCCAACTTGCACTTGCTGGAGAAAGCAAAACCACATCTCCACCTTCCATTATCTCATAAGATTTATCTATGGCTTCTCTCATATTCTCTACAATATATATATTATTATATTCATATTTTTCTGCAGTGTTTTTTATAAGATTTTTTGTCTCACCAAATAGTATTAAAGCCTTAATATTTTTATATCCTTGATTGAATAATTCATCAAAGGATACCTTTTTATCATATCCACCAGCTATTAGGATTAAAGGATCATCAAATGATTCTATAGCCTTTTTCGTAGCGTCTATATTGGATCCTTTTGAATCATTATAAAATTTCACATTTTTATATTCCCTAACAAATTCTATTCTATGAGAAACCGGTTTAAATTTTTTACAAGCCTCACCTATTTGTTCCAAAGTAATATTTAAAGAATATGCCATTCCCATTGCAATCAAAGCATTTTCTATATTATGGTTTCCAACTATTTTAAAATCGTCTCTTTTTAAAATGAATTCTCGAATTCCATTATCACTATAGTATATATTATCATCTATTGAATAAAAACCATTATCCAATTCTTTTTCCATTGAAGTCTTAACAAGTTTTGGCTTTATATTTTTACTTATATCATTTATTATCCTATCATCTGAATTTATTACCAATATATCTTTATGATCCTGATTTTTAAATATATTACTTTTATCTTTAATATAATTTTCAAAACTTTTATGCCAATCAATATGATCTTGTGTAATATTTATTATTCCTGCTACATTGGTTCTAAAGGTGTTTACAGAGGCTAATTGGAAACTGGAGCATTCAATAATAAAATACTCTATATCCTTGTTATTGTATATTTCCCATAACATTCCTACACCAATATTACCTATTGCAATAGCTTTCTTTCCTGCGGATTTCAATATATGTGTAAGTAACATAGTAGTTGTCGTCTTACCATTAGTTCCCGTTAATGAAACTAATTTTTTATTTGGAAAAAGTCTATATGATAATTCCAAATCGCTTATTATTTCAACATTATTGTCTCTAAATTCATTTAGCAAATCATTATTTAAGGAAATACCAGGACTCTTTACAACAATATCTATATCTTTAAATATTATATCTTCTGGATTTTGTATAATTTCATAATTAAATCCTTTAAGTTCATCTTCTATTTTTTTACTATCTCTTAAGTTATCATCAAAGACTACAACTTTTTTTCCTAAAGAAGATAAAGTCTTAACTGTTGATATTCCTGTTATTCCTAAACCTAAAATAAAATATTTCATATTATCTCCTATAATATAGATATTACTGCTATTATTGATAGAATTACACTTAAAATTGTAAATGCAGCAACAATTTTAGGTTCCTTATATCCCTTTAATTCATAATGATGATGTATCGGCGACATTAGAAAAACTCTCTTCTTATTTCTAGTTTTATAGCTTATTACTTGAATGATTACAGACATCGTCTCCATTACGTAAACACCACCAACTATTATTAAATGTAATGACATATTAAATATTACACATATCATTACTAAAGCTCCACCTATTGCCATTGAACCCGTATCTCCCATAAATACAGAAGCAGGATTTGAGTTAAAGGCTAAAAAACCTATTAAAGCTCCAGTAAATATTACAGTAAATATTGTAATATTAGAGTTTTGTATTAATGATATAATAGTTAATGCTATAAATACTGGTATTGTAACACTAGTTGCAAGTCCATCTAGACCATCAGTAATATTAGTAGCATTTACCGTACCAATCATAATAAAAGCTAATATAGGATATGCTAATAATCCTAAGTTAAATTCTATTGATGTAAAAGGTATTACAAATGTTCCTATAGGTTTTGCAGAAACCTTTGATGCAAAATATATTAATGCAAAACTTATTAAAATTTGGAATATAATTTTTTGCATTTCTGTAAGGCCTAACGACCTTTTCATTACCAATTTAAAAAAATCATCTACAAACCCTACTAATCCAAAACCTAACATACTTAGTACTACTAGAATATTTTCATAGCTATATCCTTTAAAGACGATTAAGGATATCAATGTAGTGATAATAAAAATAATTCCACCCATTGTAGGTGTTCCAGCTTTTTCATGATGAGCTTCTGGTCCATCATCCCTTATACTCTGTCCTATATGTGCCCTTTTTAAAAGATTTATTACTATTTTTCCAACTATTAATGATAGAATAATAGAAAATCCTAAAGGCAATAAAATTTCATTTTTTAATATATTCATATTCCTCTCCTTCACTCAACTATCTATTATAACAAATATTATTGCTTATAATAAATAATAGGCAAAAGAAATTTCTTTGGCCTACTCTTTATTGTATATTATTTCCAATGTACTGCCTTGTTCTACAAATTCACCTATACTTGGTATTGTTTTTAACACCTTCCCATTTTCTGTGTCACCAGTAGATTTTATCTTAATATTTATACCACTAGTTTCATAATTTACTTCTCTACTATTTAATCCAATTATATCTGGAACCTTTATTAAAGTTGTACCTGAATCATCCGCTTTTAAATCTATCGTGGTGTTTTCCTCAACTTTTGTTCCACCTTCTATAGATTGATTTGTAATTATAATCGAATCACTTAAAGAAGTATTCACTATATCAGCCCTTAAGTTATTCTTCTCCAACAATACCACTGCATTTTTTAATGTTAAACCAACTACATCAGGTACTACAACATCATTTTTCCCTACAGAATTGTAATTATGATCTTCTAAATTTTTATACTTAACAATTTCATCGTTTATTTTTTTAGATATCTTTCCAGATACTGCATTACCTGAATTAAGGCCCTGAGGCTCATCAACTACAACCAATACTGAGTATTTTGGATCATCAATAGGAAAAGCAGAGTAAAATGAAGTAACCGTCTTTTCTGATGTATATTCTCCATTTTCTATTTTAATAGTTGTTCCCGATTTCCCACCAACTTTATAATTAGATGATTTTACAGCATTAGAAGATCCATTCTCTACTGTATTCTGCATTAATTCAATCATTTTTTTACTAGTCTCTTTAGAGATAACCTGTCTTTTTACTTCAACTTTTTCTTTTTTCTTCTTTTCTTTAACAATTCTAGGTTCTATTAACTTACCGCCATTTACTAATGCATTTGACGCTGTTATCATTTGTATAGGTGTAACTGCTATGCTATGACCATATGACATAGTTGCTAGTTGAGTAACTGTTATATCGTCTGCACTTTTAGGTACTATTCCCTTTTCTTCACCAATCAAGTCAATTCCCGTTACATCTCCAAAACCAAAACTTTTAATGTATTCATAAAATTTAGCATATCCAATATCTTTAGCTATTTGGATATATGCTGGGTTACAAGAATTAGCTAAAGCTTCCTCTAAAGTCTCATTTCCATGCGGATCATACCATTTAATACATTTTATTTGTACTCCTGGTATATCTCTATATATTCCATCACATCTGTAAATTGAACTATCAGTACTAGTATTTTCCTCTATAGCCATCGCTGTTGTAATAAGCTTGAATACTGAACCTGGCTCATATGTATTACTAACTGAAATATTTCTCCAAATTTCATAATATCTTTCTAGTTTTTCTTCTTCTGATAAATTTTCTATTTCCTCTTTTTCTTCATCATTTCTACCTTTTCTAGGCTTATTAGAATCATATCTTGGAAAATTTTCCATAGCTACAACTTTATTTGTCATAGGTTCGGTCACTATTACTGAAATACTTTTTGGATTATATATTTCGTAAGCTTCTTTTGCAACATTACTTACGATAGCATTTATATTTTCATCAATATTTAATTGTATATTTTTACCTTCTTCTGCATCTAATTGTTCATTTTTATCAAATGTACTAATATTGCCTTCTCTAGTGCCTGCATAAATATTTAAGCCAGGCTGTCCCTTTAATTCATCATCATAATATTTTTCTATACCATATAAACCATTACCATCTGGGTCAACAAAACCTAAAATACTCGATAATGATGATTCCCCTGGATAATATCGCTGATTTTCAACCGATACTGTAAGGCAATTTAATTCTAAATTTCTTATACCTTCAACTTGTTCTTTAGTAATACTATTTGCAATTTTATAAGTATTTTTACTATTTATAATATCATCTATTTTCTCTGAATTAAGATCCATTATTTTACTCAATCCATTTGATAATTTATTTCTATTTTCAGGTGTAAGTGTTTCAGGCATATAGTATAATGCATTTACTTTAACAGATTCCGCTAAGATATTTCCATTAGTATCTAAAATATCTCCTCTTTTAGCAGGTATTTCTATAGTTCTAAGTCTTTGTTCTGCTGCTTTTACCCTGTATTCCGAATTATATAGCCAAATCATCCTAACAGCAAAAACAACAATTACCATTAAACATATTGCGAAAATAGTAATTGTTCTTTTTTTAAATGTATTTTGGAATTTTTGAAAATTTTTTTTATTCCTCATAGATAGTTCCTTCATTAACTTTTGCAATTTCACTATCTTTTATAGCTTCTTTATTATCTTCTGTTTTTTCTTCTCTGTTATTATTGGATAAATAGTAATATTGAGTATCGTCTGGATAAGACATTCCTAGACTATATTTTGCTATTTCCTCTATTCTTTCTGAAGACGTTAATTTTCCGATTTTCATCTTATAGTCGTCTCTTATCGTCTCAAGCTCAGAAATTTCTTGCTTAAGTTTACTCATCTGTATACTTGTATTACTCATGGAAATATATCCACTAAAAGTAATGCCAATAAAAAATATATTTATTAAACATAAAAATGATAATACAATTTTTTTACTTTTTGTAACTGTCTTTGATTTTGCTCTATTTATAGACTTTGTATATTTTTTTGATCTAACCTTTATTTTTTTATTTTCACTTATTCTTACTTTTCTTTTTCTCTTTACTCTTTTTCTATTTACATCAACTTGTCCATAGTTTAAATTATATTCACGAGCTTCCACTTTTAATCCCTCATTTTTTCAATTATTCTTAATTTTGCACTTTTGGACCTTTTATTTTCTTCAATTTCTTTGTCGCTAGGTACAATTGGCTTACGTGTAATAAGCTTTACCAACCTTTTATTGTTACAAACACATACTGGTATCTCTGGAGGACATGTGCATGAGGTATTCATATCTCTAAATATATTCTTTACAATTCTATCCTCAAGTGAATGGAAGGTTATTACACAAAGCCTCCCTTTTGGGTTTAATAGTTTTACCATTTTAGGAAGAACTTCTTCTAAAACTCCCAACTCGTTATTCACTTCAATTCTCAAAGCTTGAAAAACTCTCTTTGAATAATGTCCCTTAGATTTTCTTCTAACCTCTACTGGAACAGCCTTATCAATTATTTCAACAAGGTCAAAAGTTGTTTTTATCTCTTCACTTTCTCTTTTCTTGCAAATAAATTCTGCGATTCTTTTAGACCATTTTTCTTCACCATATTTGTAAAATATATTTGTTAAATCATCTATAGAATAATTATTTACAATATACTTAGCTGTTAAATCTTGAGATTGATCCATTCTCATATCAAGTTCACTATTTTGTATATATGAAAATCCTCTATCATCCTTATCTATTTGATATGATGAAACACCTATATCCATTAGAATTCCATCTACTTTTTCTATCTTTAACTCTTCTAATATTTCCTTGAAATATTTAAAATTTGATTTTACAAATGTTATTTTGGATATATAATCATTTAACTTTATTTTTGCAGCCTCTATAGCATCTATATCTTGATCTATGCAAATAAGTCTTCCATTCTCCAATAGCTTTGCTATTTCAAAGGAGTGACCACCGCCGCCTAAAGTACAATCAACATATATTCCATTTGGATCTATATTTAATCCTTTTATTGTTTCATTTAGTAAAACAGATACATGTTTAAATTCCATAATTACCTCTAAAAGTCTATGTCCGTCATCTTTTCAGTCAATATATCGTAATTCAAATTATCATCGTCATTATAAGTTTCCCAAGCCTCTTTATCCCATATTTCTACTCTTGAGGAAACACCTATAATAATTGCTTCTTTGTTTAATTTAGCGTAACCTCTTAAACTTTGCGGAAGTAATACTCTTCCCATCTTGTCTAAGGAAACATTTATTGCACCTGCATAGAATAGTCTTGCAAGCCCTCTTGATTCTTTTCTTGATAATTGAAGTCCATTTATTTTTTCATCTATTTTATCCCACTCATCTTGTGGAAATACGAATAGACAGTTGTCCATTCCCTTTGTAATGAAAAATTCTTCTCCTAAGTCGTCTCTAAATTTCGATGGTAGAGTTAAACGTCCCTTGGCGTCTAAATTATGCTGATATTCACCTATGAACATTAATACTCACCTCAATCTATTTTGTGACACTTTTACCCACTTTTCACCACTTATATATATGATACATTACTTTTCTCTAATTATCAACGCAAACGTACGTTCTTGAGCTTTTTTATAATTAATTTAAATCTGTATTTTTCAACAAAAAAAGACGGTTACTAACCGTCTTTAAATTTACAAATATCTATTTGATTTTTCTTCGATTTAAAATGTATAAAATAATACCCACTATTGCAAAAATACCACTTAATAATTGTGAAACTCTTATACCAAAAACATATAGACTGTCAGTTCTAAGTCCCTCAACAAAAAACCTTAAAATTCCATACAATATTAAATATAGATAAAAGCACTGACCATTAAACTTTTTATTTTTAGCAACTTTGTAAAGTATAAGGAATATAATAAAATCTCCTATTGATTCATATAAAAATGTTGGATGAACCTTTTGACCATCGATTATAATTCCCCATGGTAAATTTGTTGGTCCTCCATAGGCTTCTTGATTTATAAAATTACCCCATCTTCCAATACTTTGGCCTAATGCAACAGCTGGAATAAATATATCCGTTAAGTTTAAAAAGTTTAATTTTTTAATCCTTGAATAAATATATCCTACTAAAAATGCTCCTATTAATCCCCCATAAATTGCAAGGCCACCGCCTCTTATATTTATTATCTCTAACAGATTATCTTTATACTGATCCCATTCAAAAGCTACAAAGTATAATCTTGCACCGACTATTGCCGCAGGTAGGGCAAACAATAATATATCGATGACATGATCAGGATTAACATTATTATACTTGGCTAATTTCGTAGCAACGAATACCCCTAAAATAAAACCTGTACAAATTATAATTGCATACCACATTATTTCTATTCCAAATAACTCAAAAGCTACTGGATTTATGTTAAATTCCATTTTAAACCTCTAAATCCTCTGGTAGACTCCAATTATGATATACATTTTGTACATCGTCATTATCTTCCAATATTTCTATTAATTTTATTAAATTCTTAATATCATCTTCATTTGTAACTTCTACCTCATTACTAGGTAGATAAGTCAATTCTGCAGTATTGAATTTAATTCCTTCAGCAAGTAGATTATCCCTTACTTTAGAAAAGTCCGTCATAGATGTTATAATTTCAAATTCTTCATCATCTGATGAAAAATCCTCAGCTCCTGCATCTATTGACATCATCATTATCTCTTCTTCATCATAATTGTCCTTGTTCATTACAAGTAATCCTTTATGTTCAAAAGTAAACATTACAGACCCTGTCTGTCCAAGGTTTCCACCATATTTATCAAAGGCATGTCGTACTTCTGGTGCAGTTCTATTTCTATTGTCCGTTAAACAGCTTACAATTACGGCAACTCCTGAAGGACCATAACCTTCATATACAACTTCCTCGTAATTATCTTGCTCATTAGCTCCTGAACCCTTTTTAATAGCTCTTTCTATATTATCATTAGGCATATTTTCTGCCTTGGCTTTTTCAATTGCAGTCTTTAACGATGCATTATATTCAGGGTCTACTCCACCTTCTTTTACTGCTACAATTATTTCTCTAGCAAGCTTCGTAAAAATTTTTCCTCTTCTAGCATCTTCACTACCCTTTTTATTCTTTATTTTACTCCATTTATTATGTCCAGCCATACTACTCTCCTCTATAATTAAATTTATCTGGCATATGTTTTTTATGCTTATTTATTTTTTTCAAATATTCTACCCTATTAATTAAATCACTTGAACCCTTACCTGTCAAAATATATTTATCTAAATCTTCATAAGAAAATCCAAGTTCATCTTCATCACTTTGACCTTCCCATAAACCTGCTGAAGGTTTTTTGTTTATAACTTTTTCTGGTATATTCAAATATCTAGCTAATTCTAATACTTCAGTCTTAGTAAAGTCTACAATGGGCGATATATCCACTCCAAAATCACCATACTTTGTGGAATACCCAATTGTGTATTCTGAAAGATTTGTTGTACCAGATACTAAGTATCCAAAACTTTGAGCATAGTAATATAGAGTAATCATTCTTAGTCTCGGCTTTATATTGGCATATGCCATATCATTATTCCCCTTATGGAATTTACTGGATAAACTATTGTATTCCTCTGTTAAATCTATAGTTATATTATTTAAAGAAATGGAGTCACAAACTATTTTTGCATCTTCCATATCTGTTTCCAAACTATTTATTGGCATAATTATGCCTAAAGTATTTTCTCCAAATGCAATTTTACCTATAGCTGCAACAACGGCTGAATCTAGCCCTCCACTTAATCCAAGTACAATTCCCTTTGTATTGGATTCTTTCGTTTTATTTTTTAACCATAGTACCAGTTCGTCTACAATTTTTTTACAGTCCATACTACCCCTCTATATATATCAAATTATTTTTTGTATTTAATAACATTCTTTCATTTTCATATATTTCAACATTGCCACTTGTTAAATCTAATATGCTCTGTTGAAATTTATCCAATGATTCTACTAGAATAAAGACTTTTAGAATTACATTCTCTTCAAATATCTTGTCATCTATAAAATAATTATTCTCTTCTATAAAATTTAATACTCTTCCGTAATTATTATAATCTACAATTATATCTAAACTACTAAATTCCATTTTTTCAACGATTGTTCCCTTGTTTATAGTTTCATTAGCCGTGCCAGAATATGCCCTTACAAGCCCTCCAGCTCCTAGGAGAATTCCACCAAAGTATCTTACAACGACAATGACTATATCCGTTAAATTTTTTTTCTTTATTAATTCCAGTATTGGAATTCCAGCTGTACCACTTGGCTCACCATCATCTGAATACCTTTGAATATTCTTTTTCTCTCCAATAACATACGCAAAACAACAATGTCTAGAAGCAGGATGAAGCCTTCTAGTTCCCTCTATAAAATCCAAGGCTTCCTCTTCCTTTGATACAGGAAAAGCGTATCCAATAAATCTAGATTTTTTAATTTCCATTTCATATTCTTCTTTTTTATATATAGTAATATAACTCATGGCCTATTCCTTTATATATCTTCTAAATATTTCAATATCCTTGTCCAATATCCTTGCTTTGACTAAAATATTCTCTTCATATTCCATATTGAAATTATAACCCTTTAATCTTAATTCATTGATTATATCCTGTTCATCATAAGGTACTATCATTTCTATATTTTCAAATTTAAAACTCAGGGATTTTTCTATCTCAATCAACAAATTTTCTATATCTTCATCACAATAAGCCGAAACTGAAATGCTTTTTTCCTTTAGAAACTCTCTACTGTATATCATACTTCCTTTAATGTCGGATTTATTGAACACGTTTATAATAGGAATATCCTTTATATCCATTTCATCCAGTATTTTGTATGTTGTCTCAATTTGTTCGGAAATATTTTCGTTTGAAGAATCTATTATATGAAGAATGCAATCCGAGTACTTTATTTCATCCAAGGTGCTTTTAAATGATTCTATTAGTCCTGTTGGAATATTTTCAATAAAACCAACTGTATCTGCTATTAAAAATTCTATTCCACTTGGAAATACAGCTTTCCTCGTAGTTGTATCAAGAGTCATAAATAACATGTCTTTATTCTCAAAAACCTGTTGTTTATCAAGTTTATCTTTATATAAATTCGCAATTTGAGTACCTATTGTAGATTTTCCTGCATTAGTATATCCTATTAATGAAACTATGGGTATATTGTTGTTTACTCTTTTTTTACTAGTAATTATTCTCGTATTCTCTATTTTTTCGAGCTTCTTTTTAATTCTTGTAATCTCTCTGTTAATATTTCGTCTATCCAGTTCAAGTTTTTGTTCCCCTAAACCTCTAGTACCTATTCCCGCACCTTCTCTAGAAAGATAATCTCTAAATCCTATTAGTCTTGGAAGCATATATTCCATCTGGGCTAATTGAACCTGTAACTTTGATTCCTTGCTCTTGGTTCTTCTAACAAAAATATCTAATATTAAACTAGTTCTATCAATTATTCTTGTATCGATTATATTACTCAAGTTTTTTATTTGTGAACCGCTTAAATCGTTATTAAAAACTATTGCATCTGCATTGTACATATCTACAAGCAATTTAATTTCTTCCGCTTTTCCCTTCCCTATATATAATGACTTATCGATAAATTTTCTACTACACACAACCTCTGAGACAACTTCACCATTGCTTGCCTCTATTAAATTATTCAATTCCAAAACTCTATTATCATAATCAATTTTTTCATTACTGTTTATCTTTACAGTAATTGCTATAACTTTATCTTTATTTATATTCATATGTTTTCTCCACTCAGATATTATATCAGTTTATTACTATCTTTACTATTATACTACATTGAAATTAACAAATAATTTCACCTATGATATAATATAAAAGATATAATTTGGAGGTAATTAATGGAAAATAGATTTACGAACTCAGTATCTAAAATGATAAAATTAATAGTTATTATATTCTTATTAATTTTCACATTATTTGCTGGAGCTTTAGGTGTATCTATAGTAGGAGTACTAGAGGAAACACCTGAAACCGACATAGGTACAATTGATGAGAAATTACAACAAACTTCTGAAATTTTAGATTCAGAAGGTAATAAATTAGAAACAATACAAACTGCTCAATTTAGAGAATTGGTTCCATTTAGTAAAATTCCTAAAAACCTTTCAAACGCTTTTATAGCTTTGGAGGATGAAAGATTTTACAAACATGATGGTGTTGACCCTATCGGTATATTAAGTGCAGTTAAAGATAATTTAGTACATTCCACTTTTAGAGGTGCCTCTACACTAGCACAACAATTAGCTAGAAATATATATGCACTTCCTAAAAATAAAGTGGAAAGAAAAATTGAAGAAGCTTATTTAGCAATACAACTTACTGAAGAGCTTGGTAGAGAAGGTATTTTGGAAAAATATATGAATACGGTTCCTTTGGGACAAAATTCCTATGGTGTACAAGCCGCAAGTAAGACCTACTTTGGAAAAAACGTAGAAGAGCTTACATTAGCAGAATGTGCCTCTTTAGCATCTATAGTAAAAAGTCCTACTAATTATGCTTTATACAGAACTTCTCTACCTGAAAATATTACTGAGGATAGTATAGTCCTTGGAGATTTAGAGTTAAACGGTGTTGACTATAAAGTTGTTTATAATGACACTTTTAAAGATAGACAAAAGCATGCTTTAAAAAAAATGTTGGAAAACGAATATATTACTAAAGAAGAATATGATGCTGCAATTAATGAAGATATTTCCAAAGCAATAAAACCTGGTGAAACATCTACTAAACAAGTTATTTCATCATATTTTACAGATTTAGTTGCAAATCAGGTTATAGAGCATTTGCAGAAAGAATTGAATTATACTAAAACAGAGGCAACAACAAAGTATTATACTGGTGGCTTGAAAATATATTCTACTATTGACGTGGAAATGCAAAATAAAGTACAAACTATTTTTGAAGATTTCTCAAAAGTAGCTTTAAGAGGAGCAGGTTCAAACTCAAGGCCAGCACTTTTAAGATTATCCACCGATAATGCTGGAAATATAACTAACTCTAAAAGAGTTATAGTCTATTATAAGAAGTCAAACCTTGTAAATGAAGAAGGTATATTATACTTAAATAATTCAGAGTATACTGTAAACGAAGATGGTAGTCTTAGCCTACCTGCAAGTAAATTTAATATTTATGGTAGTTTTATAGATCCTAAAGACTATTACACCGTAAATGATCAAAAAAACTTAGTAACCCATGCAATTACCACATCTGGAAAAAAAGTTGCTAAAAAGGGTGAAATTGTAAAAGATAACGATAATATTATAGTAAGTAAAAAATTCTTAGATAAAAATACCGATTTTTATAATATTTCTGAAAATGGAATATTAACATTTGGAGATGACTATTTCGCTATTGATAAAGAAGGAATACCTCAACCACAAGGATCTATCTCTATAATAGATCATAATACAGGACAGATAAAAGCCATTGTTGGCGGTAGAAATCAAGAAGGTAGAAAAATATTGAATAGAGCAACAGATGTACCTAGACAACCAGGTTCAACTATTAAACCTATTTCAGTGTATACACCAGCATTGGACAACGGATATACTGCAGCTTCTCCAATTGATGATACGCCTTATAAATACAATGGAAAATTGTGGCCAAAAAACGTATATCAAGGGTTTAGAGGACTTGTTTCTTTAAGAGAAAGTGTTGCAGACTCTATAAACGTCAATGCCGTTAAGACGGTTTTGGATGTTGGCATAGAAAAATCTAAATCTTACTTAGATAAATTTGGAATAATAAATAAAGAAAATATAAATGAAGATAATTATATTTCCGCATCTGAAAATAGTCAGATAAACGATGAGAATCCTGCAGCAATGGCTTTGGGAAGTATGACTCATGGTGTGACCAATTTAGAGATTACCGGTGCATATGCTGCCCTAGCAAATGGCGGAGAATATATTGAACCTTTAACTTTTACTAAAGTAGTAGATTTTAATGGAGATGTATTATTAGAAGACGTAAATAAGAAAACAGAAGTTGTCTCTGAGCAGACAGCATATGTTATGACAGATATTATGAAAGACGTTTTAAAGGGATATCCTGGAAGTAATGCCTATAACCCAACTTATGAAGTTGCTGGTAAAACAGGTACCACTCAAGAAAACCAAGATATTTGGTTTGTAGGATATACTCCTTATTATACTATTGGTTCCTGGGTTGGTTTTGATAATCAACAATTAAAGCTGTCTGAAAATGGTGGACAGGCTGTATTTCTATGGAATGCTGTTAATAGAGCTATTCTTGATGGATTAGAGCCAGCTAAATTTAAAGAACCTGAAGGCATTGTTCATATGACGGCTTGTACTATAGGAAATGCCAAACCTACTAGTGCATGTTATAGTGATCATAGAGGTCTTGTTAAAAATGAAATATTCGTAAAGGGTACAGAACCAACAACATACTGTAAGGTTCATGTATTCGGCAGTAATGGACTAATGTTGAATAGACCTATACCTTATGATCCAATTAACGGATTGTATCCAAGAGATTGGAATATTTTCACTAATCGTAAAAAAGATGATGACAAGAAAAAAGATGATGACGATAAAAAAGATGACGAAAACAATAACAGTGGCGATAATAATAGTAATAATAATGTAAAACCACCTGTTACAACTCCTAAGCCAGAAACACCTGCACCTCCAGTTGTTGATGGAGGCGGAGAAGAAAATTAATAACAAAAGCCAAAAGAAAAAATCTTTTGGCTTTTATATTGACTTTATTTTTTTAAAATGTTATACTAATCAAGTAGTCATTTGGTGGGTGTGGCCTAGCTGGTTAAGGCGTCAGATTGTGGCTCTGAAGATCGTGGGTTCGAATCCCATCATCCACCCCATATGCGGGAGTGGCGGAATTGGCAGACGCGCTAGACTTAGGATCTAGTGTCATTGACGTGGGGGTTCAAGTCCTCTTTCCCGCACCAAGAACATTTCTTATGAAATGTTCTTTTTTATTTACTAAAAAAGAGTATCTATTAAGATACTCTTTTTTTATTCAATGATTGTTCCACCTGATTTAATTATATAGTCTCTCCAAGTATCGGCATTAGTACCAATTGCCCAATCAGCCTTAATAATAGACTTAACTCCATCATCCAATTCTATCTTTGTCAAATAATTATTTTTAACTATACTATAAAAATATATATAATTATTATCAAGAATAATATAAAAATTTTCATTTGGAGAATAAATCATATCTATTGCATTTTCATTTATATTCTTTACATCTTTCCAACTCTTATCTAAAGGATCATTTTTTATTATATCCAGTTTAGGGATTATATTTAAATTTAGATCTTTATATATTTGTTCAGAATCATTATTAAATAATAAGCTAGTTCTAAACTGCCATGCTCCATTATTTCTTATAATTCCTATATTGGTGTAATTGTTTAACCTACTATTTTCTTCTTCACTAACTATATATTTTTCCTTTTCTTTGTTGATTGTTTCTTTTAATACCTTATATCCTTCTTCTCCAGAAACATCCTCTATGTTTAATGATTTATCCGATGTTTTTGAGTCAACTAATCTGATTCTAAAAAATTTATTTATTGAACCAATTTCATCACTGGAGCTAAAGGAATAAAATTTATCTGTTATTCCATTTATCTCTATGGGAACATCAGTATCATATATAATATTTTTTTCCTCTAGTACATCTGATTCAAGTATTACATTATCCCTTAATATACCCTTATATTCATCCTTATCCCAATTTTCGTCATAGGTAATTAAATTAAATGTATTCTTCTTAGGAAGGAATATACCATCTCTTTCATATGGATTTAATATGGTCTTACCTTTTACAGAATTATCATAATATATATAATAAGTCATATAATTTATACTATTTTTACCATTTTCCATCTCTCTTATACTCTTTATAGTCAATGATAAACCAACCTTGCCATTATATGCTTCAGTATTTGCCTTTATCTTTCCATTTTTATACTTTTCATATACTTTTTCATCTACGGAATTTGATATTTTCTTAAATAAATATTGGTATCCATCATATAGTAAAAATATATGATCTTCATCTATTTTAACCAATTCTTGATAGAATCCACCATCATCTAATACCATTATTATATTTATAAATTCATCTTTTATAATATCCTCAATATTTAAATTCGGATAGTCATTTGAATTAAAGTACGATTTTGAACTCATATATTTTGCTTCAATTTTAGGACTTAAAGTAAATTTATTTCCGATTTCAAATAAATCCTTGTCTATATATAACTTTTCTATTTCTGAGCTTTCATTTTCATTTTTTGTATCCAAATTATATGACTTTCTATCTATCATTTCCCAAGTTCCATTTAATAATGTATCATTTAATTTGGGAGAGGAAATCGAACTCTTTACATCATATCTTTCCGAATTAAAACAAGATGTTAATATTCCTATTAAAACAAATGATAACATAAAGATTTTTATTTTTTTCATATTAATACCTCATCTTTAGGTATTGATACTTTAATTGTAGTACCTTCTCCTATTTCACTTGATATAGTCATTTCTCCATCATGTAATTTTATTATTTCCTCACAAATGGATAGTCCTAAACCCGTATGGGAATTGCTGTTTTTACCTTTGTAAAATTTTCCAGTGATTAAAGAAATCTCCTCACTATCTATACCAACACCTGTGTCTATTACTTCAAAGTAAATATTCTTTTCATCTTCATCTAAGTTTAATATTACGACTCCATCTGCTTCTGTAAATTTCAAACTATTATCAAGCAAATTTATTAAAACCTGTTTTAATCGATTAGCATCTAAATTACCAATTATATGTTTTGGTTCAAAATTTATTATTAAATCTATTCCTAAAGATTTTGCCCTAGGAGTTAACTGTTTCTTTATATCTACAGCTAATTGAGTAAAGTCTGTCTCACTTTTCTCAAGTTTTATCCTATTTGATGTAAACCTAGAAAAGTCCAATAGTTCTTCTACCATTAAACTAAGTCTTGTACATTCACTTTGAATTATTTCCAAACCATCTGTTACAAGTTCCGTATCCGTAGGATCAACTAATAATGTAGATGCCCAACCATTAATTGATGTTAAAGGCGTTCTTAACTCATGAGAAACAGATGAGATAAAATCATTTTTCAATTTTTCTTTTTCTTTTATATTGTCCGTCATATAATTTAATGTCCGACTCAATGCGTCTATTTCTTCAAACTTAGAACTCTCCACCTTAACATTTAACTGACCTTCTGCTATTTTCTCTGCAGATTTGTTCAATGTTTTAATCGGTTTCACTAAATTATTTGACATTAAAACAGAAATTGTTATAGTTGTTACTATTACAAACAATCCAAATGCTAAAAAAGCAATATATCTTTCAAATATTAAGGAATCTACATTTTCCAGTGAAGTAACGAGTCTAAAAGTTCCAATCTGTCCTTTTTGATTTATTATCGGAGCGGAAACAGCCATTACTTTGTCCTTAGAGTAACTTACATCTCCAACATATTGACCCTCTACCCCTGATGATGCTTCATCTATATCTTTAAACCCATTAATTTTTTTGCCTATTAAGTCAGTTCCTAGGCTATCATATCTTAAAGTTTTAGAATTATCTAAAATCTGAACTTGCGATTTCAATCTTCTATAATATTGTACTTTATCATCTACCAATAAAGTTTCTATACTAAAATCAGAATTTCTTTTATTAATATCTATAGAATATTTAATTTCATTATGCAAATTATCATATATAACAGAATAATAATAATACTTTACAGAATACATTGAGAATATTTCAAATACCACCACTGTAAAAACGAGTAGTGACACAAATGAGCTAACTATTCTATTTTTTATACTAATTTTCAAATTATCAGTCCTTTTTCCATCTATAACCAGTTCCCCAAACCGTTTCTAAATATTTAGGCTTACCTGGATTCTCCTCTATTTTAGATCTTAATCTTCTTATATTTACATCCACTATTTTTGTATCACCAACAAATTCTTCACCCCAGTTTAAATCCAGCAATTCGTTTCTTGTAAAGGCCCTTCCTGGGTTTTTCATAAATAATGTAATCATGGATAGTTCTGTAGGCGTTAATTCTATAGATTTTCCACTTAATTTAAAAACTTTTGAATACAGGTCCAATGTATAAGGCCCATGTTTCAATATATTTGGATCTGTAGGCTTTTCTAATCTCCTTATTAAAGACTTGATCCTAAGCACTAATTCCTTAGGATTAAATGGTTTGCTTAAGTAATCATCAGCTCCTCTTTCAAGTCCAAATATTTTATCATTTTCTTGAGTTTTAGCAGTTAACATTATTATTCCTATATTGGGAATTCTTTCTCTAAGAATTTTACAAACCTCATAGCCATCTATTCCTGGTAACATTATATCCAGAATTACAACTAGAGGATTTTCTTTTTCTGCTAATTCAATTCCTAATTCCCCAGTTTCAGCTTCAATTACAGAAAATCCTTCCCTTTCTAAATTTATTCTAGTGAATTTTCTAATATTCTCCTCATCTTCAACTAATAAGATTTTTTCTTCCATCTTGTCCTCCTAAAATATATTAAATAGTCTTTAAATAATTATCTAATATATTAAATAATTTATTTTTACTTTCTTCATTAAATTCTATTTCGGATATATAATTTTTTCTTATATTTTCAATTTTAAGCTCTATATTTTTATCAGGAAAAATTTTCTCACAAATCAATCCATAAAAAACCAATTGTACCCAATACCTTTCCTTTAATTTAGATATGGATAAACTAGAAAATTTGTAATCAATTATTTTTATAGTTTTTCCCACTATTTCTATTCTATCAATAATACCTCTAAAAAAACAGTTTTTATATTTATAATTAAAATCTACTTCTCTATAAACAAAATCATAGTCTTCATTATGCATCTTTGTAAAATTATCTATATACTCTTTGATTTGCTTTTCATATTTTTTACTAAGCCCAAACTCTTCTAAAACCTCTCCTATTTTTAAATCATATGGTTTTTCATATAATTGTGCATATCTATGAACAATATCTCCAACTAGATCAAGAGGAAGATCAAGATAATCATTTTCGTTATTTCTTAATTCAAAAATTTCTTTGTTTTTATCATCTCTTTTTATATATGATAAAACTTTAGTAATACTTGTATTAATTATATTATTATCTTTGAATTCTATACTCTTTAAATTTGCAAAATTATTCTCCCTATTTAAACTCAATTTATTTTTATCTACATATGAAATAAACTCATTATTTTCCAGTCTTTTTATCAAATTATTTGACTCAAGATTTTCAACTTCATCGATTAATACTTTCTTATAGCCTGATTTTATTCCTGATAGACCAAGTATTAAATTATTCTTTGCTCTAGTCATAGCTACGTAGTATAAATTATCATCCTCTACTTTACGGAGTTCTTTTTCTCTATAGGATATTAAATTATCTCTATAGTTTCCTAATTTTATATTGATGGAAATACCTTCTTCTTTATCAAATTTAAACAGTTCATTGTAAGTTTTTGTAGGCTTATTTATATTTGGAATAACAACATCATTAAAACCAAGTCCCTTTGAACCGTGAATTGTCATTAGTTTTACTACATCACTATTTTCATTTTCAACTTGTTTCATGGTTTCGTCATTACCATTAAATATCATACTATATATAAATTCATCTAATGATAAATTATTTTCTTCAAAATCACTTCCTATATCCTTTAATTTATATAGATTTCCTTGACTTTGTATTCCTTTATTTGAGAAATTAAATACTTCATATAATCCAAAAATCTTATATAACCTAGCTAAAAATTCATCTATTCCATTATAATTATATTCTCTTAAATAATAAATTTTTTCCTTAATCGTAGTAATAGTATTTTCCAATTTTTTATTATTGCCAATTTTTAAATATAATAATAACTCTTCATCTCCTATATTAAACACTTTTGATCTTAATATATAATATAATGAAATATAATTTTCTTCATTTTTATATAGCTTTAAAATCTCTATAACTAGTTTAACCTCTTCACTTTTATAAAATCCTAATGAATCAAAAGTATAATAATTTATATTTCTTTCTTCAAAGTTTTTTTCAAAATCCTCTTGACCTGATCTACTTCTAAATAAAAGAGTAAAATCACCAAATTTTTTATTATTATCCATTACATCTTTGGATATATAATTTGAAATACTAGTTGGCTCATAGTCCCCATCTCTTTTATTATCATTGTTAAAATAGACTATTTTGTTTTCAGACTTTCTATTAGGTTTTAATGGATCATATCTATTATTCATTAAATTACCATATATACTATTAATTCCTTGAAGAATATTTTCATTAGTTCTGTAATTATCATGAAATATTATCAATTCTCCATTACTATTTAATATATCCTTTTTTGTATTTTCAAAAATATTTATATTTGCACCTCTAAAGCCATAAATAGACTGTTTAGGGTCTCCAACAACAAATAGGTTATCCCTATCCAATGTATATTCTTTAGAGCAAATTTTATAAAAAATTTCCTTTTGTATATCATTTGAGTCTTGATACTCATCTACCATTAAATATGATATGTCATTTTGTACATTTTCTCTAATAAATTTATTTTCAAGTAATTGCAGCGATAGATGCTCTAAATCATTAAAATCAAATTTACCTATTACGGATTTTCTATTATTGTATTCCCTTTCAACTTTTTCTAAAATGCTGAATAGAGTAATATATAAATCTTTTTTTAAATATTCATTAAATTGCAATTGTTCATTAAAAAGATTTTTTAAATGATCCAATTCTTCTTTCTTTAATGATGATACATTATCAATTAATTCAAGTAATATATTTTCTTCCTTTAAGGATTTTATCTTTTCTTCTTTTAAAAATTTAAATAATTTTGTATTTTTTGCCAATTTCACATTTTCTTCAATATATTTTAACTCATCATAAATTTCATCTAATTTATCAAATTTATTTAATTTCTCTATTTTTTTTAGTGTAATATTTTTTATTTTTTCTATTGAAAATACAGTATTTCTAATATTTAAATATATATCTTTTATTCCAGTGAAAATCTTGTCCATATTATCAATATCGGCATTATTCATTAATTTTAAAATAAATTTACTATATTCATCATATTTATTTAACACCTTATAAATGGATTCATCTAAAATGCGAATACTATCTTTTTCCTCCATAACTGTAAACTCTGGATCAATATCTAAGTAAAATGAATTTTCCCTTATTATTTTTATGCAAAAACTATGAATAGTAGAAATCTGAGCATCATTTAAATCGGATATTAAAAGATTTATATTTTCATCATCTTCTTCTTTTAGAAGGGTTCTTATTCTCTCCTTCATCTCTTTAGCAGCTTTTTTTGTAAATGTGATTGCTACTATACTAGAAATCTCCTTATCTTTTTCCAAATTTCCACTTTTCAATATTTCTAAATATCTACGAGTCAATACTTCCGTTTTACCTGTACCTGCACCTGCATTTACAATTATATTCTTATTTATTAAATTTACTGCTTTTTGTTGCTCTGTTGTTAATTTCATATTATCCTCTATATTCACAAATATTATAATAGTCACAAAAAGTGCAATTCTTTTTATCTTCAGTTCCTAAGAAATAATTTTCTTTTTCAATTTCTTCAACAATATCCTTTATAATTGATAATGTCTCTAATTTGAATTTATTAAAATCATCTTCTGATAAACTATTTATATTTTCATTTCCAACATTGTAGAATTCATGTATTGAACTATCCTTTATACAAATATATCTAGCACCCTTTATGTTGTTAATCAAGGAATAAACTGGAAACTGTAATGTTTTTTTATTTTTAAAATCCTTAAATGTCTTAAATGAATTCTTTCCTAATTTATAATCTACAAGATATAAATTACCATACATATCTTTATCAACCCTGTCTATTCTTCCATAGATATTAATATTTTTATTTATACCGTTTATTTCAACATTTTGTTTAAGGGATATTTTTTTCTCAAATTCAAAAGGAACAAGGTAGTCCTCTCCTTTATTTAAATATGATAAATCATTTTTTATGGTTTGTTGTAATATCTCGGTATACCTTTTTAAAACCTTGTCACCATCAAAATCATTAACTTCAAAATCAACATTTCCAAACTCTTTTTTTAATATTTTCTCTAATTTGTCTTTGAAACCCTTATTGTCCATTTCATTAAAATAATCCTTATAAACTATTTCCAATGTTTCATGACAAGCCGTTCCAATTTTTAAACTTCTTATGCTTTTTTCATCTATAAAATAATCCTTTAATCCTAAAACGGTTTTAAAATAATATCTTACTGGACAAATTAAATAATCTTCTAAATTTGTTAATGAATAGTTATCTGTTATTTCAATTTTTTTATTGTTGAATATATCTAAACTATCCGTATTTTTATTTTCTATAATATCAATATTTTCAAATTGTGATAAATAAATACTTTTATCATATTCATTAATTACATTTTCTGGCTTTGGTTTAATAATATTTTTAAAATCATATTTTTCAATGTCACTAAAATCGTTTGTTATATTGTATATAAAATCTGAGATCATTTCGTTATCATTAACTTCATATGAAAAATAGTAATTTCTATTCCTACTAGCTATAATATTTGAAAAATTCATTTCATCTTTCGATTTTTTCATATGATTATCTAGTAAATCTATACCAATTTTCTTTAAAAGTTTAATATTATTACTATTAAAATAAAAATTCACAGTTTCATTTTTAGGATATATTCCATCAGTAAATCCTATAAAATAAATATTTTTATGATCTAGCAGTTTATAATTATTAAAGTCTATAATTTCTATTGAAGAATTTACTACTTCATCTTCTCTTTCTGAAAATTGATTTAAGATACCCTTAATAAATTCTTCAATGCTAGAATATTCTAAATTTTCAATTAACTCTACATATTTAAAACTTAGACTTTCTACAAAGTTATAAAATTTATTGTATATAACTTCATAAGAATCTTCTCTATTTATAAATATTTCTAATTTATTTTTTATAAATTCAAGAAGTATTTTCTTTTTAGATATATTATATATTTTATTAATCTCATTTATATTAATGTAATATTCATTATATTTTTCATGAGATCTAAATCTATAAGAATTATAAATTCCATTAAAATCTACTGGATTTAATACTGTAATTAAATTTTCTAATTCAATATCCTTAATTACATTTTCAAAAATTAAATGATTTTTAAGATTTTTTATTATATAATCCTTTAAATCCACATCTTTATGTAAAATCGAGTATAAATATTTTCCAAAATCCGTATTTATCATGTAAATTTTTTGATTAGATATTATCTTTATATTTTCATCTTTAAACCTCTTTACTAAAAGCTCCCTATACTTATCATCGTTTATAATAATTGCAGTTTTATAATCTTTGTTAAAATTCTTTTTTATTTCAATTGCAAGTTTTTTTACTTCTAAATAACCATCTTCAACTTCGACAATCTTATAATTTTTTATTTCTTTTATATTTGTTCTCTTATCATATTCTAGAAAATTTAGTTTCCTAAGATTATTTTTTGTTTCAGTAAATATCAATGAATCCTTTTCAAGAGCATTCATATAGTTTATCTTAATGTTTTCAATATAACTTTTTAAATATTCTATTACCTTATATTCTATCTTTCTAAAATCTAAAAAACCTGAAATTATTACTTTGGATATATTTTTAAGATATATATTGTCACTATTAAAGAAATCACTGTATTTATCATATCTATCTTCTAAATTAAATTTTTTTAAATTATATGCATACTCTTCATATATTTCTCCAATCGAAAAAAAAGGAGAGTCGTACTTAATTCTCTCCTTAAACTCCTTTGATGATATTGCAGAACTTTTAATATAATTAATCAATTTAGTAGCAATAGATGAAAATCCTGGAGAATTAAAAAATGTATTGTTTTCAATTATCTCTTTTCCAATGCAATTTTGTATACTATATTCCATTATTAATTTATTATAATAATCCAAATTATCCAATTGTTCAAAATTCGAATTTTTATAATTAATTAAATCATCAAATGTAAATATTTTTAAATCCAATATTGCTTCAAACTTCTCCACTAATTCATTTCTAAGTCTATTTATTATATTTCTACTTGGTAAGATGATTATAAAGTCATTTTCATTTTTCACTAATTTCTGTTCTATTTCTATCTTTAGATCTTCATACAAATTTTCATTGCTATTATATATATTAAAACTATACATTATGTCCCCTATTAAATTCTATCTAAAGCGTGTTTACCAGCTCCTATAATACCGGCATCATTTAAAAATTCTGCTGCCTTTATGTCCATTCCATCAGGTCTATTACAATAATATTTATAGCTTTCCATCATTTTATCCCACCAATGTTCTGAAGATTCTATAAAACCTCCACCTATAACAACTGCTTCTGGATCAAAAATATTCTTTATACTAGCTAAGTAAATCCCTAAATCCTTAGCATATTTGTCAAGTGCCTCATCTGCTTTTAAATCAACACCTAGTCTATCTATTATCTCTGGACCTGTCTTATCCTCTCCAGTTATGTCTTTATAATTTATTGATAATGATGACCCAGCAATATATTTTTCTGCACAGCCCCTTTGATTACATGTACATAGTCTTCCTTCAGGGTACATTATTAAATGACCTAGTTCTGCACCTTGATAATTGCTGCCTTGCCAAAAACCTAATTTTTCATTATATATTGCTCCACCTAAGCCCGTTCCTAAAGTTAACATAATAAATGATTTATAATCTTTAGCCGCTCCCACCCATTTTTCTGCTAAAGCTGCAAGATTGGCATCATTTCCTACAAAAACCGGAATATCTACATTTTTTTCAATTTCTTTCTTTAAATTTAAACCTGTCCATCCATCAATATTGCCTGCAAAAACAACAATGCCTTCATCGCTGTTTATAAAACCTGCTGTAGCTATTCCAATTCCTAAAATTTCCGGTGATTTCAATTTATCTATGGACATCATAATCCTTTTTATTACTTCTGCTCTACCTAATGACGCTTCTGTAGCTATAGTAAATCTATCAAGTATGACTCCATCCTCCTGTATAACAGCAGCATTAATCTTCGTTCCTCCAATATCGATTCCAATTATTTTCTTCATTATAATCTCCTATCCTATTATTTCTCTTAATATTGAGTTATTTGGTACTAGACTTTCATCTTCTATTTCTAAAAAATACTTCAAAAATGAACGCATTTTTTTTATTTCTTTATAATATTTTCCATTAACGTCATAGTCTTTAAATAGTTCATATGCATATTTCTTCAAAATGGATAATTCGTATATTATGGAAGAGTCAACTGCAATATCGGCTAATTCTTGATATGGAAATATATATTTTTCCTCTCCTCTTCTAACCTTTCCCCATCCTTCAAATGTTTCTTCCATGGACTTACCTCTGAAGTAATTATCCCTTATCATTCTTCTCAACAGTCTTACTCTTGAAGTAGATATTTTATTATGGTTATCTATATTCAACTGTGTTAAAGCACTTATATATATTTTAAATTTATTTTTTTCAGGAACCAGTTCTGTTAGTTTAGGATTTAAACAATGTAAACCCTCAATTATAATTATGCTGTCTTTTTCAAGATGAATTTTCTTTCCTGATTTCTCCCTTTGTCCAGTAATGAAATTAAATACTGGTAGCTCTATAGTATCTCCTTCCATTAAGGACATTAAGTCCTCATTGAATTTAGGTAGATCTATTGCCTCTAACATTTCGTAGTCCTTTTCACCATATTCATTTATAGGAGTTTTATCTCTATTTACAAAATAGTCATCTGTTGAAATTAAAATTGGCCTTTTACCTCTAACTCCTAGTTGAACTGATAGCCTATATGCTGATGTAGTTTTACCTGAAGAGCTTGGTCCTGCTATTTGAACTAGAGTGATGCCATCATCTAAAACAATTCTATCAGCAATATTTGATATTTGATTTTCAAAATATGCTTCGGAAGTATCAATAATAAATTTTATATTACCATCTTTTATATATTTATTTAAATTTCCAGCATTTCCTACGTCTAATAATTCTGTCCATCTTTTAGAGTTTGCAAAAATCTTTGCAAGGATTTTTTCCTCTTGGAACCTACTGATTTCTCCATTTGTTTTATATGTTGGAACAGTAATAGCAACTCCTGGATAATATGATAAAATATCAAATTTTTCTATACAGCCAGTAGTAGGCGCTAAATAGCCATGAAAGGTAAATACTCTGTTATTTACTTCATAATAATTAATATTTTCTAAATCCAGGTTTTCAAATAATAATACCTTATCATCATAGCCTTCTCTTTTGAATAATTCTATGGCTTCTTCTTTTTTCACAGTCTTTCTATAAATTTTATAATCTGCATCTATAATCTTTTGCATTTCTTCTTTAATATCTTGTATATCAGTATGAAGTAATTTTTTATCTCCTTTTAATTCACAATAAACATATTCTCCAATGGAATGTTCCACTTGAACTGTCTTCTTTTCATATAGATTTTTACATGCTAAAACAAATATCAGTATTAAAGTTCTCTGCATAATCCCTTTTGCATCTTTAGAATATTTATCAACATAACTTATACTTTCTCCATTTTTAATATAGCCTTCCAAATATTTAAAAGAGTTATTTGCTATAACTCCAACTTTATTATTTCTATTATAAATTTTTTCAGCTAATTCTAAATAAGTCGTATTATCATATACTTCTATTTCATTATTATCCAGTAATATTTTCATAATCCTCTCCAAAAATTTCCATATTTATCTTTTTAAAATTCTTAGGTAGTTTTGCATGGAACTCCTTATTGTTTAAATATTCTAAAGAATTTCCAAGCCCTTTTAATTTTAATCTATACGCGTGTAGTAACTGATTCTTTAAATTAAACTCTTTTCTAAAATACTGATTTACCTTATTATCACCATATTTATTATCTCCTATAATAGGATGATTTATAGATTGTAAATGTACTCTAATCTGATGTGTTCTGCCTGTAATCAAATTAATTTCTACAATAGAATAATTGTTCTTAAAATCTAAAAGTCTAATTTCAGTTGTACTTTCCTTTCCTCCATCCTTAGAAACTTTCATTTCATTATCGGATTTTTTCTCTATATTTGTATTCACAATAGTATCTTTTAACAAGCCTTTGCAAATTGTAATATAATATTTTTCTATTTCTCTACTCTTCATAGCATAATTTATTTCCAATAGGGACTCTTTATTTTTACATCCTATTAACAGTCCACTTGTATTTCTATCCAACCTATTTGACAAAGCAGGTACAAAGCTTTGCTCTAATCTAGGATTATACTGTTTTGTCTTAATAAGGTATTTAATAAAATTATCTACTATATTGTCACCGTAATCCTCTTTTACTGCTGCATGACTTAATATGCCAGAAGGTTTATTTATTATTGCTATATTATCATCTTCATAAACAATATCGAGATTATAGTCTAGACTTGTATAAACTCTATTGTCTTCATATTCACTTAAAACCTCTTCATAAATATAAATTTGTATTTTATCGCCTTCTTTTAGAATATCATTTACATTTGCTCTTTTTTTATTGATTTTTATCTTCTTTGTCCTTATATATTTATTTATTAAAGACTTTGAAGCTTTTGGTAAATATTTGTTTAAAAATCTATCTAATCTTTGATTTGAATCATTTTTATCTATATTAATTTCTCTCATATGGTTTCCTTTTTATGTTATAATATTAGTTAATTAGATTATACCTTAAATTAGGTAACTGTATAAAGGAGAATTATGAAACGATTTGTAAATTTTATTAGAGATATTATTTATTCTCTAAATTACTTTCTATTTACTTTAATTATTATAGCCTTAGTAGCTTTTATACTCTATAACAGAATTGATTATATGTTTACTGAAAACTATGCTGTTGAAAGTGAAGATAGAACAAAAAGTCTTTCCACTGTAGAAAGAGAAGTCGTCTTTTCAGATGATGATAATAGAATTGAAATATCTGTAACCCTTCCTGAAGGATCTGATTTAAGTTCCAAATCTGAAATACTTCAACAAAGTGGTTTAATTGATGATAGTGAAAAGCTATTAAATATTATTAACACTTATAATTTATCGGATAAAGTTGGAAGCGGAGAGTTTAAAATACAAAAAGGCTCATCTTTAGAAGATATTATAAATATAATTACAAGTAATGCTTTAGCCGATGCTAAAGGTGATTAAAGGTTCAGCAAATGCTGAACCTTTTTTATTCTCCATTATTTACATAGGAGTGAATTTTTGATTGTCTTATTTCATTTTTTAAAATATTCTTTTTAGTCAATATATTTGATATATCCTTATTCATAGAATGAAAGATTGCCTTTTCATAATTTATTAGTACGATTTCAAAAATAGAGTTTTTTAATCTTTTAGAATATAGCTCTATATAATATGATTCTATTTCTTCATAATTCATTAATTCTAAAGTCTCTAAAACAACTCTGTCCTTTTCATAATAATAATTATTTACTTTATTGATTTCTCTTTTATATACTTTCATATTCTTGCCATTACTGCTATTGGCAAGATTATTATGGTATTTCGCTAGAATATTATAGTATTGATAGTTATATATTCCCTTTTCAACTGTATCGATCTTTAAAAATGGTTTCATGGATAGGCGATTTAATAATATATAGTTCTCTTCTAAAAATTCGTCCTTACTTATTTCACCATTATCAAGTTTTTCTATTATTTCATTTCTCTTTATTATAAATTGTCTTAAACTCTCGGCTTCGCTACGCATATCTCTCCATAAAATAAAAAGCATCCTCTGGATGCTTTTTATGACTATTGTACATTTAATTCTATTATATCTTTTGCAAGTTCTTCTGTAAGTTCAGATTTTTCCTTGTTCAAACCAATGTAGAACTCAACATTAAACTCATTTGAAAGAACTTCTAAATCTTTTGTTAATAATTCTAATTCTGGTAATTCAAAGTTTACAATATCGTAAATACCATCAACATATATTTTTTCAATATCATAATCTCTTGAAATAATTCCTGCTAGAAAACCATATAGTCCACTAACAGTATTTACATGATATTTATTGGCATTAATCAATCTAACTTGGTAATCTAATGAAAATATATGAGAATCATCGGTGTCAATAAACACTATATTTCCATTACCATTTCTTTTATCCTCATTTGCTTGATCAATAAGCCATTTTGTTTTACCACTTCCTGAAGGACCTAAAACAAATTTTATCATTTAATCACTACCTTTCTATATTACTAGTAATATTATTGTATTATATAAAATCAATTCCATCAAGATAATTACATAAATCTCCTTGATTAAAATTGTTCATATTTAAATTTTCCTCTATTTCATCCCTAATTTTCCACCAACTTACTCCCCAGTTACAAAATATCGATTCCTCCTCTGGCATTCTTCCAACAAGTCGTTGAATTGCTATATCCTCTTTAAGGTATCTTAGGAATAAAACCACATATTCTACATATTTTTTAAGAGTTATCATCTCTATTTCACCATTTAAATACATCTTCCCAATTCTTGTATTTTTAGGAATATATAAAGAGTGTATTTTTACTTCATCAATATTTAAAACGGAAATGATTTTAGCAGTCTCTATAATATCCAATTCATCATCCCAAGGTAAACCAATTATAACGTGAGTACATATTTTAAATCCATAACTTTTAATTTTATTACAAGACAATATGAATTCTGCTATACCATGACCTCTATTCAACTTTTCTAATGTATGATAATTGGAAGTTTGTAAACCTAATTCAAATATTATATCAATATTGTTTAACTCTTGAAACTCTTTTAAAAATCTTAATTGTTCATCATATATACAGTCTGGTCTAGTTGAAATATCTATTCCAACAATGTCTTCCATCTTACATTCTTCTATGATCTTTTTAAAATCTTGAAATCTCATATATGTATTGGAAAAATTTTGAAAATATACTATAAATTTTTTTGCATTATATTTTTTACCAATGTAGTCCTTGTTTTTTAATATTTGTTTTTTTACCGATAAGGAAATATCTAAGTTTTCAAAAGATCCACCTTTGTCATTACAAAATATACAACCACCTGTCGTAATCTTATTATCTCTGTTAGGACAGGTTAAATCCAATTTTACAGGGAGTTTATATACTTTCTCACCATATTCTTCCCTTAGGTATTCACTATATACTGTATACCCTTTTTCTGGCTTCATTAAAGGTTTTCCTTAACGAATTCATATACCTCATCTACATGGCCTTTAACCTTGACCTTTCTATACTCTTTAATAAGTTCTCCCTCTTTATTAAATATAAAGGTAGATCTCTCCGTACCCATATATTCTTTTCCATATAGTTTCTTAGGTTTTATTACATCGAATTTTTCATGAATTATCTTTTCTGGATCACTTATTAATTCTATTTTTAAATCATGTTTTTTAATAAAATTTTCATGAGATTTTTCAGAATCCTTGCTTATTCCAACTATTTTTGTATCCAATTTATTAAAATCTTCTACTTTTTCTGTAAATCCTATAGCTTCATTTGTACATCCTGGAGTATTGTCTTTTGGATAAAAATATACTATTAAATTTTTACCTTTATACTTATCTAAAAATTCTTCATCAAAAAAATCTTTCAATTTACTCATTAAAAAACCTCCTAAATATTTTTACTAATTCTCTTCCTACGCCATCTTCATTGTTGTCATAATCTGAAATATGATTTGCATTTATTTTTAATAAATCACTTCCATTTTTCATACATACGCCTATTCCGGCTTTTTTTATCATATCTATGTCGTTATTATCATCACCAAAGGCAATAACATTTTCCCAAGAAATCTTCATATAGTCTAAATATGATGAAATTCCAATGGACTTAACTGCTAAAGGATTTAAGTATTCCACTAATATATTATCATTAATTGATGAACTCAGCATATGGGAAGAAATTTTCATTTTTAAATCAAGAATATTCTTGTCTAGCTCATTAATTTTATTCTCTTCATCTATAAATACAACAGAAAGTATATTCTTTAATTCATCAAATTTTACATCCCTCTTATAGATTATTTCATCAATATCTTTAACGGAATTTAAATGATCGCCTTTACTAATATTATCTGGTATAATCAATGATTTATTATTATACTCATCATATATATGCAAGTAAGGAGACATATTAAACCTATCTCCGATTTTCAATATTTTTTTATAGGAACTATACTCTATTGGATTACAAAAAATTATTTTTTCCCTAAAGCTCTTTTTAGCTATTGCACCATTATTTGCAATAATTATATATGGAAAACTAAAGTCTTCTGTTAATTCTATGGTCTTACTTAGACCCCTACCAGTAGCAATAATTATATTGATATTACTATTAGCAAGGGTGTTCAATACCTCTAAATTATACTTGCTAATTTTTTTATCATCATTTAATAATGTACCATCTAAGTCTAAACATATTACTTCATACATAATTTTACCTCTTAAAAAAGACAAAGCATGGCTTTGTCTTTTTCTTACTCTATATCTTCATCAACAAAAATTTCATGAAATGCATTTGAAACATTATCAAACTCTTCATCTGTTTCAATGCTTCCAAGTTCGAATGCATCTTCTTCATTTTCATCTTCAATATATTTATATAATAAAACTTGTTCATCTTCTAAAGTTATAAGTGCTATATATTCTCCTTCTTCACCAGGAACTTCAAACACACCTATTACTCCACATTTTAACTCTGAATCATCTTCTAAAGTTAAAACTATAGTTTCCATTTCTTCATATTCATGATCATGATCATGGTCACTACATCCGCATCCACAGTTTTCATCATGGTCTAATATATTATCTTTATCTGTCATATTATCTCCTATATTAACTTAATTTAAGTATTAAATACTGTAAATATTCATATACCCGTTTTGTAGAGTTTAAATCTAATTTTTCTTCAGGAGTATGCACTCCATACATATCTGGTCCTATGGAAATCATATCCAAGTCTTTATACTTTTCTTGGAATACAGCACATTCTAATCCTGCATGTATTACTGTAACCTTCATATCATTTCCTGTGAATTCCTTATATGCTTTTACAGCACTGTCCCTTAAAGGAGAATTTTTATTAAATTCCCAGCTAGAATAACCGGCATTTGTACTAAAATCAAAGTTAAATCTACTTGCAATATCTTTTATTTTATCTACATAAGCTTCTTTCTTTTCGTCATTTGAACTTCTTACAGACAATAGAATAAATAATTCATCTTCATCCGTTTTTATTATAGCTAAATTGCTTGAAGTCTCGACTATATCACTATATTCACCAGCCATATATCCTTGAACGCCATTTGGCATATTGTAAACAAGTCCAACTATATCCTTAGTGCTATCTGTGGAAAAACATTTCTCTTTTTCTACTTTTTTAGATTTTAATTCTATTGTAAAATTTTTTTCCACCAATTTGTATTCGTGGATTATATCTTCTAATTCCTCTAAAAATATCTCTTTCTTCGATATGAATTCTGTAACACAGTCTCTAGGTATAGCGTTGTGTTTACTCCCTCCATCATAGGAAACAATATTAATATCGGTCTTTTTACTTAGATAATTTAATATTTTATTCATACAAATATTGGCATTTAAAAGATTTTCTCCAATATTAATACCAGAGTGACCACCTTTTAAATTAGAAATTTGTATTTTATTCATATATCCTGATTTTATTTCATAATTTGGTTTTAATTTTAAATTTATATTTAAACCACCAGCGCATCCAGCTACAAGATAACCTTCTTCTTCAGAGTCAATATTTATAAAATATTTTCCAGTCAAAATACTTTCTTTAAAACCATGAACTCCTTCTAATCCAGTTTCCTCTGATGTTGTAATAACCATTTCTATTTTAGGGGCTTTTAATGAAGGGTCTGCCAGTATTGACATTCCCATTGCAATAGCAATGCCATTATCAGCACCTAACGTAGTATTATTAGCTTTTAAAAAACCATCCTCATATATTAATTCAATAGCATCACAAGTAAAGTCATGTTTTGATTCATTTGTCTTCTCACATACCATATCCATATGCCCTTGCAAGATTATGCCTTCCTTATCTTCTAATCCCTTTGCAGCATCTCTCGTAAGAACAACATTATATAATTCATCCTGATATGTTTTTAATCCATTTTTCTTGCCAAATTCCACTAAAAAATCGCTTATTCTTTTTTCATCATATGAACATCTTGGAATTTTAGAGATTTCTTCAAAATATTTTAGGACATTATATGAATTTGAATTCATATTTCCTCCTATTTATCGTATAATTTTTCTACTTTATATTCTTTACTTAAATCTTTAGCTTTATTTAAATATACTTCTTGTTGTTTTAACGCAGTCAACTGTCTAGTCACTTCATCTCTTACTTCATCTAAAGTAGCATATTCATCATCTGTTTTTTCATCCACTCTTATTATATGGTAACCAAATTGTGATTTTACAGGTTCTGTAATATGATTTACTTCTGCTTCAAAAGCTGCTTTTTCAAATTCTGGAACCATTTGTCCTCTACCAAATTGACCTAAAGAACCACCTTTTTCCTTAGAAGGACAAGTTGAATACTCTGTTGCAGCATCTTCAAAGGATTTTCCTTCTTCTATTTCCTTTTTAACCTTATTAGCTAAGTCTTCTTCTTCTACTAAAATATGAGAAGCTTTAACCATCTCTGGCTTTTTGAAATAATCCTTATGTGATTCATAGTATTCAGTAACTTCTGAATCTTCAATTTTTATATCCTTTAAGAAATTATTTACTGCAAATTGTTTAAGAGCTGATTCCTTTATTCTTTCAACTTCTTTTATATAGTCTTCATTCTTATCAAGGCCAGTTTTTAATGCATCTAAGTAGAATAACTCTTGATTTACAAGTTCATCTGTAATTTTCTTAATTCCTTCTTCGTTGTTAAACTGCATTCCTTGCTGTCCCATCATTTGAATAAAAGTTTGCACCTCATCATTTGTTATTTCTTTACCATTTACTATTGCTAATACTTTATTTTCACTCATTATTTTTTCTCCTTTATTCTTATTCCTTTTTCATGAAATTCAATTTTTTTATTTTTTAGTAATCTACCAACTGCTCTTTTAAAGCTAGATTTTGTCATTGATAAAATATTCATAATATCATTTGGATCAGATTTATCATTTAATCCTAAAAATCCACCATTTTCAATTAACATATTCATAATTAACGCACTGTCATTATCAATTTCTAAATGACCTCTTTGTTTCATAGAAAGATTTAGCCTTCCATCTCCCTTTTTAGAGGATACTCTAGCTGAAACATCTTCCCCTACAGCTACGATTCCCTGTATATGCTCTTTTGGAATCAATGCTTCATAAATATTATCAACGGCAACAAACGCGCCTATATCGTCGACAATATTATAAACAATTCCTTCTACCCAGTCATTTTCTTTATATTTTGAATCAGTTCTTAGATAATCCCTTATCTTCATTGTAGAACTTAATCTATTTGATTTATCTATATATAAAGCTACTAAATATTTTCTGCCTTTTTCAAGCTTAATTGTCTGCTCTTTAAAAGGTAAGAATAAATCTTTTTGTAATCCCCAATCTAAAAACGCGCCTATATTCGTAATATCCTTTACTTCTAAATATCCAATTTTACCTAAAACCAATTTAGGAATAACCTTAGTAGCAGTAAATCTATTTTCGTGGTCCTTGTATATGAAAACCGAAAGTTTATCTCCTACCTTGTCACTTTCAAGTACCTCATTACTTGGTAATAATACTACTTCCTCATCATTACCTGAATGCCCTAAAAAAGCTCCTACTTTTTTTAATCTTCTTATTTCTAATTCTTGGACTTCTCCTAGTTCAAACATTTTTTCACCTCCACAACTTACTATTATAACATAGTTAATCTAACTATTAAAAAACTTCCTTTAAGTTTAGGAAGTTTTTAATAATTTTATTCATTATAAAATTTTTCTTTGATTTTTTCACCAGTTTTTGTTACTGCCAAACCACCTAAAGATGTTTCTTTCAGCCTAAAACTCATGGATTTTCCAACTTCATCTACAGCTTGAACCACTTCATCGAAAGGAACTAGCGATTTAATTCCTGACAATGCTAAATCCGCTGAGGCAATAGCGTTAATAACGCCTGATGCATTTCTAAAGGTACATGGATATTCTACAAGGCCAGCTATAGGGTCACAAACAAGTCCTAGTATATTTACAAAGGTAATGGAAGCTGCATGAAGAGACTCTTCAATTGTTCCACCTCTTAAGTAAACTAAAGCTGCCGAAGCCATTGCCGAAGCTGAACCACATTCTGCTTGACATCCTCCTTCTGCTCCTGCAAATGTAGAATATCTGCCTATTATCTGTCCTATACCTACTGCTGTTAATAATGCATTGATCATATTCTCATCCGTAACTTCATTTTCAGCCTTATATCTAAATAATGCTGCAGGTATTATCCCAGAGGAACCAGCTGTTGGAGAAGCTACAATCTTCCCCATTGAAGAGCTAAATTCCAATGTGGAAAAAGCCATGGCCATTGCTAAAGTATTTTTTTCACCAATTAAAGGCTTACTATTCTTAGAATAATCATAAGCTATTTTTGCGAACCCATCTATCATGCCTAAAGCTGTCTTACTCTCTTCTTTTAGAAATTTATTAGCAGATTTTTCCATAACGTCTAACATTTCTTTTAGTTTTCCTATAACCTCATCTTCAGTTTTACCTGACTTATCTATTTCCTCTTGTAAAACTATATCTGCAATACTTTTATTGTTTTCATTACAGTATTCAATTAATTCCTTTGCGGTATAAATCATATTAAAATCCTTTCACCAAATGCTTAACAAAATCAATATTTTTATTATTCTCTATTTTTTCTATTGTTTCATCATCTAGATTTTTATCTACCTCTACCACCAATGTTACACCATGCTCTCCATTGGAAGTATGCATACTTTCAATATTGTACTCTGCATCACTTAGGACTGTTGATACAAATGCAATAATACCACGCTTATCTATATATCTGATTATCAACAATGGAAATTCATTTGTAAAATTGATTTTTATTCCATTCATTTCTGTAATTTTAATATTTCCTCCACCTATAGAAGAACCTATTACTGTATTCATTGTTCCATTTGGGTAGTACATTTCAATTTTAACCGTATTTGGATGAACATTTCCCAAGTCTATTTTTTCAAAGGAATAATCCAATCCCTGTTCTTTTGCAATTTCAAAAGAATCTTTTAAACGTTCATCGTCTGGGTACATTCTTAAAGCTCCAGCCAGTAAAGCTTTATCTGTACCATGCCCTTTATACGTCTCTGCAAAAGAACCGTGTAAATAAAATTTAATTTTATTAAAACCAGCTCCTGAAATTATCCTAGCTGTTTTAGAAATTCTACAAGCACCTGCAGTATGAGAACTTGAAGGACCAATCATAATTGGACCAAGTATGTCAAATAGATTGTAATCACTCATATTTATACCTAACTTTCTAATATTTATTATCTACTTATTAATTAAATTGAATTCATTTCACTATTTATTTCATCTTCTTTTTCAGCAATTGCATCTAAAGTCATCTGTAATAATTCATCTAATTCAATATTTAAAATTTCTGCACCTTTTCTAATGGTATCCCTTGAACAACCTGCTGCAAAACTCTTATCTTTGAATTTTTTCTTAAGACTTTTAAGTTTCATATCCTTTGCAGATTTTGATGGTCGCATTAGAGAATATGCAAAAATTATTCCCGAAAGTTCATCAACTGAAAACAAAACCTTCTCCATATACTCTACTGGCTCTACATCTGTACAAATCCCATACCCATGACTTACAATATGTCTTATAAAATCATCATCATATCCATTTTCTTTTAAAATGTCTACAGCTTTTACACAATGTTCTTCTGGATATCTTTCAAAATCAATATCATGTAATAGTCCAACTTCACCCCAGTATTCAGGGTCTTCACCATTTTTTTCTGCAAAGTATTCCATTATCTTGCTAACAGTTATTCCATGTTGTATGTGGAACTTTTCTTCATTATACTTTTTTAATAATTCCATACTCTTTTCTCTATCCATTTTTTCCTCCTAATACAAAAAAGATATTACAACAAAATTATCTATACTATCCATATTAATCCCGTGTAAAACCTTCACCTACAACCTCGTTTACATAATTCATTGTAACAAATGCCAACGGATCGATTTCTATTATATAATCCTTGATTGCAAAATATTCCTTTCTGGATACAACTGTATGTATAACCTGTTTTTCATCTTTAGAAAAACCACCTTTTGCATAATATATTGTTGAACCTCTATCCATATGTGAAGTTATAAACTCATTTATCATTCCATATTCCTTTGTTATAATAACCATATTTATTTTTGTATTAAGCCCTGAAATATACCAATCTATAACTACTGTAGTTAGGCCTAAGCCAATTACCCCATACATTGCTGCTTCAACACCTATTGCATACATACCAAATAATACAACTGCTAAATCAGATATCAAAATAGATTTTCCTATCTCTATATTGGTGTACTTGTTGATTATACTTGCAATTATCTCAGTTCCTCCCGTTGTGGCATTTTGTGTTATTACAATTGCAACTCCAAGCCCTGAAAGTAACACACCTATAATCATGCTTAAAAGTATATTCTCAGTTAAATGATTTTTTATAGGAACTAAATTCTCTAATATGGTTATAACATTCGAAACTAATAAGGAGGAATATAAAGTGAAACCAACATATTCCTTTCCTAAAAAAATATAAGATATTATAAATAAAACTATATTAATTATTGTCATAAGATATCCAACTTGAATTTCTGGATATAGGTTTTGAACCCCTATTGCAAATCCACTTAAGCCACCAATTGGAATGTTATGATCCATTATAAAAAAGTATATACCAACAGCAACAAGAACCGATCCTGCTGTAACTATTAAAGTTTTTTTCAAATTATTTCTAATTATTTCAATTAATTTTCCCATGTTATAATTGTAACATAATATTGTATAATTAACTTATAAAAAACCAAAAAAAGGAAAGCTTTATGCCTTCCTTTTTTACTATAGCCCAAGAGATGTTTTAAGTCCTTCATCAACTTTTATCATGATTCGATCATCAAAAACACCTATTTTTTCTCTTAACCTTTTTTTGTCTATTGTCCTTAATTGTTCTAATAAAATTACAGAATTCTTAGGTAAACCATATGTATCTGCATTTATACCAATATGTGTTGGTAATTTTGCTTTATGTAGTTGAGAGGTGATGGCAGCTACGATAATTGTAGGGCTATATTTATTTCCAATATCGTTTTGTATAATAACCACCGGCCTAACTCCTCCCTGCTCTGAACCGACAACAGGACTAAGGTCAGCGAAGAAAATATCTCCTCTTTTAATTTTCATCTTAACACCTAACAGCCAAGCTGTCCTTCTATATGTATTTCCCTACGCAATACTATTATAAACTCATACCATGGAATATGTCAATTATCAACGTTCTAGATAGTTTATTATGTTAAATATTTGTTTATTCCTTTTATAAACTCTAGGTACTCTCATAGTAATTCTACAAATTAAATCATATACTATAGTATCTGACATATTCGCTAAGTCATTTAAGGGTAATTCGCCAAATTCATCACTGCCATATAATAATACCGAATCACCAATTTCTACATTGTCAATATCCGTAATATCCACCATAGACTGATCCATACATACTTTACCTATTATATTTGCTTTCTTTCCCTTTATTTTTACATATCCTTTATTTGATAATTGAATTGGATAACCATCTGCATATCCAATAGCTAAAGTGGCTACTTTAGTTTTTCTCTTGGCTTGAAATGTACAATTATATCCAACAAAGTCCCCTTCGTTAATATATTTTACATTTGACACTGTCGTAAATAAAGATGCAACAGGCTTTAATTCCACTTTATTCACTTTTTTTACAAAATTAGAAGGATAGTAACCGTACATTCCTATTCCAATTCGTATCATATCCTCATAATAGCCACATACAATTGCACCAGCATCATTGCTTATATGCTTAATTGGTATATTTATAAATTCATCTTCTAACAATTTATTGATTTTGGAAAACTTTTCATATTGTTTTTTTGTATATGATAAATCTTCCCCATCTGCATCTGCCAAATGAGAATATATACCTTTTATATTTATATTTGAAAGTTCTTTTATTCTTTTGATTTCCTTAATATCTTCGTCTAAATCCAAATCATCAGTTAAATATCCTAACCTATTCATTCCAGTATCCAATTTTATATGGATATTTGCAACCTTATTTATCATCTTTGCAATTTCATTTATCTTCTCACATTGTTTATAATTATAAACCGTCATTTCTAAATCATTTTCTAATACATCTTTTATATAGGTATCCTTTACATAACCTAGAATTAGAATAGGTAATTTTACATCATTATCTCTTATTTCAATCGCTTCACCTGCATTGGCTACAGCTAAGTAGTCAACACCCTCTTTTTCCAATTCTTTAGCAATGGTTATCGATCCTAATCCATATCCATTTGCCTTAACCACTGCACAAATCTTAGCAGGATTGCTTATTTTCTTCAATTCTCTATAATTATGAATTAAATTATCCATATTGACTTCAACATAGCTTTGATAATTATTCACTAAATATTCTCCCTCATAATCTTTATAGCCACAGGAATACTTTCTAATATATCCCTTGCTATCATTCCATCTTCACCTAATTTATATTTTGCCAAATCTCCTGCATTCCCATGAATACTTACTCCAAGAACTGATGCATCATAAATATTATATCCCTGTCCAAGTAATGATGTGATTATTCCTGTTAAAATATCCCCACTACCTGCTGTAGCCATCCCTGAATTTCCAGTTTTATTAATATATACTCTTATTCCATCTGTTACAACTGTTTTACTGCCTTTTAAAACTACTACAACACCTAGTTCTTTTGCCAGATCGGTTGCAACTTTTTCTCTGTTTTCATGTATATATGGTACTGGCAATTTAGTTAGCCTTGACATTTCCATTTCATGTGGCGTTAAAATAATATTTCTATCCTTAGGTATTCTATCCAAGTTTTCAGAAATTATATTTAATCCATCAGCATCTATAATAATTGGTTTATTGAAATTTGAAATAATATAATCTATGTATTCAAATTCTTCTAAATTTCCCATACCTGGCCCTATTCCAAATGCATCTATTTTATTCAACAGTTTACTAATATCTTTTAAATTATTCTCCTTTACGGATATAACTATATTTTCTACTGATTTTATCTCCATAATATTGGAAATTGATTCTGGAACTACTGTATATACCAAACCTGACCCTGTTCTTAATGAAGATATAGATGACATATAAATTGAACCACACATTCCCTTGCTTCCACCTATTAAAGCCACCTTTCCATAATCTCCTTTATGGGAGTCAGAACTTCTTATTTTTAGTAAATTATTTACTTCCTTTAAAGAGTTTATCTTCATATGTCTTTCTTTATTGTTTACTGTTGTGAAGACATAATCTCCATCATGAGAAATTGAAATCTCCAATTCTCCCAATCCCTTTTCTTGCCATATCTCATAGGCTCTATTATAGAGATTTACAAAGGGTTTTCCATTTTCTTCTGAAAGTATTTCTATATCCTTAAATCCTACAGCGCCTATTCCTGTTCCCAAGGCCTTTGCCACGGACTCCTTACCTGAAAACCTACCGGATATCACTTCTAACTTTCTTTTATTATCCTTTGAATCTATTAATCTTATTTCATTTTTTGTAAAAATTCTATTATAAAACTTTTCATTGTCAATAAATTTTTCAAACCTACTAATCTTGCTAATATCAATTCCCAATGCCATATAATCACTCTTTATTATTTCTATTTATATATTTATACTGCTTTTTTAACATTTCAGAGAAGTTATCGATATCAAGATCTAAAAGATCCTCAGGTCTAGATATTATCTTTAAATACTCATGTACATTTGCTTCTAACTTTCTCATTTCATCTATATCAAAGTAATTAGTATCCAAATCCTTACAATATAAATCAAATATTACATTTAATATATCGTAGTTTAAATTATTTATATCCTTTTTCTTTAAAGGTAAAATATCTACAACTTTCGATACCCTTCTGCTAACAATATGTACCAAGTAATTTATAAACTCTAAAAATACTTTATCATCTTCATCCTTTGAAATATCAAATATCATATTCATCAATAAATTCCATCTAAAATCGTTATTTACCGCTTCTTTTATAACTTCACCTAATTTTTCATTTATATTATTACGATATTTAATAGGACCAATATCAATATTTTCTCCAAATACTATTCTTTTTCTATTTAATTGATTAATAGTATCAAAAATTTCAATAACTCTACTATCCAAATTATAATCATCGTCAATCTCTAATAATGAAAAGAAGAAATCTATAACAAGATCTGAAATTAACTTTAAGTCAATTAACAATCCTGTTTCATTTTTTAATTTTAATATATATGTATCATGTAATGATTTTGAAAGTATTGATTTTAATTGAGACTTTGTATTCTCGGAATTGGACTCTTCTAAATCCTGTAATTTCATATATATGGTATTGAGTTGACTATCTACCATCTCCAAATTACTCTTTATGGAATACATAATATTTCTAATTAAATCTTCTGTTACCATGTAATTAAAATTCTTATAAAGTATTCTATGATCGATTTCACCCCAAAATACATTTACCATGGATTTTATTTGAAGTTCAAAAAACAATTCTTCATTTCCATCAATGTAAATACCATCTATTTTATATATTTCAAAACCATTTTTTTGAAACTGAGGCTGTTTTTCATTCATCTTCAAATATATATGTTCATCTTTTTCCGATCTAAAGAAACCATCGTCTCCTTTAATATCGAACTCTTCTTTTATTCTATTGAAGATCATTTTTTCATCACTATTAAATCTACATTCTATTCTTACTCCAACAATATCATTTAGAGTAGAAAAGACTTTCCTAGGATGATTTAATTTATTAAATACATTTTGTCTTAACATTTTTTCTTTAATGCTATTATCTGATTTCACCCTGTGATTAACATTTAGAAAAAAATCATTATCTTTTAATAAATCATAAAAAAAACTATTACATTCCTCTGCTACAAATTTAATGAAATTTTTCTTATCATTAATATACTCTACTGCAGACTCTATAAATTGAAACATATCTAATTTCATATTAAACCTCTATTTGATTTGTCTTAATTAAAAACTCTTTAAGTTCATCATAAAAAATATTAAAATCATCGTTATTTTTACTTATCTTCTCCACTGGACATATATCATCGCCTGTTCTATTAAGTATTTTTTCCACGATTTTATCATAGTTCACAACTATATTTTTATTTCTTAAAAGTTCCAAAGCATCTTTAGAAATTATATAACTAAATACTTCGATTATATCTGCTTTTAAACCAAGTATGAGTCTCGCTGCACCAGATCCAATAAATCTATCAGCTATATAAATTCTGCCATTTAACCTTTTATTATATAAATCATACATTGGTACTATTCCATTTTTTTCACTATTGAAAACCACCTCATAATCTGAAACAACTACCAGTTTGTATAAACCCAATTTACTTATTGCAATATCAATATTCTTCATTTATTACTCCTTAACTATATTTTAACATATGTATCAAAATTTATAGTATAATATGTTTATATTAATTTAGGAGGCTAGTATGGTTAAACCAATAGTTGATGAAAAATTGCTTGTTGATGCAATAATAGAAATTCCAAAAGGCAGTAGCAATAAATATGAATTCGATCATGAAAAAAACGTAATGAAATTAGACAGATGTTTATTTTCTCCAATGTTTTATCCTGCAGATTATGGATTTGTACCAGAAACATTATCTGGTGATGGAGACCCTATAGATATTTTAGTACTTATGAAAAACCCAACTTTTCCTGGATGCCTTGTTGAGGCAAGGATAATAGGAATGTTCCAAATGACCGATGATAAAGGAAATGATGAAAAGCTTATTGCCGTGCCTATTCATGATCCTAGATATGATGAAGTATTTTCATTAGGAGATTTAAGTAGTCACACTGAAAGAGAATTTGAACATTTCTTTAAAGAATATAAGAGATTGGAAGATAAAGAAGTTGAAATTGGTGGTTGGTATAATATAAATGACGCTGTAAAAGCATTGGAAAGCGCTAGGGAAAATTATAAAAAATCTCAAAGTAAATAGATAGCAAAAAAAGTAGACTTTGTCTACTTTTTTATTTAAATTTAAATCAATTTATATATTACTCTTGTATGTTCATCCAC